>JADLDB010000067.1 GCA_020846875.1 Myxococcales bacterium | reverse complement strand
TCAACATCACCAGCCTGGACTTCGCCTCCTCGTCGCCCGACCTCCTCGAGGCGCACATCAACGCCACGGTGCAGACGGGGCTGCTCCCGGTGTCCACGGTGAGCCGCAACTCGGTGCTGTGCCTGCTCAGCGGGGGCGGCCCGGTGAAGTGCACCGTCGATCTCGACACCGCCCGCGCCACGCCCTCGGACAACCAGCTTTCCCTCAACATCAAGCTGGCGGTGGACACCCGGTGGGATCGCCTGCTGGCCCTGGAGGTGGCCGAGGTGGGTGGCGCGAAGGCCTGCGGCACGTCCGGCGCACAGCCGCTGCCGGCCTGCCTCGATCCCAACGACATCGTGATCGCCAACGAAGGCGGCTGCGGCGCATGCACCGGCGCCAACCTGTCCGTCTTCAAGACGCTGCTCATCGATCAGCTGGCGAAGTCGCTCAAGACGCAGGTGAACAAGGCCCTGTCGAAGGCCAACTGCGCGAAGTGCGACGCGATGACCGCCTGCCCCACGTCCGCCGCGGCGACCGCCACCTGCGATCTCGACGCGGGGGCCTGCCTCGACACCGGCACCAACAAGTGCGTGCCCGGGCTGCTCGGCCTGGAAGGCGAGCTGGACGTGGCGCAGTCCCTGAGCGCCCTGGGGGCCGCCGCGGGCACGCCGCTCACCTTCTCCATCGGCGCGGGCGGCGGAGCGACGGCCACCGACGCGGGCCTCACCGTGGGCCTGCGGGGCGGCTTTACGGCCCAGGCCGTGTCCGCCTGCGTCGCGCCCGCCCAGCGCCCCACGCCGCCCACCCTCCCCCTGCCCGACTTCGACACCGACGCGCCGGTGCCCTACTCGGTGGCCGTGTCCCTCTCGCAGCAGTACCTCGCCGAGGCGCTCTTCGCGGCCCAGCAGTCGGGCGCCCTGTGCCTCGAGCTGGGGACGGAGACGATCCCCGCGCTGGAGTCGGACCTCCTGGCCGCCCTGCTCCCTTCCTTGAGCCTCTTCACCCACGGGGACAACGTGCCCCTGCGCCTGGTGCTGCGGCCGGTGACGCCGCCCGCCTTCACCGTGGGCGAGGGCACGGTGGACCCCGACGGGACGATCCTCGAGCCGCTGCTGCGCCTGGAGTGGACCGGCCTGGAGCTGGACCTCTACGCGTGGCTCGAGGATCGCCCGGTGCGCCTCTTCACCCTGGTGGCCAACATGAACGTGCCCCTGGGGCTGGAGCTGGACGGCTGCTCGGGCCTCACCCCGGTGGTGGGCTCGCTGACCCAGGCGATCGTCGTCACCGACGTGAAGAACTCCGAGGTGCTGGCCGAGCCGCTGGACGCGCTCAAGTCGCTGGTGCCGTCGCTGCTCAGCCTCGCCGAGCCCCAGCTGGCCGCAGGCCTCTCGAAGTTCACCCTGCCCGCCGTGCGGGGCTTCCAGCTCCGGCTGCTGGGGGCGCGGGGGATCGGGAGGATCACCGGCACCTCGCGCTACAACCACCTCGCCCTCTACGCCGACGTGGAGCCGGACACGACGCCGTGCACGCCCACCATGCGGCGGCTGACGCGGAAGGCGGCGAAGCCCCTCGGCTGGTCGCGTGACGCGGTCGAGCTCGAGGCGCCCGCGGGAGAGCGCGTGTCCTGGCGGGTGAACGGCGGCTTCTGGAGCACCTGGACCAGCGTGGACTCGAGCGGGCGGCTGGTGGTGCAGCACCCGCGGCTGCTCCTGGACGGGGCGCCCACCATCGAGCTGCGCACTTTGGACGGAGCGCTGCTCCAGGTCGCGCTCGATCCGTCGACGCACGTCCGCTGACCCTTCGTCGCGCAGCGGTGACGGCGCGGCGGGGCGAGCTGCGCCGTGCGCTGTTCCTCTCGCGGCACCTCACCATTCCCCCCAACGACTGGGTGAAGGCGACGTTCCGGCCGCGGCAGGCGGCGCGCGTCACCTGGGCCGGGCAGATCGACTCCATCTCCGCCAGCCTCGCCGTGCACGACGAGCCAGTGCCCGACGCGGGGAGGTGGGCCTGCGCACGTGCGGTCAGCCCCGCAGCGCGGCGATCGCCTCGCGGTAGTCGGGGGCCTTGAAGATCGCATTGCCCGCCACCAGCACCGTCGCGCCCGCCGCCACCACCTGCTTCGCCGTCGCGGCGTTGATGCCCCCGTCCACCTCGATGTCCACCGCGTCGAGCCCGCGCTCCTTCAGCATTCCCCGCAGCCGGCGCACCTTGTCCACCGTCGCGGCGATGAAGGTCTGTCCCCCGAAGCCCGGGTTCACGCTCATCAGCAGCACCTGGTGCACCTCGCCCAGCACCTCTTCGATGGCGCACAGCGGGGTGGACGGATTCAGCACCACCGACGACTTCGCCCCCGCCGCGCGAATCTGCTGCAGCGTGCGATGGAGGTGCGGGGACACCTCCTGGTGCACGGTGACGAGGTCCGCCCCCGCCTTCACGAAGTCGCCCACGTACCTCTCGGGCTCGACGATCATCAGGTGCACGTCCAGGGGCAGGCGCGTGGCCTTCTTCACCGCCTCCACCACCAGGGGACCGATGGTGAGGTTGGGCACGAAGCGGCCGTCCATCACGTCCACGTGGATGTAGTCGGCGCCCGCGGCCTCGACCGCGCGCACCTCGTCGGCCAGACGCCCGAAGTCAGCCGAGAGGATGGAAGGAGCGATCTTCAGGTGCATGCGCGAGGTGACATGCCACACCCGGCGGGTCAGTTGCACGCGCCCCGCGGCCTCAGGGGGTGGGCACGCTCGCTTCGCGGAAGACGGCGCGCGCCATCAAGCGGACTGTCTCGGCGCGATCCGTGCGGAAGGGCACCGGCTCGAAGTCCTCGAAGCCCGCCACCTTCACCTCCCGGGCGATCGCCGCCTCGTCCAGCCCTCGCCCCCGCGCCGCGCGCACCGCGTCCTCCACGGCCCGCAGGTACTCGCGCAGGCGCTGCACCCGCGCGCGCGGGACGCTCTGGCCGTGCCCCGGCAGGGCGGTGTCGAAGTCGAGCGCCAGCACCCGATCCAGCGTGGCCGCCAGCGCCAGCGGATCGCCACCGGACGCCTCGTCGATGACCGGCTCGCTGCGCTCCAAGACCAGGTCGCCCGCCACCAGCAGCTTCCGCGCCTCGAAGAGCACCACCAGATCGCCGTCGGTGTGCCCCGCGCCCAGGTACAGGACTCGCACCGGCTCGCCACCCAGGGTCAGCCGCACCTCGTGCGAGACGTCCACCCAGCCGGCGCGGTACCCCTGCGCCTCCAGTCGCGCGCGCGTCGCCGGGTGGGCCAGCACCACCGCCGACGGGTACAGGCCGAGCCCCGACGCGTGATCGAGGTGCGCGTGCGTCAGCACCACCCGCCGCACCTGCCGCCCCAGCTCCTCCTCCAGCGTCTGCCGCACCCGGCGCGACGCGGGCCGCAGCTTGGGGTCCACCAGGAAGACCACCCCTTCGTGCAGCAACGCCGCCGAGTTCCCCCCGCCGCCGAGGAAGAACTCCAGGTGTGGGCCCGCCTTCACCCGATCCATGCGCAGGAGCTGCTGCGCCCCGCAGCCCGCGGTGAGGGCCAGGAAGAAGCACAGCGCCGGCAAGGCGTTGCGGTGATCGGCTGGGCGGGCGAACATCGGCGGCACCTTGGACCCATCTCAGAATGAAAAGACCACGCCGTCGATGTCTGCGTTGAGCCAGGCGGTGCGGCGGGCCGACAAGCTGAGCGCCATCCTCGAGGTCGCCAAGGCCATGGCCGCCATCCACGACCTCGACGGCCTGCTCGAGCTGATCCTGCGGGAGGCGGCGCGGGTGGTGGAAGCCGACCGCTGCTCGCTCTTCATCCTCACCCGCGATCGCACCCACCTGTCGACCCGGGTGGCCCAGGGCGCGGCCCAGGAAATCCGCCTCCCCCTGGGCCAGGGCATCGCCGGCTCGGTGGCCCAGACCGGGCAGACCATCAACATCCTCGACGCGTACGAAGATCCCCGCTTCCAGCGCGACTGGGACGTGAAGAACAACTACCGCACCAAGAGCCTGCTCACGGTGGCGATGCGCGACACCCGCGGAGAAGTGACGGGCGTCATCCAGGCGCTCAACGCCGCCGACGGGGCCTTCGACGCCGAAGACGAAGAGCTGTTGCTGGCGCTCGGCGGCCAGGCCGCCCAGGCGATCGAGAACGTCAAGCTGCACGAGGACATCAGCAAGCTCTTCGAGGGCTTCGTGCAGGCCTCGGTGATGGCGATCGAGCAGCGGGATCCGACCACCGCCGGCCACTCCGGACGGGTGGCGTCGCTCACCGTCGCCCTGGCCCAGGTGACCGAGGCCACCCCTTCCGGGCCCTACAAGGACGTGGCCTTCACCAGCGAGCAGATCCAGGAGATCCGCTACGCCTCGCTCCTCCACGACTTCGGGAAGATCGGCGTGCGCGAGCCGGTCCTGGTGAAGGCCGAGAAGCTGTACCCCCACGAGCTGGAGACGCTGCGGCAGCGCTTCGAGATGGCCCGCATGCACCGGCAGGCGGCGTCCCTGACGCGCCGGCTGGACGCGGTGAAGCTGCGCGGCGACCGGGAGCTACCGGCCATCGAGCAGGAAGAAGGTGAGCGGCTGGCGAAGGAACTCAAGGAGCTGGCGGACGCCTACGAGTTCATCCTTCAGTGCAACCGGCCCACAGTGCTGGCCCAGGGCGGCTTCGAGCGGCTGTCCTCGCTGGGCATGCTCAGCTTCAACGACTCGCACGAGCGCCCCCAGACGATCCTCACCCCCAACGAGGTGCAGGTGCTGTCCATCCCCCGCGGCTCCCTGTCCGCCACCGAGCGCAGAGAGATCGAGTCCCACGTCACCCACACCTTCCGCTTCCTCTCGCAGATCCCCTGGACCCCTTCGCTCAAGCGGGTGCCGGAAATCGCCTACGCCCACCACGAGAAGCTGGACGGCAAGGGCTACCCCCGGGCTATCGCCGTCGAGCAGATCCCCCTGCAGTCGAAGATGATGGCGATCAGCGACATCTACGACGCGCTCACCGCCAGCGACCGGCCCTACAAGAAGGCGGTGCCACACCAACTGGCGCTCGACATCCTCAAGAAGGAAGCCGACGCGGGCCAACTGGACACGGAGCTGTTCCGGATCTTCGTCGAGGCCGACGTGTCCCACCGGGCCCTCAAGCCCCGGTGAAGGGCCCCCTCACATCGAGATGGTGTGCAGCCGCAGGGAGTTGATCTTCCCCGCCTGCCCCACCGGCGCCCCGAAGACGATCACCACCCGGTCGCCGCGCCTGGCCAGCCCCCGGGCGAGCAGCTCCTCCTCCACCCGGCGGACCATCTCTTCCGTCTCCTTCACCGGCTCGAGCACCCGGGGCATCACGCCCCACAGGAGCGCCAGCCGCCGCCGCACCTCCTGGTTGGGCGAGAAGGCGATAATCGGCACCTGCGGCCGGTAGCGGGACAGCAGCCGCGCGGTGGTGCCGGTGTGGGTGAAGGCGACGATCAACGCCGCCCCGGCCTCGCGCGCAGCCCGGCAGGCGACTCCGCAGGTGACGTCGGGGAACTCCGCCGGCAGCCGCATCGCCTCGCCGGAGCCCATCCGCGGGAAGGACTGGCGCATCGCCGACTCGGCCGCCTCGACGATCCGGCTCATCATCTCCACCGACTCGATTGGGTACCGGCCCGACGCCGACTCGCCCGACAGCATCACCGCGTCGGTGTTGTCGAAGATGGCGTTGGCCACGTCGCTGGCCTCCGCCCGGGTGGGTCGCGGGTGCTCGATCATCGAGTTGAGCATCTGCGTGGCGACGATCACCGGCAGGCCGCGGGCGTTGGCCCGGCGGATGATGTCCTTCTGGATCGCCGGCACCTCCTCGGGAGGGATCTCCACGCCCAGATCGCCGCGCGCCACCATCACCCCGTCCGTCTTGTCGAGGATCGCGTCGAGGCGGGCGATGGCCTCGGGCTTCTCCAGCTTGGCGATGATCGGCACCACCCGGCCGGCCTCGGCCATCGCCTGGCGGCACAGGTCGAGGTCCTGCGGGGTGCGCACAAAGGACAGGGCCACCATGTCCACGCCGGCCTTGAGGCCGAAGATCAGGTCCTCCTTGTCCTTGGGCGTCAGCGCCTCGGCGCGCAGCGCCACCCCGGGCAGGTTGATGCCCTTGTTGTTCTTCAGCGTCCCGCCGTGCACCACCTCGGTCCGCAACAGCGCCTTCTTGTCGGTGGCGGTGACAGAGAGCTCGAGCAAGCCGTCGTCGAGGAGGATCCGGTCACCCACGTTCACGTCCGCGGCGAGGTGCGGGTAGGTGGTGGAGATCAGCTCCTGGGTCCCCAGCACGGACTCGTCGGTGGTGATGGTGAGCTCCCTGCCTTCCACCAGCTCGATCGCGCCCTTCTCCAGCTTGCCGGTGCGGATCTTCGGCCCCTGCAGATCGCCCAGAATCCCCACCGCCTTGCGCACCTTGAGCTGCGCCGCCCGCATCCGGTCCACCGTGGCCTGATGATCGGCGTGGCTGCCGTGGCTGAAGTTCAGCCGGGCCACGTCCATCCCCGCGTTGATCAGCTTCTCCAGCATCTCCTGCGACGCCGAGGCGGGCCCCAGCGTGCAGACGATCTTCGCGCGTCTCATGGCCAGGCGTTATACGGGCATCGCGTGCTGCTCTTCCAGAAGCGCTTTCACGCCGGGCTGGTGGACGGCTCAGTGACGCTGACGTTCCGCCGCTGGGCGACGCCGCGCGTCAAGCCGGGCGGGCGGTACCGAGTGCACCCGATCGGCGTGGTGGAGGTGGACGGCGTGGTGCGCACCACGGTGGGAGCGATCTGCGAGCGGGACGTGCGGGCCGCCGGCTTCGAAAGCCGCGCGGAGCTGCTCGCCTACCTGCGCCCGGTGTCACCCGAGCCCCTCACCGACGCGACGCCGCTGTTCCGTGTGGCGCTCCACCACGGCGGCGACGGCGACCGCGTGCCCGGCGCACTCGACGCGAAGCTGTCGGAAGAGGACGTGGCGGTGCTGAAGCAGCGCCTGGCGCGGCTGGACGGCCGGCGCCCGTGGACGCGGAAGGTGCTGAAGCTGATCCTCCGGCACCCGCGCCTCGCGGCGTCGAAGCTGGCAGCCAGGCTGGGCCGCGAGACGGCGCCCTTCAAGGTGGACGTGCGGAAGCTGAAGCGCCTGGGCCTCACCCAGTCCTTCGAGGTCGGCTACGAGGTGTCGCCCCGGGGCCTGGCCTTCCTCGGGTGGAAGGCAAAGAAACGCGCCGGCGGCGCGCCGCGGTGACTTCCCAGGAAGATGTCCTGCTGTCAGCCCCGCAGCAACCGGTGCAGGTGCTGCTTCTCCCAGGCCAGCGCCGCTTCGAACCGGGGGAAGGCGCGCTCGCGGTCCCGGAAGGCCCGCGGGTGGTGCACGTGCCGCCCGGTGTGGCGATCGCTGGGGAAGAGCTGGTGGAGCATCTCGTGGAAGACGATGTACTCCACGAAGAAGCGCGGCACGTCCGGGCGATCGAGCGCGGGGTGCAGGCGGATCTCGCGCGCCTTGTGATCGTACACGCCCAGGCGGATCGACTTGCGGCGACGCCGGCCGTTCTGCCGCCCCCAGCCGATCCGCGCGCGGATCCCTCCCTGGAAGTAGCGCTGGTTCAGCTCGTCGAAGAGCGCCTGGAGATCGAAGCAGCGCCCCCGCACCTGGAGCGGCGCGGGCCGGCGCGGCAGGGCGCGGATCCGCTCCTGCCGGCTGGCGATGTAGTCGTCCAGCACCTGGCCGGCCTTCCGCACGCCCCGCCCCGCGTAGTCCGCGATGGCCCTGACGACCTGGTCCGGCGCGTCGAGGAACATGTGGTGGACCCGCACCTTGAGCAGCGGCGGCTGCCGGCGGAAGCTGACCATCGTCGAGCCGTTGTCGTGCACCGACAGGTGCACCTTGAGCTCGGGCCCCAGCGCCTCGGCGATCCGGTGGCCCAGCTCCCGGGCGCGGGCCAGCACCTCGTGGCGGGACAACAGCTTCGGCTTTGGCTCGGCGGCGGGCGTGGGCAGAGGCTCCCGCGACAGGGCGGCGCGCGCCGGCTCGGGGCGGAGGGTACGGAAGAGGTCGAGCTGTCGGGGCGCGAGCTCCAGCTGCACGGGCGCAGTTGTAGTCAAAGGCGGCGGCCTTTGTCGAAGCGAAGAAATGACGACGCCCGGCAGCCCCGTTTGCTGTCACGGGACGCCGGGCGCCTGTCGCCTCAGAAGCCTCCGGCGGCTACCAGACGCGGCCGAAGATGTCGTACATGCCGCGCATCATCTCCATGGTGCGCGTGGAGTCGCGGACCTTCTCTTCCCACTGCGCGGCGTTCAGGCCGTCCACCGGCTGACCCGACGTCTGCGCCTGGCTCCACTTCTGGGCGTAGGTGGCGGCCTGGGTCACCATGTACGGCGCCGCCGGCGGGTTGGTGTCGCCGATCTTCTGGATCGCCGCGTACACGTAGCCGCCGCCGAACGGATCGTCGAAGCGCACCACCTCGAAGCCGTCGGCCGGGGTGAGGTTGTCACCCGCGCCCAGGCGGTACACGTTGTTGAAGTTGGCGAACTCCATGTTGAAGTTGCTGGTGAAGAAGGCCATCGAGAAGAGCTGCGCGTAGAAGCGCGCGCTCCAGGTCGTCACCGGGGCCACCTTCTTGAGCAGCATGGGGTTGCCGTTGTTGTCCACCGGGCTGGGAGGCACCGGCGGGTACACGAAGCCGGGCACGTACTCCTCGGCGCGCAGGTAGATGGGCTGCTGGACGAAGCCCGTGCCGTCCGGCTGCTTGGCGATGTAGGCGGAGTAGTACGGGACGTTCTGCGTCCAGTAGGCGTTGAACACGCCGGCCAGCTCCTTGTTGAAGGTGAGGTAGTAGGGCAGCGAGTAGCGCAGCGCGTCCGAGCCGCGGTCCACGCCGAGGAAGTTCGTCTCGCTGGTGATCAGCGCCAGGATGGCCGCGTACACGTCCCAGAAGTGCCCCGCCTCGTTGACGCGGTAGAAGTTGTCGTACCCGAAGGTGTCGTACACCGTGTACATGCTGCGGCCCGGGCCGCGCGGCACGTACAGCACGTCATTGTAGCCCCGGCCGCGCAGATCGTTGATCAGGTCGGCTTCGGCCGCGGGCTCCAGGCGGACGTTCGTCGGATCGCCGGTGGGCACGTACTCCCAGGTGCCGTCCGCCTTCTGGCCGTGGTAGCCGACCGAGGGGATGGAGAGCTGCTGCATGAGCAGGTTGGTGGAGTCCACCACCGCCATCGTCCAGTAGTTCTGCCAGATCGGATCGCCCAGGCCGTAGTACTTGTCCATCTCCTCGGGGGACTTGGCCAGGTAGTGAATGTTGAACAGCCACTGCTGGTACACGTTGGGCACGTTGCCCAGGTACCGGCCGAACTTGCGGCTGGCGACCGCTGACGGGGAGTACAGCAGCTTGTCCCGACGGAAGTTGAGGAACGGGTACATCTCGTTGAACCGCTCCAGCCACTTCGTCGTCATCTCGTAGACGTCCGCGCCCTGATCGTTGCGGTTGCACATCAGGTTCGCGCCGACCTCGTAGTCGGAGCAGAACATGTAGGGCACCTCGACGGGGATGTGGGCGTGGGGGCTCAGCGTGGGCTTGCCGGTGAAGGCCAGGGTGGTGCCCGCCGGGAAGTCGCCGCCCGTCAGCTCCATCTGGTTATCCGGCTTGAGGACCATGTCGTACACGGTGGTGGTCTTCACCATGCCGTCCATCCACACCACGGTGAGCTTCATGGCGGAGCAGGCAGCGCAGGGCTGGGTCGCCGGCATGGAGTTGACCGTCGCCGTCCACTCGATGTCACCCTTGGCCGTCATCGTGCCAGTGCCTGTGGGCTCCAGCACGATGCTGGCAGGCGCCGGGCTCTCCCAGGTGGTGGACGTGCGCAGCACGACTTCTGCGTCCAGCACCACGTCGCGAGCGCGCACGTAGTCCGTCTCGGCCAGGCCGCTCGAAGAGAGGTTCCAGTCCTTCAGCGAGCGCTCCACCTGATCGTAGTACTTCGACATCTCCTTCCAGGGGCGGAAGGAGCGGTTCTTCATCCGCTCCACGCCCTTGTTGATCATCAGGGTGAGATCTTTGTCGTTGTCCGCGAAGTGCAGCGGCAGCGTCGAGTAGTGGTACTTGTCCGTGTAGAAGTTGGACGCCGGGGTGTAGTGCTCCACGTGCGCCAGGGGGATCTCCACGTGCGCGCCGCGCACCGTGAAGATGCGGGCCGCGTTATCCACCGGGACCACCACGTTGGGATCGGTGTAGTTGGACCGGGTCTCGTTGAAGACCTCCACCCAGCCCGGCTCGTAGCCGCCGCCGTAGGCGAAGAGAATGAGCGCGTCGTCGTACTTGCCCACGCCCTTGTTCTGGGCGGTGACGCGCGCGCCGTAGTCCATGATCGACGAGTAGGTGTACTCGTAGAGACCCTCGTTGGTCTGCTTCTGGTTCAGCTTGGAGGCGTCGATCAGGTTCTGCGGGTTGACCGGCAGCACCCGCTGGCCGGCCACGACTACGCCGATGGTCTCCTTGCGCAGATCCCAGTACCCGTCCTTGTAGTTGAGCGCGTCGGCCGAGCCGATGAAGTTGTGCATCATGCCCAGGGTGTGGCCGATCTCGTGCTCGGCGACCGAGCGGTAGGCCTCGCGGCGCAGCGAGTTGTACACCTCGTCACGCGCGATGGTGGTGGCCTCGGCCTGGGTGCAGGAAGAGGTGTTGGCGCAGCGCGGGTGGCCCTGGGTGAGGTACTGCTGCTCGAGCTGCTGCTGCAGCTTGAGCTTCTCGTTGGCCACGCCCACGTAGTCCTCGTCCTCGTAGGCCTCGTAGTAGCAGCCGATCTCCGGGCGCGGCGTCTTCTTGAAGTCCTCGCGCGCCTTCTCGATCGGATCCCGCCCCAAGAGGATGTCGAGCGCCACCTTCTGGTAGAAGTTGGAGTCCGTCTGCACCTTGGCGCGGAAGCCGGCGTTGGTGGTCAGCGACTGCACCGCCACGCGGACCTCCGGCAGGTTGACCAGCTCGCTCTTCAGGGACGGGTTCTTCTCGAGCAACTGGGCGACGGTGGCCTTGCGGTCCTCCTTCGCCAGGGGCAGGCCGCTCATCTGCCACTGGGTGGCCAGGTTGCGCAGGCGGCCGCGGGTGTTGGCCATGGAGCCCATGGGCTTGGTGGTGTCGCTGGACAGGGGCTGCTGGCTGGTGAAGGGACCCGACGCGGGGGCGCGCGGGTCCGTGGGCTTCAAGTGCGAGAAGACGTAGTCCTGAATGTCCTTGCCCGAGACCAGGTCGTTCAGGGTGACCTGCCCGTTGAGCACGTCCATCATCTGCATGGACTCGCCGGCCCAGGTGTCGAGGCCCGGCCCGTAGACGTTGGCCGCGGCGTGGACCACCTCGCCCGTCTCCGGATCCATGGAGGAGGGGCCCAGGCCCAGCAGGCCGCCCGCGTTCTGCTCCACGTAGGGGATGATGTTGTACCGGAGGTCACCGATGCGGGCGTAGGTGTCCGGCTTCCCGCAGGCCTCGGGGGAGCCCTCGCGCACCGGCGACTCGCAGACGTAGAAGATCTGATCGACGTCGCTGGCCTCGAGGCCGCGGGGCACCGCCACGGCGCGCCGATAAGCGTGATCCCACGAAGCCTCGATCGTGTTCGCCGGATCCGCGCCGGCCGCGGTGGCCAGGTGCTGGGAGGCCGCCGGGAAGAGGAACTCCGGGGTGCTCTGCGTCATGTAGTAGACGATCGGCCGCAGCGGGCGCTGATCGACGGGGAGCGGCGTACCGTCGGCGCCGCGCGCCTGCTTCCAGATGTTGTGCCGCATCGCGAAGAACTGCTGGCCGGTGTAGGTGTAGCGGTAGTCCTTCGAGTACGCGTACGCCTCCTGCCGGAACATGCCGAACTTCTTGTTCAGGCGATCGTTGTAGATGAGCGGCTCGTAGTCCTTCACCCGCGCCTGATCGACCTTCTTCACCGACACGCGCACCCGCACGTCGACGCTCTCGCAGTCCACGGTGGGGTTGAAGAAGCAGAACGGCAGGTTGCCGTAGCCTTCGTAGTAGATGCTCGGCGGGTCGATGACAGCCTGGGTGGTCCAGTCGAAGTAGACCAGGTTGCCGGCCGCATCCCGCTCGAACACCATCGCCTGGTCCTGCGCCTGCTGATCCTGCACCGTCACGTACCGCAGGTAGAGCCCCGCCCCGTCGCCAGTGCAGTGGAGAGCCGAGGCGGCGCCGTTGGTGCAGGTGGAGTCGGCATTGATGATCTGGTTCTTCGCCCAGTTCACGCGCATGAACTCGCGCTCGTACCAGGGCCGATCCGTGGTGTTCTCCTCCAGCACGTTGGTCTGCTCGCCGGTCGACGCGTTGTACTGGCGCTGGCGATCGAAGTGGCTGTCGATCGTGTACGCGAACACCGGGTTGCCCTTGTAGGCCCGGCCGTCCTGGAACCTCACGTCGCCGATCGACGAGTTGACCCGGTCCACCTTGGGATCCGCGCCGGGGACGATCTCGTAGGCCCGGTAGGCGACCAGCAGGCCCTCCTGGATCTCGAAGCGGACCTTCTCCATCTTGCCGCCTTGGCCGATCACCGTGGTGGCGCTGGGCGACTTGGGCGTGTCGACGACCGTCTCCTGGATGTACCAGGTGCCCTCGAGCAGGTCGGACTTCTTCATGTAGTTGGGCTGGGTGCGGTCGATGAGCTCGGGCTGACCGCAACCCACCGCCACCACCGTGACGGCGGCCACGAGCATCGTCTGGAACAGGCGGTTCATGGTCATTTCCTTCGAAGTGCGGTGAGTCATGGTCAGAACGCCTTCCCGTACGCCTGGTACATGCCGCGCATCAGGTCGAGGTCGCGCAGCTGGTCCTGGAAGATCTCCAGCCAGTACTCGCGGCGCTCCTCCAGCAGGGCGGGGTTGTTGGCCGACTCGGCCGACATGCAACTGTAGCCGAGGAAGAAGATGTAGTCGGGCAGCGGGCAGGTGGCCGGGTTGTTCACCATCTTCAGGTAGTCCTGGCCGATGGTGATCATCCGGACGGCGCTGGAGCTGTTCTTCGGCGCGCCGTCACGCTCGACCGCCAGGTAGCGGTGGCCGGTGACCGGGTCCTGCACCTCGAGCGTGTGGTAGCCGGGCGTCACGGTGAACGCCTCGCTGCCGCCCAGCTTGTAGATCTGGTTGGCCTTCGCGTAGTCGAGATCGTAGTTGGTGCGGAACAGCGCCATGCCGAGGAGCAAGCCGTAGATGCGGCTGGTCCAGGTGAGCTGGATGTTGGCGGGCGCCGCGTTCTGCAGGGCCGTGAAGCAATCAGGAGGCGTCTGGTTGCCCTGGCACTGCCCCGGCATCTCCGCCGGGTAGGTGAAGCCCTGGTAGAAGTCGGTGCCGCGCACGTAGATGCGCCAGAAGATCGCCGCGTTGTCCTCCACCTGCCCCGCGTTGTTCACCGTCTTGTAGAGCGTGGGGCGGATCTTCTCCTCGTCGTTCGACCACAGCGCGCTGAAGGTGTCGTGGAACTCGGGGCGGAACACCGTGTAGTAGCTGATGTTGTAGCGGTTGAAGTCCGCGGTGACGTCCACCCCCTGCACGTCGATGCCGGGGATGACCGCCGCGAACATCGCGCCGATCTGGTCGTTGTAGTGGCCGGCCTCCAGCATGCGCTCGAAGAAGCCGAAGCCCGACTTGTAGT
Source organism: Myxococcales bacterium (assembly GCA_020846875.1). Lineage (GTDB taxonomy): Bacteria > Myxococcota > Myxococcia > Myxococcales > Myxococcaceae > JADLDB01. Next base: position 129,474 of record JADLDB010000067.1, on the reverse strand, counting down.
CGTACCGGCTGTACATGCGCCGGCCCAGGCCGCGCGGGAGGATCACGTAGTCCTCACCGCCCAGGCGGCTGGTGTACAGGTCCTGCAGCTTCTGGCGCCCTTCGTCGTTCAGGTAGTCGAAGTCCTCGCCCTGGCTGATCACGTCCCAGCGGGGGCCGCCGCGCAGGTTGCGGTACATGAACAGCCCGTCCGGCGGCACCGACATCACGTTGAGGTGCGAGTTGACGCCGTCCAGCACCGCCATCGTCCAGTAGTCCTGGATCATCGGATCCACCTTGTACCGGAGGATCTGCTCCTGGCTGGGCGTGGGCTCCTTGAACTGCTCCAGCACCCAGTGCTTGTAGACGTTCGACGCGAAGTTGTACGCCCCGTAGGTACGGTACAGCGCCGAATCGCCGCTGAAGAAGGAGCGATCACGCCGGAAGTGCGAGTCGAGGTAGTAGTTCCAGTAGTCCTCGAGCTTGGTCTTCACCATCTCGAAGTAGTCCGGGCCGCGGTCGAAGCGGTTGCAGGACAGCACCGGCCCGTCGGCCGACTCGTCGCTGCAGAACATGTACGGCACGCGCAGCCTCGGGTTGCCCAACTGGGCGGCGGCCCGATCCGGGTCGTCGATCAGCGTGGGGTCGGCCTTGAGCGCATCCGCCACCCGCTGCTCGTCCGCCTTCACGTCGCTCCACTTCGCGAGCTCGCGCTGGCGGATCTTCTGAATACCGTCGTTCATCGTGGTGATCAGGTCCGAGCCCTCACCGAAGTGCAGCGGCACCGTCGTGTAGTGGTAGCGCTCGGTGTAGTTGCGCACGTTCGGGTTGGTGTGCGTGGCGTTCACCAGCGGCAGATCGCCCTTCGCGCCCGAGATGGTCATCATGTTGCCGTCGGAGCCGGGGAAGGCCTGCGAGTTCGCGCGCGCCCCCTTGAACACCTCGACGTAGCCGGGGTGGGTGTCGCCCGAGTACGCGAAGATGATCGCCGCCTCGTCGTACTTCCCCAGCCCGTGCCAGTCCCCGTAGATCTTCCCGGAGTAGTCCATGATCGACGAGTACTCGTAGTTGTGCATGCCCACGAGCTGCTGGGCCTCCAGCCCGTCGGACGCGGCCTTCATGTCCGCCGGGGTGCGCGGCAGCTTGGCCTGGCCGTTCTGATCGACCGTGATGGTGTCTTTCCGGAAGTCCCAGTACTGGTCGAAGTAGTTGATCGAGTCGTACGAGCCCTGGAAGTTGTGGCGCAGGTTGAGCGTGTGGCCCGTCTCGTGGAGCGCGGTGCCCAGCCACACGTTCTGCCGCACGAACTTGGCGACCTCGTCGGTGGCGATCTGCTTCGCCTCGTCGTCCGAGCAGCTCAACGGGTTGGCGCAGCCCGGGTTGCCGCTGGCCCTCAGCTCGGCGATTCGCGCGGTGCGCTTCTGCAGCAGCTCGTTGGCCCAGCCCACCAGCGTCCGGTCATAGAACTCGAAGGTGGTGATGTTGTTCTTCGACAGCCACTCGATCCGCTTCTGCTCGTAGGACGCGGCGGCCGAGAAGTTCGTCAGCACGTCGCGGGCCGCGGCGCGGCGGAACTCCGGGTCCTTCTGGGCGGCGGCGCGCGCGAACGGCGGCAGCAGGTTGATCAAGTCGACCTGCAGGTCCGGGTTGTCCAGCACCGCGGCCTCGAGCTGCGGGTGCTTGGCCAGCTCGTCGGCTGCCCTCTTCAGCTCGTCGCCCTTGCCCGCCAGCGACGAGGGGTTGGACCGCAGCCGCGCCATCAGCGACGTCATCCGCTCGGTCTGCCGCTGGAAGGCGCCCTTCGTCTCGTCGTTCTTCTGCGGAATGCCCTGCAGCCCCGCGTGGATCTTCCCGATGGCCTGCTGGTGCTTGCCCACGTTGTAGACGGGGTTGGCGGCCATGTAGTCCTTCACCTGCTGGCCGCTCATGTAGTCGCCCTCGTCCAGCTCGCCCGACAGCAGCAGCATCCAGTCGGTGACGCTGCGGCCGTAGAGGTCGACTCCCCAGGTGTACGTGTTCGACATGCCGGAGATGAGCTGACCCGTCTCCGGATCCGCTGAACTCGGGCCGTACCCGAGCAGCCCGTTGGCCACCGGCTCGGCCACCGTGTTGACGAAGCTGTAGCGCAGGTCGCCCACCTTCGGGCTGAAGCCCGCCGCGCCGCAGGCCGCGGGGTCACCCGACTTCACCGGGTTGTTGCAGAGGTAGAACATCTGCCCCACGCTGTCCGGCGACACCGAGTTGCCGCCCTTGGCGGCCGCGGTAGCGCGGCGGAACGCGCGATCGAAGTCCTTCTCGATGATCCGCCCCGGCTCCCAGAACTCCGCGTAGCGCTCCTCGCCGCCCATCCGCGCGGCCGGCGTGAAGTAGTAGACCACCGGCTTCTGCTCGCGCTGTGCCATGGGGATCGGCGTGCCCGTCACCTGGCCGTTCGCGTCCTTCTGGTAGTACTCCTTCCACACGCGGTGCCGCTGGCCCAGCCGGATCACCGAGGTGTTGGTGTAGCCGAACTTCCGGTCGTAGTTGAGGCGCTCGGTGCGGAAGTAGCCGAACAGCGACATCAGATCGTTGTCGTAGAGCAGCGGCTCGTAGTCACGCGACCAGGTCTCGTCCACCTTGGCGATGGAGATCCGCATGTGGATCTCGCTCGAGCTGCAGTCGTACACGCTGCCCAGGTAGGCGGCGAACCAGCAGTACGGAATGTTGCCGTACCCCTCGAAGTACACGCTGTCGGGGTTGGCCATGTAGCGGCCGGTGACGTCGAAGTAGACCAGCTCGGGCGTACCGTCGTTGTTGCGATCCTGGTACTCGAACGTCGGCCAGTCGTACGGATCGGTCCCCGGCTCGTTCGGCTGGATCCAGTTGTTGCTGGTGGTGAGCTTGGGATCGCTGGGGTTCTGCACCGTGCCCCAGCTCATGCCCGACATGCGGTTGAGCATGTTGGTGGCCCAGTCCACGCGGATGTACTCGCGCTCGTTCCACGGCCGGTCGGTGCTGTTCTCAGAGATGACGTTGGTGGGCTCGCCCGTGGCCGCGTTGTACCCGCGCTGAATGTCGAACTGGCCCTTGATGGCGAAGGCCACCACCGGCGCGCCGTAGTACCTCTGGCCGCCGGCGCAGACGCCTTCCGCGTTGCAGTACTTCGCGGTGGTGCCGGACACGAGCGACGTGGGATCGACGTTGGTGTCGGTGCCCAGCGTGTACGGGTAGGAGCGGTAGCCGACCAGGTACCCTTCCTGGATCTCCCACACCAGCTTCTCCATGTTCCCCGTCTGGCCGGGGAAGGTGAAGCCGGTGTTGAACGGCGTCCACGTCACCGTGTTGCGGAAGAACCACTGCCCGTCCAGCAGGTCCGTCTTCTTCACCACGTTCGGCTGAACCCGGTTGATGTCACCGTTGCTCTGGGCGCAGCCGACCACGAACAGGGTGGTCAGCGCCGCCACGAGCAGGCGGGCGCGGGTGGGACGTGCGTGCATGTTGCCTCCGGTCTGGGACTGCGAAGTCGAGATCGAGATCGTCATGAGAGGGGCTCAGTAGGCGGCGGTGAGCGTGAAGTAGAGGCTGGTGGCGTTGTCCGCCCAGGTGCCGAAAGAGAGGAAGGGGAAGCGAACCTGGCCGGTCGGGGTCAGCGGCGTCTGGACGTTCGAGACGCCCAGGTCGATCGAGTAGTGCTCGTTCAACTGGTAGCTGGCGCCGAGGAAGGCCGAGGTGCGGTCCATCTGCCCCAGGCCCACGTCGGCCACCGCGTTGCCGTTCTCGTCCAGCGCCTTGGGGGTGAACTCGTCCTGGCTGTAGGTGGCGCCGTGCCGCCAGGACTTGATGAAGGTGTAGCCGACGTAGAAGAGCAGGCTGCCGGTGGCGCGCCACTGCACCTGGCCGCCAATGTTGAAGGACCAGGCCGGGTTCATGCTGCTGAAGCCGCAGACCGGCTCGCCCGTGCGGCAGGTGACGTACAGGTTGCCGTTCTCGTCCCGCGCGTCCGACGCCCGCACCCCCGACTGCGCCGAGGTGTAGAAGCTGCGCGAGCCGCCCAACTGGAGCCGGAAGTCCACCACCTTCACCGAGCGCGACATGGTGACGCCGGCGGACAGGGCGGTGATCATCCCCGCGTTCCACGACTCGGGCGAGGTGGGCAGCGTGAGGCCGATGTTGGGGCTGAAGGCGATGCCGGTGAACGCGTTGTCGCGGAAGATGGCCGGCGCGGACAAGCCGATGCGCGTGTCCGAGAAGCCCACCTTCCGGCCCGTCTCCGCGTCGGGCATCGTGTACTCGTAGGCGAGGCGCGCGGTGACGCTGGCCACCAGGCGCTGCTTGCCGATGCCGAAGAGGTACTGCGGCACCACCGTGAGGAAGGCCGCCAGGTACGAGTAGTACTTCGCGTCCACGAAGGTGCCCGCGCCCAGGTAGTGGTCGAGCGCCACGATGAACTGGAAGCCGGACTGGTTGGCCTGCTCCTCCGGCGTACGCGCCTGGACCGCGTTGGCCAGCGCGCTCTTCTTCTTGCTGACCGTGGGCGCAGTGGTGGTGGGCGTCAGGTTGGGCGCCGCTGGCGCCGTCGCGCTGCTGGACGTCGGAGGCGGCGTGGTCGGCGCGGTCTGCTGGGCGTCGCCGGAATTCCCCGACGCGGCCTGCGTTTCCTTCGCCGGAACCTCGGAGCTCGCGGGCGCCTGGGCCAGCGCCAGCGCGGGCAGCAGCGCAAGGCCCAACAGGGCGGTGGACAGTCTCTTCACGCAAGCCTCCGGCTCAAGTGGCCGCGACGCACGGGCAACAAGCGTGCCCATCCGCCACGGCGGGTCGATCGCGACCAAGTCGCGGGATTCACGGTGCGGCTGTCGTGCGCTGCACCCGACGCCTGGCTGGCGGGTCTGCCACTCGACGGGGCGACCGTTAGCGAAGCACACAGGCTGACCGCGTCGATCGACAAGAAAAGCGCACCTCGTGGAGCCTCGGGCCCAAGCCCCGGAAAGGGCGCGGCCTGTAACACACCCCTCCGCAGCGGATCAACGAAGGTGGGTGACGCAGAGCGTCACGCCGAATGCGATTGGCGGATCAGCGGCTTTGCTCGCTCGCGAGCAGGCGCGCGAGGCGCTCGGGCTCGACGCGAAGGAGGACGGTTTTTTCGCGGGTGAAGGTGACCGCGCCGGGCCCCGCGTCCTTCGCCTTCCGCACGAACTTCACCGGCGTGTAGCTCACCTCGCCGCGCGGCTCGCCCTTGAGCTCGGAGTGGTGGAGCGCGAGGTGCGCGGCGTCGATCAACACCTCGCTGGAGAGCGGCGCGCCCTTCTCCAGCGGCACCACCACGTGAGCACCCGGCACGCCGCGCGCGTGCAGCCAGAGGTGGAAGGGCCTGGCCACCCGGAAGGTGAGCGTGTCGTTGTGGGTGGAGCCGCGGCCGACCCAGATCCGCTGGCTGCCCTGCCCCACGTACTCGCGGTAGGGAGGCAGCGGGGCCTGGCCGGGCTTCTCGCGGCGGAGCGCCTCGACGGGAGGAGGCCCCGGCGCCAGGGCGTCGAGTCGCTCGAGCTCTCGCTTCAGCGACTCCTCCTCCGCGTCCAGGGAGGCGAGCCGCGCGCGGGCCAACTCGGTCCCCCGCTGGAGTCTCTTGTACTGGTGGAAGCGCCAGTCCACCTCGGCGCGGGGCGTGCGCTTCGGATCGAGCGCGATCGTCACCTCCCGGGTGGCGCCGTCTTCGAGGTACTCGGGCAGGATCACGCTGCTCGCGCCGCGCGTCAGCCGGTGGAGGTTCTGCGCGAGCAGCTCGCCCTCCCGGCGGAAGTCGCCGGCGCGGGCGGCGCGCTCCAGATCGCCCCGCACCTTCTCGCGCGTCCTGGACAAGCGCTTGAGCTTCGCCAGCAAGGGCGCCCTCCGCGCGTCCGTCCACTTCGCCTGCTCGACGGGCCCGAAGAGGCCTTCCGCGCCGTGCGCGAGGCGCAGGTGCACGAAGTCGCTCTGGAGCCGCGACGGCGCGTCCCCCGAGGGCCGCTCGTCCAGCGGAGCCCAGGAGCCTCCCACCTTGAGCCCTTCTCGGGCGGGAGAGGACAGCGCGAGGATCCGTGCGCCATGAGCGAGGAGCGCGAGCGCCGGTGCCGTGCCCAGCTCCAGGACCAACGTGAGGAGGCGCCGCCCGTCCGCCTCGGCCCGCGTCCCACCTTCCTGCTCCGCCGAAGAGGCTCGCGGAGCGGGTGCGTCCGGGTCGCGCCACGCTCGAAGACGGGGCTGGGGTGGCTCTCGCTCGAGGTGAAGCAGCAGCGTCCGCCGAGTGGGCAACGCCTCCGCGTCCCGCAGCTTCGCCCCGGTCAGCTCTCTGCGCAGCACCGCCTGCCAGCCCGGCGGCGTGGGAGGGTTCGGCGGCCGCGCCTCGACGGCCGACAGCCGCGCCACGCCCGGCTCTGCACAGAGGGACAGCACCTCGGTCCGCCCCGGCACGCGCAGCTCCAGGTACACGCGGCTCGAGGTGGGGGCGCTCACCTTCTGCACCACGGCGAACGCCAGCTCGCGCGTCACCTCGGCGGCCAGCAGCTCCAGCTCAGCGGGGCGCAGCGACACCCTGCCCTCCGCGGCCCAGCGCGACGATGGCGCGCAAGGAGAAGGGGTGAGGCGGCAAGAGCTGCGCGAAGGTGCAGTCCGCGGGCGCCTTGTCCGTCCTCCACCGCAGGAAGGTGGTCGCGTGCCGGAAGCGCGGGCCCTGCAGGTAGTCGTAGCGGACCTCACACACCAGAGTAGGGGACAGCGCCACCCAGGTCGGCTCGTCGTCCCTGTCCTTCGACCAGCGGCTGGGCGCGTCGGGCGTGCGGCCACTGCCGAAGGACACGCCGCCCTCCAGCGGCGCCAGCTTCTCTTTGAGCTCGCGCTTCTCCTTCGCCGTGAAGGACGAGGTGTGGCCGACGTGGTGCAGCGCGCCGTCCTCGCCGTAGAGCCCCAGCAGGAGCGAGCCCACCGTGCCCTTCGCCTTTCCTTCCCGGTACGCGCCCACCACGCAGTCCGCGGTGCGGTGGTGCTTCACCTTCACCATCACCCGCTTGCCGCTCTGGTAGGGCAGCTCGTCCCGGCGTGCGATCACCCCGTCGCAGCCCGCGCCCTCGAAGTCCACAAACCAGCGCCGCGCCACCTCGGCGTCCTGCGTCTGGGGGGTGACGAAGACCTGCTCGCTGGAGGTGACGACGCGGACGAGCTCCATGCGCCGCTCGGCGCCTTGCCGCCCCCGCCAGTCGTCGTCGCCCAGCGCCAGGAGATCGAAGGCCACGAAGCCCGCCGGAGTCTGCTTCGACAACTTCTGCACGCGCGAGGCCGCCGGGTGGATGCGCGCCTGCAACGCGCCGAAGTCCAGCCCGCGCTCCCCGGGGAGGATGATCTCGCCATCCACCACGCACCGCTCCGGCAAGGCGCGCTGGAGCGCCTCCACCACCTCGGGGAAGTAGCGCTGGAGCGGCTGGCCGTTGCGGCTCGACAGGTGCACCGCGTCGCCGTCGCGGAACACCACGCAGCGGAAGCCGTCCCACTTCGGCTCGAAGGACCAGCCGGCGCCGCTGGGGATCTCTTCCTGCGCCTGGGCGAGCATCGGCTCCAGCGGCGGGGCGAAGGGCAGCATGCGCCGGGGACTATACGCCTGGACCTGACGGCGCTATGCCGAGGTCATGCGGCGAACCGAGCGACAGGAGGCGCGGTGGCTGCTCGTCGTCGTCGCCTCGCTCGCGCTGACCCGCTGGCAGTACACCTTCGAACCGCCGCAGGTGAAGGTGAAGCTGCTCGACGCGGTGCGCCTGGAGCCGCGCTGAGCCACAACCCGGTGGCGCGCGGGCCCGCTCGCCGCTAGAGGGCGTCTTCCCGCATGGCTGCCAACGAAGTCACCCTCGACTTTCACCGCACGGAGCGCATCGGCTTCGACGAGGCGATCTTCTGCCAGGGGAAGACGATCGATCACCTCGCCCACATCCTGGAGACGGCGCAGGCGAAGGGCGCGAGCCTCCTCTTGACCCGGCTGGCGGTCGCCCAGCTCGAGGGGCTGCCCAAAGGCCTGCGCGACGCGCTCGACTACGAGCCCGTTTCCCGCACCGCCTACTTCGGGAAGCTGAGCCGGCCGGAAGGCCCGGCGCGGGTGGCGATCGTCGCGGCCGGATCCTCCGACGCCCACGTCACCCGGGAGGTCGCCCGCACCCTGCGCTACCACGGGATCGGCTCCTCCTCGTACGTGGACGTGGGCGTGGCCGGGCTGTGGCGGCTGCTCGATCGCCTCGAGGACATCAAGGGACACCCGGTGGTGGTGGTGGTGGCCGGCATGGACGCGGCGCTGCCCACCGTGCTGGGCGGCCTGGTCGGCTCGGTGATCATCGCGGTGCCGTCGTCCAACGGGTACGGGGTGGCGGAAGGCGGCCACACCGCCCTCAACGCCGTGCTGGCGAGCTGCGCCCCCGGGGTGCCGACGATGAACATCGACAACGGCTATGGAGCCGCCTGTGCCGCCGTTCGGGTGCTGCACGCCATCGACCGGAAGTGAGCGCCCGGCTCTCGCATCTTGCCGAGGTCCTGCAATATGACGCGCTCATGCTCACGACCCTCGCCCTGTTGACGATTGCCCAGGTGGACCTGGCCCCCTTGCTCAACCGGGGCCCGCTGGTGCTGGTCGAGCAGGGCACCGACAGCAAGTTCGCCCAGGCCACCGGGGTGGTGCTGGTGGACGCGGACCCGGACAGGGTGTGGGCGGTGCTGGTGAAGATGGAGGAGTTCAAGGACTTCATGCCGAAGGTGACGACCAGCGAGATCGTCAAGGAGAAGGCCGGCGACGTGGAGGTCCGCTTCGTGCTCGACGTGCCCGGCCCCGACACCGACTACACGGTGCGCTTCACCCCCAACGCCGCGACGAAGACCATCACCGGCGCCTGGGCCTCAGGCGACCTGAAGGGCTCGAAGTGGCTGTGGAAGGTGGAGAGCGCGCCCGGCGGCAAGGCGCTGCTCACCCACACCCTGTCGGTGAAGAACTTCAGCGGGCTGGCGCAGAGCCTCGAGGACGAGCAGCAGACCGTCACCGTCGGGGTGAACGTGGGCTCGGTGCTGGCGGCGACCAGGGCGGTGAAGGGCCGGGCCGAGGCGCAGGCGAAGGCCAACGCCGCCGCGGCAAAGTGACGCTCCAGGCGGGCGCCGTCCCCGGGCGGATCCTCCGCGCGGTGGCGCGAGGCGCACGAGCCGAATAAGGAGCGCGCGCCGTGAGCACCCCGCCGTCCTTTCCTCCCGACTTCGTCTTCGGCGTCGCCACCAGCGCCTACCAGGTCGAGGGCGGCATCGAGAACGACTGGTCCGACTGGGAGCGCGCCGGGAAGCTGCACGACGCCCAGGCCCGCTGCGGCAAGGGCACCGGCCACTGGGAGCGCTTCTTCGACGACGTCCCGCTGATCCAGCGGCTGGGCGCCACCGCCTACCGCCTGTCCATCGAGTGGGCGCGGGTGGAGCCGGAGCGCAGCCGCTGGGACGACGAGGCCTGGGCGGGGTACCGGAGGCGGCTCGAGGCGCTCACCCGGGCGGGCATTCGCCCCGTCGTCACCCTGCACCACTTCACGCACCCGCGCTGGTTCCACGCCCAGACGCCCTGGCACGAGCCGTCTTCGCTGGACTCGTGGACGCGGTACGCGAACCGGTGCGCGGACTTGCTCGACGGGCTGGACGTGGCCGTCACCACCATCAACGAGCCCAACGTCTTCCTGCTGGGCGGCTACCTGTCCGGGTTGATGCCTCCTGGCCTCTCGGACGGGAAGAAGGCCTTCGCCGCGGCGGCCAACCTGGTGCGCGCCCACGTCGCGGCCCGCGCGGCGCTCCTGGAGACGGCCCGCGGCACCCAGCGCCCCATCGGCGTCGCCCAGCACATGACGCTCTTCGCCCCGTCGCGCCGCTGGCACCCGCTGGACCAGGCGCTCACCCGGCTGGGCGAGGCCGGCTTCAACCACGCCTTCCTCGAGGCCCTGCACACCGGCACCCTGCGCCTTCAGTTGCCCGGCCTCACCGCGGGGAAGGCGACCATCGACGGCGGGACCCGCTCGATGGACTTCGTGGGGATCAACTACTACACGCGCGCGCACCTGCGCTTCATCACCCGGCCGCCCTTCATCCACTTCGAGTTCGTGGACAAGCTGCACCGGGGCCTCACCGACATCGGCTGGGAGTACTACCCGGAGGGCTTCGGCGTGCTGCTGCGGCAGCTCAAGCGCTACGGCCTGCCGGTGTGGGTGACGGAGAACGGCATGGACGATCGATCCGGCCTGCGCCGTCCCCGCTACCTGTACGATCACTGGAAGGAGCTGCTGGCCGCCCGCGCCGACGGGGTGAATGTCACCACCTACCTGCACTGGTCCTTGATGGACAACTTCGAGTGGCTGGAGGCCTGGGGCCCGCGCTTCGGGCTGTACCGCGTCGACTTCGAGACGCTGGAGCGCACGCCCACCCCCGCGTGCGACTACTTCCGCGAGGTGGCCTCGAGCCGCGTGTTGACGCCACCACCCGAGCCGCGTGAGAAGGCCCAACCATGACGCCGCCTCTCGTCCTATCCACCGTGATGATCGACCCGCCGACGACGCTGGTGGTCGGCGCCGTGACCGCGCTCATCTCCATGAAGCTGATCGCCCGCGGCGGGCTGCCCGAGGTGTGGCGGGCGGCGGTCTTCTCGGTGATCTTCTCGGCGCTCTACTCGCTGGCCGTGGGCTGGATGTTCTTCTTCCGCCCCGACTGGATGTTCGTCTACCTGCTGGACACGACGACGGTGCCGCTGGTGCCGCTGTACCTGGTGTTCGCCTTCGCGTGCGTGGGCCTGGGCTTCGTCTCGGCGCTGGGCGTCGGCCTGCTCATTCACCTCAAGAAGGCGGCGCTGGCGTGGGCCACGGCGCTCTCGTGCATCGCGACGCTGGGGCTGCTCGCGTTCATGACCGCCGCGCAGTACGCGAAGGTGGGCACTACGCAGGACTTCCACGCGGGCGTGGCGAAGGCGCTCACCGAGGACTCGACGATGGTGGTGGCGATGAACGTCGTCACCGGCGTGCTGGTGGTGGGTGGAGTCACGCTGATCGTCCTGCAGGTGCGGCGGACGATGAAGGGCGCCCAGGCCCCGTGAGCGACGGCGCGGCGGCCTCGACTCCGGCGAAGAAGCCCCTGCTCGAGCGGGTGGGGGTCCGCTATTTCCGCGCGCGCTCCACCTCGAGGCCGGCGGTCAGCTCCAGCGACGCCATCCACGTGCTCAACGCCGAGGAGCGCAGGGCGCTGTGGCGGATCCAGGCGGGGGCCGTCTTCCGCTCGGCGCTGGCGGGCGCGCTTTCGGGTGGCGTCTCGGCCGCGGCGGAGGTGGTGGCCGAGCCGCTGCTGCCTCCGGGCGCGTCGGCGTTCTCGATGGACGGGCTTCAGTACTGGGCCTTCCTCGGGGGCATCACGCTGCTGGCCGCGGTGCTGGAGATCCTCTTCCTCTACTGGGACACGCTGCGCTCCGTGCACGAGCTGGCACGCGTCGCCGGCCTGGAGCTCTTCGGGAAGGACCGCAAGTCGAGTGACGAGGCGCTGGTGGACGGGCTGGCCCGCGCGGCGCTGGAGCTGCCCAACCCCATCGATCTCACGGCGAGGGTGAATCCGCACCGGGAAGTGAAGAAGTGGCGGCTGGTGCTGGCGTCCTTCGCCTACAAAGCGAAGGTGGGCGTCACCAACTTCCTGGTGAAGATGCTGGTGCGGCGGCTCCTCGGGCGCGTGGCCGTTCGCAGCGTGCTGGGGGCGCTGGTGCCCTTCGTCGCGGTGCCGGTGACGGCGCTGTGGAACGCCCTGGTGACCTGGAAGCTCCTGCGCGAGGCGCGGATTCGCGCGATGGGCCCGAGCGCGCTCACGGAGTTGGTGGACGTGGCCTTCTCCGACGTGGCGAACCTCTCGCCGCAGGGGAAGCTGTCGGCGGTACGGGCGGTGGCGGCGGCGATCGTCCGGACGCAGGACCTCCACCCCAACCTGGTGCGCATGCTGACGCTCGTCTCGAGGCGGGCCGGCGACACGGGGAACAACGAGCTGGACGACGTGGGCCAGTTCCTCGCCAGCTTGAAGGCGCTGGCCCCCGAGGAGCTACGGCTGAGCCTGCAGTTGCTCGCGCTGGCGCTGGCGGTGGACGGGAAGCTGACGGCGCGCGAGACGAGGCTGTGGAAGGACGCGCTGGCGGGGGCCGGACGCCCGGTGGACCACCGCAGCCTCGAGTCGCTCCGGCACGCCTTCGCCGCCGGCGATCCCGAGTTGGTGCAGCACCTGCGCGCCGTCTGAACGCGAAAAATGAAGCGGCGGCGCGCCCCCGGAGCGCACCGCCGCCTCGGCCCTGCCCTGGTCTCTGCTTACGGACAGCCGTAGGTGTTGACCTTGATGCCCTGGCCGCTGCCGAAGGGCGAGCCGCCAGTTCCCGCGGTCCCGGTGGTGATGACGACGTTGGGCCCGCCGATGACCGAGGTGACGCCCTGGCACCACACGCCGATGGTGGAGCCGCCGGCGCCGTTACCGCCTGCGCCACCCATGCCACCCGCCCCGCCCGCGCCACCCTTGCCCCCATAGCCCGAGCTGAAGCTCCCCGACACCACGACCCCGTAACCATTGGAGCCGCCCATCCCTCCAGCGCCCCCTTGACCGCCAGGGCCCCCCAGGCCTCCGGCCCCACCGTTTCCGGACATGAGGTTGACCGAGAGCATTGCAGGCGCTGAAGCGACCAGGGTGAGGGCGATCGAGGCGCCACCAGCGGTGCCACCGCTTCCTCCCATTCCTCCTCCGCCGCCGCTGCCACCACTCCCCCCACTGCCCCCTGCCTCCCATGAGCCGGCAAAGCACTTCAACATGCCGCCGCCGCCCCCCCCCCCACCTCCCTGGCCGGGTCCGCCCGCCGTGCCCGACACGCCATGGGAGGACGCGACCGGCTGCCAGTCGTAGCTGGAAGGAGACAGCGCGCCCAGGCCGCTCCCTGAGATGCCTAGGTCACCTACGGTGCCCACTGATCCAGGTGTCCCGTGTCCTCCCCACGGCGCATTGTTGCAGGCCTCGGCGCCACCCGCACCACCCGGCGCTCCACCAGCGCCGCCGCTGGACGCATTCGGCGCATTGGCCCAACCGCCTCGGCCGCCAGATCCACCACGGGTGTGCGGAGTTCCGGCCGGCCCGGTGGCGTCGCCCGAGTACGCAGGGCTCGTCCACCATGGATTCCCTCGCACGGCCCAGGCGCCGTCCGCGCCTCGCGTTCCAACTGATCCGTTGCTGCCAGCGCTTCCTGACACCCCGTTCGTGCCATTCGCGGCGATGACGTCGACGAAGCGCAGCGTCACGTTGGCGCCGGAGTTGACGATCCGCAGCGCCTGCGAGCCCGCACCCACAGCCGTCGGCGTCGAGGAGCGGATGATGACGCGTTCGAAGGTGACGGGCGACGTCATGCCCTGGATCAGCATGCCGCCCGCAGCGCCCTGGATGGTGGCGCGCGACGACGCCGAGGCCGATCGGTTGAAGCTGGAGTCATAGCCGCCGAAGAGGGAGATGCCGAGCGGCCACGACGCTGGCGGTGCGTAGCTGCCCGCGGCGATGAAGATGGCTGTCTTGCCGCCGGTGAGCTGAACCGCACGAGCGAGCGTACGGACGGGCGCCACGCGCGTGCCGAGGCTGCCGTCATTCCCGTTCGGCGAGACGAAGACGGCCAGGCTGGCGTTCCCGTCCACCCCGTCGCAGTTGGTGTCCTGGAACAGGTCGTCCGGCAAGTCGACGTTGGACGCGCACACGCACTGGTTCTGCGCCGAGCACACCCGGAACTGACCGCAGTGGTTCCCCACGCCGCAGGAGGCGATCACCCCGCCGCAGCCGTCCGGCAGGCTGACGCCGCAGGTCGCGTTCAAGTCAGCGCACGTCTTCGGGCGGCACATGCACTGATTCACCGAGGTGTCGCAGTACATCTGCCCGCCACCGCAGTTGAGGCCAGCGCCGCAGAAGGGGATGGTGCCCCCGCAGCCGTCGGCGAGGTTCTGACCGCAGGTGGCGCCCAGGCTGGCGCAGGTCTTCGGCGCGCAGGTGCACTGGTACGTCGACGTGTCGCACGACCACTGACCGCCGCCGCAGCTCGGCATCGGGCCGCACGACGGGATGGTGCCACCACAGCCGTCGGGCACGTTGGTGCCGCAGTTGGCGCCCAGCTCCGCGCACGTCTTCGGCCGGCAGCCGCACTGGTTCGGCGTCACCGCGCCGCACGTCTGGGGCGCCGAGCAGGAGCCGCAGGCCAGGGTGCCTCCGCAGCCGTCGGCGGCGGTGCCACAGGTCGCGCCGACGTCGCTGCAGCGCAGCGGCACGCAAGCCGTCCCCGCGTCCACCTCCACCATTCCCCCGTCGAAGTCAGTCATCCCCGCGTCGGGCTGGAGCTGGCCGGCATCAGGCTCCGTCTGGCCGGCATCGGGTGAGCCCGGCCCGCCGTCCTCCCCCGGCTGGCCCGCGTCTTCCGTGGCTCCGGCGTCCTCCGCACCGGCGTCCCGGGCGCCGGCGTCCTGCGTGCTCCCTGCATCCGGGGCGAGCGCGGCCACGCAGAGCTCCATCAGACAGCGCTGCGACCGCGTGCAGTCAGCGTCGCTCTGACACTGGGCGACTTCAGGACCGCCACAGCCCCACAGGGCGGCGGCGAAGAGGCAGAGGAAGGAAAGGCTGCGAAGACGGGAATCCATGGCGACCTCCAACGACGAGTGTGGTGCGCGGGTTCGCAAGGCGGGTGCCACCGCCAAGCGCTCGATTCGTGGGCTGGTTTCCGACCCTCAGCCGTCGCTCGGCGGAGACGGTCGGTATTCCGGACAGGACGTGCCCGGCCGCACCGAGGTTCTCCTTACCCCTCGTGCCGCACAGCGTTAGGTTCGCCGCATGGCGACCGACAAGACGACGTCCTTCGTGGGGCAACTGTGCTTCGGCTCGATCGAGGAGGACCTGATCCTGCCGTACCCGAAGATGAAGCCGGCCGAGCAGGAGACGTTCAAGAGCATCCGCTCCTCCCTGGAGCAGTTGCTCAAGCCCCACGAGAAGGACTTCCGCGAGTGGGACGCGAAAGGCGACTTCCCGGCCACCTTCATCGACGAGCTCAAGCAGTTCGGTCTGTTCTCGCTGATCATCCCCGAGGCCTTCGGCGGCATGGGGCTGTCGGCCACCGCCTACTCGCGCACGCTGCAGGAGGTCGCCAGCTACGACGGCTCGGTGGCCGTCACCATCGGCGCGCACTCGTCGATCGGCATGCGCGGCCTGGTGCTCTTCGGCACCGACGAGCAGAAGCAGCGCTTCCTGCCGAAGCTGGCCACCGGCGAGATGATCGCCGCCTTCTGCCTCACCGAGCCGGGCGCGGGATCCGACGCCGCGTCGATCAAGACCACCGCGGTGAAGGACGGCGACCACTGGGTCCTCAACGGCAACAAGCTGTGGATCACCAACGGAGGCATCGCGCAGTTCTATACGGTGTTCGCCAAGACGGGCCCGCAGGGCGAGCGCGGCAACGTCACCGCCTTCATCGTCACCCGCGACATGCCCGGGGTCTCCACCGGACCGCACGAGGACAAGATGGGCCTGCGGGCGTCCAACACCACCACCGTGCACTTCGACAACGTGAAGGTGCCTGCCAGCCACGTGCTGGGCGAGGTGGGCAAGGGCTTCAAGGTGGCGATGAAGATCCTCAACTCCGGGCGCACGGGCCTGGGCGGCGGAAGCGTGGGCGCGATGAAGCGGATGATCGCCCTGGCCACCAAGCAGGCGAAGGAGCGCGTGCAGTTCGGCAAGCCGATCGCCGAGTTCGGCCTGGTGAAGCAGAAGCTCGGGAACATGATGGTGGACTGCTACGTCACCGAGTCGGCGGTGAACCTGGTCAACCACCTGATCGACTCCGGGCACGAGGAGTATGCGGTGGAAGCGGCGATCACCAAGGTGTACGGCTCCGAGGCGATGTGGCGGACCATCGACGAGGCTCTGCAGATCGCCGGCGGCAACGGCTACATGCGCGAGTTCCCCTACGAGCGGGCGCTGCGCGACTGCCGCATCAACCGCATCTTCGAGGGCACCAACGACATCCTGCGGCTGTTCATCGCGCTGACCGCGATGAACGAGGTGGGCTCGAGCCTCAAGGAGCTGTCGCAGTCGCTGAAGGGCATCTTCGACAACCCGATCAAGGGCTTCGGGGTGATCTCCGAGTACGCGCGGCGGCGGGCGTCGCTGGCCACCGACCTCATCAAGCGGGACAAGGCCGGCTTCTCGAAGCTGCACCCCGCGCTGCAGAAGCAGCAGGTGACCTTCGAGGAGCTGACGCGCGATCTCGCCACCGCCGTCGATCGGGTGCTGCGCAAGCACGGGAAGAACATCATCGGCAAGCAGTTCGCCACCCGGCGCCTGGCGGACATCATGATCCAGATGTTCGTCCTGGCCTGCACCATGTCGCGCGTGTCCACCGCGGTGCAGGAGAAGGGCGCGGCCGGCGCCACCAAGGAGCTCGAGATCCTCGAGGTGTACGATCAGCGGGTGCGGCGGATCGTCCGCGCCAACATCGGGCAGATCGACGAGAACGAGGACGAGCTGGTGAAGTCGCTCGCCGACTTCGCGGTCGATCAAGAGCGCTACATCTGGGACAACGTGGACTGATGAGGGGGTTTGGCAGGCCCCGGGGCTCTATGGTAGCGACCGGCGCCAGCATGACCGCCGCCGAAGCCCTGACGCAGCCCCCCGAGACTCTCCAGGCCGCTCGCCGCCCGGAGAAGGACCTCCTCGTCGCCAGCAAGGCCTTCACCGTGGAGCGCCGCGCCCAGAGTTGGTGGGTGACGCTGTCGTCCCTGGCGATCATGCTGGGCCTGGTGCTGGCCGCGGTGCTCGCGCCGTGGTGGCCGGTGCGGCTGGCGCTGGCCCTGGCGAACGGGCTGGTGATCGTTCGGGTGTTCTGCCTGTTCCACGACTTCCAGCACGGGGCGATCCTGCGAAACTCGAAGCTGGCCCAGGGGATCTACTGGCTGTTCGGGACGAGCATCCTCGTGCCGCCGTCGGTGTGGCGCGAGACGCACAACTACCACCACGCCCACACCGCGAAGATCGTCGGCAGCCACATCGGCAGCTACCCGGTCGTCACCACCGCGATGTGGGGGCAGATGACGGGCGCGCAGAAGACGCTGTACAAGCTGGCGCGGCACCCGCTGAACATGATCCTCGCGGTGCTGACCGTCTTCTCCATCGGCATGTGCCTGAGGCCCTTCTTCCGGGCGCCGGGCAAGCACTGGGGCGGGCTGGTGTCCTTCCTGCTGGTGTACGGGACGGGGGCGGCGCTGACCGCGACGGGGCGCTTCGACTGGTTCCTCTTCGGCTGGCTGGTGCCGATGTGGCTGGCGGCGATGGCAGGGGCGTACCTCTTCTATGCACAGCACAACTTCCCCGAGGCGCACATCGCCAGCCGGCAGGACTGGACCTTCTCGGGCGCGGCGACCGACTCGTCCAGCTACATGGAGATGGGCCCGCTGATGAGGTGGTTCACCGCCAACATCGGCTTCCACCACGTGCACCACCTGAACGCGGCCATCCCCTTCTACCGGCTGCCCGAGGCGATGGCGGCGATCCCCGAGCTGGCCCACCCCGGGAAGACGTCGCTCCAGCCAAAGGACATCGCCGCCTGCTTCAAGCTGAAGCTGTGGGATCCCGACGCCAACCACATGGTGGGCTACCCGTCATGATCCCCCGCGCCCGCGCGTCGGGCCGCGCCTGATGAGCGACTGGAGAGCCGCGCAGGGCTGGGGCCCCGACTTCGAGGAGGCCTTCGCGCCCCATGCGTCGAAGAAGCTGTCGCCCGCCCGGGTGACGCTGGTGTACCGCAAACAGCTCAAGGTGCTGTCTCACCGCGGCGAGCACTGGGCCCGCACCGGCGGCACGCTGATCCACCGCGCGGACAACCCGGGGGAGCTGCCGGCGGTGGGCGACTGGGTGGCGGCGCGCGTACCGGACGAAGGCGAGGCGCTGGTGCACGCGGTGTTGCCGCGCCGCTCGGCCTTCATCCGCAAGGTGGCGGGGGACAACGCCGTGCCGCAGGTGCTGGCCACCAACCTGGACACGGTGCTGGTGGTGATGGGGCTCGATCGCGACTTCAGCCTGCGCCGCCTGGAGCGCTTCCTCACCCTGGCGTGGGAGAGCCGCGCCTCGCCGGTGGTGGTGCTGAACAAGAAGGATCTGGCGGAAGCTCTCGACGCGCAGGTGGAGAGAGCGCGGGCGATCTCGCGGGACGCGGCGCTGCACGTGGGCTGCGCGCTCACCGGCGAGGGCCTGGAGCCGCTGGCGGCGCTCGTCGGCTTCGGCAAGACGGTGGCGCTCCTGGGCAGCTCGGGGGTGGGGAAGTCCACGCTGGTCAACCGTCTGGTGGGCGCCGAGGTGATGGAGACGGGCGGCGTGCGCGACGACGGGCGCGGCCGGCACACCACCACGCGGCGCGAGCTGTTGGTGCTGCCCGGCGGCGGGGCGATCGTCGACACGCCCGGCCTGCGCGAGGTGCAGATGTGGGCGGCGGAAGATGGGCTGGCAAAGACGTTCGACGACGTGGAGGCGCTGGCGCGGTCCTGCCGCTTCGCCGACTGCCGTCACGACGCGGAGCCGGGGTGCGCGGTGAAGGCGGCGCTGGAAGACGGCACCCTGCCCGAGGAGCGCTTCGCTTCGTGGGTGGAGCTGCAGCGGGAGATGGCGTGGCTCAAGCAGCCAAGAGAGAGCCGCGGTCGCCCCGAGTCGAAGCGGCGCGAGCGCGTGGGTCACGGGGTGCGCAGGAAGTAGGTGCAAGCAGACCTGCCCGGCCGGGGAGGCAGGGTGTTGGGTTCCACTGGCCCCGGTTTCGCACCAGAATGGGCCGGACATGACGCGCCGGGCCCTCCAGCCGCTGGACATCACGCTGCGACACGGCCGGCGCTACCAGGTGATCCGCAAGCTGTTCCTCGGCTTCTCGGTGGCGCTCACCTTCGGGCTTCCCCTCTGGCACTTGCACGCGCTGGACGTGGAAGGCGCGGGGATCGCAGCGGATTCGCGGTGGGCCCACCTGGCTGCGCGCCTGCCGGACAGCCCGCCGCCCTTCTACGGGGCGCCGACGAGCGTGTGGGTGGGGGTGCTGGAGCTGGTGGATCCGCTGGAGTCGCTGGCGGTGGCGCTCTTCCACGGGCTGTCGTGGAACTGGGTGTGGACAGTCCTCCCCGGTGTGGTGCTGGTGGTGCTGCTGGGACGCTTTTTTTGCGGGTGGGCGTGCCCTTACCTGCCGGTGCTGGCGGCGGCGAACGCGGCGCGGTGGGTGCTGACGCGGCTGGGCGTCCCCTTGAAGGACGTGAAGGTGCCGCGCAGCACGTCGCGGGTGGTGATGGTGGGGGCGCTGGTGGTGGGGGCGCTGGCGGGCACGCAGTTGGTGCCGCTCATCTACCCGCCGGCGATCATCGGCCGGGAGGTGTTCCGCGCCGTCTTCTACGGCTCGCTGGGCGCCGGGGCGCTGGTGGTAGCGGGGGCGTTCCTCTTCGACACCTTCGTCTCGCGCGCGGGCTTCTGCCGCAGCCTGTGCCCGGGCGGGGCGATGTTCTCGGTGCTGGCCAACCTCTCGCCCATCCGCGTGCACAACGAGCGCTCGAAGTGCACCGACTGCACGGTGTGCGACGTGATCTGCAACCTGGGCCAGTCGCCGATGACCAACACGCTGGACAGCGGCTGCGAGCGCTGCGGGAAGTGCATCGCGTCGTGCCCCACACAGGCGCTGTCGTGGACCCTCGCCGCGCCGCCGCTGGTGCAGTTGGTGAAGCTGCGGGTGGAAGGCGTGGAGGCGAAGACGGCGGAGGCGAAGAGCCAGTGAATCGCCGCGTCCTCATCGGGGCGATCGCCGCCGCCACCGCGCTGGCCGTGGTGCCGAAGCGCGCGCGCGCCAACCCGAAGAAGATCCGCCCGCCGGGGGCCTTGAAGCCCGGCGCCTTCGAGCAGGCGTGCATCGGCTGCTTCCGCTGCGCCGAGGTGTGCCCGACCAACTGCATCCGCTTCCCGTCCACCCTGTCACTGGAGCAGGCGCTGCCCTTCGTGGACACGGCGGACAAGGCGTGTGTCCTGTGCATGAAGTGCACGCAGGTGTGCCCCACCGATGCGCTGGTGCCGCTCAAGGCGGATCCAGACGTGATCGCGAAGGAGGTGCGGATGGGCGTGCCGGTGCTGACGCGCTCGAAGTGCCTGCCCTGGAACGGCCAGGGGATCTGCCGGCTCTGCTACCAGGTGTGCCCGTACCCGGAGGCGGCGGTGGAGTTGGTGGGGCCGCAGAAGGCGCCCTTGTTCCACGCGGAGGCGTGCGTGGGCTGCGGGCTGTGTGAGGAGGCGTGCCCAGAGCTGGCACAGGCGATCAAGATCGAGCCCTTCGGGAGCGAGGCCGCGCAGCCGAAGCCGATCCCCGGGCGGCCCGGCCTGAAGCGACCGTCGGAGGTGAACGGATGAGCCGCACACCGGCAAAGATGATCGTCCGAAGGAAGTGGACGCGGCGCGATCTGTTCAAGGCGGCCCCGGTGGCGGCGGTGGGCGCGGGGGCGCTGGGGCTGGCGCTGACGGGCCGCACCGGCGCTCCGGTCGAGCAGAACAAGGGCACCTGCCGCTACTGCCTGATGCACTGCGGGGTGGTGGCCACGGTGCAGGACGAGCGGCTGGTGAAGGTGGAAGGCGATCTCGCTTCCCGCACGCGCGGCTTCGTGTGTGAGCACGGCTACGCCCTGCGCGAGCAGGTGCACAGCCACGGGCGGCTCGGGCACCCGCTGGTGCGCCGCGGCGACGAGCTGCACGAGGTGAGCTGGGACGACGCGCTGGGAGAAATCGCCCGCAGGCTGGAGCAGGTGAAGCAGCGCTTCGGCCCGCAGGCGCTGGCGATCCAGACGGGCTGGCCGCTGGTGCGCCACCCGCTGGTGAACTTCCTGCACCGCTTCGCGCGCGCGTACGGCAGCCCCAACGTGGCCTCGGTGGCCAGCCTGTGCGAGGCGTCGCTGCGGATGGGCCAGGCGCTCACGGTGGGCACCAAGTACGCGCCCGACGTGCGCGCGCTGAAGACGCTGGTGGTGTGGGGGGCAAATCCTCCGACGACGGCGCCGCCCTTCGCGCACGTGGTGGCGGCCAAGGCGCTGAACGGCAACCTGATCGTCATCGATCCGGTGCGCACCACCCTGGCGAAGGAGGCCACGGTGTACCTCTCGCCGCGCGCGGGCACCGACGGCGCGCTGGCGCTGGGGTTGATGCACGTGATCGTCCGCGAGCGGCTCTTCGACGCGGACTTCGTGGCGAGGCACACGGTGGGCTTCGAGGGGCTGGAGGCGCTGGCGGCGGAGTACCCGCCCGAGCGGGTGGAGGCGCTCACCAGCGTGAAGGCGGCGGACGTGGAGAAGGTGGCGCGGCTGATCTCCGCCGACAAGCCGATGGGCGTGTGGCAGGGCCTCGGCGTCGAGCACCACGAGAGCGGGGTGCAGACGGTGCGGGCGATTTCCTCCCTGGAGGTGCTGTGCGGGCGCTTCGACGGCACGCACGACTCGAAGAGCCTGGTGACGGCGCTGGGCCCACGCTTCAAGGAGGAGATGCTGCCGGCCCTGTACCGGATGCGCACGCCCGAGCCGGTGCCACCGCCGGTGACGGCCGCGGCGCTGGGGCGGGAGCGCTTCCCGCTGTACGAGATCTACAACCGCGAGGCGCAGGGCGAGGTGTACGTGGACGCGATCCTCGACGATCAGCCGTACCCGCTGCGGGCGATGATCCTCTGGGCGTCGAATGCGCTGGTGACGGCGTCGGGCACGGCGCGGCTCCGGAAGGCGGCGGACAAGCTGGAGCTTCTGGTGACGGTGGATCCCTACCTCTCCGACTCGGGGAAGCTGTCCGACGTGGTGCTGCCGGCGTCCACCTTCGCGGAGTCGCAGGACATCGACGCTGACGACGAGCACGTGGCGGCGAAGGGGCTGGTGCCGCCGCAGCCGGGCTCGCTGCCGGACTTCACCATCCTGACGAAGCTGGCCCAGGCGATGGGGCTGGGGCAATATTTCCCGTGGAGGAGCTTCCAGGAGGCGATGAACGCGCGGCACGTCACCTGGATGGTGGACGACGCGGTGCAGCCCAGGCCTGAGGTGGCGGACGGGACCGAGGCGCGCTTCGGGACGGTGACGGGGAAGGCGGAGTTCGCCTCCACGCTGCTCGAGCGGGCCGGCCAGGAGCCCCTGCCGAAGTGGACGGCGCCGACGGAAGGCCTCACGCCCGACTTCCCGCTGCGGCTGGTCAGCGGGCCCCGCCCTCGCGCGCGGATCAACTCCCAGTTCGCGCAGAGCCCCTCGGTGACGGCGCGGATGCGCGAGCCGGAGCTGCTCATTCACCCCGACGCGGCCACGAAGGCGGGCGTGACGCACGGGGCGCGGGTGGCGGTGGTGTCGCCGCACGGGCGGATCGAGATCCGCGCAGTGGTGACCAGGGACGTGCACCCCGAGTGCGTGGTGATGCCTGCGGGCTGGGGCCAGGCGAACCCGAACTGGCTCATCTCGGACGAGAAGCGCGATCCGATCTCCGGCTTCCCGGCGTTTCGATCCGGAGCGTGCCGGGTGGAGCCGCTCTCCACGAGCTGACCGGCTCACCCCAGCGCGGCGCGGTAGTCGACGTCTTCCTGATCCGCCGCCATGGCCTGCGCGTCCACCTGAGCGCCGACGAAGAAGCGCTCGGCGGCGGCCTCCACCTCGCGCGCGGTGTCCAGCTTCATCACCTCGGCGCGGAAGGCCGACGCGCCGTACAGCCCGTGGGCGTACCACGCCAGGTGGCTGCGGAAGCTGTGCACGCCCATGCGCTCGTCCTTCGCCGCCCGGGCTTCGGGCTCCAGCTCTTCCCTGTGCACGCGCGCCTCGGAGTGGTGCACGAGGTGCTGCTTGAAGTGCGAGAGCACCGTCTGGCAGCGCTCCTGGGGCGAAGGCTTCGAGCCGCCGTTCAGCTCACGGAAGATCCACGGGTTGCCCAGCGCGCCGCGGCCGATCATCACGTAGTCGCATCCCGTCTCGTCCAGCATGCGGTGCGCGTCGGCCACCGTCTTCACGTCGCCGTTGCCGATGACGGGAAAGCCGCTGCCCACGTGGCGCTTCAAGTCGCGGATGACGGTCCAGTCGGCCTTCCCGGAGTAACCCTGCGCGCGCGTCCGCGGGTGCACCGCCAGCGCCGCCACGCCCGCTGCGCCCAGCGCGTCGGCCAGCGCGAGGAAGTTCTTGTTGCTCGCGTCCCACCCGCTGCGGATCTTCGCGGTGACGGGCAGGCCAGTGGCCTCGCGGATCTGCCGGACGATCGCCCCCGCGCGGCCCGAGTCGCACATCAAGGAGGAGCCGGCGCCCGTCTTGGTCACCTTCTTCACCGGGCAGCCCATGTTGATGTCGATGATCTCGGCGCCGTACTGCTTCGCCACCACCGCCGCCTTCGCCATCGCCTCGGGCTCGCCGCCGAAGAGCTGCAGCGAGTACGGCTTCTCGACGTTCGGATCGTACCGGAGGTAGCGCATCGTCCGGTTGGTCAGGCGGAACAGGCCCTGCGCGCTGATCAGCTCGGTGGTACACAGCGCTGCGCCCTGCTGGAAGGCCAGCACGCGGAACGGCTTCTCGCTGACGCCCGCCATGGGGGCCAGGAGGAAGCGGTTCTTCAGGGTGTGCGGACCGATGGGCAACATGCTCGAGCGTCACCTACGGCAGACGGCGGGCCTGACGCAACCCGACCTGCCGTTCCCGGGGCAGGTTGGTGCAGGCCTGGCCACGCCACCCTCTGCGCGCTGTCGGGCGGCGGGTTATAAGCAGAGGCGAACGTGCTTCGCTTCAAGGTCGGCCGCATTCCGGTAGACGTGCACTTCAGCCACGTGGTGATCAGCCTGGTGCTGGCCTTCAGCTTCACCCAGCTCAACTCCGTCGCGCCCACCGGTTGGCCCGGCGCGATCCTGGCCGATCGCAACCACCCGCAGCACGATCTCACGTGGGCGATCTGCATGGGCTTGTGGATGGTGATGATCTCCGGCTCGGTGCTGGTGCACGAGCTCGGCCACGCCACCGCCGCGCGCCTGATGGGGTACCCGCCCACCGTGCACCTGCTCGGCCTCGGAGGCCTCACCCGCGCGCAAGGCGTCGAGCGCATGCCCTGGCACCAGGACGTCCTGTTCACCCTCGCGGGGCCGGGGGCGGGCCTGGCGCTGGGTGTCCTCGCGGGGCTGCTCAGCCTGGCGCTGGGCGCGGCGGGCTGGCTCCCGGGCGGCCTCAGGTACGTGCTGGAGGGGCTGTTCTTCGCCAACCTCTACTGGACCCTCATGAACCTGGTGCCGATCGCCGCCCTCGACGGGGGCCGCGTGGCGAGCGCGGTGTTGACCCGCGTGTTGGGCCGCCCGGGCTTCCTGGTGGCGCAGATCCTCTCGCTGCTGCTCGGCGGTGCCGTGGTGCTCGGGGCGCTGCTCGCCAGGCAGCCTTTCATCGCGGCGCTCTTCGGGCTGCTCGCCTTCCGCACCATCTCCAACATCACCGCGTACCAGCGCGGCGAGCTGCCCCTGGGGCCCGCGGCGCACCCCATGGCCGCGTCCCTGCAACGCGCCGAGGCGCTCTTCAACGAAGGCAAGCTGCCAGAGGCAGAGCTGCTGGCGAAGGACGCCCTGGCGGACACCACTCCCGTCGCGCTGCGCAGCCGCGCCCACCTGATCCTCGGGTGGATCGCCCTGAAGGAAGGGCAGGGGCGCCGGGCGCTCGATCACTTCACGCAGGTCCAGGGCCTCGAGGTGCCTCCCCACGCGCTGGCGGCCGGCTTCTCGTTGATCGGCGACGAGGCGCGCGCCATTCCCCTCTGGGCCCAGGCGGCAGCGCAGGCGCAGGATCCGGTGATCCTCCACGAGTTCGCCGGGGCCTTGCTGCGCGCCGGGCGTGAGGCCGAGGCCCGCCGTCTGCCGGGGCTGCGAGCCGCCCTCGCCTACCTCGCCGCCGAGCGCGTCCACGCCGTGCGCAAGGAGTTCGACCGGGCCGCGCTGATGGCCGAGGCCGCCTTCCACGAGGAGCCGAGCGCCACCCTCGCCTACAACGCCGCCTGTAACTGGGCGCAGGCAGGCAGCTCCGCGGCCGCCTTGAGGATGCTGGCGCTCGCCTCTCAGAATGGCTTCGACGACCGGGCCCACGCCCTGGCCGACGCAGATCTCACCTCGCTGCGCCCGCTGCCCGAGTTCCAGGCCTGGGTGGAGACCCTGCCCTCCGCGCCCCGCGCGCGTGAGGGCGCCCAGACAGAAGGCGCGCCCGTGACCAGGGCATGACGAACCGGCGCCGGTGGTGACGAAGGCATGACGTGGTGGGTGTTGATTGGCGTCAACCCCACACGTCGAGGCCCTCCCGTGACTGACGCAGACGATCCGACGCTCGACCGCCCCGCGAAGGTGGCCAGCGTGCCTTTCCTCGCGTTTCACCTGCTGTGCGGCCTGGCCTTCTTCACCGGCTTCAGTTGGAAGCTGGGGATCATCGCGCTGGGCTCGTACTACTTGCGGATGTTCGGGGTGACGGCCGGCTACCACCGCTACTTCTCGCACCGCGCGTTCAAGACGAACCGGGTGTTCCAGTTCCTGCTGGCGTGGCTGGCGCAGTTGTCGGCGCAGAAGGGCGTGCTGTGGTGGGCGGCGCACCACCGGCACCACCACCGGTACTCCGACGCGCCGGAGGACATCCACAGTCCGGCGCGCAAGGGGTTCTGGTGGAGCCACGTGGGGTGGATCCTCGCGAGGCGCTACGACGAGACGGACCTCGACGCGATCAAGGACTTCGCGCGCTACCCGGAGCTCCGGTGGCTCGACAAGTACCACCTGGTGCCGGCGCTGTCGGGGCTGGCCTTGAGCTGGATCTTCGGAGGGCTGGAGCTTTTCGTCTGGGCGGGCGTCATCCCCACGGTGCTGTTGTGGCACGGCACCTTCACCATCAACTCGCTCAGTCACATCTTCGGCACGCGGCGCTACCTCACCACCGACACCAGCCGGAACAACTGGCTGTTGGCCCTCGTCACC
Source organism: Myxococcales bacterium (assembly GCA_020846875.1). GTDB lineage: Bacteria > Myxococcota > Myxococcia > Myxococcales > Myxococcaceae > JADLDB01. The sequence continues at coordinate 103,485 of JADLDB010000067.1, read as the reverse complement.
ATGGGCGAGGGCTGGCACAACAACCATCACTACCACCAGAACACGGCCAACCAGGGCTGGTTCTGGTGGGAGGTCGACTTGACCTTCTACATGCTCAAGGTGCTGTCGTGGCTGGGGGTGGTGAGCGGGCTGCGGCTGCCCACCGAGAGCACGAGGTACGCCTTCCGCGCCTACACCGCCGCGCAGCGCGCGCAGCTCAACGCCGAGAGCCGGTTCGGGATGTACCTGCCCAGGCCGGCCGCGCGCACACCGGGGCAGCCGCCGGTGCTGGGGGTGATGGCGCCCGCGCCCGCCGCGCTGCTCAAGCGGTAGCTCCCAACGCGCGTTCACGAATGCTTGTGTGGCCTTCCCCCGGCGGCTAAGTGCGCTGCCCGGAGGGTCACCACACCTATGAAGCGTGCTGCGTTGGCGAGCTGTGCCCTGAGCCTGGTGTTCGCGCTGTCTGGCTGCGCGACGACGAAGATCGTCTCTACCTGGAAGGACCCGGAGGCGAAGCCGCTGATCAAGGGCGAGAAGGTGTGCGCGGTGGTCATCTCCGGCAGCCCGACCCTGCGCCGCACCGCGGAGGACGAGCTGGTGCGCCTGCTGGCGGACGGCACGCAGGCCTACCGGCTGTTCAACGACAACGAGGTGAAGGACCGCGAGCTGGTGAAGCAGCGCCTCACCGAGCAGGGCTTCAAGTACGTGGTGGTGATGAAGGTGGAGGGAGTGAGCCAGGAGACGCAGGCCCGCCTGCCCGGGAAGGACCCGGTGTGGAACGCGTACGGGGCGATGTGGGGCGACACCACCGTGGTGAGCAACACCACCACCGTGGAGATCGACACGAAGATCTACAACGTAGAGGACGGCAAGCTGGTGTGGATCGGCACCTCCGAGTCCGTCGATCCCTCGAAGGTGGAGCAGTTGGTGGACGACGTGGCCAAGGCGGTCGGCGAGAAGCTCAAGGCCGACGGCATGCTCGTGTCCGCGGTGCAGTGACACCCTTCATCATTGAAAGCCACCCATGATCTCGACTCGCCTCGCCGTCGCCACCGTCGCTCTCGCGCTGTCCGGGTGCGCCGCGCCGCTGAAGCTGACCGCCAGTTGGTTCAACCCGGACGTCACGCCTGGGACGAAGTTCAAGAAGATCTCGGTGATCGCGGTGACGAAGGATCCGGCCAACCGGCAAGCGGTGGAGAACGCCATGGCCGAGCTCGTTCCGGCCGCGACGCAGTCCTACAAGCTGATCCCCGCGGAGGAGCTGGCGGACGGCGGCAAGGTGGCGGAGCGGCTCAAGAGCGAGGGCTACGATGCGCTCGTGGTGATGTCGGTGGTCGGCTACGAAGAGACGGCGAAGCCACAGGAGGCGGCGGGCACGACGGCGTCGAAGGTGCAATACACGGCACAGACGGCCACCGGCGCGGCGCTGCGGGTGGAGACGCAGATCTTCTCGCTGGCCGACGACCGGCTGGTGTGGAGCGGGTTGACCAGCAGCTTTGATCCCACCACCCTGCCAAAGACGGTGAAGGACATCGCCCAGGTGGTGGTGGAGGACCTGAAGCGCCGGCAGGTGCTCTAAGGACCCTGACATTTTGGCAGGGGGCACCGGCCGAGGCCTCCGAGAAACCACGGAAAATCGGGCAGATGTGCGCCTTTCTTGCTGGCGCATGGCTTGCTCGGCAGCTGGCCCCATGCTTCGAGGAGCGCAAAGTTCTCGGCTGTTGATGTGGTGGGTGGTGCTGGCCCTGCCTGCGTTGGGGCAGACGACGTCTACGTCGGCGCTGGAGCTGGGCGAGGGGAACAGCTTTTCCAACACGTACACCATCGGGGCGGGCGACTGCAGCCTGCAGCTGCGAGTGCGGTGGAAGTACAACTACAGCGTGGGCCTGCTGTGCACGCCGCTCAAGCTGTGGAGCACGGAAGCCGAGTGTGCAGAGACCCCGGGCACCAACGACGTGCGCTACGACGACATCCCGGCGATCACGGTCAGCACCGCGCGCGAGGGCACGTTCGACGTGGCGATCAGCGAGCTGCCGGGCTTCAAGGAAGGAACGACGACGCCCTGCGGGACGGTGGGCCTGGCGAAGACGCACAAGGTGTGCGGGGCGATGGAGTACTCCTCGACGAGCTGCGGATTCAGCGGCCAGGGGAAGCTGCAGGCGAGCGCCTTGAAGATCGTCTACGACACGCTGGCGCCGGCCGCGCCGGACATCACCGAGGTGGTGGCGCTGGACGAGTCGGCGCGGGTGAGCTTCACGGTGACCTCGGACGCAGAGGTGGTGATCGCCGAGGTGAAGGCGCCAGGCGCGGCGGACTTCGTGGCCAGCGGCGAGGTGCTGGCGACCGCGGGGGCGATCAAGGTGTCCAACCTCACCAACGGCAACACCTACGACATTCGCCTGCGGGCGAAGGATCTCGCGGGAAACCTGGGCGAGCCGTCGGGAGCCGAGGCGGTGACGCCCATCAAGACGATCGGCTTCTGGGGAGCCTACCGGTACAAGGGGGGCGCGGATCAGGGTGGCTGCACGTCGGCACCGGGCCTCCTCGTACCGTTGGCGTTGCTCTGGGCGCTGCGCCGCCGGCGTCGCTGAGCGCTGTCCGCCCCCCGCCCGGACTCTGGGCCTCGGCGCTGCGGCCAGGCCCCTCCCGTTTCGGCCTCACCTGCGCCGGCCCGGGGCCCTCCAGCGGTGATTGACCTCGGGCTGCGGGCGCGGGCTGACACCAGATTGGGGGAGCAGGGTCGCCGTGCGGCAGGGCGGTGGACCCTTCGGGGGGAGTCCGAAGCCCACGCGCCCTGGTCACGGGGCCGGGGAGACGAGGGGCGTTGCGGGTCGGGCGACGCGCCGGAGCCACGCGCGGCTCACCTCCCTTTGGGCTGCTGCGGTCATCTGGCCACCTTGGGGACGGAGCACCAGCAGAAAGCCCCGCCCCCGGAAGTGCCGGAGACGGGGCCGCTGACCGAATGCGACTGGCCTTCAGCTCACTCGAGGCAGGCGCCGACGCCCGGATCCTGCGTGGGGAGGCAGGCATTCATGCCGCCGTCCGCCGGCACGGCGGTGCAGCCCGGCGAGCCGCCGTCGAGGTTGCAGAACGCGCGGCAGGCGCTCGGGCCTCCCATGGAGAAGCAGCCGAAGCCCTTCTGACAGTTGTCGGCACCGGTGCACGCTGCGCCCGCGCCGCCCGCGCCCGCCGTGAAGCAGGTGTTCCCCGTGCTGGACGGGTAGCACGCCAGCATGTTGGGGCAGTTCTGCAGCAGCAGGTCGCACGCGGGCGCGCAGGTGAGGAGGAAGACGGTCGAGGACACCTGCACCCCGCTGCTGCAGGAGTAGCCGCTGGGGCAGTCGGTGGGGTTGCCGAAGCACAGCTTGATGCAGGTGTTCGGGCCACCCTGGGGGCCGCCGCAGAGGGTGCCGGCGACGCAGGAGCCATTGGCCCCGCCGCAGGTCTCACCCATCTGACGGGTGCCGTTGGCGATGCAGGCAGTGACGATGCCTGACGGGCCGTTGCCCAGGGCGCAGGCGCCGCCGTCGCAGTCCTGGCGGGCCATGTTGCACTGGCCGGGGATGCACGCGAAGGCGGTGCCCATATTGTTGGCCACCACGCAGGTGCCCATGGCGCAGTCCTGCGTCTGGTAGTTGCACGTCATCGAGCCGCCGCCCCCGCCCGCGCCGCCGCCCGTGCCGCCGCCGCCCGTGCCGCCGCCGCCCGTGCCACCGCCTCCTGTGCCGCCGCCCGTGCCGCCGCCCGTGCCGCCGCCCGTGCCACCGCCCGTCGCGCCGCCGCCCGTGCCACCGCCCGTCGCGCCGCCGCCGGTACCGCCGCCGGTACCGCCGCCGGTGCCGCCTTCGCAGGCGAAGCTGTTGGGGTTACAGGTCTGCCCCGTCTTGGTGCAGTCGACACATGTGTTGCCCTGGGTTCCGCAGGCCGTGTTGCTGTTGCTGGCCGACTTGGGCACGCAGGCGCCGGCGGAGTCACAGCAGCCGCCGCAGTTAGTGGAGCTGCAGGTGGTACTGCCGCCGCAGGACGGCACGGTAGCGAGGAGGAAGCCGAGCGCGGCTCCGAGAACGAGGGCCTGCACCTTCATGAAGACGTCTCCCTGAGGTTGGCGCGGACCGGCCCGCGCGGTGAGTAACGAAAAGGCGGCGCAACAAACACGCTGACGCCAGCCGTCGTCAAGCGCCGTCACCGCGCGCTCCTTCGCAGGAGTTGGAAGGAGGTTCACTTCTTCGGCGCGCCGCCGTCACCGCCGGTGACGTACTTCATCGCCTCGGGGGGCTTGAGGCTGCACGCCTGCACCGCGCCGGACGGATCGATGGCGTCGCCGCCTTCCTGGATGGCGAGGATCTTCCGCCCGGGCCCGACGACGAAGGTGGTGCGCTTGGCGTAATTGACGATGGGCGTCTTCACGTCGAACTGGCGGACCAGCTTCCCGTCCTCGTCGGCGATGAAGTGGTACGGCGCCTTGAGCGACTCGCGGAACTTGGCGGACGTCTCGCGATCATCGGTGGAGATCGCGATCACCGTGCCCTGGTGCTTCTGGATGTCCGCATACCGATCCCGGTACGCCGTGAGCTCGCGCGTTCAACCGGGGGTGAAGGCCTTGGGGAAGAAGGCCAGCACCACCGGCCCCTTCTCCACCAGCTTCGAGAGGGAAAGCTCGGCGCCGTCAAGGTCCTTCACGGTGAAGTCGGGCGCCACGTCACCCACCTGCGGCATCGCTGACAGCAATCCCATGAGCACCCCGCAGAGCATCGTCCGTCCCATCTAGCCGTCGCCCTTCCCCGCCGCCACTGTCGCTGGCGCCGCCTCCGCCAGCCGCTTCCACATCGCCTCGGCCGCGTGCCGCGCGGTGCGGGCCACCTCCACCGGATCCACGGCGAGCGGCTTGCGTTTCCACAGGCGCCACAGGCCGTCCACCATCACCGACTCCACGTACCTGGAGGAGAGGCCGGATTGGGCGTGGGCCGCCAGGGTGGAGGCGTCAAAGGTCGTGGGCGGTTGGTAGTCCAGCACCACGAGATCGGCGGCGGCGCCTTCCCGCAGGGGGCCCACCGGCAAGCCGAAGGCCTTCGTCGCGAGGCGGTGGCCGTTGGCCAGGAAGCGCAGAATGTCGATGGGCTGACCCGACTCGCTGGCGCGCAGGGTGGCGGCCTGGGCCTCGGACAGCACGTCAAGCGGCATGACGTCGGTGCCGAAGGTGCCCCGGACGCCAAACTTCGACGGCGTGGCGTGCCCCGTCTGGCTGGCCATGTTGGAGCGCGCGGTGTGCACGAGCCACGGCCCGCGGGCGATGAGGGAAGACAACTGCGGCCAGGACAGGTGAACGCCCTGGGCGATGACGACGCCTTCCCCGACCAGATCCGCTTCCAGCAGGCGATCGCTGGGGACGGCGCCATAGTGCTCTTGGCACTGCGCCTCTTCCTCCGCGTCCTCGGCCACGGTGATGAGCCCCAGCACCTTCGCGTCGTCGAGCGCCTGGCGCACCGCCCGGAGCGCCTCGTCGGCCATCTGCCCCAGGTCGCCCAGGCCCACCGCCCCCCGAAAGCGCCCGCGGGACTTCGCCGCGTAGGACAGGCACTCGTGCAGGGCCACCTCGTCGCCCGCCAGCACCCGCTGGGCCAGCACCGCCCGCAGGCCCACGCCCGACAGCCCGTGCGCCACGCGCGACAGCGCGCCTTCCACCTCGCGGGTCGCCACGTGGGTGTCGAAGACGGTGGTGGTACCGGCGAGCAGCCCTTCCAGCCCTCCCGCGGCCGCTGCCGCTTCAGCGTCGTCGAGGCTCAGCACCTCGCGAAAAGCCAGGCGGGTCGCGCGCTCGCCACCGAAGCCGGCGCCCGCGCGGGGTGCGCCGCGCAAGAGCGTCGCCGCGAGGTGGTGGTGGGCGCTGACGAAGCCGGGGAAGACGAGGCGGCCGGAGAGATCGATGATCTCGTCGGACGCCTCCGGAGCGGCGGCAGGACCGCGGCCCAGAATCCGCCCTCCGGAGATCCGAAGATCGGCGACCTCGACGTTCGCGGGCTCGAGCTCGACGAGCGTCGCCCCCTTCAACACGGTCCCCACGGGGCCGGAGGGTAACCGGTGGCCTTCTGCCCGCGAAACGACTTTTGTCGGCCAGCGCCCGACGTGAGGCCCTTTGACGCGGAGCCGGTCTCGAAGTGTCCGATTCCCGGCCGGATCGGGGCGAGGGGGTCAGAGCACCCGCGCCCGTCGGCCACGCCAGTGGGCCGGAATCCTTCTTGGGATCCATCGGGCACACACCTTGCTACCGGGGCGCGGGCAAAATTCTGCTGTTTCGCAGGGTTGCAGAGGAGCTCAGATGCGCAAGAGCCAGGGGATCGTCACGGTGTTGGCCGGCGCCGTGTTCGCCTTGTCGTGCGGCCCCTCGGTGGACGTGAGCGACGTGTCAGGCGAGGCGTCGAGCGCGCGGGGAGACGCGATCGTCGGCGGCACGCTGGCCTCGGGCGATCCGGCGGTGGTGGTGCTGGCGGTGAACTACGGCGGGCTGCAGGAGTACTGCACCGGCACGTTGATCGCCCCGAAGACGGTGTTGACGGCGGCGCACTGCATCGAGGCCTACGGGCCGGGCGACTTCTACGTGGTGGGCTTCGGCTCCAGCATCCAGTCCCTGTCCCGCGCGGCGGAGGTGACGCAGCAGGTAGCGCACCCGAGTTACCGGGGCGGCTCGTGGGACTTCGGGATCCTCCGCCTGGCGCAGCCGGTGACGGGGGTGACGCCCATTCCCATCAACGAGCGGGCGCTGACCAGCACCGACGTGGGCCGGTCGATCCGCCACGTGGGCTTCGGGATCACCGACGCCAGCGGGGTGGGCGGGGGCGTGAAGCGGGAGGTCACCTACGGGGTGCGCGAGGTGCTGACCTACACCATCGAGTCCGGCGCGCAGGGCAAGCAGACCTGCTCGGGCGACTCCGGCGGACCGGCCTTCATGCTGCTGCCCGGCGAGGCCAGCGAGAAGGTGGTGGGGGTGGTGAGCTACGGCGACCAGAACTGCGTCATCGAAGGCTTCGACGGTCGGGTGGACGTGGCGGCGCAGTGGATCAAGACGACGATGGCCCAGTGGGAGCAGCCCACCTGCGCCACCGACGGCGCCTGCCTGCCGGGGTGCGCGCCGGTGGATCAGGACTGCGCCTGCGTGGCCGACGGGCGGTGCAGCGCCGACTGCGCGGACCTGACGAAGGATCCCGACTGCCCCCGGGACTGCGCCCGGAACGGCGTGTGCGCCCAGGCGGCCTGCCCGGTGGCGGATCCGGACTGCGTGGCCGAGGGCGGCGCCTGCACGGTGGCCCAGTCGTGCCGCGAGCGGCTGTGCGTGAGCGACAGCCAGCACCCGCAGACGTATTGCTCGAAGCCATGCGCGGGGCCGGCGGACTGTCCGTCCACCATGGTCTGCAGCGCGGGGATCTGCGGCTTCCCCCTCAAGCCCGAGCGGCACCTGTTCGACTTCTGCAGCCCGTCGGGGGACTTCTGCGTGGACTCGATCTGCACCGGGCCGGCCGCGGCGCTCACCCGCTGCGTCACGGCCTGCGTGGTGACCAACGACTGTCCTTCGGGCTCGGTGTGCGAGGCGGGCGGGGACTCACGCCGCTACTGCCGCCCGGGGCAGCTGAAGTTCGCGCCCACGGTGCTCCCCGCGGCCGCCAGCCTCTCCGGCCCAGCGGCGACAAGCTGCAGCGCGGTGGGCGCAGGATTGCCGTCGCTGTGGATCCTCGCCCTCGCCCTCCCCACTTTGCGCCGGCGCCGCACTGTCCGCTAAAGGACCAGCTCCATGAAGCGCCTCGTCCTTCCCCTGCTGCTGGGGCTCGCCGCCTGCGGGCCGATCGAAGACGCCCCCGCGGAAGCGCCCTCGCCCGGCCAGCGGGGTGACGAGATCGTCGGCGGCACCGCCACCAGCGGCGATCCCAACGTCTTCATGCTGATCCTCCAGGGGAACAACGGCCAGGGCTCGTTGTGCACGGCCACCCTCATCGACCGGCGCACGCTGCTCACCGCGGCGCACTGCGTGGATCCCCGCATCCTCGGGGCCACGTCCCTGCAGATCGCCGCCACCAACGCGCCCACCCAGGGGCAGATCGCCCCCGGGGTGAACACCTGGCAGGTGGTGGAGACGCGCATGCACTCCACCTGGAACCCGGCCACCCTGAGCGGGGACATCGCCGTGGCGCTGCTCGCGTCGGCGCCCAACGTCACGCCCAAGGCGTGGAACCAGGCGTCGGTGGCCAGCGGGCAGGCGGTGCGCTCGGTGGGCTACGGGACGATCGGCAACGACACGGGCAGCGGGGTGAAGCGCACGGTCGATCTGCTGATCAACCAGGCCTCGCCGACGCTGATCTTCGTGGGCAACGGGGTGAACAAAGGCATCTGCCACGGCGACTCGGGCGGCCCCACCTTCCGGACCTTCTCCGACGGGGTGGAGCGGGTGGTGGGCGTGCACAGCTTCACCCGCACCGAGGACTGCACCGACGGCGCGGCCACGCGGGTCGACGCCTACCGAACCTTCGTGCAGCAGTGGCTCGCGGAGAAGGAAGCGGCCACCTGCAACCGGGATGGCCGGTGCGTGCAGGGGTGCCCGCAGGTGGATCTGGACTGCGTGTGCGGAGCCGACGGCCAGTGCACGGCGGCCTGCCCGGAGCTCAACGTCGATCCCGACTGCGGGGACTGCGGCGGAAACGGGGTGTGCGCGGATCGTTCCTGCCCCCTGCGCGATCCAGACTGCGTGGACGAAGGGCGGCCCTGCACCAGCGCCACCCAGTGCGTCGGCCGCCGCTGCGTGCTCGATCCCCAGCACTCCGTGCCGTACTGCTCGCGGGCGTGCTCCACCTCGGCGGCCTGCAGCGCCGGGTACGAGTGCGATCCCGCCGGGTACTGCCGCTTCGCCCAGCTCCCGCCGGCGGGCGTGGGCGAGCCGTGCACTCCCGGCGGGACGTTCTGCGGCGAGCGGGGCGTGTGCACCGGCAGCCTGGCGGGCGTCACCCGCTGCCAGGTGTCCTGCGTGACGGCCTCGGACTGCCCGAAGGACTTCACCTGCGTGGTGGGCCTGGACTCGCAGCGCTACTGCCTCGAGCCGCCGAAGCCGCCCATCCTCCTGCGGAAGGCGTCGATCGACGGCCAGGCCGCTTCGGGGTGCAGCGCCGGCCCTGGCCTGTTTCCCGCGCTGGGGCTGCTCCTCCTGCTGCGCCGGCGGAAGTCCCCGCCCTGACGGCGCCGGGGAGCGAAATCCGCTTCACACGCGTTAGGGTGGGAGCGACGTGCGACGCCCCCCTACCTCCAGAGCCGGGCTGTGGGCCCTGCTGGGCAGCCTGGCGCTGCACCTGGCCTTCGTGGGCTGGGTGGTGACGCGCCCTGCCCTGCCGGTGGAGCCGCTGCGGCTGCCTGACGGGACGCTGGTGTACGTCGACCTCGCGCCCAGAGCGCCGCCGCCGGAGGCCGAGCCACCGCCTGGCCCGAAGAAGGAGGTGACGACGAAGGCCGTGCCACCGCCGTCCACCGGACAGGCCGAGGCGGCGGAGACGGACGTGCCGCTTGCAGACAACCCGCTGGCCGACGCGCCAAGGGCCATCCCACCACCGGGCAGCCTGGGGAGCCGGGTGCTCCTGCTGCCGGGCTCTTCCTTCACGGTGTCGCTGGACGCAGGCACCCTGGAGGCCGAGGCGAGGCCGGGCTCGATCACCCCGCGATCCCCGGAGCAGTTGGTGGACGAGCTGGCGAAGGAGACGCTGGGCCGGGGCAGGGTGGAGCGCGGGCTGGTGCACCCGTACTACTCGCAGCTCGGCAAGGCGCTCTTGAAGACCTGGGACGCGGAGCGGGTGGCGAAGTCAGGCCTCAAGGGCCTGGGCGAGCAGTTCGTTCAGAACTCGAAGATCTACAACGAGCTGTGGGCGGATCGCGCCTCGGCGTACGGGCGCGGTGGCTCTCCCATCGACTCGGAGCAGCTGGCGCCCAACCGCCGGCCGCAGCCGAACGATCGGATCCAGGGGATCCAGGGCATCGATCTCGAGGCGCGCAAGGAGCTCTCGCGGGAGCTGGCGTCGGCCTTCAAGGCGACGCGGCGGGCGATCATCCGCGTGGTGCAGGACTCCTCGGGCAAGCTGGTGAGGGTGGAGCTGGTGCAGCCGTCCAACGACAGCCAGGTGGACAAGGAGGCGCTGAAGGACGTGCAGGCCGCCGCCCAGAAGCTGCCGGCGCCGCCGGAGGAGGCGTTGATGGGGCGCGAGCAGTTGTCCAGCCTGTGGAGCTTCGAGCTGATCGTCTCCATCACCCCGCCGATGCCTGTCTTCACCTTCGAGTTCGACGAGGCCCTCGGCTTCATCGACGCCCGGCTGCCGCTCGATCGCCGCATCTACAAGAAGGTGCGGCTGGTCTCGGTGGAGTAGCCCCCTCAGGTCAGCGCGCACGATCGATGGGCGGGGTGAACTCCGAGCGCCAGGTGGTCCAGGTGATCAAGAGGCCCGAGAGGGCGCTCGCCGCCGCGGCCCCGTAGATCCACCGGACGTGCTCCGGCCAGATCAGCGCTACGATCACCCCGAGGATGTTGCAGCCCAGCGAGATGAAGAAGCCCCAGTGGAACAGCAGGGCCGGACCGGAGCTGAGCGCCGCGCCCACCACGAGATCGAGGATCAGCACCTTCTCGGGAGGGATGCCCAGGAAGACGCCGACGGTCCGGTTGACGGTCACCGCGAGCAGGACGAACACCAGCAGCCAGCTGATCCGCCGGTTGAGCCGCGTGCCCAACAGACTCCTCCGCCCGAGGACGATCGCCACCAGGAGCGTCAGCGACGCCGGCAAGAGCTTGCCGACGAGCAGCCACGGCCCCAGCCACGCCTCGAGCTGCGGCCAGACGGGCAACAGCGACGGCAGCACGGTGACCAGCAGGATGACGCCTGAGAGCGCCAGGAAGAGCCGGATCCGCTGGCGAATCGCCACGCGGGGGTCGAGCTCGCGCTCCAGGTGCTCGAAGTGGGCTTTGCGCACCAGGCTCTGCTCGTCATCGAGCTCCAGGGTCCGCAGCGCGGTCTTGAGCTCGTCCGGCACCTTCGCAAGCTCGGCCATCAAGGCGCGGGCGGCGGACGCGTTGCCGGTGCGCACCTCGAACCAGGCGGCGGCGACGATGCAGCGCTGGAGTCCGTCCCGGGCGACCGGGTTGTCGGCCCATTCGTTGAGCGCCTGAAGGAAACCGAAGCGGCACTCGGACACCAGGGGCGCGATCCGCTCCCTCGGCGGGTTGGCGGGCTTGAGCTCGGCCTCGAGGGCGGCGAGGCGCTCCATCGCGGCGGCGGCGAGGCGGCTGGAGCCCCTGTGCCGGAGGAACTCGGCCAGGGCGTCGCGCAGCGCGGTGGCGGACGGGTAGCGCTGGGGAGGATCGCGCGCCAGGGCCCTGGAGATCACCTCCGCCAGCTCGGCGGGGATCTCCTGAGGCATGGGGCGCACCTCGCCGGCCCAGGCGTGGGCGAGGGCTTCCTTCAGGTTCCTCGCGGCGTGGGGCGGCCACCCGCACAGCGCGTGGTACAGCGTTGCGCCCAGCAGGTAGACGTCGGTGCGCTCATCCATCTGCGCGTCGTCGCCGGTGACCATCTCCGGGGCGAAGTACAGCGGCGTGCCGACCAGCCCCTTCCTACGCTCCTCGCCGGGCAGCGGCTTGCGCGTGGCCACGCCCCAGTCGGCCAGGTACACCTCGCCGAACTCACCCACCATCACGTTGGCGGGCTTGATGTCCCGGTGCAGCACGCCCTGCCGGTGCGCGAAGGCCACGGCGTTGCAGACCTGCATCAGGAGCTGCACCTGGGCCTCGAGGCGATCGCGGCCGGCGGTGACGAAGCGCCAGGCGCCGTGGCCAGCTTCCCTCATCAGCGTGGCCCAGGAGACGCCTTCGATGCGCTTCATCACCAGCGCCGGGGTGCCGGCGGAGTCGAAGGCGAGCGCGTGGACGGGGACGATGCCGGGGTGCTCCAGCGAGCCGGTGGTGCGCGCCTCGCGGACCAGCGCGTGCACGGTGCTCTCGCTGGCGGTGCGCAGGGGGACTTTGACGGCCACCTCGCGATCGAGGGACGGCTGGCGGGCGAGCAGCACGACGCCCATCCCGCCTTTGCCCAGCTCCCCGACGACCACCAGATCCCCCCGGTCGGCGTCGGCGGGCGCGTCGACGGCGACGGGCGGGCTGAGCGAGAGCCGAAGATCGGCCTGAGGCTCGGCCGGGACCGGCTGCTCGCCGGAGACAAGGGTGGCCTCTTCCCAGTCGGGGCGGTGCGTCTCCTCGAGGGGCCGGGGGGTCGAAGGGAGCGAGTCCTTCAAGTCGGACAGCAGTGAGTCGAGATCCACGTCGGTCAGGAGTCTCGCTCAATTCGGCGCGCGTTGGGGAGCGCGGAGTGGGCCCAGCGCCCCGGGGCTTGCGTGGGCGGCGCCCGCCGTGCTCCAAGGCGCGCGCGTCGCCTCGTTCCCTCGGGGGTCCCCATGCCGTCTCGTCTCGCGCTCGTGTGCTGTGCCGTCTTCGCCGCGTGCTCCTCGAAGCCGCCCGACGTGGCAAAGGGCGCCTGGAAGCCGGGCGTCGTGTTCCAGACCGCGCGCGAGGTGAACGCCCGCGGCTTTCTCGATCGCAAGGGCCTCATCCACGCGCACTCGGTCAACTCCCACGACGCCTGCGACGGTGAGCCGCGCGTGGACGGCGGCATCAACGAGCCCTGCTTCGGGGACTTCCGGCGCGATCTCTGCCGCGCGAAGCATGACTTCGTCTTCCTCACCGGGCTGCCCGAGCCCGACGCCTTCTTCACCGCCTTCGCCCTGGACGACGACGCCTGACGCGCAGCGGCTGCGGCGATCGAGGAAGCCATCGAAACGGCGCCCCCGAGCGTGTAGCGTCGCCTGCGCTTTGTCGCGCCCGGCCCGTTTCGTCTTCGTCCTCGGTCTCCTCGCGGCCAGCGCCCAGGGCGCCGTCTTCGAGCAGCAGATCATCGTCGAGGACGAAGACGACCTGTTCACCCTCGAGCAGCGCGGTGACATCACCAGCGATCAGCTCGACACCCTGCTGGAGGTGCTGCGCGAGGGGGTGGAGCTCAACTCCGCCGGCCGCGATCAGCTGTACGACCTGCCCGGACTCACCTACGCCGACTGCGACGCGATCATCGAGTACCGGACGGCCAAGGGCCGCATCGACGATCCCGCCGAGCTGGTGGCCGCCGGCGCCATCACCGGCGAGCAGCTGATCGAGATCGCCCCCTTCATCCGCATCGACAGCACCCGCCCGCTGCTCCCCGTCTCGGGCAAGTTCCGCTCCGTCACCCGGTTCACCACCACCGACAACACGCCCCCGCCCACCCTGCTCCACGCGCGCCTGAAGGGGCCGTGGGATCTGTCCGCGGGGCTGATGTTGATCACCACCCGGCGCATCCCCGCCACGCCCACGTACGATCCGGCGCTGGACGCGCTGATCAGCACCGGCTTCGGCTACGCGCTGCACGTCCCGCGCTTCTTCGCCATGTGGAACTCGGGGCACCGCAAGGTGGTCGCCGGCACCTACACCATCGGCTTCGGGGAGCGCGTCACCTTAGACAACACGCGCCGCTCGACGCCGTCGGGCATCTACCTGACCGACGACTTCCGCCGGCCCATCGAGAACGTCCGCACCTGCAAGCTGTCCAACCCCGATCTCCCGCTCTCCGGAGAGTGCAGCGCCGGCGAGAAGAACCTGTACATCACCCCCGACTTCGACTGGCGCGAGACCTTCCGGGGCGTGGCCGGCAGCTTCGAGGACATCTCCCTGGGCGGGGAGACGACCATGTCGGTGTACGGCTTCCTCTCGTACCAGGCGCGCTCCATCTACCAGTACGAGCTCTACGATCGCCGGACCTGCGAGGATCCGCACCTCACCAGCGCGGCGTGCAAGGCGCCGCCCGTCTACATCCCCTCGAACAGCTCGCGGCTCATCTACAGCACCCTGCCGTACCTCTTCGACGAGCTGGCCGGAGGCGCGCACGTCACGGTGAGGCCCAACTACAAGATCAGCCTGGGGGTGACCGGCTATGGCGCCGCGCCCTTCTTCCACGTCCAGCCCATGGAGCTCGACTTCCAGGAATGGAGCCGCTACCCCAACGGCGGCGCCTTCGGGGCGGTGGGCGTCAACGGGCACGTTACCGTAGGCCCGGTCAACCTCTACCTCGAGGGCGCCCGCAGCTTCGATCGCGCCATCGGCGGCGGCGGCGGCTTCGGCGTGGAGCAGCGCACCACCTTCAGCCCCAAGGGCCACGAACTGGAGGTGTCCCTGCGCTACTACGACGACAAGTTCCACAACCCCTTCGGCCGCCCCATCGCCGCGCCGGACGAATTGGAGGGCCTGCGCGCGAAGAATGAGCTGGGCCTTCGGCTGCGCTACTTCGTCCGCCTCGGGAAGAACTGGGAGTTCAAGACGCGCAACGACTTCTGGGTGGCGCCCTACGGCACGCCCGCCGCGCCCGCCTGGGTCCCCAACTTCTACACGCTCACCCGCGCGAACTTCACCGGGTGGCAGCTCTTCCAGCCGTCCCTGTGGGTCGACCTGCGCAACCGCAACCTCACGTCCTCCCAGCGGGGGCGGTGCGCCGCCGGCAGCATCCTCTACGTCGAGGGCGATCCCTACACCTGCAACGGCGATCTCTACCGGATCGCCGGCCGCCTGGAGTTCAACCCCCACAAGCGGGTGATGCTCGCCACCCAGGCCTGGTTCACCTGGACCGACGACGTGAAATACCAGGAGAGCTTCCGCAACGATCTGCAGCTCTGGTTCGAGGCCCGCTACACCCCCACCGACTGGCTCAACCTCCACCTCAAGACGCGCTACCTGGACCAGGACCTCAGCGATCCGGCGTACCTCGAGACCAACCTCTGGACCTACCTGGAGGCCACCTTCCGCCTCGGCCGTTACGCGCGCGTCGGCTTCCGCTACGACTTGTTCTTCTGGCTGGACAAGCGCCTCTCTACCGTCGGGTTGGTGGACGTGGACGGCACCGTCGTGGGCGCCCGCACCCCCAACCCCGAGAACCGGCTGATGCTGGACGTGCGCGCGTCCTTCTGACGCACTCGATTTATAAGGCCGAACTCCCTACGCTTCTTCGTCTCGCCGCATGCTGATCCCGGTCCCTTCCCGACGCTTGCTCTTCGTCGCCTCGCTGGTGGCGCTCGCGTCGTGCAGCACCACCGAGGACTCCAAGCGCTACACGCGCAACGAGGCGGCCGCGCTGCTCAAGCGGCTCGAGGTCGTCACCCTGGAGCTGGGGGAGTTCCCCTTCGACGGGCCTTCCGCGGTGATCGACGGCGACACCGTGCGGGTGAAGGGGCTGTCGGCCAGCCTGCGCCTGCTGGCCATCGACACCGAGGAGACCTTCAAGAAGGACTGGGAGCGCCAGGCCTTCGCCGCCGGCTGGGAGGCGTACAAGAAGAAGCTGCGGGGCAGCTCGCCGCGCCCGGTGAAGATGGCCACGCCCCTGGGGGAAGACGCCAAGCACTACGCGGAAGGCTTCTTCGAGGGCGTCACCCAGGTGCGGCTGGAGCGCGATCATCCCGGAGAGATCCGCGACTTCTACGGCCGCTACCTCGCGTACATCTTCGCCAAGAAGAACGGGCAGTGGGTGAACTACAACGTGGAGTGCGTGCGCGCCGGCATGAGCCCCTACTTCACCAAGTACGGCCGCAGCCGCCGCTTCCACAAGGACTTCGTCGAGGCCCAGAAGGAAGCCATCGAGGCCAAGCGCGGCATCTGGGCGCCGGGGAAGATGCACTACGACGACTACGACGAGCGGCTGCGCTGGTGGGCCGAGCGCGAGGCCGCCATCACCCGCTTCGAGAAGGAACAGCAGACCCACCCCGAGTCCCACATCGCGCTCACCCGCTGGGACGCGATGCTCAAGCTGGAGCAGCGCCTGGGCCAGGAGGCGGTGATCCTGGGCGCGGTGCAGGACGTGCGTATGGGGGAGAGCGGGCCGTCGGTGGTGAAGCTGTCGCGCAACCGCAGCTCCAGCTTCGACGTCGTCTTCTTCGACAAGGACGTGCTGCTCAACACCGGGCTGCAGTTCAAGCGCGGCGAGTACGTGCAGGTGCGGGGCGTGGTGCAGAAGTACCGCGACGCGCGCGGGCTCGATCACCTTCAGGTGCAGGTGTCGCTGCCGGGCCAGGTGCTGGCCCCCAGCGAGCAACTGGAAGAGCTGTTGACGACGGACACCCCGGCCGGGGACTCCGAGAAGCAGGACGAGGGAGAGTAATTCGACATGAGACGCGTACTTCTCGCGACCATCGCAGCGGGCGTGTGGTGTGGCTGTGGGCCTTCCACCAACACCACCGATCCCTGCGTGGGCCGCAAGGCCGGAGACGTGGTGATCACCGAGGTGATGGCCGACCCCGAAGGCACGGACACCGGCAAGGAGTGGATCGAGATCTTCAACACCCTGGGCACGCCGCTCGAGCTCAAGGGCATGGTGATCCAGTTCAAGGACACCGACGGCTCGGGGCTCAAGTCGCACACCATCCGCTCGGGATCGGTGCCGGCCCGCAGCTCCTTCACGCTCGGCGACATCCGCAGCGGGCCCAACCCTGCGTGGATCAACTACTCCTACGCCGACTCCCTGGGCGCGCTGGGCAACGCCCGCGGCGTCGTGACCATGCGTTGCGGGATGATCACCCTCGACGAGATGAGCTGGACCGTCGCCGCGAAGGCCAACCGCAGCCGCATGCTGGACGGGGCCAGCGATCCCAACGCTGAGACCAACGACAGCGAGGCTGCCTGGTGCGACACCCCGGCGGGCATGGTGTACTTCGGCGCCTCCGCGGGCACCCCGGGCGCCGCGAACCCGGTGTGCGTGCCCGAGGCGATGACCGGCACCTGCGTAGACAACGGCACCGTGCGGCCCATCACCGCGCCGCAGCCGGGCGACCTGGTGATCACCGAGGTGCTGGCCAACCCGGCGGCCGCCAGCGACACCACCGGCGAGTGGATCGAGCTGCTCGCCCGCGCGCCGGTGGACCTGAACGATCTCACCCTCTACACCTCCACCGGCGACAGCAAGATCTCCTCCGGGGACTGCCTGCGGGTGAACTCGGGCGAGTACGCCCTGCTGGCCCGCAGCGCCGACACCTTCGTCAACGGCGATCTGCCCACGCCCACGGCCCTGTTCAGCACGTCCTTCGCGGACACCACCAACCAGCGGATCGGCCTGGCGCGCGGCGACGCCGGCATCGACGAAATCGCCCTCTACCCCTCCTCGTCCGGCCGGGCCTGGCAGCTCGATCCCACGAAGCTGGATCCGGGCTCCAACGACAGCCCGGACAACTTCTGCAAGGCACAGTTCCGCTGGGGCTCGGACGGCGGCGGCGACTTCGGCAGCCCCAAGGTGGCCAACCCCGACTGCCCGCCGCCCGACTCGGGGACGATGACCGACCCCGACGAGTGCATCGATCCCATCAGCCTCGCGGTGCGGCCGGTGGTGCGGCCCAACCCGGGCGACGTGGTGATCACCGAGTGGCTGCCGGATCCCAACGCCGTCAGCGACACCAACGGCGAGTTCATCGAGGTGCTCTTCAAGGCCGACGCGGACCTCAACGGGGTGGCGCTGTCGCACGACACCTCCACCACGCGGCTGTCCTCGCCCAACTGCCTGGCGGTGACGGCCAACACGTTCGCCGTCTTCGGGCGCAACACGGACCCCCTGCAGAACGGCGGGCTGCCGGCGCTGTCGGGCGTGCTGAGCTTCGGGCTCACCAACTCCGGGGGCCACACGCTGGCCGTCACCGGGTACGACGGCGGCGTGCTGGACTCGGTGACGTACTCGGGCTCGTCACCCGGCGCGTCCTCGCAGCTCAGCGCGGGCCTGACTGACCCCGCCGACAACGACGTGCCGGGCAACCTCTGCGTCACGCCCGCGGGGGTGCGCTACGGCGGAGCGATGGGCGATCGCGGCACGCCGGGCCTGGTCAACGTGCCCTGCAGCGGCGTGGTCCCGGACGCGGGCGAGCCAGACGCCGGCCTGGACGGCGGGTGAGAGCGGCAGCCCTCGGCGTGGCCCTCGCAGCGAGCGGCTGCGGCGGCAGCATGTGCGGGCCGTCGTCCGGCACGGTGCAGGCGGTGGTGGACGGCGACACCTTCGACTTGTCCGACGGGACGCGGGTGCGCCTGCTGCTGGTGGACACGCCCGAGACGACCGGCGGGAAGAACGACTGCTACGGGCAGGAGGCGGCGGCGTATACCCGCGGCCTCATCGAGGGCGCGCAGGTGCAACTCTCCTACGACGAGGCTGCCTGCAAGGACCGCTTCGGCCGCACGCTGGCCTACGTGAAGCAGGGCGGTACGGAGCTCAACAGCGAGCTGGTGAAGCGCGGGCTGGCCTGCAGCCTGTACATCGCGCCGGGGGGCCAGTCGCGCGCCGTGGAGTTCGACACCCTGGAGTCCGAGGCGAAGACGAACCGGACGGGCATGTGGGGCGCCTGCACCGCGGTGCCCTGCGACAAGTGACGCTCACGGACTCTCGACCGTCAGCGTCATGCCTGCGCGGCGCAGCCGCTCCACCAGGACGTCTCCCATCGCAGTGACGGGCGTCAGCACGCCCGCCCGCTTCGGCAGGCGGTCCAAATCGAGCACCAGCGCCAGCGACGCCTGCGAGAGCATCATCGCGGTCAACTGGTAGCCGGGATCGCCCTGCCCTTCGATCACCACGCTGGCGCGCCGGCCGCCCTCCGCTTCTCCGAAGGTGCGGACGCGCAGCCGACCCGTGCGCCGCGCCTCCTCGGACGGGCCCTCGCCGGGCTTCGGGAGCGCCCGCGCGAGCAGGCGGCGGGTGGGCCAGAAGAGGAGGCCCAGCGACGCGACGCCCAGGCCCGCCAGCCTCGCGGCGACGCCCAGCCCCTTGAGCCCCCGCGGGATGCCGGACACCTCCCGGTAGCGGAGATTCCGGCCGTAGGCGTAGCCGAGCAGCGCGTTGGTGCGGCGGACGACGCGGGTGTTGATCGGCTCCATCACGAAGGGGCCGGTCCACCGGCCCACGAAGCCGTCGTACGAGAAGCCGGTTTGATCCCGCTGCGGCCCCAGGTCGGGCTCCTTCGCGCGGTCCGGCGAGAGCGCATGGGGATCCGCGAGCGCCCGGAGCTTCCGCCGGTCCTTCCCTGCTTCCTCGAGGGCGTTGAGCATCGACGCGTAGGTGCCGCCCGAGAAGCCGCCCTTGAGCGCCTCCACCACGTAGGTGACGCGCTTCATCGCGCCGAGCTCGTGGTGCAAGAGCCAGGGCCCCACGTCGGAGGGAATGGAGTCGAAGCCGCAGGAGTGGACGATCCGCGCGCCGGTGCGCTGGGCCTCGGCGTTCCAGGCGTCGATGGAGTCGCGCATGAACTGCACTTCTCCGGCGAGATCCGTGTAGTGCGTGCCGGCCTTCGCGCAGGCGGCGACCACGGGCAGGCCGTACTTCGCATAGGGCCCCACGGTGGTGCAGAGGACGCGCGCGCGGCGGGCGACTGCGTCGAGCGAGTCAGCGTCGGCGCTGTCGGCCTCGAGCAGGGGCCAGGAGCGGCCCCTCGAGGGGAGGCCGGCGCGGAGCGACTCCAGCTTCTGCTGGCTTCGGCCGGCCAGCCCGACGCGCACGCCGTCAGGGACGTGGACCGCGAGGTACTCGGCCACGAGGCGGCCGGTGAAGCCGGTGGCGCCGAAGAGGACGAGCTCGAGGTCGCGCGCGGACATGGTGGGCGCGGCGTACCCCGAATCTCACCGCCGCACAGCTTCCTGCTTCGTCGCGGCCCGCAGTCTACCCGCGGATCTTCCCGTTTGGTCCCCCGCCCCCTGCGCGATAGACCCGTGCCCATGGCGAAGATCAAGAAAGTGCTGGTCGCCAACCGCGGAGAGATCGCCGTCCGCGTGATGCGCACCTGCAGGGAGCTGGGCCTCTCGACGGTGGCTGTCTTCTCCGAGGCCGACCGGTCCGCCCTGCACACCCGCTACGCCGATCAGGCCGTGTGCGTCGGCCCGCCGCCGTCTCGCGAGAGCTACCTGGTGCAGGATCACATCCTCGACGCGGCCCGGCGCACCGGCGCCGACGCCATTCACCCCGGCTACGGCTTCCTGTCCGAGAACGCCGGCTTCGTGCGCGCGTGCGACAAGGCGGGCCTTACCTTCATCGGCCCTCCGGCCAGCGCGATGGACGCCATGGGCGAGAAGACGCGCGCCCGCGCCAACATGGTGAAGGCCGGCGTGCCCGTGGTGCCGGGCACCGAAGCGCCCTTCGCCTCCGTGGACGAAGCGAAGGCCTTCGCGAGGAAGCTCGGCTACCCGATCATGCTCAAGGCGGCGGGAGGCGGCGGCGGCAAGGGCATGCGCCGGGTGGAGAAGGAAGGCGACCTCGAGTCTGCCTGGCGCGCCGCGAAGTCCGAAGCGATGAGCGCCTTCGGCAACGACGCGGTGTACCTGGAGAAGTTCCTCGACGAGCCGCACCACGTCGAGATCCAGATCTTCGGGGACAGCCACGGCAACGTCATCCACCTGAACGAGCGCGAGTGCAGCGCGCAGCGGCGCAACCAGAAGGTGGTGGAGGAGACGCCTTCGCCCATCATCACCTCCCAGCTGCGCGCGGCGATGGGCGAGGTGGCGGTGCGCGCGGCGAAGTCGGTGGGCTACGTGGGCGCCGGCACGGTGGAGTTCCTCGTCGACTCAAGCCGCAACTTCTACTTCCTCGAGATGAACACCCGCCTGCAGGTCGAGCACCCGGTGACGGAGTGGGTCACCGGGATCGACCTCGTCGCCTGGCAGCTCCACGTGGCGCAGGGCGGCGTGCTGCCCTTCCTCGAACCCATCTCCCCCCGTGGCCACAGCATCGAGGTGCGCGTCTACGCGGAAGATCCTTCCACCAACTTCATGCCGTCGCCCGGCCGCATTCAGTACCTCCGCGTCCCCTCGGGCCCCTTCGTGCGCGACGACTCGGGGGTGTACGCCGGGTACACGGTGCCCAACTTCTACGATCCGATGATCTCCAAGCTATCCGTGTGGGCCCCAACCCGCGCCGAGGCCCTGGCCCGCGTGCGCCGCGCGCTGGACGAATACGTGGTGAAGGGGATCACCACCAACATCCGCTACCTCAAGCACCTCGTCGAGCACCCTTTGTTCCAGCGGGGCAACTACGACACTGGCTTCCTGGGCCGCGAGCACCAGCGGCTCCTGGGTGAGGAGCACCCGGAGCTGGTGAAGGCCGCGCTGATCGCCGCGGCGGTCCACGCGCACCAGCTCTCCGAGAAGCAGCAGGCCCAGGTCGCTGGGCTGTCGGCGGGCGGCACCTCGGGCCTCTCTCCCTGGCGCACGGCCGGACGACGACTCACCGGCTGGAAACGGAGCTGACCCGCCATGGCGCGCAAGACGACGTACTTCGCGAAGAACCTGGCCCAGAAGAACGGCCAGGCCACGCCGGTGGAGGTCGAGTCCCTGGGCAACGGCCTCTACGCCGTGACGCTGGACGGCCACCGTTACGAAGTGGACTCCCTGGTGCTGCCCCACGGCGCGGTGTCGATGATCGTCGAGGACGACTCCTACAACGTCGACTTCGACGGCAAGGGCGACGAGGTGGCGGTGCTGGTGCGGGGCGAGGTGGTGCGCTTCGACATCGCCGACGAGCGGCGGATCCGCCTGCGGGCCGCGGCCGCCACCTTCCAGGCCGAGGGCAAGCAGACCGTGTCCGCCCCCATGCCGGGGAAGATCGTCAAGGTCTTCGTGAAGGTGGGCGACCTGGTCCAGGAAGGCCAGGGGCTGGTGGTGGTGGAGGCCATGAAGATGGAGAACGAGCTCAAGGCCCCGAAGGCCGGCAAGGTGACCGAGGTGCACGCGAAGGAAGGCACGGCGGTGGAGAACGGCGCGAAGCTGATCGTCGTGGAGTAGGCGCCGAAATCGCAGGCACCTCCTCGCCGGGGTAGATCTGCCCCTCGTGGTGCCGCTGCTCCTCGCGCTCGTCCTCGCCCAACCCGATGCCGGCGGAGACGCCGGTGTCCGCGACGCAGGCGCTCCACCACCCGCGCTCGCCTGCCTGCCCACCTGGTACGCCGGCGCCGTGGCGTGGAGAGAGGACGCGGGCTGGGGCCTGGAGCTGCCCGACGGCCTCTACGTCCCCTGGACCAGCGGCGCCGAGGTCTTCAGTCCCGAGTCGGAGGAGGTGCCGGACCTCGAGGACATCTTCCACACGCCCTACCAGGCGGGGCCGATCGTCCCCGTCGACACGTCCGACGCCGGCGCGCCCGATGATCCCGGGCGGGTGCGGGTGGTGGAGCTGTTCATGGCCACCTATGGACGGACGCGGGGTGAGGTCTCCTCGCGCCTGGGCAAGGTGAAGTTCTTCGGGCTGCGCTACCCCTTCCACCAACTGGCTGCTCCGGCGCTGGCGCGGGTGGTGGCCCGCCTGGAGCCGCAGGTGAAGGACGACCCCTCACTGCTCCCCTTCCTCAGGAACATCGGCGGCACCTGGAGCTGGCGGAAGATCGCCCGCTCGCAGTCGCTGTCCGCGCACGCCTTCGGGATCGCCATCGACCTCAACGTCGAGCGCTCGCATTACTGGCGGTGGAAGCGGCGCAGCGAGCCGCTGGTGTGGAAGAACAAGATCCCCCAGGCCATCGTCGACGCCTTCGAGGCGGAAGGCTTCATCTGGGGCGGGCGCTGGCAGCACTTCGACACGATGCACTTCGAGTACCGGCCGGAGCTCTTGTCCCCCGCCTGCCGGGGGCCGTGAAGTCACGGCGCGCGAAAGTACCGGGACACCAGGAAGAGGATGAAGCTGCCGGCGAGCAGCACGCTGGCCAGCGCGTGGACGAGCCCCAGCAGCCGGCCCGCCACCGCCCACCCGAAGCCCGGCCGCCGCAGGCCTTCGTGCTTCGACAGCCTTCGCCCGTGCTGAATCGACAGGGCCAGCCCCGTGAAGCCGAGCGGGATCGCCAGCGCCCAGAGGACCAACCCCAGCCGCCCGCGCTGCAGGAAACCCTCGACGATCCCGATCAGCCCCATCACCGAGAGAAAGGGCGCCGCCTTGAGCGCCGGCGGCGTCCGCTGCGCCCGGGCGATCGCCGCGCACGACGCGCACACCGGCCTCTCCTCCTCCACGTACTCCACGCACTCCGCGCAGAGGAACGCCCCGCACCGCGTGCACACCTCCACCGCCGGCACGCCCGCGTGCTTCGCACACCCCGCGCCGGACAGCGGCGAAGTCGTCACGGGAAGCGCTCGCCCAGAGCCAGCAGCGCCACCAGGCGCAACGCGCCGAAGCCCAGCAACGCCGCGAGCACCAGGTGGAAGGCGCGCGTGAGGAGCGGGCCGTACACGTCGAGGCGCTGCGCCAGCCGCTGCACGCCCCGCGCCGGCACCAGCGCCAGCACCGCCAGCACCGCCAGCACCGGCCAGACCAGAAAGCCGAACGGATTCAGCCCCGCCGCCGTGGAGAAGTCGCCCTGCGTCAGCGCCGCCAGACTCCTCGTCATCCCACAGCCCGGACAGGGCAACCCCGTCGCCTGGTGCAGCGGGCAGAGGTCCACCGACAAGCCTGTCAGCGGGAAGAAGAAGGAGCCGAGGAAGATCAACAACGCGAAGCGGCGCACGCCCGGCGCGAGCAGCGCGCGATGCGTCCAACTGACACCAGGATCCGGAGTGGCGGCCGTGGGGCTCATCCACCAGCCAGTCCACCCGGCCCGGCGCCACCCGTCAACGCGGTGCATGATCCACAGGCGGAGCACCGAAGTTGACAACTGGGGGTTTGGGCGGGGTCTCCCGGCGGAGCACCAAAGTTGCTGCCCCGGCCGCGGTTGCCGTCGCTCGACGCTACCGCTGCCCCAGCTCGCGCGCGGACAGCTTTCCGTCCTCGCCCACCTGAACGCCCGTCTTCGGGAAGTCCTTCGCGCTCAGCTCCTTCACCATCGCGATGCCCCGCCCGGAAGGATCCACCACCGGCACGCCCTTCCCTTCCTGCTTCGTGGCGAAGAGCTGCCCCCCGGCGAAGCGCCCCGCCTCGTCCAGGCGCACCTCCAGCACCGCCGACACGCCCAGCGGCCCTGAGAGATCGAAGCGCCCGTAGGTGGCGAAGTTCCCCAGCGAGTAGGCGATCAGGTGCCCCCGGTAGAGCTCCATGCCGCGCAGCACGTGCGGCCCGTGCCCCAGCACCAGGTCCGCGCCCGCGTCGATGACCCCGTGCGCGAAGGCCTTCAGGTCGCCCCGATTCTCGCCCAGGTAGCGCTCGATGCCGTCACGCACCCGCGTCGCGTTCGTCCCCTCCGCGCCGCCGTGGAAGCTGACGATCACCACGTCCGCGTCCGCCTTCGCCTGCTGCACCAGCTTCTTCGCCGTCGGCAAGTCGTTCACGTCGTTGACCGCCGCCGAGGTGTGGAAGGCCACCAGCGCCACCCGCCGGCCCTTCACCGTCTTCTTCCCGATCGTCCCACGAGCCCCCGACCAGGCGATGCCGTTCGCGTCCAGCGCCGCCTCCGTCTCGCGGCGGCAGCCTTCGCCGAAGTCCCCCGAGTGGTTGTTCGCCGTGGAGCCGAAGTCCACGCCCGCCGCCGCCAGGTGCTTCGCGTAGGAGGTCGGCGTGCGGAAGGCGAAGCAGTTGCTCCCCGGTCGGCACTTGTTCGACCTGCCCGAGTCGCACAAGGGGCCCTCCAGGTTGGCGAAGGTGAGATCCGCGTCCTTGAGGAGCGCGGCGACTCCGTCCAGCAGGTGCGCGCCGTCGTCCGGCGGGAGCTTCCCTTCCGGGACCGCCGTGCCCAGCATCACGTCGCCCACCGCACGGACGCGAAGGACCTTGTCTTCCTCTGCGGCCCGGGGCTCGGCGGCCAGCACGGCCAGCGCGACGACGATGAGCATGGGCGCCGGGTACACCGGTGCGTTAGAGAAGTCACGCGATGCCGTCGCCCACTCGCGTGAAGGTGCTCGAGTCCATCACCGACGTGCCGAAGGCGGCCTGGAACGCGCTCTTGCCCGGAGAAGCCGCCCCGGTGCTGCGCTGGGAGTGGATCGCCGCGATGGAGGAGTCCGGCAGCGCCGTCCGCGAGCGCGGCTGGGAAGCGGCCCACCTGACGCTGTGGCGTGACGAGGCGTTGATCGCCGCCGCGCCGGCCTGGCGCAAGCACCACTCGATGGGCGAGTACGTGTACGACTTCGGCTGGGCCAACGCCGCGCAGCAACTGGGCGTGCGCTACTACCCCAAGCTGCTCCTGGGCGTGCCGCTCTCACCACTCACGGCGCGCCGGTTCCTCAGCCTCGCGAGCGAAGACGCCGCCGCCACCCGTGACGCGCTGCTCGCCGCCGCCCACGAGTACGCGAAGGACACCGGCTGCTCCTCGGTGCACGTCCTCTTCCCGCCGGAAGACGAGGCGCGCGCGCTGGAGCCGGCCGGCCTCTTCCGCCGCGCCACCATGCAGTACCACTGGCGAAACCCCGGCTACGCCAGTTGGGACGAGTTCCTCGCGCGCTTCGACTCCAAGCGGCGCCACCAGCTCAAGCGCGAGCGCGGGGCGGCCGTCGGGCAGGGCATCTCACTGCGGACGGTGCGCAGCGAAGCGCTGGACCCGAGCCACGCCGAGCTGGCCTGGCGCTTCTACGAGGCCACCGCCAGCCGCTACTCCTGGGGGCCGGTGCAGCTCGGCCGCGAGCTCTTCACCCGCGCCTTCGCCTCCATGCCCGACGCGATCGAGCTGGTGGTGGCCGAGCGCCGCGGCGAGGTGATCGCCGGCGCCTTCAACCTGCACACCCCCACGCACCTCTACGGGCGCTACTGGGGCTGCTTCGAGGAACACCCCTTCCTCCACTTCCACGTCTGCCTGTACCACTCGATCGACGACTGCATTCGCCTGCGGCGCGCGGTCTTCGAGCCCGGTGCCGGGGGCGAGCACAAGGTGAGCCGCGGCTTCGAGCCCACCCTCATCCACAGCGCGCACCGCATCTTCGAGCGACGCCTGGAGGTCGCGGTGAAGGACTTCTGTCGCCGCGAGGCCCTTCAGGTGGAGCAGCTGACCCGCGAGGGCGCGCGGATCGCCGGCCTCAAGCCCTGGCCGCCGCCTTGGGTTCGGAAGTCCTGACAGCACGCGCCCGTCTGGTAGAAGGCGGCTGTGTTCCGGTCGGTCCTCTGCCTCGCCATCGCCCTGAGCGGCTGCACCACGTCGAGCCTCTTCGAGAGCGACGACGAAGGCTGGACGCTGTTCGGGAACGGAGAGGACACCCGGCCCGAGCTGCACGGCTCCGACGGCTACCCGGCGGGGAACTTGTGCGGGCAGGACTCGTACGATCTCGACGCCTGGTACTTCGTGGCGCCGCCCAAGTACCGCGGCAACCACGCGGCGCTCTACGGTAAGCGCCTCACCTTCGACTTGAAGCAGTTCAGCATCTACAACCAGGTGAAGGGCCGCGACGTGATCCTCGAGGGCAGCAGCCTGCGGATCGCCAACCACTTCCGCTTCACGCCAGGCCTCGACTGGACGCCGTTCAGCATCCGCCTCGACGATCAATCGGGCTGGGTCTACGACGAGCGCACCGCCAACGCCGGCCTCCCCGTGGCGGCCGACGACTTCCGCGCGCTGCTCGGAGAGATCACCGTGCTCAAGATCCGCGGCGAGTTCGTCGACGGCCCCAACGATCGCGCCTGCCTCGACAACGTGATCTTCGGGCGGGACTGAAGCTGCCGATGACGCACGAGGACACGAAGCGGGTGGCGAAGTACCTGGCGATCTTCGAGCTTGAGCCCTGAGGTCAGCTGGCGCGCAGGCGGTCTCTCCAGCGCTCCACCGCGGTGCGGGCCTCCTGCATCCCCACGCCGTTCTTCTCCCGGTACAGCGCGATGGCGTTCATCAGGTGGCCGGAGCGGATCTGCAGCTCGATGTCCGAGTCGCGGACCTCACGGAGGATGATCCCCTGCTTGCGGGGCGCCGCCGGGGCGCGGCCCGACAACTGCTCCACCGCCGCCTTCGCCTCGGTCAGCCCCTGGCCGGTGAGCTGCCGGTACAGGCGAATCGCCTCCACCTTCCGGCCGGCGCGCGCCAGCGATCGCACGTCGTCCATCGAGTACGTCACCCGCGGCTCCACGGGCGCCTGGCGGGCCTTCATGAGCACCGCGGCGATCAACACCGCCAGCATCGCCAGCAGCAGGCCACCCAACACCACCAGGAGCGCGATCACCATCGCGGCGCAGCCTAACCAAAGCCCGGGGCCCCACACCATGCGACGCCAGGCCACCGGCCGGCGATCGCTTCACGCCACCATTACGCGTGCTGCGCGACCCACTGCGTCATGACTGGGGCAGGAAGGACCCCGCTCTGCCGGGCCACCTCCCGGCCTTCCTTGAAGACGATGAAGGTGGGGATGCCGCGGATCCCCAGCCGCGCCGACGGCTCGGGGTGGTCCTCGGTGTTCACCTTCAGCACTACCGCTCTGCCGGCCTGGGCACGCCCCACCTGCTCGAGGATCGGCGCGGCCATGCGACACGGCCCGCACCACGGGGCCCAGAAGTCCACCAGCACCGGCACGGGCGACGAGGCGATCGCCCGGGCGAGGCCGTCGGCGTCCACGGCCTGTGGCGCCCCGGACACGTCGAGCCCCGTCTTGCAGCGGCCGCAGGTGGGCGCGCCCGCCGGGGGCGTGGCGGGGATCCGGTTGAAGGCACCACAGTGGGCGCAGCGGAACATGCCCGTCACGTACAGCAGGCCGCTCGGCTGTCCAGGCACGACGAAGCCCCACCCCGGCCGTCCGGAGAGGGGCCCCTCACCACCCGGACGCGGCTACGCGACCTCGAGCAGGGCCGCCGCGCCCATGCCGCCGCCGATGCACATCGACACCACGCCGTACTTCCCACCGCGCCGCTTCAGCTCGCGCAGCAGCGTGCCCACCATGCGGGTGCCGGACACGCCCAGCGGGTGACCGAGCGCGATCGCCCCGCCGTTGGGGTTGGCCTTCTCGGGTGGAATGCCCAGCTCCCTCAAGCAGTACACCGCCTGCGCGGCGAAGGCCTCGTTCACCTCGAAGACGTCGATGTCCTTCACCTCGAGCTTGTTGCGCTCGAGCAACTTCCGGATCGCCGGCACCGGGCCGATGCCCATGATGTCGGGCGGCACCCCGGCCACCACGTAGTCGACGAAGTAGCCCAGCGGCTTGATGCCCAGCGCCTTCGCCTTCGCCTCGCTCATCACCACCGCCGCGCCCGCGCCGTCCGTCAGCGGCGACGCGTTGCCGGCCGTCACCGTGCCCTTCGCGTCGAACGCCGGCTTCAGCTTCGCCAGTCCGTCCAACTGCGTGTCGGGCCGCAGGATGGTGTCGTCCGAGACGGTCACCTGCGCGGCCTTCCCCTTGTCGTCGAAGACGGTGACGGTGATGGGGGCGATCTCGTCCTTCAGCTTCCCCTTCTCCCGCGCCTCCGCGGCCCGGCGCTGCGACTCGAAGGCGAACTTGTCCTGGTCCTCGCGCGACACCTTGAAGCGCGCGGCCACCTTCTCCGCGGTGGCGCCCATGGAGGTGTAGACCTCCGGGTACTTCTCCATCAGCTCGGGGTTGGCCGACACCTTGTTGCCGCCCATCGGCACCATCGTCATCGTCTCCGTCCCACCGGCCACCGCCACCTCGTACTGTCCGGCGGCGATCGCCTGCGCCACCTGGGCGATGGACTGCACGCCCGAGGCGCAGAAGCGGTTGACGGTCATCCCCGGCACGGTGTCCGGCAGCCCGGCGAGGAGGCCGGCGATGCGAGCCACGTTCATCCCCTGCTCGGCCTCGGGCATGGCGCAGCCCAGCACCACGTCCTGCACCTCGGCGCCCTTGAGGCCCGGGACGCGCTCGATGGCCGCCTTGATCACGTGCGCGGCGAGGGTGTCGGGGCGGGTGTCCTTCAGCTCGCCCTTGTGGGCGCGGGTGAAGGGCGTGCGGGCGGTGCTGGCGATCACGACTCTCGGTGACATGTTCGTTCTCCTTGAATCCTCGTGCGTCTTTCAGTTCCGCAGCGGCTTGCCCTTCTCGAGCATGTGCTGGATGCGATCCTGCGTCTTCGCCTCGCCGCACAGCGACAGGAAGGCCTCGAGCTCCAGGTCGAGCAGGCGCTGCTCCGTCACCGGCGTGGTGGGCGACACGTCGCCGCCGGTCAGCACCGTGGCCAGCTTCTTCCCGATCAGCCGATCGTGGTCGCTGATCTGGTGGTTGAGGACCATGTCGTACAGCAGCATGTCGATGGTGGCGGCGCCGCTGCGGCCGGGCAGGAAGAAGGTGGTGGCGCGCGGGGCCATGAAGCCCGCCTCGGCCAGGCCCAGCGCCCGGGCCTTCGCGTCGGCCAGTTGGTGATCGCGATTCATGGAGATGCCCGCGTCGGGGGTGAGGAAGCCGGCCTCCTTCGCCTCCTCCGCGCTGGTGGCCACCTTCGCCATGCCGATGTTGAGGAACGCCTTCTTCAGGTACGGCAGGGCGTCGAAGTCCTTGCTGCCCGCCTGCGCCCCGAAGAGGTTGCGCAAGAGCTGCATGTTGCCGCCGCCGCCGGGGATGAGGCCGACGCCGAACTCGACGAGGCCGATGTACGTCTCCGCCGCGGCCTGCTGGGCGTTGCCGCCCATGGTGACCTCGCAGCCGCCGCCCAGGGTGAGGCCGAAGGGCGCCGTCACCACGGGAATGCTGGAGTAGCGCATGCGCTGGTTGGCCCGCTGGAAGCCAGAGATCAGCTTCTTCACCTCGTCCCACTGGCCGTCCTTCACCGCCCACAGCAGCATGGCGATGTTGGCGCCCGCGGAGAAGTTGCCGCCGTCGTTGCCGATGACCAGGCCGCGGAAGTCCTTCTCGGCGACGTCCACCGCCTGGTCCATGAGCTCGATGATCATCGTGTCGATCGAGTTCATCTTGGAATGGAACTCGAGGCCGAGGATCCCGTCGCCGAGGTCCCACAGGCTGGCGGAGTCGTTGGCTGCCACCTGCTTGTTGCCGCGCTTGAGCGAGTCGATGGTGAGCTGCCGGTCGATCGTCGGCACGAAGAGCGACGACCTCGACGGCACGTTCCAGTACGTGTCGTACCTGCCGTCGGCCGCGTAGAACTTCGTGCGGCCCGACGCGAGCATCGCCTCCACCCACGGCGCCACGGGCACGTTGAGCTCCTTCATCCGCTTCACGCCCGCCGCCACGCCGTACGCGTCCCAGGCCTCGAACGGGCCCATGTCCCAGGCGAAGCCCCAGCGCATCGCTCGATCGACGTTGACGTAGTCGTCGGCGATCTCCCCCAGCAGGCGCGCGGCGTAGGCCAGGGTGTCCAGCGTCACCGCCTCGGCGAACTTCGCGGCCTTGTCGGTGCCGGTCATCACCGTCTTCACCCGCTCGCCCAGCTCCTCGACGTCGCGCGCCGCGCCCAGAGACTCGAAGCGCACCTTGGCCTGCGCCCGGTACTCGAAGGTCTTCAGGTCGAGGACGAGGATCTCCTTGCCGCCGTCGCCCTTCTGCTTCTTGTAGAAGCCGCTGCCGGACTTGTCGCCCAGCATCTTCTTCTCGACCATCTGCTCCAGCCACTTCGGCGGCTTGAAGGTCTCGCGGGCGGGATCGGACGTGAGCGAGTCGTAGCAGTTCTTCGTGACATGCAGGAACGTGTCCAGGCCGACGAGATCGGCGGTGCGGAAGACGGCCGACTTGGGGCGGCCCATCGCCGGCCCGAAGATCTTGTCCACCTCTTCGATGGAGACCTGGTGCGCCTCCATCAACTGGATGGTGCGCATCATCCCGTAGGTGCCGATGCGGTTGGCGATGAAGTTGGTGGTGTCCTTGCCGAAGACGATCCCCTTGCCCAGGACACGCTCGCCGAACCCGGCCATGCGGGCCAGCACCGAAGGCGACGTCTTCTCTCCCGCCACCAGCTCCAGCAGCTTCATGTAGCGGACCGGGTTGAAGAAGTGCGTCACCAGGAAGCGGGACTTGAAGTCGTCGCCGCGGCCGTCCGTCATCCCGGCGATGCTCATGCCCGAGGTGTTGGAGCTGACGATGGCCGTCTTCGACACCAGCGGCTCCAGCTTCGCGAAGAGCTGGTGCTTGAGCTTCAAGTCCTCCTTGATCACCTCCACCACCCAGTCGCACTCGCCGACGCGCTTCAGATCGTCGTCGAAGTTGCCCACCTCGATGAGGGCCAGCGCCCGCTCGGTCATCAGCGGGGCGGGCTTCTGCTTGCGCAGGTTGGCCAGGGCGGAGAGCGCGAACTTGTTCCGGAAGGCCTTCGAGTCGGGCTTGTCACCCTCGCCCACCTGGGGCGGGACGATGTCGAGGAGCAGGACGGGGATGCCGGCGTTCGCGAGGTGCGCAGCGATGCCGCTGCCCATCACGCCGGCGCCCAGGACGGCGGCCTTGCGGATGCGGAAGGACATGAGGTGACTCCGGGTGCGGGTGGATCCAGCGGGCGCGATCCATAACGCAGCCCCACGCCGATGGCCGGACAATTCTCGGAGGCGCGCGCCTAGGCTCGCGGCCCGTGCGCAGGTTCTTCGCGATCCTCCTGTCGTTCTCCGCGTGTCCCCAGCCAGCGCGGGTGCCGCTAGAGTCTGCAGCGGAGACATTCCGGCCTGCTCTGGCAGGGCGGGCGGTGCTCCCGGCGCTCACCTTCGCCCCGGGCCCACCCTCGGGCGCTCGCCTCCCGTCCGGCGCCGGAGGTCCCTTCCCTTCTCAGCCGGTGCAGGGCTTCTCGTCGCTCACCGCGCTGCCGGACGGCGGCTTCCTGGCGGCCAGCGACAACGGCTACGGCGTCCCCGAGACGTCGAGCGACTTCCTCCTGCGGGTGTACGCGCTGTCGGCGGACTTCGACGCGGGCACCCTGGCGGCGCGCCCCCTGTTCACCTTGAGCGATCCACTGCGGCAGGTGCCCTGGCCCATCGTCCACGCCTTCACGCCCGAGCGGCTGCTCACCGGCGCCGACTTCGATCCCGAGTCGCTGGTGCGCGCGCCCGACGGCACCTACTGGCTGGGCGACGAGCACGGCCCCTTCCTCCTCCACGTCGACGAGGCCGGCCGGTTGGTCGAGCCGCCTTTCCCGCTGGCGCTGGACGGCGGCGTCTGGCGGGGGCCGGATCACCCGCAGCTCAGGAGAAACCTGGTGCTCCGCTCGCTGGAGGCGCTGCGGGCCGACGCGCTGGCGCACCGGGCAGCGCCGCCGGCGGCCTCGCCGGATCACCGCTGGCTGGAGTCGAAGGAGCAGGTGGCGCAGCTCCGCGCCGCCGGCTTCCGCGTCATCCCCTGGACCGTCGACGAGCCCCGGCGCATGGCCGAGCTGGTGGCGTGGGGCGTGGACGGGATCATCACCGATCGACCGGATCTCGGCGGCGTGGTGCTCGACGCCGGGCTGGAGCTGCAGGGGCACCGGGGCGCCCGCGGCCTCGCGCCGGAAGAGACGCGCGCCTCCTTCGACGCGGCGCTGCGCGCGGGCGCCACCACCCTGGAGCTCGATCTCACCGCCACCGCCAGCGGCGTACCGATCGTCTGGCACGATCCGGTGGTGGGGCCGCCGAAGTGCCGGGGGACGCCGGACGGAGGCTTCCTCGCGCCGCTGACGCCCCTCGCCACGCTCCGCCGCGCCGCGATCTGCGATCGCCCGCTGCCCGACTTCCCCGCGCAGGTGGTGCTGAAGAGCCCGGCACCCTACCGGCTGCTCACCCTGGACGAGGTGCTCAGGTACCCCACCCCGCTCAACGTGGAGACCAAGGTGCACGGCACCGGCGCGCCCTTCGACCAGCCCGCGGGGCTCAGCCGCTATGTGGCTCGCACCGTCGCCCTCGCCGACGCCGGCGCCCGCGTCACCCTGCAGAGCTTCGACTGGGTCGCCCTGAGCACGGCGTACCGCGAGGCCCCATGGCTCAAGACGGTCGCCCTCTTCGGCAAGCCGAACGCGCTCGAAGGCGACGCCACCCGCGCGGGCCTCGAGTGGCCGCAGGTGGACGAGGCGCCGAACGTCGCCCGCAGCGCGGGCTTCGAGAACCTGGCGCTCTCCGCCGACGGGACGACGCTCTTCGCGGTGCTGGAGAAGCCGCTGGGCTCGAGCCGCGAGAGCCTGGCCTTCGCCTTCGACCTCGCCTCCCGGCGCTTCACGCACCTGGCCTTCCGCTACCCGCTGGACGCCCGCGCCAGCACGGTGGGGGACCTGACGATGATCGACGCTGCCCACGGCTACGCGCTGGAGCGCGACGACACCGAGCGGCGGACCGACGGCTTCAAGCGCCTCTTCCGCTTCACCCTGCCTTCGGCCCCGGGAGGCGTGGCGACGAAGGAGCTGGCGGCCGATCTGCTCGAGCTCCAGACGGCCGACGGCGGGAGCTTCGCCTTCCCCTTCTGGACCATCGAGGGAGTCGCGGCGCTCCCCGGCGGGCGAGTGGCGATCATCAACGACAACAACCTACCCTTCGGGCGCGGGCGCAGCGAATCGGAGCCGGACCAGAGCGAGCTGATCCTCGTCGTCCCCACCTGCGGTGGGCAGCGCTGCGACTGAAGTCAGCCGCAGTCGCCCCAGGCCGGGTTGCAGAAGCTGGAGTCACGCGTCACCGTGCGCGTGGGCTCGTCCTGCCAGGTGACGCCGTCGGTGGAGAAGCGCAGGCGGTAGGTGAAGGTGGACCACCTCGGCCCGTGGTACAGCTCGGCGCGCGGCAGCTCGTAGTGGAAGCGGTAGTCGTTGCCCACGCGCGAGACGAAGGTGAGCCAGCTGACAGGGCGCTCCTGGCCGTCCAGCGTCGTCACCGCCTGCGCCCAGAGGGCCTCCGGCTTCGTCGCCGCGCCGTCGGTGAGGCCGGGGGTGTAGACGTCCACCTCCACGAAGGTGCACGCGCGTTGGTGGAGGTAGCTGGTGAGCGCGATCGGATCCGGCACTCCGTTCTCCCGGCTGCACGCACGGGTAAACGACGAGCCGGCGTTGCCCACCCACTGCACGGGCGCGAAGGGCCTGGGCTCCACCGCGAAGCGGTAGTTGTTCCCGAGGTTGGAGTCCCACGCCACGCAGGAGGAGCCCGCGCCGGTGAAGTTCTTGAACCACACCTCCAGCGCGGTGGTGCCCGCGGGGATCTTCACGTCCAGCGGCGCGGAGACGGCGTACGAGTCGTTCGGCACGCCCGAGGGGCTGTTGAAGCCGCGCGCGCTGCCCTCCACCAGCTCGCCGGACGGGAGGAAGCGCACCGACGCGGTGACGTCCCACGCCGGGTAGCCGTTGTGGGTGCCGCGGCAGTCCGGGAGGCGCTCCAGGGCGTAGCGCAGGGTGAAGGTCTGCCCCGCCACCAGCGCGCCGTGCGCCTGCGTCTGCCAGCCGGCGAGGAAGTCGATCCACGCCTTCACCGGCGGCGGCGGCGCGCACACCGAGGCGTCGGCCGCCACCTTCCACCCGCCCGCCTGGTTCAGCGCGTAGGTGTCGAAGTCGCCCGGCAGGCGGTTGTGATCGAACAGCCGCGCCCCGGTGGTGGTGAGGAGGTACGGCGCCAATTCCACCTTCGCCCGCGAGTACGCGGCAGCCGACATGCCGTCCTTCACGGTGCCCTTCGTCAGCCGGAAGCGGTAGCGCGCAAAGCCGGCGGGCGCGCCCGACACCTTCGTGGTGGACACCTTCGTCCACGTCGTGGCGTCGAGGTTCCTGAACAGCACCTGCGCCTTGCCGCCCTCGGCCACCGCCTGGAGGGACACGTCGACGAAGCCGGTGAAGGTCCACCAGCAGCCCGTGGAGAGGCAGTTGGTCGCCCCGCGCGTCACCTCGCGCAGCACCACGTGACAGCTACGCTCCGCGGCGTCCTGGCCGTTGGCGCCCAGCAGCGGGCCTTCCGCCAGCTCGACTTCGTCCTCCCACTCCTCCAGCACCGCGTCGCCCGGACCGCACGCGCTGAGCACCAGGACTGAAGCCACCAGAACGCGCCGCATGCCGCCTCCCCGCATCAAAACGCGGTCAGGCCGTATCACACATCAACCCACTCGACGAGCGTAGTTCTTTCAGGCGCTTACGCGCGCCTCGAAGCTCCGGCAGTGGGTCAGGGCGCCTGGGTCGCCAGCTCGCGGAGTGCCTGGACGACGTCGTGCTCCTGCGGCACCGACGCGGTCTCCAGGGTGTCGGCCAGGCCGATGCCGGGGACGAACTTTCCCGCCAACAGCTTCGGCGGCGCGAGCAGTTGGTAGAACAGCTCGTCGGTGGTCCGCCGCACCAGGTGCTCGCCGAAGTTGGTCACCTCGGTGTCCTCGTTGACGAACAGCACCCGGCCTGTCTTCTCGATGGAGGCCTTCAGCGTGGCCCAGTCGTACGGCCACAGGGTGCGCAGGTCGAGCACCTCTGCGTCGACACCCTCGCCCGCGAGGACCTCCGCCGCGCTCCGGCACAGCGGCATGGTGCGGCCGTAGCTCACCACCGTCACCTGGCGGCCTTCGCGCACCACCTTCGCCTGGCCGATGTCGATTCCCACCTCGCCGGTGTCCGGCCACTGCGCCTTCCACTGCGAGCGATCGCCCAGCGGCGCGTCGATCAGCCTGGACAGCGCCTTGTCCTCGCCCGGCTCGCCGGGGATCGGCTCCTCGCCCTTGATGCGCATCAGCGCCTTGGGGATGAGGAACATCACCGGGTTCTGCTCCTTGCACGCGGCCAGCATCAACCCGTACGCGTCCAGCGGCGTCGACGGCATGACGATCTTCCACCCGGGGATGTGGGTGGCCGACGCGTCGAAGGAGTGCGAGTGGTAGATGCTGCCGCGGATGCCGCTGCCCACCGGCGTCATCACCACCATCGGCAGGTTCCACTGCCCGTTGGACGCCCAGCAGGTGTTGCCCGCCAGCTTCAGCAGATCGACGGTGTTGTAGATGTAGTCGCAGAACTGGATCTCGGCGATCGGCCGGCCCCCCGCCAGGGCGATGCCCATGGCCATGCCGATGATGCCTCGCTCGTCCAGCGGCGAGTTCCAGGTCGTCCGCAGCCCTTGCGTACAGGTGAAGACGCCCCCCAGCGGAGGGCCCACGTCTTCCCCGAAGATGTCCGTCACGCCCAGCTTCTCTTCGGCGTAGTGCAGCGCCATGCGCAGGGCCTGAGCCATGTTCGCCATTGTCGTCGCGTCCTCGTCTTCCGCGTCAGCCCTTCGGCAGCGGGTCCGGTGGGCCTTCGCCGAAGTAGACGTGTTCCCAGATGGTGGAGCCGTCCGGCAGCGGCTCCTCCTTCGCCTGCCGCGCCAACTCGGCCATCTCTTCCACGTAGCGCGCGCGCAGCGCCTTCGCGTCGGCCCGGGACAGCACGCCGTGCGCGGCCAGCTTCTCTTCGAACAGCTCGAGGCAGTCCGGCTCGCCCTTGATGAGGTTGGCGCCCGACGCGGAGGAGTGGCCGAACAGCCGAGACACGTTGGCCTCCACCAGGTACGGCTTGCGCTCCGTGCGCACGTACTCGAAGGCCTCCTTCAGCTCGAGGTAGCTCGAGATCGGATCGTTCCCGTCGATGGTCTTGGTGCGCATGCCGAAGGCGGCGCCGCGATCGCTCAGGCGCTCCACGCCCTGCACCTGCCCGTACGGCGTCGAGATGCCCCAGCGGTTGTTGGTGACGAGGATCAACACCGGCAGTTCCTGGCCGGGCCGCGAGGACCACACCAGGCAGGACGCGAAGTCGCCTTCCGCGGTGCCCGCGTCGCCGCCGGTGACGATGGTGATCCCGTCGCCCCCGAAGCGCTTCTGCACGTGCGCGGTGCCGGGGGCCATCGCGTACTGGACCTCGATGGGCGAGGACACCGGGCACAGGTTCCATTCCCGCTTGCTGAAGTGGCCCGCGAAGTTCCGCCCGCCCGAGTAGGGATCGCTGGCGGTGTTCTTCATCTGGCGGATCGCCCCCAGCGGCTCCTCGCCCAGCGCGAGGAAGGTGGCCGACTGCCGGTAGTGGAAGTGCAGGTAGTCGAAGGCCGGGCCCTCGCCCTTCTTGATCAACAGGCCCAGCGGGACGTTGAAGGCTTCCTCACCCGGCCCGCCGATCCAGAAGTAGCCGTGGCCCGACTTGTACATGGCGATCAGCCGCTCCTCGAGGCAGCGCGCCTTCACCATGGTGTCGTGGATCCGCAGCAGCAGCGCCCGGTCCAGCGGCAATTCGTCGGAGCGGGTGATGATCGGCTTGAAGGCCGACACCGGCTGGGGCTTCGGCGCGGCGGTCACCGCAGCGGGCTGGGCCACCTTCGCCTCGGGCCTCGAGGTGCGCCTCGGCTTCGCGGCGGCGGGCTTCTTCCCCTGCTTCGCCGCCTTCACCACCTCAAGCTTCTTCGCGTCGCGGGCCATGCGTTCGTGGGCTCTACACCTCGTCCCTGCCTTCGTCTACGCGAAGCCAACGGCGAGGCGCGTCAGATCTTGTAGAAGCGGGTGCGCAGCTTGGTGACCT
Source organism: Myxococcales bacterium (assembly GCA_020846875.1). Taxonomy (GTDB): domain Bacteria; phylum Myxococcota; class Myxococcia; order Myxococcales; family Myxococcaceae; genus JADLDB01. The sequence goes on along the minus strand of JADLDB010000067.1, from coordinate 66,196 downwards.
CGTCGTCGCAGTCGTAGAAGTCCTTCAGGGTACGCACCGACTCGCACAGCTTCTTCACCCGGCGGTGGGCGGCCTCGAAGAGCTCGCGGCGGTCGGGCTCCTGCTTCATCACCGCCTCCATGTCGTCCAGGTTGAAGTCGATCCGCTTCTCGCGCTTGAGCTGCCCGAGGCGCACGTCGTCCAGCACCTCGTTGGGATCCTCCTGAGGAGGCGCCTCCACCGCGGCGTCGGGCTCCTCCAGCACCTCGGGCCCCACCGCGACTGTCTCGTGACCGCCCTGGCCGCCCGCGTCCGTGTCCGCGTCCGGGCCCACGGGCACCGGGAGCACGAGCGGCTTGGGATCGCTCGGATCCTTCGCCTTCGTCGGATCGCCTGGCTGCGCCGGCTGCGCCACGGCCACCGGATCCTTCTGCCCTCCGCCCTTCTTCACCACCGGCGGAACCGGCTCGGGGGGCGGCGGCGCGGGCCACGCCACGTACACCAGCACCAGGACGAGCCACAGCCCCACGCCCACGCCGAGGAGCACGGGCCAGCGCTTCTTCGCCTTGCGCTTGAGGTCGGCGACCTGGGCGTTGCGGGCCAGCGCCCTGGCGCGCTTCTCTTCGTCCTTCGCCTGCTCGGGGGTGGACGTCACCGCCTCGATGGCCGCCAGGCTCATCATGGTGGCGGCGTTGCGCAGTTGCTTGGTGGCGGCGCGCAGATCGGCCTTCACCTGCGACGCGTCGGGCCGCTCGCCGGGATCCTTCGCCAGCAGCTTCAGGATCAGCTCGGACAGCGCCTTGGGGATCGCCGGGTTCACGTCGTGCGGCACCGGCGGCGGCATGTGCACGTGCTTCTCCATCACCTCCATCGGCGTGTTGCCCACGAAGGGAAGCTGGCCGGTCAGCATGTGGAAGCACAGCACCCCGAAGGCGTAGAGATCGGCCGGCGGGCCCGCGGGCCGCCCGCGCGCGTGCTCGGGCGAGATGTAGTCGGGCGTGCCGGCGATGCGGGTGACGTTCTGCTGAGAGCGCCGCGCCAGGCCGAAGTCGAGCAGCTTGACGTAGAAGAGCTGCCCTTCCTTCGCCAGGAAGACGTTGGCCGGCTTGAGATCGCGGTGGACGATCCCCGCCTCGTGCGCCGCGGACAGCGCCGACAGCACCTGCTCGAGGATCACCACCGCGTCCGACGCGGACACCTGCCCGTCGCGCTTCATCTTGTCCTCGAGCGACTCGCCCTCGAGGAGCTCCATGATCAGGTAGTGACGCCCGTCGTCCAGGGTGCCGGCCCCGAAGATGTTGATGATGCCCCGGTGCTTGATGGCGCTGACCACCCGCGCCTCCTCCAGCAGGCGGTCCATGTCGCGGGGATCGGTGACCACGTCGGGCCGCAGCACCTTGATCGCCACGTGCTTGCCGATCAGCGGGTGCACCGCCTTGTAGACGACGCCCATCCCGCCCACGCCCAGGCGCTCCTCGACCAGGTACTCCTGGATCTTCCGGGCCACCAGCGAGTCGGTGCGGGACTGGGGAGCGTCGAGGCTCCCGGTCGCCGCTCGGCCGGGGCTGGAGCGGCGGGGCGCGGCGCCGCCAGCCTGGGGCACGGGCCCTCCGGGGCGGGCCGCCGGCCTCTTCGGCGCCGAGGGCGCGGGTCGGCCTCCTTCGTCGGCCATGGTGTCGTCCGGCGCGGTGGCGGCGTTCGCGTCGGTCGCCAGCGGCTTGCGAGCCACGGGCTTGCCGCGGCTGCCCGAGGGTGGATCGAGGCGTTGGCTCTTGCCGGTCTTCTCCGCGTCGGTGCCGAGGGACGCGCCGCACTTCGGACACGCGCGCGTCTCGCTCGGGGATACCGTACCACAGCGGGGACACATCACTCCGGCCATGCGTGCGCGCATTCAACCACAGTTGCCCCTGTCGGGCGCGGGGCGATTTCTTGCGGCGGCAGGTCCAAACACTTGGGAGTTGGGGCCGATCGAGGGACAATGAGCGCGCGGTGGGGGAGGCTCCTGGGAGGAACCGGGTGAGCGAGAACTCCACGGCTCTGTCTGCGCTGATCGTCGACGACGACACCTCGGTCCACGGCGTGTTCGGCCGGCTCTTCACCAAGATGGGCTACGCCTGTGACGCGGTGTCCACCGGCGAAGAGGCGCTCACGCGCATCCAGCAGAAGGCCTACGACGTGTGCCTGGTGGACAAGCAGCTGCCCGGCGTGGGCGGCACCAACGTGGCCCGATCGATCCGCTCGCAGATCCCCGACGCGGTGATCATCTTCATCACCGGGCACGCCACGCCGGGCTCGGCCGACGAGCTGGTGGGCGTGGCCGACGAGTACCTGTCCAAGCCCTTCGAGCTGGACACGGTGCGCGAGACGGTCAGCGCGCTGGTCGCCCAGCGCAAGACGCAGCGGGTCCGCCAGCCCTCCCCCGTCCCCGCCAAGCAGCCCGGCCAGAAGTGGGTGTACGTGATGAGCGACGACGCCGCCGCCACCAGGCTGCTGGGCGACGTGTGCCGGCACCTCGGCGCGCACATGACGCACGGCGGGGCGCTGCCCACCGAGGCCCCTGACGTGCTGGTGTTGTCGGGCAGCCAGGCCAGCTTCGAGGTGCGCAAGGCGGTGTGGGGCTTCCAGGCCAAGAAGCGCGACTTCAAGGTGGTGCTGCTGGTGAACCCCACCTCGGCCTCGGACGCGGCGGCCGCGGTGGCGCTCAAGGCCCAGTACCGCATCCCGCTGCCCGCCACGCCTCAGATGACGCACCTGCTGATGCAGCGCGCGCTGGCCTGACGTCAGTACTCGAAGCCGCTGCCGCCGATGAACTCGCGGATGATCGACGTGGGCGGCACGTGATCCGGGTAGATGGCCACGAAGCGATCGACGAGGTGCCGCAGGCGCCAGGCGGTGGCGAAGGCCGGGTGGGCGCGGGGCACCTCCAGCAGGTAGCGCTCGGCGTACACCTTCAGCACCGCCGGCTCGTACACCAGCGACGTGTCAAACACCGCGTCCGCCTCGCCCTGGAAGGGGAAGATGTGCTTGCGCTCGCCGGCCTGCACGTTGGGCCACTGCATGATGTTGTCCGCCGCGCTGTACCCGCGGGAGTGCCGGTCGCGAATGATGCGGCGCAGCAGGCGCAGGTCCGTGGCGCTCACCCGGCTCAGGCGGTCGAAGGGCAGCGAGGTGGCTGGGTGGATGAAGATCTTGAACGTCTGCCCCTGCTCGGGGATGTCGCCGAGCAGCTTCGGGTTGAGCCCGTGGATGCCTTCGATGAGCAGCAGGTCGCCGGGCGTCAGGTTGAGCTGCTGGCCGCCCTGCGGGTGGCTCTTCCCTGCCTTGAAGTCGTACCTCGCCAGCGTCACCGTCTCGCCGGCCAACAGGCGCTTCAGGTGCTCGTGCAGCAGCGGCAGGTTCAACGCCTCCAGCGCTTCGAAGTCCCACTTCCCGTCCTCGCCCTTCGGCGTCGTCTCGCGATCGACGTAGTAGTCGTCCAGCGAGAGGCTGATGGGGGTGAGCCCGTTGATCCGCAACTGCACCGAGAGGCGCTTGATGAAGGTCGTCTTCCCCGACGAAGACGGCCCGGCGATGGAGATGATCCGCAGGCGCTTTCGCGCGTCCGCGATGGTGTCGGCGATGCGGCCGATCTGCTTCTCGTGGAAGCCCTCGGCCACGCGCAGCAGCGTGGACACCTGCCCGTTGATGCACAGCGTGTTGAAGGCGCCCACGCTGTCCACGCCCAGCACCGTCATCCACTTGAGGTGCTCCGCGGCCATGGCTGACTCGGGCGGGCGGCTGCCGGGGAAGCCATTCCGGCGGGGATCGACCCGGCCCAACTGCAGGACCAGGCCGCCGTTCGCCGCTTCCACCTTGAAGCCTCGCAGGAGCGACGTGTCGGGCAGGAAGGGACCGAAGGCCAGCGCGTAGAGCCGGCCCCAGGACACCAGCGGCACGGTGGAGCCGCGGAAGGTCTGCAGGAGCAGCTCGGCGTTGGCCCACCCGATGGTGCGGAAGTACTCGCGCGCCTCGTCCACCAGCCACTGCTCGTGCCGAATCTTGAGCTCGCCCGCCGCCAGCCGCTCGGCGTTGGCGGTCAGCCGCCCGGCGAAGTCCTGGAGGTCGGTCACCCCCTGCACCAGCAGCAGTTGCTCGGTGCCCCGCGAGGGCCCGAAGGCCAGCTTCACCTTCGGATCGAGCTCGTGGGCGGCGTCGAGCACGAGCAGGCCGAGGCTGCGGGCGTAGATGGCGCGCCCTTCCCAGTGGGACAGGGGCATGGGGGCCAGCGTAGTGGCCGTGACGATCGGCGTGTCCAGCGACACCGGCTTGTTGTTGAGCAACGCCGCCACCACCGGCGAGCCGTCCACCTCGGCGGGCAGGAGCACCTGGGCGCGCGTGCCGGTCTGCACGTTCTTCGTCTGGTCGCCCACCTGCACCTGCACCTCGACCGCGCGGGGCAGCGAGCGGCCGCGCAGCAGCGCCCCCACCACCTCGGTGACGTGGGAGAGATCTTCCCGGGCCTGGGCGAACAGCGCCTCCACCACCTGCACGGCCAGCGCCGGCTCGGCAGCTTTCAGCTCCTCCCAGTCGTCGAGGTGGAGCCGCAGCAGCACCAGCCTGGTGCGCGCGATGATGGTGGCGCTGCGCACGTGCCCGGTCAGCACCGCCATGGCGCCGAACTGCTGGCCCGGGTGCAGCAGCCCGATGGGCGTGCGGCCGCGCGTCACCTCGGCCTCGCCCTGGAGGATGAAGTAGATGTCGTGCCCCACCTCGCCCTCGCGCACCACCACCTCGCCGGGCGGCGCCTCCACCTGGCGCAGGTACATCAGCAGGTGGCTCAAGGCCTCCACGGACATCACCGAGAGGCTCGAGCTGCGAGAGAGCACCTCGACCGCGAGATCCTCATCGACGATGCGGGAGATCCCCATGCGCCGCCGACTCTAGACGCTCGCGCGCAGGAGTCGACCCAAAGCCGGGCGTCGCCACCTCGACACCGGAGGCTGAACTGAGGGAAGGACCGCTTCCGTTCGCCTTCGCCCCGGACCCGCTGCGCGGAACCTGCGTGTCTGCTGGGGTCCATCGCGTTCCGCGCGTGCGCTTCCTTTCCGCGGCTCGCCCTGTCCACGCTGCCCGACGGAAAGAAGCACCCGGACGCGAAGCTGCGCACGCTTCTCTCGGAAGAGCGGGGGCGACTCCTTCCGCGGCGGAGTGGACGGCGGTCCGGGGCCGAGCGCGAGGCGATGAGCGCCTCGGTGAAGGTGGAGGCCACCGAGAAGGGCGCGCGCCTCACCCGCAGCCTCAAGGTGGCCACCGTCTTCAAGGACGCGCGGCACCAGTTGCTGGTGTTCGAGAAGCGCTAGAGCGGCTGGAAGCCCAAGGCTTCCTTCGCCAGCACCAACTGCCCGCAGGCGGCGGCGATTTCCCGGCCGCGCGGCCAGCGCACCAGGCACAGGGCGCCCTGCTTCACCACCCGCTCGTAGAAGCGCACCACCCGCGCCTCGGGCGGCGTCTTGAGCGACGTGCCGGGGTACGGGTTGTAGGGGATCAGGTTGATCCGCGAGGGGACGCCGTCCAGCAGGCGCACCAGGCGATCCGCGTCCTCGTCGGAGTCGTTGAGGCCGTCGAAGAGCACGTACTCGATGAAGGTGTCCCGCGGGCGGCGACGGCGGCGCGCGTCTTCCCGGAGCTCCCCCAGCAAGGCGGCGATCGGCCACGTCTTGTTGTGCGGCATCACCTGCTCGCGCACCTCGTCGGTGGTGGCATTCAACGACAGCGCCAGCGCGGCCTTCGACTCGGCGAGGAAGCGCCTCAAGCCCGGCAGCACTCCTGAGGTGGACACCGTCACCGACTCCGCGCGCAGCATCGGCGCGGGCGCCTGGGTGAGCAGCTCCACCGCGCGCAGCACCTCGTCCAGGTTGTCGAACGGCTCGCCCATGCCCATGAAGACGACGTTGCGGGCGCTCTGGTGCCTGGGCGCCTCGGCGCGGGCCACCAGGTACTGGGCCACCATCTCCTCGGCCTTGAGCTGGCGGATGAAGCCGAGCTCCTTGGTGGCGCAGAAGGCGCACGTGCGGGTGCAGCCGGCCTGGCTGGAGATGCACACCGTGCTGCGCGTCTTCGACGGGATGCGCACCGTCTCCACGCTGGTGCCCGACAGCTCGAGCGCGTACTTGGTGGTGCCGTCCTCCGAGACGCTGCGCTCGACGATCCGCGGGGTGACGAGGCCGTGCTTCGCGATGAAGGGCCGCCACGCGCGGTGACTCACCGTGGGCAGCGCGTCCGGCAGCCGCTCCGGCAGCGGCCACTGGGCGAACAGCCACTTCACCGTCTCGATGGCGCGCGTACGGCTCCCCAGCTCGCGGGTGAGCTCTTCCACGGTGAGGCCGGGCAGCGCGCGGTTCGCCATCGCCGAAAAGACGACTCGCAGAGTCGCGAGGGGCCTGTCAACGCGCTCTCACCGGTGCCTACCTGGGCCTTCCTGCGCAGCCGGCAGGATCAGAGTGCTGCGCAGGCCTTCGCTCAGCCCAGGACGGATTTCACCGCGGAATCGAGGCTTTCTGGCGGCACAAACCGTGAACTGTCGGTCAGCATGCGCCGACACCAACTGCTGCTGGGAGTGCTGCTGGCCGTGACGGGATGTGGAGGGAACGAGGGGGAGGCGCTGCCTCCCGAGACGACGCCGCCTGCTTCGACGCCGGCCCCTTCGACGCCTCCACCGAAGGCTCCGCCCACCACGCCGATGAGCGTGGACGACGCGACGGCCTCGGTGGAGGCGGCGCTGGAGGCCTCGCACCAGGTGCGCACCGCGCTGGAGATCCTGGGCCTCGCGCCCGACTACACCTGCGGCGAGGCGCGCTCCGTCTTCCTGTCCCGCGTGCGCGTGGAGCTGGAGCGGAAGCTCGACTGCGCGACCCTCTCCCTCGAGCCGGAGGGCGCGACGGGCGACGCGCTGGTGGTGCGCTTCGACGAAGGCTGTCGGGTGAACGGGCACACCGTGGGCGGTGAAGCGCGCTTCATCTTCCGCGGCGGGGAGGAGCGCCTGGAGGTGGAGGCGGACCTGCGCCACCTGGCGGTGGACGACGAGCCGCTGTCGGCGCGGGTGGGCTACGGCACCTGCGGGGACGAGAAGCGGGTGTGGGCCAGCGCGGAAGGCACCCTGCCCCGCCGCCCCGACGTGTCCTTCGAGGTGGACGTCCGCGTGGGGATCCGCCAGAGCAGCCTGCCGATCATCGGCGGCACCACCCTGGTGCTGGACGGCCAGGCCGAGCTGCGCCGCGCTGAGGCGGTCGACCTCGTGCGCTTCGACGCGCTCGAGTACGAGGTGGGCGGCTACCTGCCGAAGGAAGGCAGCCTCACCGTGCAGACGTCGGACGGGCACGTGGTGAGCGCCCGCTTCTCCTCGCTGGTGTGGAAGCTGGGCCGGGCCCACGTCGCGGTGGACGGCGGCCCCGAGGTGGCGGTGCCCATCGTCCACTGAGGCGTCACCAGGTGACGCCCGGGCCCGGCGCGCGCGCCCGAAGTCCGGCAAGCCTGCCCGGACGCGCGCGGCAGATCGCCTCTAACCCCGGAGTTCACCTGGGTAGAGCATGGATCGCGCAGGACGTTGCCCGGAGGTCGAGAAGCGAGGAGGGAGCGGTCTGGTGGGCCCGTGACCGACGAGCGACGACGAGATCCGGGCAAGGGGACCAGCGAGGCGTGCTCTGCTCAGGCGATCTCCGGGGTTAAGCTGCCGGGCATGAGTGACACGACCTTCTGGGACGAGCGCTTCCGGGGCGACGGCTGGGCGTACGGCACCGAGCCCAACGACCTGGTCCGCGAGGTGGCAGCCGGCCTGTCCGGCCCGGTGCTGTGCCTCGGCGAGGGGGAGGGGCGCAACGCCGTCTTCCTCGCCCAGCGCGGCCTGGAGGTGACCGCCATGGACGCGTCGCCCGTCGGAATGGAGAAGGCCCGGCGGCTGGCGGCAGAACGCGGCGTGGCGCTCACCACCCAGGTGGCCGACCTCCAGGACTTCGCCTTCGGGGAGGCGCGCTGGGGCGCCATCGTCTCCATCTGGTGCCACACGCCGATTCCGCTGCGCCAGCGCATCCACCGCGACGTGGTGAGGGCGCTCGCGCCCGGCGGCCGCTTCGTGCTGGAGGCCTACACCCCCCGGCAGCTCGCCTTCTCCACCGGAGGCCCGAAGGCGGTGGAGCTGCTCTGCGAGCCCGAGGACGTGCGCCGGGAGCTGGCCGGGCTCACCTTCGAGCGGCTCGAAGAGAAGGAGCGCGACGTGCACGAAGGCGCGCTCCACGGCGGGAAGAGCGCGGTGCTGCAGGTGCTGGCGGTGAGGCCGCGGTAGCGAGGCCCGCCGGACTTTACGGCGGCGGCGGCGGCACGTAGCGCCAAGCGTCGGACAGGGCCACGTCGCCCGTGCCCAGCCCGCCCGTCACCAGCACGCTGCCGTCCGCCAGCGTCGTGCAGGTGTGGGCGTAGCGGCCCGCCCCGGGGAAGCTGGCCTGCCGCGCCGTTCCGTCAGGTGAGAGGAGCTCCGCCGCGTTGGAAGGCTGCCCGCTGGCCACGCCGCCCAGCAGCAGCACCCGCCCGTCCAGAAGCCTCGCGGCACACGGCGACGCGCGCGGCGTGATGACCGGACCCGGCGCGAGCCTCGGGGGCCCGTCGAGAAGCCACTCCGTCTCACCGAGCGGCCGCTGGCTGTTGTCCTCACCACCGGCGATCAACACCCCGTCGCCCAGCGCAAAGGCCGTCGCCCGCGTGCGGGCAGTGGCCAGGTTTCCGGACCAGCGCACCTCCAGGGTGCGAGCGAGGCGGAGGATCTGCACGTCGCCCGACACCGCGCCCGTCCCCGGCTCTGCGCCACCCGCCACCACCGCCCCGAAGTCCGCCCCGCTGACCGCGCGCCCCGTCAGCGCGGGAGCCAGGGAGCCCACCACCGAGCGCAGCCCTGAGTCGCTCAACAGCTCGATCGCCGACGCCGGAGCCGGGTCGGCGGGGCCGCCCGTCAGTCCACCCAGCGCGAACAGCTCCGTCCCCTGGCGCAGGAGCGTGTGCCCGTAGCGCCGCACGGGGCCCTGGGTGCCCACCGGGAAGGCGGCCAGCCGCCGCACCTCCTGATCCCACACCAACATCAGGCTGGTGCTCACCTTCCCTGCGGGGCTGACGGCGCGACCACCCCACAGCAGCACACCCTGAGGGCCCCAGGCCGCCGCAGCGTGATCCTCGAGGGCGAACAGCACCGATCCCCCATTCACGGCGAGCCGCAGCGACCCTGCGTCCTCCGTCGTCCGGGTGGACGGATCCAGCAGCTCCATCGAGTCGTGCGTAGCCGGGTTGGGGCCGCCGGTGGAGCCGCCCACCAGGAGCACCCTCGCGTCGGGCAGCAGCGTGGCGGTGTGGCTGGCGCGCGGCCGCCCCAGCCGCACGCAGAGATCGACGAACTGCTCGGGCGGAGCGAGCGCCACGGTGAGGAAGAGCTCCTGGCGGGGCTCCCGGGCCGTCACGGTGCGCGACTGGCCCCAGGCGACGAGCCTCCCGGCGGAAGGCGGGCCGTCGAAGGCCTCCAGCCGCACCGCCACGTCCAGCCCCTCGGGCAGCGCCACCTCCTTCGGAAAGCCGTCGCTCACCTTCCCCGTCCGCTCCTCCGCCAGCGCGCCGTTGCCCAGGATCCGAAAGCGCCACTCGGTGGCCCCCGCGGCGCGCTCCGCCCCGTCGCAGCCCGTCTGGCTGACGGCCAACTGGGCCCTGCCCGGGTGCTGGACGAGCTCCGAGCAGCCCGCCAGGAAGGTCACCAGGGCCACCGCGAAAGAGCGCCTCATCGCGTGCACCCCAGGGCGTCCATGGCCCGGGTCGCCTCCAGCGCGTAGCGCCCGCGCGGGTAGGTCTTCAAGTGGATCGTCCAGTGCCAGCAGGCCGCGCCTTGGTGGTGCTGCGGCCAGGTCAAGACCGAGCCTAGCTCCCAGGACAGGCGCTCGCGCGTGCCGGGTCCGTACGCCGCGTCGGGCAGCTCCAGCGCGCGCTCCAGCTCCTCCAGGCACTCCGCCCAGCGGCCCTGCTGCCGCAGCGCCATCACCCGCTTGAGCACCACCTCGCTCCTCAGCCGGCGATCGAAGTCGTTCCAGTTGGCGGTGGGCCGGGCGGGCTTCGCGGGCGGAGGAGGGAGCTCGGGCAGCGGGGCCAGCTCTTCGGGCTCCTCGGGCCAGTGCACCGTCTCGCCGGGGGACACGGCCTTCACCCGGCCCGACGGGAAGCGGAAGTCGATCGCCCCTTCTTCCAGCGTCACGTGGCCGGTACCGTCCGCGCCCTGGGTGACGGTGAAGCGCGTACCTCGCACCTCGATGTCCCCGCCGGACACCAGCACCCGCACCGGCTCGGGCCGCTGGGGCTGCTTCGCCACCCGGAAGACGCCCTGCCCCTTCACCAGGCGCACGCCCCTCGGCTCGCGCTTCAAGGTGGTGCCCGCCGACGCCGTGACGCGCAGCTGCCGGGCCGCGTCGTAGAGCTCGAGCTCCTCGTCCACCCGCACCTCGTCGCTCGCCACCGCTACCACCGGCGCCTCGGGGGTAGCGCGCGCCACCTGGAAGCCCGCCACCTGCGCCGGGGCTGCTTCTGCCGAGGGCCGCGGCGCTGGCCGGTAGAGCGCCACCACCAGCACCGCCCCTACCACCGCGCCCGCCCCCACCAGGCCCAGATCGCCCCAGCGCAGCGAGCGCCTGGGCTTCAGGCTGTCGCGCAGCCGCGCGTCGAGCCGCGTGGCGAGGGGACCGGGCACCGACTGGGCCCACACCGCGTCCGCTTCCCGAAGCGCCTGCCGGAAACCCCGCGTCATGGCCGCACCTCCCAGCCCCGCTTCTCCAGCCGCTCCGTGGCCCGGGCCAGCAGCCTCGACACGTAGCCCTCCGAGAGAGACAGGGTGCGGGCGATGTCCTTCTGGGCCCGGCCGTCCAGCGCCCACAGGCACACCACCGCGCGCTCCAGATCCGGCAGCGCCGCCAGGGCCCGCTCCACCAGCAGCGTCTTCTCGTGGCGCTCGAAGTCGTGATCCGCCCCGGGCCTCGTCTCCTCCTCGCCGAAGAGGAGCTGCTTCACCTTCGCGCCGAAGGAGCGCTCGCGGCGCAGGCGGCTCAAGGCCTCGTTGACGGTGACGCGGTACAGCCAGGCGCCGACGTCCTCCAGCCCGGTGAGGCGGGCGAGCTGCTGGTGCAGCTTGAGGAACACGTCGTGGGCCACGTCCTCGGCGAGATCGCTCCGGCCAGCGCAGTAGCGAAGCGCCCAGCCCAGCACCCCGTCCCGGTGGCGACGGTACACGTCCTCGAAGGAGCGCGCCTCCCCCGCGACGTCCTGAGCCTGGGCCACGAGCGCCATGCCTGCCATCTCTGCCCCACCACGAACGGCGAGGGACGAAGTTTCCTACGCCCGGTCAAATCTCGACGTCCAGCCCCACCACCAGGCCCAGCGAGCCGCGGTCCCACAACACCTGGCTCAGCCCGGCGACGTGGGTGCGGGCGGTGGACAAGAAGGCCGCCACCGACGCGCCCAGGGCCAGGTGCGGCAACAGCCGCCGCCGGAAGGACAGGCCGAGCTGCAGCGCGGGATCGACGCGCACGGCGGCCTCGTCCCCCAGGAAGGCGTGCAACCGCAGGCCCAGCACCACCTCGGGCGACAGCGTCCAGCCTTCCCACGGCGCGAAGAGGACGCGCAGGCCACCCAGCAAGGGGAACTCCAGCGCCGTGCCGCCGCGATCCGGGGCCACGACGATCCCCAGGGAAAGCAGCGGCTCCAACGTCCTCAGGCGCAGCACCCCCATCGCCTGCGCGGTGAAGTCGAAGGCCCCGCTCCGAAGGATGAAGCCGGGCCGGATGGTCATCGCGAAGCGCGGCGGAGCCGTGGACGAGTCGCTCACGGCCACTGGCGCCGGCGGGGGCTCCTCCTCGGGTGGTGGGCTGCCGGCGATCGCGGCGGGAGGAGCTGAAGGAGCCTCCGGGGGCAGGCCTGCGGCGGCTTCGTGCGCGAGGGCGGCCAGCCGCTGGGCGAGCTCGAAGGTGCGCTCGGTGGCCCACACCTCGTCCGGCGCCTCGACGAGCCGCGACAGGCGCCCCGCGGCCGTCACCGCCTCCAGCTTGACGCCCTTCTCGTCACGCGACACCACCAGCAGGAGCCGCGCCTCGGTCGGTGGCGCCGGCTGGAAGCCCTCCTCGGAGAGGCGGGAGACCAGGACGCTCTCGTCCAGGCTGGACTTGAGCTCGGGCGAGACGCTCAGCGCCGTGGGAAGAGACGCCGACGCCGCGAGCACCACCACCGCGCACCAGAGCTCCATGGGCGAGCCTCTTAGCCGGAAAAGCGCCGGATGATCTCGCGCCCCGGGCCTCGCACGTCCTCGCCCGAGCGCCACCGGCTACTCGCGAGTCACCGCCCGCAGCACCGCCTCTCGCCGCCGGGACAAAAGCCTCACCGCCAGCGGCAGGCTGCGCCAGTAGACGAGCCAGGCCACCGCGCTCGCGCCGAGGACGATCGCCAGGGTGAGAAGGGTCGGACCCGCCGGCCCCCGCGCCCGCAGCGCCCAGGCCAGCGGCGCCGTCCCCAGCCCCGCCGCGCCCACGCCCAGCATCGAGGCGACGAAAGGCAGCTTGTCGCGCCGCTTCAGGTTGGCGTGGAACTTCACCGGGAAGAGCACCGACAGGAAGTTGCCGGCCGTCAGCACCACGGGGATGAGCGTCGCCACGCTGGCCAGCGCGCACGCCACGTCCAGCAGCCCGCCGGCCTGGAAGTAGAGGACGTAGAAGAGCCCCGCCGCCTCCGCGAGCAGCGCGCCCGCCGCCGCGTGCACCAGGTTCTTCGCCTTCAGCACCAGCCCTAGCTCCACCGGGGCAGACAAGAAGGCCGAGAAGCCGTGCCCGTCGTAGGCGAAGGCGTTCTGCGAGAAGGTGGAGCCCAGGACGATCGCCCCGTACACACACAGGCCCCCCAGAAACCACGCGTCCGCCGTCTTCCCCAGGAAGAAGACGAACAAGTCCCTGCCCGACAGCAGCTTGAGGAGGATCCCCAGCACGAAGGGCACCGCCGCCAGGAGCCGCGCTCGGGGGTTGTGCCACAGATCCACCGCCTCTCTCGCCACCAGCGTGCTGAACAGCGTCTTCGTCCGCGCGAAGGGGTTGGCCAGCCGCGTGGTGCCCGAGAAGCCGCTGGTCCGCCCGCTGTGCTCGTGGAAGCGCTGCAAGAGCCACCACGCCGCCCACAGGGCGAAGCCGAGCATCACCGACAGCCAGAAGAGATCGGCCAGGGCGCGCAGGGGGCGGTGCGCCGCCGCCATCGTCAGCGCGTGCGCGAAGTAGCCGGTGGGGAAGCGGCCCAGGGCGAGCGCCGCGTCCGCCACCAGGGTGTCCGGCACCGCCTCCACGCCCGCCTTCCCCAGGTTCAACAGCCAGGTGGTGTCCACCGGAGGGATGAAGGACGCCGCCAGCAGCGTCAGGGCGAAGCCGCCGCCCAACAACTCCGCGCTGCGCTGCTGCCGGAGCACGTTGAGCATCACGTGCAGGCCCACCCGCGAGAGCGCCGCGTTGAACAGCACGTACACCGCGAAGCAGGCCGCCACCACCAGCGGGTAGGCCGGAGGCCGGTGCACCACGTAGCCCAGCGACGCGCCCACCAGCGGCCCGTAGAAGACCAGCGCCCGCGGCTCGAAGAGGCTGGCCACCGTGGAGGCGATCATCAGCCGGAAGCTGGAGATGGGGAACGCCGCGTAGCGCGACAGCTCACTGTGATCGTCCACCCCGGCGGACAGCACCGGCCACGTCACCCACACGCAGGTGGTGACGAAGGACAACAGCCGCACGATGAACTCCGGCCAGAGCTCCGAGCCGGCCACCACCGGCACCTGCATCAGCCCGAAGAAGGACACCGCCAGCACCAGGGCCGGAGCGCTGGAGAAGAGGAAGGCCGCGGCGGACAACCACCAGCGTGACGGCGCCCCCCGGTTGGCGGCGATCTTCAGGCGCAGGCCCCAGAGCAGCCAGAGGTGGGTGAAGAAGCCCGGCCGCCGCAGCACCGTCACGAGCCGCTCCCCCGGTAGAAGGAGAGCGCCGCGTGGCGCGCCACCGGGACGCCGATCAACTTCTCGAACACCGCCTCCAGCGAAGGGCAGCCGTGGCGCGCCTTGAGCTCGTCAACCGAGCCCTCGTCCACCACCGCCCCGGCGCGGATGACCCCTGCGTGCGTCGCCAGGCGATCGGCGATCTCCAGCACGTGGGTGGTGAGCAGCAGCGTCACCCCCCGCCGCGACAGCTCGGACAACAGCTCGCGGATCACCCCGGCCGCCAGCACGTCGATGCCCTCGAAGGGCTCGTCGAGGAAGACCAGCTCCGGCCCGTGGAGCAGCGCCGCGGCGATCGCCAGGCGCCTGCGCATGCCCTTGGAGTACTCGGCCACCAGCGCTCCGCCCTTCCCCGACAGCTCGGTGAGCGCGAGCAGCTCGTTGCCCCGCGCCTCGGCCTCGTCACCGGACAGGCCGTGCATGCGCCCGCAGAAGGTGAGGTACTGGCGCCCGGTGAGCCGCTCGAAGAGGGACAGCTCCTCCGGCACCACGCCGATCCGGCTCTTCACCTCCAGCGGCTGGCGGATCGCGTCCACTCCGAGGATCCACAGCGCGCCTTCGTCCGGCGTGTAGATGCCCGTCAGCAGGCTGATGGTGGTGGACTTGCCGGCCCCGTTGGGTCCGAGGAAGGCGTAGAAGGCGCCGCGGGGGATGCGCATCGACAGCCGGTTCACCGCCGCCAAATCGCCAAACCGCTTCACCAGCCCCTGGGCCTCCACCGCGCTGATTTCACTCACGATTGGGTACACTGTAGCGCGGAGGCATCCCTCGCAAAGTTGAACCCCGCCCCCCGTTTCGGGTACGAAGCCGGGCCGAAAATGCCCCGCGGCCGGCGGGGCCGGGGAGTCTCATTCCAATGTTCAAGCTCAATTGGCTGGTGGCCGGTTTCGCGGCCGGGGTGCTCGTGGCCGCGGCTCCGTCCTGCGGTGGCACACCGAAGTGCAACGCGTCGACCTGTCAACAGGGCTGCTGCGACGCGGCCGGCAAGTGTCAGACGCCGTCGAACGGCGCCTGCGGTCAATTGGGCAACCTGTGCCAGGTCTGCGCGATCGGCCAGTTCTGCAACCTGGGCGTGTGCAGCGGGGGCTCGGGCGGCGGCACCGGCACCGGCGGCGGCACCGGCGGTGGGGCGACGGGGGGCGGCATGGGCGGCGGCGCCACCGGCGGCGGCACCGGCGGTGGAGCGACGGGCGGTGGGACCGGCGGCGGCGGGACGGGTGGGGGGACCGGCGGCGGCGCGACGGGTGGCGGTACCGGCGGCGGCGCGACGGGTGGCGGCACCGGCGGCGGCGCGACGGGCGGCGGCGGTGGCACCGGGTGCAACGGCTGCTACGCGGGCACGGTGTGCGTGATGCCTCCCAACAACGGCACCGACAGCTTCTGCGGCAACAACGGCGGCCCCTGCGCCCAGTGCAACGTGGCGACGGGCGAGAGCTGCCAGAACTTCCAGTGCGTCGGCGGCGCGGGCGGTGGCTCTGGAGGCGGGACCGGCGGCGGCTTCGGCGGCGGCACCGGCGGCGGCACGGGCGGCGGCTTCGGCGGCGGTACCGGCGGCGGTTTCGGCGGCGGCACCGGCGGCGGCACGGGCGGCGGCGGAGGGACGGCCTCCAACATCGGCGCGCCGTGCACCTCGTCCCCCCAGTGCGGCGCGGGGTTGACCTGCAAGATGACGACGAGCCGCGGCGACGCGGTGTACGCCGGCGGCTTCTGCACCAAGACGTGCGCGGCAACGGCCGACTGCGGGGCAGGAGCCAACTGCGTAGGCGGCATGACCTCCTCGCTCCCCTACTTCGGTGAGGCCGACGCTCTGTGCGTGCCCCAGTGCGCGACGCCGGGTAGTCAGTCCACTTGCCGCACCGGCTACACCTGCTATGGCTCGGCGGCGCCCGGCTCCTGCTGGCTGGATCCTTTCCCGCCCTTCAACGGCGGCGGCCAGGCGACGAAGACGGGCCAGCCTTGCACGGCTAACTCCGCCTGCATCAACCCACCTTCCTCGGACTTCGGCTTCTGCTTCCCGCCCAACTTGTCGGACGGCGGCGTCAGCGGGTGGAACCAGGGCTACTGCTCGGCCGACTGCAGCCTCGACAACACGGGGACCTTCTGCGGCAGCACGGCTACGTGCGTGAACATCGGCGACAGCACGGATCCCTTCCTGGCCTGCATGGCGACCTGCGCGACCCCAGGTGGCCGCTCCACCTGCCGCGCCGGGTACACCTGCTACGGCCTCACCAACGTCAGCATCTGCTACCCCGACTGCACCGCCACCGGCTGCGACACGGGCGAGACCTGCAACACCACCACCGGCCACTGCCAGTAAGGCACCACTGCGAGCGGGCCCGGGGACTCCCGTCGGGCCCGCCTCTGCTCAGCCGGCGTCGTCCTCCTCCTTCTTCACCACCTGCCCCGGCAGGTTGGCCTTGGGTCCCTTTTCGCCTCGCGCGAAGAGGGACGCGATGGGGACGGGGATGATCAGCAGCAGCACGACGACGACGGCTTTGAAGATGCGCACCAGCAGGCGCTTGGTCGCGGCGATCGCTCGCCGCAGCACAGACAGTTTCACGTGAGACTCCGGAAGAAGTGAGGAACACCTCGGGCGACAGGCCTCAAAGGCGCCTCATCTGAGGAGCGCGCGGCACCACAGGTAGAGCCGCCAGGGGACCCTCGGCCAGGATGACGGCGGCTGGACGCCAGCGGACCCCTCCGCGGCACTGACGAAGCCGGGTGCGTTCGCCGCGGCCGGCGCCAGGCACTGCCGGGTGTCAGCCTCGGGTGGGCGCACCAGGCGCGAGACGGCGGCCGCAGGCGCACGGGCCTGGGCGGGGGCCACCGGCAGGAGCGCGCAGGCGATCCCCAGCAACAGCACCCGCGCCTTCAGGAAGCGACGGAGGCACCCGCCTCGGCTGCCCAGCCCGCGCGCTGCCGCCCTGGCGCCGGGAGCGGACAGGGCGAGCGATTCGCCGGCCCATCGCGCAACGGGCGCCACCGCGTCTTTCAAGAAGTCCTCCCGATAGGAGCAGGTGAGGGAAGCCGCCATGCTCCTTCACGGACCGGACAGCACAGCTGGCACGACTCCTCGAGACTCGCGCTCCTCAGGTGCGGCCCTCGCGCTGACTCACGTGGGCCCCGAAAACGTCGTCCTGACAGCACCTTCGAGGCCCACGTGCCGCTTCCACGTGCGCACCTCGTCACCTGCGCACCTGTCGCGCCGGGTCCACGGGGCTCGCGGGGACGTGCACGGCGAAGGTCCTTCCCAATCCACCGCTCGCCCAGGCCCCACGGCGCTCCTGGGGGCCTGACCCGGTGCGGTCGCGAAGGGACCGACTCTCCCCGAAGAGGACTTCGCCCTCCCGTGGCGCAACGCTGCGCCCGAGGTCCGCCGCGTCCGAGGGGGCGCGCTCCTTCATGCCGCCACCACCCGCGGCCTCAACTCCTCCGCCAGCCCGGCCACCTCGCGCGCGAGCCCCAGCCCCTCCGCCAGCAGCGCCGCCTTGAGCCCCGCCCGGCTGCCCAGGCGGAAGAAGACGCCCGCGTCCCGCAGCGCCGCCGAGCGCCGCTCGAGGTAGTACCGGGTGAAGAGGGCCAGGGGAGGCACCCCCACCAGCGCCGCCACGCCCCAGGCCACACCGCCCAGCCCAAAGGCCAGCGCGGTGACGATCGCCCACCACACCGGGGCCAGCAGCATGAGCGTCAGCACCTTCACCGTGGACTCCGTGTCCTTCTCCACCCGGGTGAGCTTCACCAGCGCCACCGGAATCCAGTACGGCACGATGAAGAGCGCCATCCCTGCCAGCCACACGGGCAGGCCGAGCAGCCACAGGACGTTCTTCACCACGAAGCGCGCCACCGTCGCCGGCCGGTAGCGGAAGGTGAGCTCGTGCGGCTCGACCTGCACCAGCGACAACCGCCGCTGGAAGGAGGCCAGCGCCGCCTTGAGCCGCTCGAAGCGCTCGGGCTGCTCGGCGCGCAAGAGGCCCACGCCCCGCGCGAAGGCCTTCTGCCGCTCGGGATCGCCGGGGCGATCGCCCTGGTCCAGCGCGTAGAGGGCCTCGGCGGTCTCGAGGATGGGCAGATCCTCCCAGGCCTCCAGGTTGAGCGTCACCTGGGTGAGCGCGTCGGCGATCGCCTGGGTGAGCCTCCTCGCGGCGTCATGCGGCTCCTCGCCCGGCCTCTCCAGCCACTCGGAGGCCGAAAGCGCGGGCCCCACCTCCACGTGGACCCGGCTCTTGAAGGAGTTCTTCTCCTCGTAGGTGATGCCCACCGGGACGATCCGCGCCGCCGCGCCCCGCCGCGCCGCCTCCAGGGCGATCCGCGCGCAGCCCGTCTTCAGCTCCGCCAGCTGCGGCTCACTGTGGCTCTTCCCCTCCGGGAAGATGGTGATGGCGCGCCCGGCCACCAGCGCTTCCACCGAGGCCGCCAGCGTGCCTTCGTTCTTCGCCATGTCCTGGCCTTTGTCCTGCCGGCGGAAGACGGGCAGCGCGTCCAGCCCTTTGAGGATCCACCCCAGCACCGGCATGGAGAAGAGCGGCGCCTTGGCGAGGAAGGTGACGTGCCGCCGCACCAGGATGAAGAGCAGCCCGGGATCGACCAGGCCGTTGGGGTGATTGCCCACGTAGATGACCGGCCCCTCCTGCGCGAGGCCGGCCTGTGGATCCACCGGCGCCTCCAGGCGGAAGAACAGCCGCAGCACCAGCGCCGCCACCGCGCGGAAGGCCCGGTAGAACATGGTGCCTAGCGCCGGTCCTTGTCGGATCGCTCCAGGAAGCGCTCCTGCGGCTCGTACCCGCGCTTCTCCAGGCGGCGCGCCTCGAGCTGATCCGCGGCCTGCTTGAGGAGGTCCGCCAGCTTCCTCATGCCCTGGGTCAGGGCCTTCTCGAGCTGCTCCTCCCGTTCCCGGCGGGCCGCGGAGGAGTTTTCCCGGCGAAAGAGCAGTGGTAGGCGCATGACCTCAGGCGACAGCTTCTAGCAAAGGAAAGGCAGGAACAACCCATGGCACCCACCCGCGTCGGTTTCTTGGGCCTCGGCATCATGGGCACGCCGATGGCCAGGAACCTGAAGAAGAAGGGCTTCGAGGTGACGGTGTGGAACCGCTCCCCTGAGAAGGCCCAGGCGCTGGCGGCGGAGGGGATCCAGGTGGCGGCGACCCCGGTGGAGGTGGCGAAGGCGGTGGACGTGTTCTGCACCTGCGTGGCGGATCCGTCGGCCCTCACCGAGGTGGCCCTGGGTGAGCAGGGCCTGCTGCGGGGCGCGCGCAAGGGGCAGCTGTTCATCGACTTCTCCACCGTGTCGGTGGGCCTGGTGCAGCAGCTCGCCGCCCAGTTCGCCGCCCACGGGGTGGACTTCGTGGACGCGCCGGTGACGGGCTCGAAGGGGGGCGCGGAGAAAGGCACGCTGGTGATCATGACCGGCGCCAGCGACGCGGCGCTCGCCAAGGCCACGCCCATCTTCCAGGCGGTAGGCGAGAAGGTGGTGCACTGCGGGCCGGTGGGCGCGGGCACCCAGGTGAAGCTGGCGGGCAACGCGCTGATCGCCGCCATGCTGCAGGGCTTCAGTGAAGGCATGCTGCTCACCGCGAAGGCGGGCGTCGATCCGCGGAAGTTCGTCGAGGTGGTGCAAGCGTCGGGCTTTCGCTCGCCGTACTACGACTTCAAGGGCAAGGCGCTGCTGGGCCGCGACTTCGCCACGCACTTCTCCATCGATCTCATGCACAAGGATCTCTCGCTGTTCCTCGACAACGCGGCGGTCCACCAGGTGCCCACGCCGTGCGCGGCGGTGATGCGCGAGACGTACAACCTGGCGCGGGCCGCGGGGAAAGGCGGCCAGGACATCACCGCGGTGATCACCGCCTACGAAGAGCTGGCCGGCGCGAAGATCGCCTGAGGGGTGACGCGGATGAGCCGGTGGCGCTGGCTGGGCGTAGGGCTGGGCGTGCTGCTCGCCGCGGTGGCGGTGTACGCGCTGCACGACGAAGAAGCGCCTCCTCCGCCGGCCAGGAGCTCGCCGGCCGTGCCACCTCCGCCCCCGGGCACGGAGCAGCCGCCCTCGGCGCTGGGTGACATTGCGCGGCAGGCCGCGCCCGTGGGCGATCCGAGCCCCACGCCAGGACCAGCCCCCGACGGCGCCGCCTCCGCGCCTGGCGCACCCGAGGAGCTCACCGCCCCCCCGCCCCCGATGGCCGACAGCCCCTTCGAGACCGAGGACAGCCGCGAGCTGGACTACGCCTTCGAGCTCGTCTTCGGCCCCGATTCCGGCGTGGACACGGCGAAGGCCGCGGTGGAGGTGTTTCAGCGCTGCCTCGAGGCCGCTCCGAAAAATCGCCGCTGCTACGACGGACTGGTCGCCGCACAGCGGCGCCAGTTGCCGGGCTGGACTCCGCCTCCGCCCCCCGAGGCCCTCGCTCCCCGAATCCTCAGTCCTTCCCAGCCCTCCTCCCCCCTTCCAGCTACCGCTGATCCCCAGAAGGGGGCTGTAAAACCCCGCCTGGCAGAGCCTCGGAAGAAAACCCCGTAAACCATTTACACGCCTGTTGATTTACCGATTTTCAGGCCGGGGCTGACGCGCGTGCGGGGCCTCAGGCACCATGCAGGGCATGACGGACGGCCAGCTGGTGCGCCTGGACAACGGGGCAGTCGCGCAGGTGAAGCAGGTGCTGGTCGGCACCTGGCAGACGGTGCTGGTGGCGGTGGAGCAACTGCCTGCGCCGCAGCCAGTCCCCGCGCCCGCGCGCTGAAGGAACCGAATGAAGCCGGCGCCACCTCCGCTGGCGTGGATCACTCCCCGGCTCCGCCAGGAGCTGGCGGCAGTCCTCGGGCCTGAGGAGACCATCCCCAGCTTCCTCGAGGAGGCGGTCCGCGCGCACATCGCCTGGCGCCGCACCCAGCGGGAGTTTCTGAAACAAGGCCTCCTCGAGGCCGAGCGGGCACGGGGGGACAACGACACCGTCTCCGCGGCCGAGGTGCTGGCCCGGATGGACGCGCGCCTGGAGCCGGCCCCCGAGAAGAAGCGCGGCCGGAAGCGCGGATGACGCGCAGGGATCGGTGGCGCGTCCGATTGACCGCTGGCGCCGCCGCCGAGCTCTTCCGGCTCTTCGACGCCGAGGTGGCGCGAGACCTGGCCAGCGCGCGCCGGCTGCGTGCCGCGATGGCAGGCGCCTTCGAGACCCTCGAGCGCATGCCCTTCTCGGCGCGCGCTGCCCGCCTGGCCCGTCGCACGACGCTCCGCGAGCTGCTCGTCCCGTATGGGCGCTGGGGCTACCTGGCGCTGCTGGAGATCGACCAGAGCGTCGTCACCGTGCTGAAGCTCCGCCAGCGCGAGGCCGGCGACGGCTGACGGCGGGCGCCTTCCCTCTTGCTGCCCGGCGGCGCTCAGCCACCTCCGCCGCGCGCAGCTTGACGATGCGGGAGATGAGCGCCACCGGCACGCGGCCATCCAACGGGAAGCGGATCGTGCCCTTGTTCGAGGAGCCGTACTTCCTGGCTCGAGGCCCGAGCTTCTCGATGAGGCCCCAGGTCACCGGGTAGATCGAGTAGTGAAGGCCGCGAAGTAGACGATGACGCCGTCGGGCACGCGGACGGCGGGCATCCGGTACGAGATGATCTCCTGCGCTCCGGGCGCGGCCTTGCGGACGGCGGCGCGCACCTGGCGCAGCACGGCGCGGACGGGCGGCGGCTTCGAAGCGAGGTAGTCGTCGACGGTCTTCACCGGGGCCATGTCGCCTGCGTAACGGCCCCAACGCGCGCTCGCCTCGCCAAGCGGTCAAGCCGGCTGGGCGCCCACGCTGTCGGATGGACCACGACGCTCTCCCGCGAGATCAGGCCCTCGCCTCTTGCACCCACGCGCGCGCCCTCACTTCCCCGTCTTCGGCGCCTTCGCGTCCACCTTCTCCTGCAGCGCCCGCAGCTCCGCCTTCAGCTTCTCGAGATCGCCCCGCAGCGCCGTCAGCTCTTTCGCCGGGCTCTTCGCGCGCAGGGTGCGCACCGCCTCGCGCGCCATCCGCTGCTCGCGCCCGTCGAGGAAGGGCGTGGAGGACAGCGGCCCCACCATTCGCTCGTCGCCCAGCGTCGACGCCGCGTCCAGCGCCGCCAGCCGCACCCGGAAGCCCGGATCGCGCAGGTAGCCGGACAGCAGCTCCACCGCCTCGCTCTTCTTCTCCGCCGCCTCCGCCAGCCTGGACAGCGCCATCACCGCCGCCCGCCGCGCGAAGGGAGGCTCCCCGTACCTGGACGCCGTCACCACGTGCGGCCACGCCCGCTTGTCTTTGAGCTCCGCCAGCCCGTCCAGCGCTCCGCTGCGCACCGTGTCCTGGAAGCCCACCCGCTCCAGCATCGACGCCAGCACCTCGAACGCCCCCGGCCCCTTCACCTTCCCCACCGCCCGCGCCGCGTCCGCCTCCACGAAGTACGACGCGTCGCCCTTCCGGCACACCTGCGTCAGCGCCTTCGCCACCTCCGCGTCGCCCCGGAACTCGCCCAGCGCCGCCACCACCGCCCGCCGCGCCTTCGGGTGCTTCACCCCCAGCGCCCCCAGCAGGGCCTTCTTCGCCTCGGGAGAGCGGAGCGCCCCCAGCGCCTTCGCGCACGCCGCGCGCGTCGCCCAGAAGGAGGACTCGGTGGAGAGCACCTTCCCGAGCGCCGCCACCGTGGCCGCGCCCGGCTTCTTCTCGAGCGCCTCCGCCGCCAGCGCCCGCGCCCGCGCCCACGGCGCCTTCGCCACCTCCTCCCGCCACCAGCCCGCCGGCTTCTCCACCTCCAGCGTGGCCAGCAAGTCACGCCGCCCGTCCACCACGCACATCGACGGCTCGCGATCCGCGGGGAGGAGGAAGACGTGCTCCTTGTCCTTGAGCGCCAGCGCGTGCGTCGTCGCCTTCTCCTTCACCACCAGGTGCACCGGGAGCTCCAGGGCGTGCGGCTCGCCCTCCTGCGCCTGCTTCACCGCGAGCCGCACCACCCGCTTGTCCGCGTCGAAGGAGGCCTCCACCTTGAGCTGCGGGTGCCCGGCGCGGTGCACGTACTCGTCGAAGAAGCGATCGAGGTTCCGCCCCGTCACCCGCTCCACCGCGCGCGCCAGATCCACCGTCTCCACCGCCCCGCCCCGGTGCGAGGCCACGTAGTGCCGGACCACCGCCTTGAAGTCGTCTTCCCCCAGGCGCCGCCGCAGCTCGTGCAGCACCAACGCCCCCTTCTCGTAGAGGTGGCGATCGAAGAGATCGATGGGCGCGTCGAACTTCCGCGCCACGATGGGCCGCGCGTAGCGCTCGCTCACCTCGGCCAGGTACGAGTCGAGGTCCACCTTCCGTTGGTGATCCGCCTCGTCGTCACCGTCGGAGGCCTCCTTCCAGAGGATCTCCGAGTAGGTGGCGAAGCCCTCGTTGAGCCACCCGTGCGGCCAGTCCCGGCAGGTGAGCAGATCGCCGAACCACTGGTGCGCCAGCTCGTGGGCGATCAGCGGCTCGGCCGAGTAGTCCGCCTCCGCCCGCTCGTCGAACAACACCGAGTCGGTCAGCGTGGTGGCGCTGGTGTTCTCCATCCCGCCGAAGATGAACTCGGACACGAAGATCTGCGCGTAGTCACCCCACGGGTAGGGCTGGCCGGTCAGCTCCTCGAACATCGCCACCATCTTCGGGGTGCGCTTCACCACCCGGTGGGCCTCGGCCTTCTTCGACGGCTCCACCAGGGTGCGCACCGTCGTCTCGCCGGCCTTCGCCTCCAGCACCGCGAACTCACCCACCACCAGCGTCACCAGGTACGGCGAGTGGGGCATGTCCAGGCTGAAGTGCATGGTGCGCCGGCCGCCCTTCGCCGAGTCCGACACCAGCCGCCCGTTGGACAGGGCCGTCATCCCCGCGGGGAAGGTGGCCTTCACCTCGGTGGGGCACTTCTGGGCCGGCGTGTCCAGGCAGGGGAACCAGTGCCGCGAGTCGATGTCCTGCCCCTGCGTCCACGCCTGCCTGGGCCGCTTCGGGTACGCCTCGTCCGGCCCCACGAAGTACAGCCCGCGCTGCGGCGTCGCCTGGTACGTCACCTTCACCTTCGCCGTGGCCCCGGCCTTCAGCGCCCGCGGGAGGAGCACGTGCAACTGCTCGCCCGACGCCCCGTCGAAGGCCGCCGCCTTGCCGTCCACCTCCACCTTCGACACCTCGAGGCCCACCGCGTCGAAGCTGATCCGCTTCACCGCCCGCACCGCCCTCAGGGTGTGCGTCGCCGCGCCGGCGAGGCGCTTCGCGTCGAAGTCCAACGACACCTGCAGCAAGAGGTGCTGGGCCGAGACGTCGCGATCGGCCGCGTAGTGGAGGCGGGCCGTCTCGAGGGCGAACGGGTGCGGCTCGTCGATGCGGTGCATGGCGGCGGAGCTAACTCAAGCCTCCGCGCCCAGCCACGAGTTTGTCAGTCCACCTCGACGAAGAGGCGCTCGATGCCTCCGGACTTCCGGACGCCGATCTCGGTGTACAGCCCCAGCCACCGCCCGGTGAAGAGGTACGTGTCGGCCGTCTCGCTGCGCTCCGCGTCGCGGAAGAAGGTGGCCACCTCGCCCAGCCCGCGCTGCTTGAGCGCCGCCACGTCGTCCGGCGTGCGCCAGTCGAGGATCGCCGTGCGGAAGGCGTGGCCCTCGGGGTGGGTGCCGAAGAGGACCTGGTCGATGTACTCGCTGAAGATGCCGCTGGCGTGCGCGACGGCGGCCTCGACGCTGCGAAGGTGCGTGTCCACCGGCGTCTGGCCCAGCGACACCGCCGCCTTCGTCACCAGCGTCTTCACCTGGCTCTCCGACGGCTCTCGCGCGTGGAGCGCAGGGTTACGCCGGGCGTACTCCGCCAGCGTCTTGTGCAGCGACGCAGGGTTGCGCTGCGCGAGCTCCTTCACTGAGTTGACGCCCGCGTTCTCGAACAGATCCGCCGTCGCCGGCCCCATGCCCTCCAGCCGGACCAGATCCGCCCGGTTGACCGCTTCCTTCACCCGCGTCGCCGACAGGCCGGTGGCCCGCGCCAGCTTCGTCACCTCGCTGCGCGTCTTCGCCTTCTCCAGCAACTGCTGGTTGTTGGTGATGCCCTGCTGCTTGAAGGCGCGCACTTCGTCCGTGGTGAGGCCCCTCAAGGAGGCAAGCGACGTGGGGCGCGAGTCGATGATCGCCATGGGGCGTTATCGTCGACCGTCAGTCCAGAGTTGTGCGACACGTGCGCACATGATGGGCGTCTGAGAAGTCAGGGGGTTGCGGTCAACGCACTTCGAGGCGGAAGAAGCCCTCGCTGCTGGTGCCGGTGCTCCACCCGTCCACCACCAGGTAATACGTCACGCCGGCCGTGCCGCTGAAGGTGAGCGTCTCAGGCCCACCGGTGGCGCCGGTGTCCGCCGAGGTGCTGCAGAACGTGGGGCCGCACCCGCCCACCAGCAGCGCGAGCGACGGATCGAAGGTAGGCGACGGCATGACGGTGGCCGTGAAGCTGCCGGTGGTGGCGGGCGTGAAGGCATACACCAGGTCCTTCCCGGCGAAGCGCGTGGTGTAGCCGCACATGCTGGTGAAGTCGTTGACGGAGAGCTGGGTCGTCTCCAGCGTGGAGGCGTCCACCACCACCGTGGACAGGCCGATCGGCGTGGGGGTGGTGCAGGTGTCGTTGGGCGGCGCCC
Source organism: Myxococcales bacterium (assembly GCA_020846875.1). Taxonomy (GTDB): domain Bacteria; phylum Myxococcota; class Myxococcia; order Myxococcales; family Myxococcaceae; genus JADLDB01. Next base: position 40,540 of record JADLDB010000067.1, on the reverse strand, counting down.
CGACGCGCGCGTCGAGCCGGTAGAAGCCGTTGCCGATCGCTCCATCGACGACGGCGTACACCACGCCCGGCGCCTGGGACGGCAACAGCACGCCCACCGGCCGTGGCTGAGTCGTGGTGGTAGCTCCCGCGCACGCGGTAGGCGCCGTCACCGGACAGGTGCCCCCGGTGTAGAGCGCGGGGGCGAAGGACGCGGACGAGGGCGCCACCACGAAGGAGACGGGCGCCGCCGATGCGCCGGGCACGGTGAGCGAATACACCGTGTCTGCGTTGGTGGCGGTCCCCGCGCTGCAGGCCGCCGAGTAGTCGTTGGCCGCCGCGGCCGTCTGCCCGGTGGTGGAGGCCACGTTGCCCATCAGGGTGAGCACCTCCGGCGCGGCGCAGGTGTCGTTGGGCGGCGGCAAGGTAGGCGGGTGCAGCTGTACGCCCAGGTTGAAGGTGCCGTTGACCGCGGTCGTGGAGTCCACCCACAGGGCGTAGGTGCCCGCCGGCAGGTTGGCGAAGCGGCGGTTCAAGCTGGTGGAGGTGCCCACGCCGCAGCCCAGCTCCGCCATCGCCGTGCCCACCGCGCAGTTGGCCAGCGTGCGGAGGTAGGCCACCGGGGTGAAGGCGCCTCCGCCCGGCGTCACCGTGACCTCCACGTCCTGGGCCGCGGTGGTGGTGAAGCTGTAGACGACGTCGCGTCCGGTGGCGCGGGCCTCGGGGCTGCAGGTGGGCGCCGCGTCCGTCGCGCCGTTGTCGTTGGCGGCCGACACGAAGCTGCCCGTGGCGGTGGCCGCGTTGCCCATGAAGGTGAGCGCCTGGGGCGCGCTGCAGTTCTCGTTGGCCGGCGGCGGCGCGGGGGCGCTGAGCACCACGCTCACGTCGTACAGCACTGCGTAGGTGGCCGTGAACGCCTCGGCAAAGATGAAGATCGTCCCCGACTGGTTGTACAGCGTCAGCGTCTCCACGCCGTTGCTGAACGTCTGATCCTCGCAGCCCAGCTCCGTGCCCGTGGCGCACGGGCTGGTGCGCACGTACAGCACGCCGTCGCTGGTGGGCTGGCCCACCGCCTTGGCGAGGGAGATGGTGACGTCCTGCGCCGCGGGCAGGTTCAGCTGGTACACCAGCTCGGGCCCCGACGCGCTGCAGCTGCCGTCCTCGTCGTCGGTGGCCCGGCGGAGATCCGCCTGGAAGTTCACCATCGTCTGCCCCGTCATCAGCGGCACCAGCCGGGGCATGGCGCAGCTCTCGGGGTTCGCCACGCAGGATCCCATCGCGCAGCTGGTGCCCGAGCTGCACTGCGGCGTGTCCGTGCAGGCCCCGCAGGCGTTGGCCGTGCACACCGGCGTGGGGTTCATGCAGTTGGCGTTGCTGAGGCACTGCACGCAGTTGCCGGCCGCCGTCTCACACAGCGCGGTGGGCGCCGTGCAGTTGGCGCTGGACAGGCACTGCACGCACTGCCGCGAGGTGGTGTTGCACAGCGGGCGCATGCCGCTGCAGTTGGCGTTGGACAGACACTGCACGCAGGTGCCCACGGTGGTGTCGCAGACCGGCGTGCCCCCGCTGCAGTTGGCGCTGGAGGCGCACTGCACGCAATTCTTCGTGGTGGTGTTGCAGACGGGCGTGGGCGCGGCGCAGTTGATGTTGGACAGGCACCCGACGCACTGGCCTCCGGCCACCGACGTGTCACACACCGGCGTGGGTTGCAGACACCCGGCCGTGGCCGTGCAGCGCACGCACTGGCGGGTGGTGGTGTTGCAGATCGGCGTCGAGCCCCCACAGTTGGCGTTGGACAGACAGCCGACGCACCGGCCTCCCGCCACCGAGGTGTCGCAGACGGGCGTGGGCGCGAGGCACCCGGCCGTCGCGGTGCAGGTGACGCAGGTGCGCGTAGTGGTGTTGCAGACCGGCGTCGAGCCGCCGCAGTTGGCGTTGGACAGGCACCCCACGCACACGCCCCCGGGAATGGAGCTGTCGCACACCGGCGTGGGCGCGACGCACCCTGCGGTGGAGGTGCACCTCACGCACTGCCGCGAGGTGGTGTCGCAGACCGGCGTCACCCCGCTGCAGTTGGAGTTGGACAGGCACCCCACGCACTGGCCGCCCGCCACCGAGGTGTCGCACACCGGCTGGGGCACGACGCACCCGGCGGTGGAGGTGCACGTCACGCACTGCCGGGTGGTGGTGTTGCAGATCGGCGCCGAGCCCCCGCAGTTGGCGTTGCTGGTGCACTGCGCGCACTGGCCGCCGGGCACGGTGGTGTCGCAGACGGGCGTCGCGCCGCTGCAGCCCGCGGTGGCGGTGCAGGTGACGCAGGTGCGGGTGGACGGGTTGCATAGGGGTGCCGCGCCGCTGCAGTTGGCGTTGGACAGGCACTGCACGCACTGCCGGGTGCCGGTGTCGCACAGCGGCGTGGTGCCGCCACAGTGGCTGTTGGCGGTGCAGGCCACGCACAGGCCCCCGGGCACGGTGGTGTCGCAGACGGGCGTGGCCCCGCTGCAGCCCTGGCCCGTCGTGCAGCGCGCGCACGTCTTGCTGGCCAGGTTGCACACCGGCGTCATGCCGCCGCAGTTGGAGTTGCCCAGGCACTGCACGCACTGGCCCTGGGGCACCGAGGTGTCGCAGACGCTGGTGGCGCCCCCGCAGCCCATGGTGGGCGTGCAGGTGACGCACCGGTTGGTGCTGGTGTCGCAGTAGGGCGCCGAGCCGCCGCAGTGGACGTTGCTGGTGCAGGCCACGCAGGCCTTCGTGGTGGTGTTGCAGATGGGCGTGGCGCCCGAGCAGGTGGTGTTGTCGACGCAGGCCACGCAGGTGCTCGTCTGGGGATCGCACACCGGCGTCGCGCCGGAGCAGCCGACCGAGCAGCTCAGCCCACCTCCACCGCCTGTGCCGCCGCCCGTGCCGCCGCCCGCGCCCCCTCCGGTGCCGCCGCCGAGGCCACCGCCCACGCCTCCGCCGAGGCCACCTCCCACTCCTCCGCCCGATCCACCGCCACCGCCCGCGCCTCCGCCTGTCGCCGTGGTGAGGCAGACGCCAAACTGACACTGCTGGCCAGGCAGACAGGTGAGGCACGCCGCGCCGCCGGCGCCACACGCCTCGGGTAACGCGCCCGTCTGGCACTGGCCGGTGGCGCTGCAGCACCCATTGCAGTTGGACGGGCCACACTTCTCCACCGGCTTCGAACCACAGCCCGACGCGAAGAGGAGGGTTGCCACGAGGGCAAGGGAGGCGACGAGTAAACGCATGGGGGGCAGTGAAGCACAGGGAAGAGAGAAGGACCTCTCCGAGTGACCCCGGGCCACCCCCATCGTGTGCAAGAAGTCGCGGCCGGTGCGCCCAGGTCAGTCGCCGGCGTCCAACTGGATGACGTCGTCCCGCAGCAGCTTCTCCGTCAGCAGCGTCTTCTCTTCCTGGGCGAGGTGGGCCACCAGCTCCGCCAAGAGCGTCCGCAGCTTCGCGCCGTCCTTCGCCGCGCTCTCGCCCAGGTGCGTCAACACCCCTTCGTGCTCGGCCCGGTGCTCGCCCACCAGCGCCTTCACCCGCTGCGGACCCCAGGCGTCGATGCACTCGAGGATCGGCTCCAGGGCGTGCGCCTCCAACTGGTTGTGCGCCACCACGGCGGCCTTGAGCGCGTCCAGCCGGCCCGTCACCTCGCCGGCGCCCAGCCGCGCGTCCAGGCCCGCCTCCACCTGCCCGACCAGGCGGCGGATCTGTGCGTGTTGCTCGAGCAGTTGCTTCCGAAGATCGCGCAGCCTCATGGGCACCCCCAGGTGCAGCGAGCCGCCTCAGCGCGGCCCGAGGAACGAAGACGCCGCCGCCGCCGCGCTCTCTACGAAGGGCGCCGGCCACGCGCCCATCGCCACCACCCCCAGCAGGCACAGGCCGATCGCCGCCGCCAGCGCCGGCCGCACCGCCACCGGGCCCGCCTTCGCCTCCCCCATGTACACCGCGCGGGCGATCTGCAGGTAGTACCAGAGGCTGACGATCGCCATCAGCGCGCCGAACAGCACCAGCCAGCCCTGCCCCGCCTGGTACACCGCCATGAAGACGTACAGCTTGGCCCAGAAGCCCACCACGAAGGGAATGCCGGCCAGCGACAGCACGAAGAGCAGCATGGCCAGCCCCAGCCAGGGCGAGCGCTTCCACAGCCCGCTCAAGTCATCGAGGGTGACGCCGGTGCGATCGGGGGCCACCGCCTCCAGCACCAGGAAGGCGCCCATGTTGGTGGCCACGTAGCCCACCACGTAGAAGAGCAGCATGCCCAGGCCCAGCGGCGTTCCGGTCAACAGGCCCATCATCATGTAGCCGATCTGCGCCACGCCCGAGAACGCCAGCATGCGCTTCACGTCGCGCTGCGGCAGCGCCATCAGGTTGCCCACCACGATGGAGGCGACGACGAAGAGGAGCAGGAGCGTCCCCAGCTGCGCCCGGTTCCCCTGGAAGGCCACCAGGATCACCGCCGCCAGCGCCGCGAAGCCCGTCGCCTTGGGCCCCACCGAGAGGAAGGCCACGAAGGGCGTCGGCGCGCCGGTGTACGTGTCCGGCACCCAGAGGTGGAAGGGCACCGCGCCCACCTTGAAGGCCATGCCGGCAATGGTGACCATCATCCCCATCGCGAGCAGCGGCGTCATTGGCGCCTGGGCGATGCCCTCCAGCGTGGTGGTGCCCGACAGGCCGTAGACGAAGGACAGGCCGAAGAGGGTGATGGCGGTGCTGGCGACGCTCACCAGGTACAGCTTGAGGCCCGCCTCCGCGGCGTAGCGGTGCACGCTCTTCTTGTCATCGGCCTTGGCGTAGGCGGCCATCATCGCCAGGGGCAGGCCCATCAGCTCGAAGCAGACGACGAAGAGGATCAGATCCCTCGCGCCGGGCAGGAGCGTCATGCCCATCAAGCTGAAGAGGAGCAGCAGGTAGAACTCGCCCTGCCGGTTGGGGAAGTGGCGATCGACGTGATCGACCGCGCCCAGCGCCGCCAGCGCCCCCGCGGCCAGCGCCACCCGCTTGAGGAGCAGCACCCACGGCGTGCCCAGGTAGGCGCCGGAGAAGGCGGGCCCGTTCACGTCGACGAAGAAGGTGACGGCGAAGAGCCCGGCGAGGAGCAGCGCGGTCAGAAAGCCCAGGCCGCGCTTGCGCCCGTGAGGCAGGCCGAGGTCGACGGCGAAGACCAGCAGCGCCGCGGACAGCAGCAGCAGGTCGATGATGAGCGGCCTCAGGTCCTCGAGGGTCGGCATCGCGTCTTTCCCTGTTACGGCAACTGCGCCAACTGCATCGCGCTGGTGAGGCGCGGCAGGTACTCGTTGGTGGCCAGGTGGATGAAGTCGAGGATCAGCCGCGGGAAGCTGCCGAAGATCACCAGGCAGGCGCCCAGGGCCCACAGGGCGCCCCACTCGGTGCGCGTGGCGTCCTTCAGATCCTGGTAGCCGGCCGCCGGGCCTTCGCCGAAGAAGATCTGCTTCGCCGCGCGCAGCACGTACACCGCCGTCACCCACGCACCGAGGATGCCGGGCAGCGCCCACCACCAGTGCTTCGACTGCCAGGCGCCGACGAAGACCAGAAACTCGGCCACGAAGCCGGCCAGCCCCGGCAGCCCCAGCGAGGACAGGCCCGCCAGCACGAAGAAGGCCGCCACGCCCGGCATCCTCGCCGCGAAGCCGCCCATCGACGGCAGCCAGCGGGTGTGGGCGCGCTCGTAGACCAGGCCGACCAGCGCGAAGAAGAGGCCGGTCATCATGCCGTGCGCGAACATCTGGTAGATGGCTCCGTTCCACCCGTCGACCGTCATGGTGGCCGCGCCCAGCATCACCACGCCCATGTGGCTCACCGACGAGTAGGCGATGATGTACTTGAGATCCTTCTGGCTCATCGCCGAGAGCGCGCCGTACAGCACGTTGATCACCGCCACCCCGCCCACGTAGGGCGCCCAGTACGCCGCGCCGTCGGGCAGCAGCAGCATGCCGATGCGGATCACCCCGAAGGCCCCCAGCTTCATCAGCACGCCGGCGTGCAGCATGGACACGGCCGTGGGCGCCGCCGCGTGGCCGTCGGGCGACCAGGTGTGGAACGGGAAGACGCCAGCCAGCGCGCCGAAGCCGAACCAGAGCAGCGGGAAGGCCCACAACTGCAGCTGCCGGGGGTATGTCGCCCGGGCCAGCACCGAGAGGTCGAAGCTCGTCCCGCCCGCCGCGTAGTACATGGCGAAGATCACGATGAGGATGGCCGCGCTGCCCACCAGCAGCATCAAGGTCAGCTTCATCGCCGCGTACTCGCGCCCGCCGATGTCGAAGCGCTTCCAGGTGAAGGCGAAGGGGCCTTTCGCGTCCACCTTCCCGCGGCTGCCCCAGATGCCGATGAGCAGGTACATCGGCAGCACGGCGATCTCATAGAAGAGGAAGAAGACGAACAGGTCCTGGCTGACGAAGACACCGAACACGCCGGCCACCAGCACCAGCAGCAGGACGAAGAACTCCCGGCTGCGAGTGGTGACGGTCCATGAGGCCAGCACCCCGGCGGTGATGATGATGCCGGTGAGGAGCAACAGCGACACGCCCCACCCGTCCGCCGCGAAGCTCAGCTCGATGCCGAACGACGGCACCAGCGGGTAGCGCTCGACGAACTGCAGGCCGCCGCGCCCCAGCTCGTACCGCGTCGCGAGGTGAACGCTGCCCGCCAGCGACACCAGCGCGCCCAACAGCGAGATCCACCGGATGGTCAGCCGCGCCTCGTCGTCCACGAGCAGCAGCAACAGGCCGGCCAGGAACGGCGCCGCGACGATGATCGACAACAGGTGGGCGTCGATGAAGGGTGCCAAGGCTTATCTCCAGAACGCGCCGTACAGGCCCATCAGCACCATCGCCGCCACCACCACGTACACGTAGTCACCCACCCGCCCCGTCTGGGTGGGCCTCAAACGCGAGCCTGCCTCCAGCGTTCCGTAGGCGAGGCCGTTCATCAGCCCGTCGATGACGTAGCGATCGAACCAGCCGATCGCTTCGGCGAGGCCGGTCAGCACCTTGCGGTAGGCCCAGGCGAACGTCTTGTCCACCGCGGCTGAGGCGGCCAGCCGGCCCACCGGCGCGAACGCGGCCCGCAGCGACGCGCCTCCCTGCGGCGCGCCGAACATGAAGTACGAGAGGCCCAGGCCGGACAGCCCCAGCACCGTGGCGGCGATGCCCACCGGCGAGAGGTGGAAGTGCACCGGCTGGCCATACAGCCCGGACAGCACCGCCCCGAAGTAGCCCGCCACCACCGCCAGCACCGAGAGCAGCACCAGCGGCGCCAGCATCGACGGCCCGGACTCGTGGGCGACCTGCGCTTCCTTCGACGGCTTGCCGAAGAGCGCCGAGAAGACGACCCGGCCCATGTAGAAGGCGGTGAGGAACGCGGCGACGAGCAGCGCGCCCAGGGGGGCCCACAGGCCCTGGTGCGCCACCTCCTCGAGGATCAGATCCTTCGAGAAGAAGCCCGAGAGCCCCGGGACGCCCGCCAGCGCCAGCGCACCGACGATGAAGGCCAGGCTGGTCACCTTCATCTTCCCCCACAGCCCGCCCATGTGCTTGAGCTCGTTGGAGTGGACCCCGTGGATGATGCTGCCCGCGGCGAGGAAGAGCAGCGCCTTGAAGAAGGCGTGGGTGGTGAGGTGGAAGAAGCCGCCCACCTGACTGCCGGCGCCCAGCGCGCACACCATGTAGCCGAGCTGCGAGCACGTCGAGTACGCCAGCACCTTCTTGAGGTCCGTCTGCACCACGGCGACGACGGCGGCGAAGAGCGCGGTGAAGCCCCCCACGTACGCCATCACCAACTGGGTGTCGGGCGCCTGGGCGAAGAGCGGGTGCGCGCGCACCACCAGGTACACGCCGGCGGCCACCATGGTGGCGGCGTGCAGGAGCGCCGAGACGGGCGTGGGGCCCTCCATCGCGTCCGGTAGCCAGATGTGCAGAGGAAACTGCGCCGACTTGCTCATCACCGCGACGAAGAGGAGCAACGTCACGGGGGTGGCCACCGCCACCGCGCCGGTCCACTCGAAGCCGCCGGTGCCAAGAAAGAGGATGATCAACCCCGCCAGCAGCCCCATGTCCCCGAACTTGTTGATCCAGAAGGCCTTCACCGCCGCTCGCGCCGCCGACGGCTTGCGCCACCAGTAGCCGATGAGCAGGTAGCTGGCCAGGCCGACCAACTCCCAGCCGAGGAAGGCCTGGAGCAGGTTGGGCGCCAGCACCAGGGTGTTCATCGCGAAGAGAAACAGGGACTGCCAGGTGAAGTAGCGCCCGAAGTCGTGCTTCGGCTCGTCGGCCATGTAGCCCAGCGAGAAGAGCTGCACGCAGAAGGCGACGAGGGTGACGATCACCAGCATCGATACCGAGATGCCGTCGACCAGCAGGCCGACCTGAAAAACTCCTCGGGCCAGCACGCCCGGCGCCAGGGAGGAGTGCGGCAGCCACGTGACGACCTCCCGGCCCAGCACGCGGGCCCCGCCCAGCACCTGGCCGAAGAGCACCAGGGCGGCGACCAGCGAGGTAAGCGCCGACAGCACCGAGACGACGCCCGCGATGAAGCCAGTGCGGCGCAGCGGCGGAACGACGATGAAGAGCAACGCCGTGGCCAGCGGCAGGAACAGCGCGAGGCGGGCCCAGTCCATCGACAGCATCCCTTTACCCCTTCAGCTCGCTCATCAGCTCGAGCCGCACGTCGCCCCTGGCCCGGAAGAGGATGATGACCAGCGCCAGGCCGACGACCACCTCCGCGACCGTGATGGCGATGGCGAACAGCGCGAACACCTGGCCTACGTGCCCGCCGAGGAAGCGGGAGAAGGCGATCAGGTTCAGGTTGACGGCGTTGGCCATCAGCTCCACCGACGCCAGCACGCCGACGGCGTTCTTCCGCGTCACGAGGCCATACACACCCAGCGCGAAGAGGCCCGCGGACAACAGCAGGTAGGCGGACAGTCCCATGTCAGGCATCTCCTCCGGAGGCGCGCGCGGCGACGGGGGCCGACTCCGCGTCAGGCTGCGGTTGGCGCAGCGGCAGCACCTTGCGCTCGGGCAGCACCGCGCCCTGGCTCTCGCCCTCCTCCCCCGCGTCCCTCCGGCGGGCCATGACGATGGCGCCCACCGCGGCGACGAGCAGCAACAGCGAGAGGACCTCGAAGGCCAGCACCTGCTCGGTGAGGAAGGCCGCGCCCAGCGCCTCCGTGGACACCGGCGGCGCGGGCGTGGCCGGCAGCGACGGCGTGCGGACGATGGCCGCCGCCAGCATCGCGAACACGCTCACCGCCAACAGCCCGCCGGCGACGTACCGCCCAGACGGGTTCTGCACGGCCACGAAGCCTTCGTCGCGATGGGTGAGCATGACGCCGAAGAGCATCAGCGTCAGCACGCCGCCCGTGTAGAGGATGATCTGGATCGCCGCGAGGAAGTGTGCGCCCAGCATGACGTAGACGACCGCCGTCACCGCCAGGGCGAGGCCCAGCCACAGCACGGTGTGCACCAGATTCCTCGCCGTCACCACGCGGAAGGCGGTGAAGAGCAGCATCACCGCCACGACGCCGAAGCCGATCTGTCCCAACATCACGCGCCTCCCTTCTTCTCGTCCGCGGGCGGGGGGCTTACCGAGGCCGGTGAACGAGCGGCGGCGAGGGTCGCCGCGTTGGTCGCCGGGGCCGCCGCAGTCGCAGGCGCCGTCGGAGCCGCCGTCGCTGGAGGCGCCGTCGCTGGAGTCGCCGTCGCTGGAGCCCCGGTCGGAGTCGGCGCGGCAGCCGCGGGCACTGGCTTCGGCGCAAGCGCGGGCTTCTTCTCCTCCGCCGGCTTCTGGTGCTCGCCCAGCACCGTGGCGTTCGCCCACGCCCACTTCTCCTTCGTCTCAGCGTTCTTGTAGAGCTTGTCCATGGTGAGCGTGAGGTCGGCCCGCGAGAAGCCCGGCGCCTCCTGCTCCTTCACCATGATGATCGCGTCGGTGGGGCACACCTGCACGCAGAGCTCGCAGATGATGCAGGCCTGCAGATTGAGCGTGAAGTCGTCCGCGTAGCCGCGCGCCTTGCCCGTCACCGGCGACGGCTTCTTCGACGCCACCACGGTGATCACCTCCGACGGGCAGACCTTCTCGCACTTCTTGCAGCCGATGCAGTTCTCGTCGCCCGCGGCGTCCTTCGTCAGCGCGAAGCTGGCGCGAATCCGCGGCGCCCGCTCCCGCTTCACCTTGGGGAACTCGACGGTGGTCGGCTTCGACAGCGCCTGGCGCAGCGTCGCGTAGAGGCTCTTGAGCGTCGACAGCAGGTAGCCCATGTCAGCCCCTCACCGAGACCTGGATGCCCGCGATCAGCACCAGCAGGAGCGCGCCCGGCACCAGGTACTTCCAGCAGAGCGCCATCAACTGATCGCTGCGGAAGCGCAGCAGCGACCAGCGCACCCAGGTGACGATCAAGAAGACGAAGCCCGTCTTCGCCACCATCCACAACAGCGGAGGCAGGTTCCACCACCCGTCCCACCCACCGAGGAACAGCGCCGAGACGATGGCCGCGGTGATCACCGAGTGCGCGTACTCGCTCGCCGCGAAGATCGACCAGCCGATCGCGTTGTACTCGGTGGTCGGGCCGGCCACGAGCTCGGACTCGGCCTCGGGGATGTCGAAGGGAATGCGGTTGCCTTCGGCCAGCGCGGTGGTGAGGAACAACAGGCCCGCCGCCGCGCCCACCGGCGTCGCGATGATCCACCCGCTCGCCACCTGATACTCGACGATCCCCTGCATCGAGAGCGTCCCGGCCAGCGTCACCGGCACCAGCGCGGCCATCACCATCGGGATCTCGTAGCTGATCCCCTGGGCCACCATGCGCATTCCGCCCAGCAGCGCGTACTTGTTGTTGCTCGCCCAGCCCGCCACCCAGGTGGGGAACGCCAGGAGCCCGGAGAAGGCCAGCGCGTACAAGACGCCCACGTCCAGGTTCGCCGCCAGCACGTCCTTCGAGAAGGGGATCACCGCGGCGGTCGCCAGGGCGAAGGCGATGGTGAGCGGCGGCGCCAGCCAGAAGAGGAACCGGTCCGCGTCCTTCGGGACGATGAAGTCCTTCTGCATCGCCTTCACCGCGTCGGCGATGGGCTGCAGGAGCCCGAACGGCCCCACCATCGTCGGGCCAAGGCGGCTCTGGATCCGCCCGGCCAGCTTGCGCTCGAACCAGGTGATGAAGGCCACCAGCGCCATCAGCACCGAGACCAGCACCGCCCCGAAGACGAGCCCGTGCAGCCAGGGGTTGCTCAGAACAAAGGTCACCGGTCCACCTCACCCATGATCGGGTCCAGCGAGCCGAGAATGGCCACCGCGTCGGACAGCGTGTGTCCCGGGAAGACGTACGGCACCGCGGCCGCCGCGTGCAAGCTGGGCGGGCGGATCTTGAAGCGGTACGGGTTGGTCGGCTTGTCCTTCGACGCGATGAGCCAGGTGCCCAGCTCCCCTCGCGGCGACTCGATGCCCACGTACACCTGGCCCGCCGCCGCCTTGAACTGCGTCACCATGTTGAGCGGCTTGGTGGCCGACAGCGGGCCCTGCGGCACGTTGTCGATGAGGAGGCGCGAGAGGCGGATCGACTCGCGGATCTCTGCCAGCCGCACCTTGTAGCGGGCCAGGCAGTCGCCGCCGCCGTCCACCGCCACCTGCACGTCGAGCAGGTCGTACACCCCGTACGGCGCGTCGCGGCGCAGATCATGATCGACGCCCGACGCGCGCAACAGCGGCCCCGATAGCCCCAGCTCCAGCGCCAGCTGCGCGTCGATGGTGCCCACGCCCTTCGTGCGGTCCACGAAGATCGGGTGCTCCAGCATGACGAGGTACGCCTCGAGCCGGCTCTCGATGGTGTCCAGCGCCTCGTGCACCAGCTTCGGCCAGCCGGGTGGAATGTCGTGCCGGTTCCCGCCCACGTGGTGGGTGTTGTAGTGGAAGCGGCAGCCGGTCAGCTCCTCGAAGACATCGAGGATCAGCTCCCGCTCGCGGAAGCAGTACATGAAGACGGACGTTCCGCCGCCCAGCGCGCCGCCCAGATCCATCGCGAAGGTGCCCAGCCACAGCAGGTGCGAGGCGATCCGCTGCAGCTCGGCCAGCAGCGTGCGCAGGTACTTCGCGCGCAGCGGCACCTCGATCCCCATGAGCTTCTCGAACGCCATGTTCGCCGCCTGCTCGTTGAGCATCGGCGCGACGTAGTCGTTCTTGTCCAGGACCGGCGTGATGTTCGAGTAGGCCAGCTTCTCGCACAGCTTCTCCACGCCGCGGTGCAGGTACCCGCAGTGCGGCACCGCCTTCACGATGATCTCGCCGTCCAGGTACAGCACCACGCGGAAGACGCCGTGCGTCGACGGGTGCTGCGGCCCCAGCGACAGCGTCATCAGGTCGGCGTCGGCCTCGTAGGTGTCGAGATCCAGGTACGGATCCGGCACGAAGGCCTTCGTGGGCACCACCGGGGCGGTGGCGACGGCCTCGACTGCTACCGCCATGGCTCGCACCTCGTGTCGATCGCATAGTCCCGGCGCAGCGGGTGCCCTTCCCACTCGTCGGGCATCATCAGCCGCCGCAGGTCCGGGTGGCCCAGGAAGCGCACGCCCACCAGGTCGAACTGCTCGCGCTCCTGCCAGTCCGCGCCGGCGAAGAGCGGCGCCAGGCTGTCCAGCTCCTCGCCCGGAGCCAGCTTCACCCGCCACGACACCTGCAGGCTGCCCGGGCCGACCGACCGCAGCACCGTGGCCACCTCGAAGGACTCCGGCTCGTCGCCCGTCTTCGTCTTCTGCGCCGGCCAGTGGCTCGCCGCCACCGTGACGTAGAAGGTGAAGCCGGTGTCCTTGAGCGCGCGCGCCAGCTCGGCGTGCCGCGCAGCGGGGATCAGCGGGCCGCCGTTGGCCACCTCGAGATCGCCGACGCCGAAGCGCTCCTGAAAGAGCGCCGTCACCTGCGCCTGGCGCTCGGCCCGCTTCGCCGTGTTCGCCTGGACGTGCTCCGCGGCGTGGGGATTCGCCGCCGCCAGCGCGGCCTTCATCTCGTCCACCGGCTTTCCGGGCAGCACGCCGGCGGCGCCCGTAAGCCCCGACGGATCAGGCGCGGGAGTCGGCGCCGCGGCAGGAGCGGCGGCAGGCGTCGTCGTCTCGCTCATTCCGCGCCTCCGGTGGGCTTGGCGGGCTTCACCTCGGGCACGCCGCCCTCGACGGGCACGCGCACGTACAGCCGCTGCGCCGACTCAAGCTGCGCCCGGCTCACCGGATCCTGCGCGCTGGCCTTCAGGCGCTCCTCGATGCGGCCGATGCGCGGGGTGATGGTCCGCTCCAGCGCCTCGGGGCGCTCCTCCTTCGGCACCGGGAGCCCCGCGCGCTTGAGCCGCACCTTCTCCTGCAGCTTGATCAGGCCGGCCATCAGCTGCTCCGGGTTGGGCGGGCAGCCAGGCACGTACACGTCCACGGGGATGGCCACGTCGATGCCGGGGATGACGCTGTAGATGTCCCGGTAGAAGTCGCCCGAGATGGCGCACGAGCCCATCGCCACGCACCACTTGGGCTCGGGCATCTGATCCCACAGGCGCTTCACCCGCGGCGCCATCTTCACGGTGATGGTGCCGGCCACCACCATCACGTCACACTGCCGCGGGGTGCCGCGGACGATCGAGCCCATGCGATCGAGATCGACCCGGCTGGCGGCGGCGGCCATGAACTCGATGCCACAGCAGCTCGTCGCCATGGGGAAGATCCACATGGAGTTGGTCGCGCCCCAGGTGAGCAGCTTGTCGACCGAGGTGATCGCGAAGTCGAGCCCCGGCACCCGCTCCAGGTAGTCGTACAGCGGGTGCTCGAAGGGCCGCGCGTCCTCGTTGGGCTTCACTGCCACTTGAGCGCCTCCTTCCGCAGCGCGTAGCCCCAGCCGAGCATCAGGATGAACGCGAAGATCACCATCTCCACGATGGCGAAGGTGCCCAGCCGGCGGGTGTTGAGCGCCCACGGCACCAGGAAGACCGTCTCGACGTCGAACAGGACGAAGATCAGCGCCACCACGTAGTACCGGGGGTGAAAGCGGATCCACGCCTTGCCCGCGGGCTCCTCCCCGCACTCGTAGGTGGCCTCACGGGTGGGTGGCTGATCCTTCGAGCGCACGCGCAACAGCCGTGAGCCGAGCAGCATCAGGAAGCCCACGGAGAACGCGATCAGCAGGTAGACGAAGACGACGATCCAGATGTCTGCCATCGGGGCGAAGGGCTACTCCGTCTTGAGGCCAAGCGCTACAGCTTCGGCAGGCCGTCCGGTCAGCTCGCGGCGACCCAGTCCACGATGTCGAAGGTGGACAAGAAGCCCACCAGGTTGTTCTTCGCGGACACCACCGGCAGGCCGTGCACGCGGAGCTTCGACATGGACATGGCGGCCTCCGCCAGCGGCGCGGAGTCCGTCACCGTGCGCACCTTGCGGCTCATCACGTCGGCGACGGTGCGGCTGATCGTCCTGTCCTCGTGGAAGCCGCCGAGCCCGTAGCTGACGCCCTTCACGTTGAGGCGCACCTCCGACTCTTCGGTGTCGCCGTCGATGAAGTAGCGGCGCACCACGTCAGTCTTGGACAGGATCCCCACCAGCTTGCCGGCCTCATCGAGGACGGGGAGGTGGCTGATGTCCTTGGCCATCAGCAGCTCCATCGCGAGGTCGAGGCTGGTGTCGGGGCGCACCGTCTTTACCCGCTTCGTCATCACCGCGCTCACGGGCACCCCCATCGGGTCCAGGCTCTTCGTCTTCTTCCGCGTCGTCACGCGCTCCGTCCTCATCGGTGCTCCCTCCATGTCCTTCGAGACAGCCTCGACACCCCGCGACTGCAAACAGGCCGCCACCAACCTGACCCAGCGCAGGGCTCCAGGCGGGCGCGCAGAAAATGCACGCGAGCGCCCGGACGCGTCAGGGCTGCGCGATCGCCGAACGCGTCACGCCGCAGACGCGGGCGACCTCGTCGCGCCAGGTGAGCCAGGCTTGCAGCGCGTCCTCCAGGCCCTCGAGCACGTGCGGCCGCTCGTCGGCGGGGACGTGATCGAGCATGACGCGCCACGCCGAGAGCCGGTGCTGCCCTTCCACGCCGCGGTGCGCCCTGGTGAGGGCCAGCGCTTCCACGGGCATTCCGTAATGCCGGACCAGCGGGTGCGCTTCCAGCGGGGGCTCGGGCCGGGCGGGGGCCTTCGGATCGAAGAGGGCACGCTCGTACGGCGTCCCCTCGATGAACAAGGTGACGACGGCGGCGGACACCGCCCAGCCATTGGAGGTGGTGAGGCGATCGAGCGCGTGGCGGTACTCGCGCGCCGCGGGGAGCAGCTCCACCGTCTCGAAGCGCCTCAAGTCGAAGCCGAGGCCCTTCGGGTACTCGAGGAAGAGCTCGGGGTGTGGCTTGCCCGCGTGGAGGCCGCCGGTCTCCTCTTCGTACAGGTTCTCCGCCAGCTCGCGCCGCACCGCGGGGATAGGGCACTGCACGTAGGCCCGCCCCACCAGCACCGGGAAGTCGCGGACGTAGACGGCGTACTCCTGCTCGAGGTGGAGGTGCAGCTTCGCCTTCGACACCAGGCCGCTGGTGAAGGCCGGCCAGGCCCAGTGCTGCTTGCGCTCCATGATCTCCAGCAGCCGGTCGCGGAACTCGTCGCGCGTCATCGCGTCAGCAGTCTAACGCCGGTTGCGCTGCCGCCACGAGCCGGCGATCCTCTCGTCGTGAAGCGGGCGCTGCGCGTGTTCCGGTCCAAAGCAGAGGCGGACCGCGCCGACGTGAGCTATTGGCTCGGCCGGCCTGTGGCCGAGCGCATCGCCGCCGTGGAGGCCCTGCGATCGTTCAGACATGGAACTGCCTCGCGACTGGAACGAGTTCTTGTCGTCGCTGAACGCACGCCGGGGGCGGCTCCTCGTCGTCGAGGCTCACGCCCACGGCGCGCCGCGCTACACCGCTGATCCGCGCGCACGCCGTCGCTGAGGGCTCTCCAAGAGGCCGCCCTCATCGCGCACGCCTTGACGCGGATGGCTTTGCCCGGGCCTCACACAGTTGCTCGAGAACCGCGACCAGTGTGTCCGCGTAGCTCGCCGGAACCCTCGCGAGAGCTCGTTCGATCCGTTTCAAGCGGTGAGCATCAACCGAGCAAGGCCATCGCGCGAGATGGCGTGGCGGACCGGGCGCCCACAACTGTGCGATGGGGCTGATCTGTCGAAACGGGTTCTTCTCGTGCAGCGGGACAAGCATCGGATCGAGCGGTCCGGGCTGCACCAGCTGTCCATGACCTCGACGTTCGCCGGTCCTGAGCCGGCGAAGATCTCAATGAGAGCCCGGCTTCCGACGGCTCTGAATCGCGGCTCGGTAGTCGCGGATCGCCTGGCTCGTCGACGGGCGGTCGAGGAACGTCGCGAACTCGGCGTGATCGATGCCCGGAAGCGACTTGCTGCGCTCGACCTCCTCGTACTGCTCGTCGCGCAGCACGAAGATGCGGATGCGGCCGGACCGCCACATCCACAGCTCGGGGACCCCGAGCTTCCGGTAGATCTCGCGTTTGTTGAGGCCGCCTCTCGTCCACTCCACTTCGATGGCAAGGTCTGGTCGCGGACGTTGGTCGGGGTGCGGGCCCAGGGCGTAGCACCCGTCAGGCTCGACGGCCCGCTCGGCTGCGGCGTTCTCGAGGGTCCACGATCCGTAGCTTCCGAACTCGACGTCATGCTCGAGGCACCAGACTTCGATGAGGCAGCCGATCCACCTGCTCAGCTGCTCGTGCGATTTCGAGGGGCTCATGAACTCGATGACACCTTCCAGGTAGGCAAGACGGGGTGAGGGCTGGTCACCACGTACCTCGAGGATCCTTCGGAAGTCGGACCACGTGGCGCCCGAGAGCAAGACGATCCCGTCGCTCGCCGCGCCGCCAGAAGAACTCCCCGTGCTTTCGATCTGCATCGCTGCCCAGCATAGCCGACCGAGGCCGGCGCTGCCTCACGCCTCCCCGGGCTCGTCGGGCTCGGGCGCGGGCGCCTCGCCGTCCACCTCGATCGCCGCCAGCACCTTCTTGCGCACCGCCTTCGGCTTGAGCGCGCCCGTGTCGGCCACCACGCAGCTCACGTACGCGAGATCGGCCAGCGCCCGGATGGCCCGCGTCCGCCGCTCGGGGTTCTTCGAGCCCAGGTCGTCCGACGCCTTCTCCACGAAGGCCCGCGCCAGCGACTCGAACACGTACACCCGGTTCTCGATGGTGCTGTCGTCCTTCTCTTCGGCCATGGCGTCCTCTCAGTTCCCGAACGCGTTGAGGCCGGTGATCGCCTTGCCGAGGATCAGCGTGTGCACCTCGTGGGTGCCTTCGTAGGTGTACACGCTCTCCAGGTTCAGCATGTGCCGCACTGGCGGGTACTCGTCGGTGATGCCGTTGGCGCCGTAGATGCTGCGGGCCACCCGGGCGATCTCCAGCGCCACCTTCACGTTGTTCCGCTTGCACAAGGACACCTGCTCCGGCGACACCTTGCCGTGCTCGTCGGCGAGGCGCGCGAGCCGAAGCGCCAGCAACTGCCCCTTGACGATCTCCTGCAGCATGTCCGCCAGCTTCTCTTGCGTGAGCTGGAAGCCGGCGATCGGCTTACCGAACGTCTTGCGCTCCAGCGCGTACTCGCGCGCGCCCTCGAAGCAGGCCACCGCCGCACCCATCGCCGCGAAGCCGATGCCCATCCGCGCCTTGTTCAGGCAGGACAGCGGCCCCTTGAGGCCCGTCACCCCGGGCAGCACGTTCTTCGCCGGCACCCGCACGTCCTGGAAGGCCAGCTCGGCGGTGAAGGACGCGCGCAGCGAGAACTTCCCGTGGATCTCCTTCGCCACGTACCCGGGCATGCCCTTCTCCACCAGGAAGCCCTTGATCGACTCCGCCCCGCCGCCGTCCACCTTCGCCCAGACGATCGCCACGTCCGCGATGGTGCCGTTGGTGATCCACATCTTCGAGCCGTTGAGCACCCACTCGTCGCCCGACTTCCGGGCGCGCGTCACCATGCCGCCGGGGTCGGAGCCGTAGTCGGGCTCGGTCAGCCCGAAGCAGCCGATGAGCTTCCCCGCCGCCATCCCCGGCAGGAAGCGCTGCTTCTGCTCCTCGTTGCCGTAGGCGTGGATGGGGAACATGCACAGGCTGGACTGCACCGACGCGAAGCTGCGCAGGCCCGAGTCCCCGCGCTCCAGCTCCTGCAGGATGAGCCCGTAGGCCACGTTCGACAGCCCCGCGCAGCCGTAGCCCTTCAGCGTCGCGCCGAAGACGCCCATGTCCGCCAGCTGGGGCACCAGCTCCATCGGGAAGGTGCCGTTGCGGAAGTGCTTGCCGACGATGGGCAGGTACTCCTTGTCGATGAAGCGGGCGACGGTGTCGCGAATCGCGCGCTCCTCCTCGGACAGCAGGTCGTCGATTCGGTACAGGTCGGTGATGGCGGCTCGGCTCATGGCGGGGCCGCGTGTAGCACGGGGGCCGCACCGCGCGCGACAATGGGCCTACCGCACCCCGCGGAGGATGATCGGCCCGCCGGTGTCATCCTGGCCGCCCACGTACAGCACGCCGCCGTCCACGACCGCCGCGGAGTGCGCCAGGTAGATGGGCAGGCGTGGCGTCCGCTCCGACCAGCGCTGGCCGTCGAACTCCCACGCGTTGGGCGCCGAGGCGCTGGGCTGGCCGCCCACCACCCAGGCTTCGTTGGGATCCACCACGGCCATCGCGTTCATCTCGCCGGCCGGCGCACCGTCGAAGCGCAGGGCGAGCTGGCCCGAGGACAGGTGGGCGATGCGGCGGTTGGGCCCCGCCAGCGCCTCCTCGCTGCCGATCACGCCGCCGCACCTCCAGCGCTGCTGGGTGACGCCCGCGTCGGCGACGGACATCGGCACCGGCGTGAAGCCGCCGCCCGAGTAGCGCAGCACCGCGTCCACCCCGCCGAAGGTGAGGGCGCCTGACGGCGAGCGCCAGCAGCCCCGGGGCAGATCCATGCCGACGTCGTTGCTCACCTTGGTGAACGAGGAGCCGTTCCACCGGTAGGCGATGCCGATGCTGGGCCCGCCCCGGGAGCCGACGGCGATCACGTCGCTCGCGCTGTTGCCGCACACGCTCTCCAGGACCTCGTCGGAGGGCGAGATGGCGTGCGCCGTCCAGCTCTGCGCCTGCTCGCACGCCGAGGAGCACACCAGCAGGCGCACCGTCGTGAGCACCAGGAAGGTCCCGTCCGGCGTCGCTGTGAAGTCCTGCACGTACAGCGTGCCGCCGGCCATGAGCTGCGTCTGCTCGATGAACTCTGAGCCTGTCGACTTGAGCACCTGTCCCCGCTGCGTCACGGCCCACACCGCGCCCGACGTCTCGGCGAAGCCCTTCACCGCGCCCACCGGCGTCGTCGAGGTGCTCACGAGCACCGAGCTGAAGAGCCGTGGGAGCCGGTCGCCCCCGCCGCCGGTGCCTCCGCCGGTGCCTCCGCCGGTGCCTCCGCCGGTGCCTCCGCCGGTGCCTCCGCCGGTGCCTCCGCCGAGACCGCCGCCCGACCCGCCCCCGCCCGCTCCGCCTCCGCCCCCATCGGCTCTCGGAGGAGACAGAGGACCGCACGCGGTCATCCACAGCAGCAGGAAGGCAACAGCGCGACGCATGAGTGCCGCAGCCTGCCACAGGCGCACTGTCCCATCACCTCTGCATGACCGTCCGCGCTCTTTGTCCGCTGGACCGCCCACCCTCGATGAGCGTCGCATCACCCGAAGCCCAGGTGGCCGGCTACCGCCCCGACGTGGACGGCCTACGCGCCGTGGCGATCCTGGTGGTGGTGGCGTTCCACGCCTTCCCGAGGAGCCTCACCCCGCCCCGTGGACGACGCGGGCCGCGCTGGCGCTGTTGGCCGTCGTCTGGGCCTGGGCGACGCGGCAATTCGTGGAGCGCCCTTCTCGTCCAAGGGGCGCCGGCTGAAGGTCCCGGTGCTGGTGACCGCGCTCGCCGCTTGTGCCGTGGTGGGCTTCGGCATCTTCGAGGACGACGGTGTGCCGGAGTTCAGGTCCGATGCCCGGAGCGGCACAGCTCAGGCGTCGGTGGCGCCCACCGCGGCCAGCACCGCGTGGGTGATGCGATCGCACCGCGCGCCAAGGAAGGGGAAGAGCTGCCGCGCCTCGCCCTGGAACTGCGAGTCGAGCGACACGCGCAGCGCCTGACGAGCCCGGTGCAGCCGCACGCGCACCAACTCCTCGGTGATGCCCAGCGCCTCGGCTACCTCCGAGCCCGACAGGCCCTGCACGTCGCGCATCACGAAGACGAGTCGCAGCGGAGTCGACAGCTCGTCCACGGTGCGCTCCAGCACCCGGCCCACCTCGGCGCGCTGCACCTCTTCGTCGGGGGCAGGCAGGGTGCCTTCCAGCTCATCCGTCTCGTCCAGCGGGGCGTCGTCACGCGCGCCCCGGCGCCGCTGGCGGCAGGCGTTCACCACCACGGTGGCCGCCCAGGCGGCGAAGGTGCCGCGGCCGTTCCACTGGTGGAGCGCGGAGACGATCTGCACCCAGGCCTGCTGGGTGATCTCCTCGGCCTCGGCGTCGTCCTTGAGCTGCGCCCGGGCGATGCGGAAGAGCGGCTGGTTGAAGCGGCGGATCAACTTCTCCAACGGGGCGCGCGCCCCGGTCTTCGCTTCGTCGACGAGCTGCTGCTCTTCGGAGACGACGGGGGCCGTGTCGGTCATGGAGTCCATGCCCTCCTGAGTCGCGGACATGGAAGTCGTTACACCAAAGGCGGCGATTCTCAAGGGCCCGGGCAGGTGCCGGCCTGGGGCACCGCCGGCGCCGCATAGTCCACCGTCAGCTCGCCCACGCCCGACAGGCTCTTCGCGAAGAGCGCGCCGCGGAAGGAGGTGTCACCCACCAACTCCACCGGCGCCTCGGGCGCGTACACCGCGCCCACGAAGTCGTGCTGCCCCACCGACTGGACCATCGCGTCTTTCCCGCCGATGTACAGACGGACCACGCCGGCCTTCGTGGAGTCGCTCACCGTCCAGCGGCCCACGTTCTCCAGCCGCCCGTTGACGTAGAGGTCGAGGCTCGCGCCCTCCTCCACCGAGAGGCGATCGTCGCCCACGGTCTCGAGATCGCCGTCGATGTACAGCGCCGACGGCTTCGTCACGACGAGGTCCAGCCGGCCCACCGAGCGCAGGCCGGAGAGGAAGAAGCGCCCGCCGTCGAGGGCGAGGGTGAGATCGCCCAGGTGATCGACGCCCTCCAGGCCGATCCGCGCGTTGTCGTTGCTGGCGCGCGCCGCAGCTACGAGACCGGCCACGTCGAGGAAGGCGGAGGGATCGCACGCGCACGGCGGTGCGGCGGGCGCCTGGAAACCGGCAGCCCTCAGCGAGGTGTCCGAGCCCACCACGCTGACATGTCCCGACACCCGGACCAGGCCACCGACCTCCAGGGTGCCCACCGAGTCGAGGTCGCCGCCGACGACGAGGTCACGGCCGATGCGGGTGGTGCCCACCACGGAGACGGACTCCGGCGTTACCGCGTCGAGGCCGACAGAGAGGTCGCCCGTGCCCAAGATGCCACCCCAGGAAGCGAGCCCGCTCACGAAGTGCGTGTCGCCCACCACATGGGTGACGCCGTTGACGCCCACCGGTGCGTCCAGCAGATCGGAAGAGGTGACCAGCACGCCGCGGCCCACCAGGTGGAGGTCCTCGCAGAGGCACAGCGCGGAGTTGAGCAGTCGCGGCGCCGGCGTGCTGCAGGAGACGGCGTTGGGCGCCACGGTGATCGCCGCGCGCGCCGCCCGAGGCCGATCCGGTCGATCTCCCGGCTGGCCAGTGGACGAGGGCCTTCCGCAACCGGCGGCGAAGAGGGCAACCGAGAGCAGCGCGACGCGACGAGTCATGGGACGGCCTCCTTGGACTCGTCAGTTGCCGAAGGCGAGGAAAGTGATCGCTCTCGTCCCTTGGAGTGAGGGACGACCGAGAAGTTGACTCGGCAGGCAGGAGGTCGACGCTCACGAGCGATGACCGCCCGTGCACTCGTCGCCGCGCTCTGCCTTGGGAGCTCCGCCTGCTCGATCATCGGCCCGCCGGCGCTGCGCCAGTCGCGGCTCCAGTACAACGAGACGGTGAAGGTGACGAGCGAGCAGGAGATGCTGCTCAACATCGTCCGGCTCCGGTACGCCGACACGCCCAGCTCGCTGGCCATCTCCAACATCGCCGCGCAGTTCGAGCTCGCCGCCACCGCCGGGGCCGCCCCCTTCTTCGCCGCGGGCGCGGACCAGCCCTTCGCCACGGTGCTACCCCAGGTGGGCGTGGGCGGCGCGGACCGGCCGACCTTCAGCCTGACGCCGCTGGACGACTCGAACTTCGTGCGGCGCCTCTTCACCCCGCTCTCGCTGGACGGCGCCGTCTACCTGGCCCGGACGACCTGGCCCATCCAGACCGTCTTCCGCCTCTACCTCGAGAACTTGAACTGGGTGCCGAACGCCCAGTCAGCCAGCGGGCCCACCCCGGCGCAGGCTCCTCCGCCGTCCGGGTTTCGGGAGGGGATCGCGGCGCTGCAGGCGCTGCAGGATCGGGGCGACGTCGTCTTCGGCCACGAGGAGCGCGTGGAGGCCATCGGCGGGCCGGTGCCGGCGAGCTCCATCACGGCGGAGGCGGCGATCCAGGCGGTTCAGCAGGGGTGCGAGCTGGTGCCCTCGAGCGACGGGACGACCTGGCAGCTGCAGAAGCGCGCGCGTCACTACGTGATGCACCTCAACCCCAAGGCCGCCGGGCTTGCCGAGACGAAGGCGTTTCTGAGCGCCTTCCGCCTGAAGCCGGGCCGCGAGAAGTACGACGTCACGGTCGACGAGTCGCCTCCCTTCTCGGGCGAGGAGCAACTGGCCCGGGTAGACCTGGAGACGCGCTCACTGCTCCAGGCACTCTACTTCGTCGCGCACGGCGTGGAGGTGCCGCCGGAGCACCTCGAGAAGGGGCTGGCGCGCGCCACCCGGTCGGCCGACGGGAAGCCGTTCGACTGGCGCGTGCACCTCGAGGGGCTCTTCCACGTGAGATCCCGGCCGGGCGGCTGCGACTCGGACCCGCAGGAGGCCCACGTCGCGATCGAGTTCAACGAGCACTGCTTCTTCATCGAAGGCAGCGACCAGGACACCAAGGCGACCTTCGCGCTCTTGATGGAGCTCTCGCGCCTCGAGCTGCCCGACCAGGCATCGAAGGCGCCGCTGCTCACCATTCCGCTGGGGCGCTGAACGCCCGGCGCGCATCCCAGGATCCTCGATCTTGGCGAGTCACTCCCGGTTGATTCGAGCTAGGTTCGCCGCCTTCAGCTCGACCGGGGGGCGACGTGGGGGACTTTCCATTGCTGATGGCGGGCCCGATCTTGCGACGGGTCGAGCCTGGCCTCGTCTCGGTGTGGGTCGCCACCTCCGAGCCATGCAAGGTGCGCGTCGAGCTGTTCCGCGGCGTCGTCGATGGCCCGGGCGCGACGCCGATGATCAAGGGCGACGACCCCCCGAAGGCCAACACCATCAAGGCCGGCGATCGCCTGCACGTCGCCGTGGCGGTCGTTCGGCTGCCGGACACGCAGAAGCTCGTGCCCGACCAGCTCTACTCGTACAACGTGCAGCTCACGCGCACGGGCGGTGGGCAGCCGGCGACGTCCGATCTCCGGTCGCTCGGGCTCCTCGTCGACAAGCAGGACGCCGGCATGCCGCCGCACCACCTCGCGCTCGGCTTCAACCAGGGGCGGCTGCCGTCGTTCGCGCTCCCGCCGCTGGCGCTCGAAGACCTGGTGCTGATTCACGGCTCCTGCCGGCGCGCTGCGGCCGAGGGGCCCGACGCGATGGCCTTCATCGACGACACCATCGCGCGCTCCGTCACCGAGCCACGCAAGCGGCCCCACCTGCTGATGCTCACCGGCGATCAGATCTACGCCGACGACGTGTCGCCCTTCCTGCTCGCCGAGCTGAACCCGATCGCACAGCGGCTGATCTCGGTGTCGACCCGCGACGAGAACAAGGAGGCGCTGCCGATCCTCGACAAGCAGGGCAAGGACTCCGAGGCCGAGTGGCGCCCATGCGACTTCAAGAACTTCCCCAACGGGAAGCGCACGCTCTACTGCGACGCCCACGCGCGCTTCACCAGCCAGGACCGCGAGCAGCACCTGCTCTCGTTCGGTGAGTACGCGGCGATGTACCTGCTCGGCTGGAGCAACGAGCTCTGGTCCGCGCGCCCGGACCCGAAGGCGCTCACTCCGCAAGACCCGGTCTTCGTCGGCAGGTTCGAGGACGTCGACGCCGCGAAGACGCCCTGGCTCTTCGACAAGGTGGAGGCCGCCGAGATCGCGAAGGAGGAGGCGAAGCTCTCGCCCGCCGAGCTCGCCGAGCGCCGCCAGAACGCACAGAAAGAGAAGGAGAAGAAGAAGCCCGGCACGTTCATCGGGTGCCGCAACAACCTCGTCAAGCTGCAGCAGTTCTACGACGCGCTGCCGAAGGTCCGCCGCGCGCTCGCCAACGTGCCGACCCTGATGATCTTCGACGATCACGAGATCACCGACGACTGGAACATCGTGCAGCGCTTCAAGCTCGAGGTGTACTCGCGCCCCGCCGGCCGGGCGATCGTGCGCAACGGGCTCGTCGCGTACGCGCTCTTCCAGGCGTGGGGCAACAACCCGCTCGACTGGATCGACGACGGGCAGAACGGTGAGCGCACCCGCCGCGCGAAGCTGCTCGAGGTCATCGACGGCGCGACGCTCGGCAGGAAGGGGTGGGGCGACGCGACCGCCGCCCTCGACGAGCTGCTCGACCTGCGCACCTCGGCGGCGCCCACCGCGCCCGCGAAGGCGCCCGTGCGCTGGCACTTTCGCTACCGCGCCTCGCGCTTCGAGTTGCTCGTGCTCGACAGCCGCACCCGCCGCTACTACCCGGGCACCGTCTCGCCCGCCGGGTTGATCGACGAGGCCGGCCTCAAGGATCAGATCCCCAAAGGCCCGGCGGACACGGGCCTCGAGGCGGTGCTGGTGGTGGCCCCCTGTCCGGTGATCGGCCCGTCGTTGATGGACGAGTTGGTGCAGCCCGCCGCGCTGCACGTGCTGACGATGCTCGGCCACCTGCAGGAGCCCGAGGAGAAGAAGGGCGGCAAGTGGCTGCGCACGCGCGCCAAGTTCCTCGACAAGGATCCCGAGCCCTGGGGCTTCGAGCCGGGCACCTTCGAGGCGTTGCTCGCACGGCTCGAGGCGTACGCGACGGGGCGACCGGTCATCTTCCTCTCGGGCGATGTGCACTACGCCGCCGGCGCCGTCATCGACTACTGGAAGGGCTCGCGGCCGACGCGGTTCATTCAGCTCACCGCCAGCGCGTTCAAGAACCAGCCCTCGCTCATCACCCTCGTCGACCCACCGCTCGGCCAGCGCGCGCTCACCGAGGCGATCAAGCCCGCGCGCGTCGGCTGGAAGGCCGACCGCCCCGTGCCGTGGACGGTGCCCGACGGCAAGCGCGTCCCGTCCTCGCAGATCCGCAACCTGAACCGATCTCCGCTGCTCCTCGCCGCCGACGGGTGGCCCGAGGGCACGCAGGTGACGCGGGCTCCTGACTGGGCGTGGCGGTACGTGCCGGTGCTCGACGAGCGGCCCGAGGCCAATGACGCGGGCACGCCGCCGCCCACACTCGAGCGCCGGCCCGCCATCGCGGGCGGCATGCCCACCCCGGTCGAGGTGCCGGAGAAGCCTGGCAAGGCCGACTTCGAGAAGCTCGCCGAGCGCCACGCGCTGCAGGTCGATCGGCTCGCGCCGCGGCGGGTGGTGTTCTCGAACAACTTCGGAATGGTGCGCTTCGCCGCGGGTCCCCAGGGCCCGTCGGTGCGCCACGAGGTGCACTACCAGCCGCGCGCCGCCGACCCCGCGCAGGGCACCCAGCCGCACACGGTCTTCGTGATCGCGTTGAAGACGCCGCCGTCCGCTACTCCTCCTTCACTGGGGAAGCCCTGACATGGCCGATCTCTTCGAAAGAGCACTCGACGCGATCGTCAGCGCCATGCGGCCGCTCGCCGAGCCCGACGTGCAGCGGGAGATCCTCGCCAGCCTCGGGTACGTCGACCCCGCCACGGTGAAGCTGTTCACCCCGAGAGTGATGGCGGCCCTCGAGAAGAAGGTCCTCTCCGCGGACCAGCAGCGCGACATCGAGCTCGCGGCGATCGCCAGCGGCGCCGGGAGCCTGCTCGCGTTGATCGACAACCTGCGCGACGCCGCCGAGACGATTCGGCTCGAGGACCAGCTCAGCGGCCTCGACATGACGCTGGAGCAGTTCCTCCACCTGCTCCCCAACTTCCTCGCCGTCGACTACCTGCGGCTGCGCGCGCCGGGCGTGTGGAGCATCATGCGCGTGCTGCAGTTCATCGACGATCGCGCGGCGCTCCCGTTCGGAGAGACGTTCAACGGCCAGCGGTGGAAGGCGCTCTTCGTCGGCGACGAGCACGGCTTCCGCTTCGGCCGCGACGACGAGCAGGAGCGCGCGTGGACGTCGGTCGCCATCGGCGTGGGCGCGATCCTGCTCTCGAAGTACGGCAGCAAGCTGGTCGGGCTCGCGCCCGGGCTCGAGGAGACGCCGCACTTCCCGGTGCCGATTCAGTTCCGCGCGTTCCCCGGGTGGGACCCGTCGCCGTTCTCGAAGACGCCGCGCGCCGACAAGCACCTCTTCCACTTCACCACCCTCGAGATCGCCGCCGACCCGCAGCCGAAGGATCTGGTCGAGGCCGCCAGCAGCACCCTCGAGGAGCGCGTGCTGCGGCTGACGATGGTAGTGCCGCCGAAGCCCATCGAGCCGTGCCTCATCGTTCGCGCCGAGGGCGAGGCGGCGGTCAGCCGCAGGTTCGGCGACTGGGACTTCGCCCTCGAGGGCCGCGGGACCCCGTCGAGCTACGACGTGACGCTGAAGGCTTCGCGCGACGGCAGGCTCGACCCGCTCACGCTCGGAAAGTACGTGAGGCTCGGGACGCTGAGCAGTTCGGCCTGGGCGTCGTCACAGCGTGGCTTCGGCGTTCGGCTCGAGGCGCGCGGCAACACCATCTCGACGCCGCCGAAGGAGTCTCGCGACGCGCTCAGCAACGAGGCGCTCGGCGAGAGCCACGCGAAGGCGACCTTCGATCTCGATCTGCAGCTCGACTCCGAGAAGGGGTTTCAGCTCGGCTCGAGCGGCGTCGTGGTCGACGTTCCGGTCGGCCTCAGCGCCGGGCCCGCGCGCGTGCAGCACCTCCGCGCGCGCCTCGGCCCCAGCGCCGACGGCAACGCGCTCGAGATGACGGCGGGGTTCGGGCTCCAGTTCAAGCTCGGGCCGTTGAGCGCCGTGGCCGAGGGCGTGGGCTTCCAGTTGCGCGCCGATGACTCGTTTCCGTCGAACGTCGCGGGGCTGTTTCACCTCGAGGCCGGCTTCAAGCCGCCCGAGGGAGTGGGGCTGTCGCTCGACGCCGCCGCGGTGAAGGGCGCCGGCTTCCTCGGCAGGGACGCCGCGACGGATCAGTACGTCGGCGCGTTCGAGGTGCAGCTCAGCAAGCGCTTCAAGCTCTCCGTCACCGGGCTCCTCGCCACGCACCTGCCCGGGGGCGAGAAGGCGATCTCGCTCTTTCTCCAGGGCTCGCTGAGCCTCAACCCCGGGTTGCCGGTGGGCATGGGCCTGGCGCTCACGCGCGCCGGCCTGGTGTTCGGCTACAACCGGCGCTTCGAGCTCGCCGCCTTCCGCGCGGGCATCAAGACCGGGTTGCTCGAGGCGCTGCTCGCTCCGCCTGATCCGCTCGCCAACCTCGCGCAGACGGTGAGCCAGCTCAGCACGCTCTTCCCTCCGGCGCGGGGTGCGCACACCTTCGCGCTGACGGCGCGGCTCTCGCGCGGCGACGAGGTGAAGATCGACCTCGGCCTGCTGTACGACACCTCGCAGCCCGCGCGCATCGTCGCCGCGGGCCGGCTGGAGATCGACTGCAAGCAGGCGGGCAAGCTGCAACTGGCCGCGATCGGCGTGCTCGATCTCGGCAACGGCGAGCTGCTGCTCGAGGCGCACATCTACAACTCGAAGCTGCTCGGCGCGGAGGTGACCGGCGACGCGGCGCTGCTCATCCGCTGGAGGTCGCCGCGCACCTTCGTGCTGGCGATCGGCGGCTTCCACAAGGACTACCGCGGCCCGGAGCGCTCGCTGCCGGTGTTCTCGAGCCTCGGCCGCTTCACGCTCAAGGCGCCCAGCACCGACGTGCTGAAGGTGACGCTCACGGCGTACTTCGCGGTGACGCCCAACTCGCTGCAGCTCGGCGCGCAGGTGGACGCGTTCGTCGGCATCGAGAACCTCGTCAGCCTCGAGGGCGGCTTCGGGTTCGACGCGCTCTTCGAGTTCGACCCGTTCTACTTCGACGCCGAGGTGCGCGGCCGGGTGCGGCTCGCGGTGCTGGGCTCGACGGTGGCCGGCGCGCGGCTCGAGGGGCGGCTGCGCGGGCCGAAGCCGCTGCGCGTCTCGGGCAAGGTGACGTTCGAGGTGCTCTGGTGGGACGTGAGCTACTCGTTCGATCGCAGCCTTTCGGGCGCGACGCCGCCGCCACCCGCGCCGGTGGACCCCGTGGAGATCCTCCGCGTGCAACTGCAGAACCCGAAGGCGTGGGAGGCCGGCGCGCTCCCCGCGGACGGCGCCAGCGTGCGGCTGTCGCAGAAGCCCTCGGGCGATCGCCTGCTGCTGCACCCGCTGCAGTCGCTCGAGTTCGCGCAGGACGTCGTGCCGCTCGACCTGCCGCTGCAGAAGGTCGGCGGGCGGCCGGTGACGGCGCAGGGGGCGGTGCGCGTCGCCGGCGCCTCGCTCGGCGCGGTGAGCGTCGCGGCGCCGCGCGCGGTGAAGAACCAGTTCTCGCGCGGCCGCTTCCAGAAGCTGAGCAAGGAGCAGTTGTTCTCGACGCCCGCCTTCGAGGACATGAACGCCGGCGCGGTGATCGCCTCGGACAGCGCGGTGTCGGTGGGCGAGGGCGCCACCGCTTCGACGCAGGAGTTCGTCGAGCTCCGCCTCGGCGCGGGGAGCGCGCCGGCGACGGTGGCGGCGGCGGTGTCGGCGCTGCCGCTCGAGGCGCTGCTCGCGCGCTCGGCGCGGGCGGAGGCAGCCTCACGGCGCCCGGGGCTCGAGCGGTTCCTGACGCGCGCGAGGGCGAACCCATGAACCTGACGTTTCTCCCCTGGGCACGGCAGGGGCTCGCCGCGGCGCTGACGTCGCCCGCGCCGGCTGCGCGTCCGTCGGTGTCGGTGAAGGTGAAGCTGCAGCAGGGCGCCCAGCCCGCGCGCACCATCGACGTCGCGACCGAGCTCTTCGGGCCGGGCGACGTGGTGGCGATCGATCGCTCCGCGGTGATCCGTACGTTCCCCGCGCCGGGCGGCCAGCTCACCGACGACACCCTCGTCGCCGTGGAGCTCGATCGCGCAGACTTTCCCTGGCTGTTCACGCCCAACGCGCCGGCCGGCGGCAAGCTCATGCCCTGGCTGCAGCTCCTGGTGGTCGAGCCGCGCAGCGGGGTGCGGCTCGAGGTGCGCGCCGGTCAGAACGCGGTGCTGCACCTCGAGGGCGCCGCGGTGGTCGCGGCCGAGCTGCCGCGGCCGGACGAGGCGTGGGCCTTCGCGCACGCGCAGGTGGCGGGCGTGAACGTCACCGATCGCGCGGCGCTGGAGGCGCTGGTGCGCGACAAGCCCGCCCAGTCGTCGTCGCGGTTGCTCGCGGCGCGCAAGCTCGAGAAGGGCAGGCGCTACGTCGCCTGCCTCGTACCGACCTGGGAGCTGGGCCGCCGCACGGGGCTCGGACTGCCGGTGGAGGGCGCGGGCCTCGCCTTCGCGTGGAGCGTGGCCGCCGCGCAGGTCGAGCTGCCCGTCTACTTCCACTGGGAGCTCGAGTGCTCCGACCAGGGCGGCTTTCGTGAGCAGGTCGAGCAGCTCACCCCGCGCAAGCTCGACGCCAGGGTGGGCGCGCGCGCCGCGTTCGCCACGCCTGCTCCAGGGTTGAAGAAGGGCTTCGCGTTCGAGCTCCCTGGCGTGCTGCGCGCCTTCGAGGCCCAGCCGTCGCCTCTTCCTGCCGCGGACGCACAGCGCTTCGCGGGCGCCGTCGATGCGCTCCAGGCGAATAAGAAGACGCTGGTGCCCCCGCGGTACGGAGAGGGCCACGCGCCGCAGGGGCCGTGGGTCGGTCGGCTCAACCGCGACCCGTCGCTCCGGGCGGCGGCGGCGCTCGGAACGCGGGTGGTGCAGCAGCAGCAGGAAGCGCTGATCGCCGCGGTGCACGAGCAGCTCGAGCGCCCCGCGCCCGCGATGGCCGAGGCGGCGCGCGAGGTGAACCGCGCCATGCTGCGGCGGTTCTTCGGCGCCCAGGAACAGGCGAAGGCGTCACCGGAGATCGTGGCCCGCGTCACCGCGTTCGCGACGCGCGCGGCGCCCGCCGCCAGCACGCCGGCCACACCGGCCACCACACCGCCCGCGGTCGCACCGAACCTGCTCCCCGCGGTGCGCCGGCTCAGCACGATCTCGGGCCGCGCCTCGTTGATGTTCAGCGCGCGCAGGCTGTCGCGCGGGGTCTTCACGCCGCCCGAGCCCGGCATCGCTTCGTTCCAGCGCGGCGGGCCCGCCATGCCGAGCCCGCTGGGCATCGCTCCGGCGACGGTGGACGCCTGGCCGAAGGCGCTGCTCTTCAAGCTGGTGGACGAGCGCGCTGACTTCCCGCTCGGCCTCGCGGTGGTGAACGCGAAGATCGAGCTGAAGACGCATCGCGTGCGCCCGGTGCGTCCGCGGCCGGTCGTCATTCGCGATCACCGGCGGCTCGACGACGTGGCTGAGCCCGAGCCGATCGACGATCCCCTGGAGGTCGTGGACACCGTCCTCCGAAACCTCACCAACCTCCGCGCGAGCGTACCGTGGCGGCTGCACCAGGCGCAGCCGCAGGACAACGTCGACAGCGCCGACGCGACGCTGTTCCGGCCCGCGGCGCGCGCGGTGCAGCAGTGGCTCGCGCCGCTGATGAGGCCGCTGATCATCACCGGCGTGTTCCAGCCGCTCACCTTCGCGACCGCGGCGGTGCAGCCGGCGACGGCGAAGCTGGTGATGCCCGTGGTCGCGCCGCCAGTGACGGCGCCCGCCACGAGCCCGCTCGGAATCCGGTACCCGATGTGGCGCACGCTGGTCGAGCTCGCGCCCGAGGCGATGCTGCCGCACCTCGAGCGCGTGCCGATGAACACGGTCGGCCTGCTCGCGGTGAACGGCCCGGTGATCGAGGCGTTCCTCGCGGGGCTGAACCACGAGCTGTTGCGCGAGGTGCGCTGGCGGAAGGTGCCGGTGAAGGGCGCGCCGACCTTCTTCGACAGCATGTTCACCGCCGAGCCCGAGGTGCCGCCGCTCGACGCGTGGAACGCCGAGGGCAACCTGAAGGCGGCGCTGCGCGACGCGGCGGTGCTGCTCCTCCGCGGCGGGCTGATTCGCAACCAGCCGCGCGTGACGATCTACGCCGCGCGCGAGGGCCAGCCTGCGACGGCGCCGGCCTTCGAGGGCGCGCTCGACGAGAGCACGCGCTTCGTTGGGTTCCCCATCGCCGCCGCGGCGCTGTCCGACCCTGGCCAGCGCTGGCGCTTCGTGCTCGAGGAACAGCCCACCGAGCCGTGCTTCACCGCCCCCCGCGGCGCCGCGCCCGGCCCGCTGCGCGCCACGGCCTTCGCGGCCACCTCGTCCGCCCAGCTCGCCCAGTCGAGCCTGCGGCGCCCCTTCCGCGTCGTCATCCCCGCAGTCGATCTGCTCCCCTGATGGCTACCTTCCCTTCCGCCGACGTTCCGCTGGTGCTGCTGCCGGTTCGCCTCGAGACCCGCTTCCGCGGCGACGCGCTGCTGGTGCGCATCTTCCCCGACGAGCTCCACGTCACCTCGCATCAGGAGGGCCTGTCGCAGGCCGAGCTCGACGCGGGCGTTCGCTATTTCGAGAGCAAGCTCCCGCAGGCTGAAGCGCGGCGCGAGCTCGACGAAGCGGTGGGCGCGGCGCGCGCGCAGTGGGTGCTGCAGGCGCTCGCTGCCTACCCGTCGTGGCGCTCGCGCGGGCGGAGCGGGCCGGCGCCCCTGCCGAAGCCCGTCGATCGCCCGCGGCGCACGCGCGCTCTGGGGCTGCCTTCGCGGTTTCGGGTGGTCGGGTTCCTCGGCGCCGACAAGGTGCTCGAGGCCGAGGGCGCGCCGGTGTCGGCGGAGCCGGTGGTCGTGCCTCGGCAGCCCGAGGGCGAGCTGCCCTTCGACGCGGACACGCGCTGGCTGCACGACTTCGACGCGGCGACCTCGGCGGGGCTGGCGGTGTCGATTCCGCTCGGCGCGCGCGCGGCGGACATCCGTTCGCGCGGGCTCACCCGGCTGATCGCCTTCGGCGTCGCCGAGGAAGCGCCCGAGGCCGGCGCGGCGCGGCTCACGGCGCTGCTCACCGCGCAGCGCTTCGACCGCGGCGCCTCGTTCATGCCGGTGGGTACGCCGACGAACCACATGCCGGGCGCGGTGGCGGGCGCGGCGCCGGCCGAGGCGAAGAACGAGCGCGCGGCGCGGCTCGCGGCGGCGTTGGGAATTCCGGCGAAGTCACTCGAGCTCGCGCTGGCGGGCGGCCAGGACGAGGCGGAGGCGCGGGCGCTGCACACCGCGCTCTGGCCGGCGACCCTGGGCGCGTGGCTCAGCCAGTGGATGGGCGCGGGCGAGAGCACGCGCGCCTGGGTTCGCCGCCACTTCATCGAGCACGTGCGCCCGTTGGGGCCGCTCCCCGCGCTGCGCATCGGCAGCCAGCCGTACGGTGTGTTGCCGGTGACGCTCTGGCGCGCGCTCAAGCCGACCGAGCCCGCCGAGGGTGAGCTGCTCTCGCTGCTCGGCAAGCTGCGCGCGGGGCCGTTCGGTGCGGCGCTCGCGGCGCTCCCGCGCGTCACCGAGGCCGGCGCCGACGGCATCCTCCGCGCGCTCGCCCGCACGCCCGTCACCCACCGCCTCGGCGCGCGCCCGCTCTTCGGCCGGCGCTACCTGCGGAACCTGTACCAGATGATGCGGCCGGCGCCG
Source organism: Myxococcales bacterium (assembly GCA_020846875.1). Classification (GTDB taxonomy): domain Bacteria; phylum Myxococcota; class Myxococcia; order Myxococcales; family Myxococcaceae; genus JADLDB01. The sequence goes on along the minus strand of JADLDB010000067.1, from coordinate 7,560 downwards.
CCGCCGGGCCACGTGGAGGACCTGCAGACCATCGACCCGAACTTCTCGCCGGGCACCGAGTACCGCGTGCTCGACGTGTCGCCGCCGCTGCCGTGGACGGCCGACGCCGCCGCGGAGCGCGCCTGGCTCGACGGGCGGCAGCAGTTCGCGCTGCTCGGTCTGCACAACGCGGGCCTGTCGCTGACGCCGCGGCTGTCGGGCGCGGTGTTCGCCGACGAGGCGCCAGTGGTGAAGGCGCCGCTGGCTGGCGTAGACCCGTTCGTGGCGGGTCTCGCGCAGGCGAACGTCGCGGGGCTCCGCGGTGGCGCGCCCGCGACGCTGCTCGGCCAGGTGCTGCGGCTGGCTGGGTTGCGCGCCGCGCTCGAGCTCGGCCACCAGCGCGCCGGCCGTGTCTTCGATGAGGCGGAGTGGCTCACCGAGTCGCCGCTGGCGATCTTCTCGCAGCCGCTGGGCGCGCAGACGGTGGAGCAGTTCCTCGACGCCGAGCGCGCGGGGACGGGCACGAGCCCGGCGCTCGCGGAGTGGCGGGAGTGGTGGCAGGCGGCGCGGCTGCTCGCGGGGGTGCCGGCCGACCGGCTCGAGCTCGGCTTCGGCGCGGCGTTCGACGCGCTCTCTCACCGCCTCGACGCCTGGTGGACGGCGTTCGCCTCGCGGCGGCTGCAGGCGGTGCGGCAGAAGCGGCCCGCCGGGCTGGCGCTCGGAGCGTTCGGGTGGGTGGAGAATCTGCTGCCCGCGTCGGCGGCGCCATCGGCGGGGTACGTTCACGCGCCCAGTCAGGAGCACGCCGCCACCGCCGCGCTGCTCGCCGCCGGGTACCGCGCGCACCGCGCCTTCGGCAACGCGTTTCAGATCGATCTCTCGAGCGCGCGGGTGCGCCGCGCGCTGCGGGCGCTCGAGGCCGCCGAGGGTGGACGGCCGCTGGGCGCGGTGCTCGGCGAGCAGCTCGAGCGCAGGCTGATCGAGCTCGGCAAGGGCGGCGCGATCGCGGGGCTGCGCTCGCTCGCGCCACCGCCGAAGGAGCGACGCGAGCCGCAGGTGGACGGGCTGCGCCTCGCCGAGCTGTACCGCGCGGGAACGCTCACCACGCAGGCGACGCTCGAGGCCTTCGTCAACGTCGAGTCGATCGCCGAGGACTGGACGTCGATCCTCAACCACTGGGCCAACGGCCCGCAGGACCACGCGCTCCTCGGGTTGATGCGCGACGGGCGCCTCGCGTTCGCGTGGCAGCTCGAGGGGGCCGCCGCGTGGGGCACGCCGGAGTGGAACGGCGCGTTCAGCACCACGCCGGTGCCGGCTGGCCGCTGGGTGCATGTGGCCGTGGTGCGCGACGGGGCGAGGCTGTCGTTCTTCGTCGATGGCCAGCCAGCAGGCGTCGCGGCGATGGCCGTCACGCCCTTCGTCGCTCCGGGCGTGACGGTGCGCCTCGGCGGCCAGCAGCGCGGCGGCACCGCGCGCAACTTCAGGGGCACGCTGCGCGAGGTGCGCCTCTGGTCGGTGGCGCGCAGCCCTGCCGACGTGCTCGCAGCGGCGCAGGGCAGGGCGGGAGGGGGGCCGGCGCTGGTGGCGTACTGGCCGCTCGATGAAGCGTCGGGGGACGCGTGCCGCGACGCGGTGGGCCGCCGCGACGGCCTGTTGGGCGTCGGCTGCGAGCGCGTTCCCGCGGAGAAGGCGGTGCGCTTCGACGGCAGCGGCTTCGTCGAGATCGGTGGCAGCCAGGATCTGCGGGTGGGGTGGGTGCCCGGCATCGCGGGCGCTTCGCTCGAGTCCGAAGTGCTGCTCGAGATCGATCGCCTCGCGGACACGTCCGATGCGATGGCCGATCTGGTGGTCGCCGAGAGCATGCACCAGTGGGTCGGGGGCAGGCTCGACAAGGCGGGCGCGCTGGTCGCCGCGTACGAGGAAGGCCGCGGCGCACCCGCGCAGTTCGACGTGCTCGAGACGCGGCGGTCGCAGAAGAGCCTGGTGCACCGGGTGATGGTGCTCCGCGGCAAGGAGCGCTCGCGCAGCTGGCCCGCGCCGCAGCTGCGCGCCCGCATCTCGGCGAGCCTCGAGAGGCTGGCGAGCGAGCTGCTCGGGCCGTGGCACGAGACGCAGGCCGAGGCGCGCTACCTTGACGAGCGCGGCGGACTGGTGGCGTCGAAGAAGCACCCGCTCTCGGCGGCGAAGCTCTCGACGCTCGACGTCGTGTTCGGCTGCACCGCCAGCGGCGTCGCGCGGCCCGACGAGCTGACCGCGGCGCTCTCGCACCAGCTCTTCACGCTGCGTCCGGCGGCGCTCTCGAAGGCGGCGCGCGTCGAGGTGGCGTGGAGCAACGCGCTCGACGAGCTGCTCGAGGCGGCGTGCGTGGCGTGGCGGGCGATGACCGCTGGGCGCGCGCTCAGGGCCGAAGATGTCACCTGGCCGCCTCGCGAGCGCGACGCCAGCGCCGACGCGGCGAGTCCCGCCGCGGAGGCGGAGCGTGTGCTGCTCGCCGCGGTGGCTCCCTTGCGCGTGCTGGCGGCGGGCGCGGGTGAGCTGACGCCCGCGCAGGCGGCGGACGCGCGGGCAGCGCTGTTCGCCGCGTGGTGCGCGGGGCTCTCGGGCTCAGTAGCAGCGCCGGAGACGAGCGGCGACGGCCTCCGTGCCCTCGCGCGGCGCGCCGGCGAGGAGCTCGATCGGCGGCTCGCCGCGGCGGCGGGCGTGCGCGACTCCGCTGAGCGGCTCGAGCTGCTGGTGGGCAACTCCTTCCGCTTCCTCGCTCCCCTGCAGCTCTCCGCCGACGAGGCGAAGGCGCTGGACGCGGCGGCGTTCGACGAGGCGGACGATCGCACGGCGGCGCGACGTTGGTTCAGGCAGGCGGCGCGTGCCCGTGAGGCGCTCGGCTACTTCTCCGACGCGCTCCTCTGCCAGCAGGCCTCGGCGCCCGGCGCGGCGCGCTTCGAGACGGCGCAGCTCCCGCGCGCGGCCGGTGAACGATGGGCGGGGCTGAACGCGGGGACGGAGGCGGAGCTCTCGCTGGTCGCGCACCTCTCCGGCGGGCTCGCCTGGAAGGACGTCGAGTGCGGGCTGCTGCTCGACAGCTTCACCGAGCGGCTGCCAGCGAAGGAGCAGCCGACGGCGATCTCCTTCCACTACGACGCGCCGGGGGCGGCGCCGCCGCACGCGATCCTGCTCGCGGTGTGTCCCGACGATCGCCCGGCGTGGGACGCCGACCTCGTCGCCGAAGTGGTGCAGGAGGCGCTCGAGCTCGGGAAGCTCCGCGGCGTCGCGTACGCCGACGTACCCCAGACGCACCACTACCTGCCCGCGGTGGTGCTGCCGCACAACGCCGCCGGCGAGACGCCGTCGGTAGATCCTTTCGCCTGAAGGTGACCGCCGATGCCCTCGATCACGACCTGGACACGCCTCGAGCCTGCTCCCGACGCCGATCTCGCCCGGGAGGCAGAGGCGCGGGTGCACGACCCGCTGTGGTTCATCTTCCGGCAGTGGCAGCTCGGTGAGTTCCAGGCGACCGACGCCGGCTCGCCCATCGTCGCGCGCGCCGAGCTGTCGTCGGGCGCGGTGACGCGCTTCGTGCCGAAGCCGCTCGCCCCCGGCGCCCGCGCGAAGGGAGAGAAGTTCGACGTGAGCCGCGACTCGCTGGAAGCGCGCGTCGAAGCCGAGGCGCCGCCGAAGGGCGGTGGCACGTTGCGCGCTCGCGCGGAGGCGGGCGTCGAGCTGGCCACGTCGTTGCTCGAGGCGGGCGCGAAGAAGTTCCTCGACGCGCTGCTGGAGAAGTTCGCGCTCACGGAGCTGCCCGACGCCGATGCGCGCGGAGCGAGGCGCGCCGCGCTGCTGGCGGGAAAGGTGCTCGACGGCGGTGCGGTGCGCGCGGCGCTGGCGAAGGCGAAGCCGCCGTCGAAGGTGGTGGCGGTGACCCCGGCGCTCTCTGCGGCCGCGCGCGAGAAGGTCGACGCGGTGCTGGAGTCGTGGGGGACGTGGTTCGACGGGTGGATCGTTCCCGCCGAGGGCGGCGAGGCGTGGCGTCCCGAGTGGCTCGATCACGGCTTCTCGCTCGGCACGGCAGGTGAGGTGACGCTCACCGCGCCGGGCTACGAGGGCGAGCCCGCCTGGTACGCGTACGACGTGGCGCCCGACGCGAAGACCGGCGCGAGCGAGGAGGTAGCGACGACGAAGCCGCCGGCGCTGATCCCCACGCTGGTGCGCTTCCCGGGGATGCCGGCGAGCCGCTTCTGGGAGATCGAGGGCGAAGAGGTGCGGCTCATCGAGTTGATCGCCGACGGCAGCCTGCTGCGCTCGGTGGTGCTCGACTTCGTGCTGGTGGCGGGGGACGACTGGTTCCAGCTTCCGGTGACGCTGCCGGCCGGCGCGCTCCACGAGGTGAAGCGAGTCGAGGTGCAGGACACCTTCGGCGAGCGCGTGGCGCTGCCGGCGCTCGGCGACTACCGCGGCGTGCGGCGCTTCGCGCTGTGGCGCCAGTCGGGCACCACGGCTCCGTCGCTGTTCCTGCCGCCGGCGTCGGGCTCGCGGCTCGAGTCGTCACCCATCGAGCAAGTCGAGCTGTGCCGCGACGAGCTGTCGAACCTGTTCTGGGCCATCGAGCAGCGCGTCGACGGGCTCGCTGGTCCCGTTGAGCGTTCGGAGCGCGAGCGCGCTTCGGCGGCCGCGGCCACCGTTCCGCCTGAGGCAGAGGTCGAGTACGCGCTGATTTCGGCCGCGCCGGCGGCGCACTTCCCTCTCTTCCCCGAGGGCGCGACGGGCACCGAGCGCCTCCTGGCCGGCGAGGTGCTCGTCGCTGACGGCGCCGAGCGCGCGGTCGCACGCACGCTCACCTCGGGGCCGATTCTGGCTGCCGTCATTCCCGCTGGGGTCACCGTGACGCGCTGCTTTCAGTGGGCGCGCCGCCCCGATGGCGAGATGGCGTTGTGGATCGGCCGAGCCACGCGCAACCGAGCGCCTCCACCGTCGCCGGAGATCTCGTTCGATCGCGTTTCTCCCAGGAAGTAGCGCGCAAGGCCTGCGCGTCAGGCGCGTCAGGCGCAACGAAGCGCGGCAGGTTCAGGTGGCACCCACGATGCTCGAGGACGACGCCAGAGGCCGCTTTGCGAAAGGAGTGCACCATGGCCGCGACGAGCATTCGGGGTGCCTCGCTGGTCGTTCTGCTGGCTGCAGGGTGACCTCAGCGACAGCGGGATGAAGGCCGAGCCGAGGAGTGATGGGCTGCGCGCGGAGGCGTGTCAGCCGAGAGTCTTCTTGAAGGCGGCGGGCGTCATCTCCTCGAGCCGTAGCCCGAAGACGTCGCGGTGCGTGCCGAGGCACTCGAAGGCCCAGGTGAGGTGGGCCTGCACGGGGACGCCGACGGTGCGGCAGGTCGCGATGATGCCCAGCAGGACGCAGGCGTGGTGGGCGCCCTCGGTGCTGCCGGCGAAGAGCGCGTTCAACCGCTGCTTGGCGACGTGCTGGAACTCGCGCTCAGTGACGGAGTTGCCGAGAGGGACGTTGGCGTCGTCGATGAAGCGGAAGAGGGCCTTCTTGTGCCGTTGGTAGTACCCGACGGCGGCGGCCAGCGACTCGGACGGCAGCAGCGGCGGCGCGACGGCGTCGCACCACTTCTCGAGTTGGTTCGCGAGCGGCCGGATGAGGCGGCGGCGGCGTTCCACGAGAGCGTCGCCGACGAGGCCCAACTCGCGCGCGCGGGCCTCCTCGACGTACATCGCAGACAGGAAGGCGCCGCCCTCCGCCGCCAGCGTGGGCTGCGTGGCTTCGGTCTTCGAACTTCCTGGACGTTGCACCCGGCCTCGATGACACGCCCGTCGACGTAGAGGACGTTGAGTCGGTGTTCCGCGTCGGCGGTGAGAGTGCCGCGGGCAGCCCGGGCACCAGCACCTTGAGGCCGCTACCGTCGGTGGCCATCCACGCCGAGGAGAGCAGTTGCTGCCAGTGCAGGCCGTCGATGGGCGACAGCAAGTCGGCCGCGCGCTCGATGAAGGCGACGAGGCTGCCCATCGCCATCGGCACACCGCGCTCCTTCAAGTCGCGAAGCGTCCTGTCCAGCGGCGTCAGCAGCGAGAAGTTCGAGGCCACCATGGACACCGCACAAGCCAAGCTCGCCTTCCAGGTCATCAGCGAGCGCTACGACCATCGTCGCTTGGCTTGCATCACCTCACACGGCCGGCCCAGGCGAAGAACCGCCCCCACGCCGCCGGGTGGGTCGGGTCCCTGGGTCCCGGTGATTCCAGGGGAAGCGACCAGGTCGGCGGCGACACGCAACTGGCTTTGCGAATCGGCGCTCGGCCGTCGCGCCGGGGCGCAAGGGACGCGGGCGCAGGCCGTGGCGAGGGCGTCGCCAAGGCAGGTGTTGCCGTTGTCGAGGAGGAGCGCGTCGGGTTTGCCGCGACCGCGCGCTCGGTATGCGTTCGGCCATTCCTCGCCGTCGGACTTCCGCCGTCGCCCGAGCCCGTTACCTACGGTCACACTTCGTCTCGCCGTTGCTGGCGCCGCCACCCGGGTGTCGCTTCGTCGGGTCGGAGCGGAAGTACATGATGACGCCCGAAGGCGACATGGTGCCCTGCCAGCCGTCCATGTCGTCGCCGCTGAACAGCACCACTGCGCCGTCAAGCTGCACCGAGCCGCCGCCCGCGCCGGTGGAGAAGCGGTCGCCGTCGATGGTGAACGAGATCGTCGGGTTGGTCGTCACCGTCAGCATGGTGCCGGTCATCATTCGGCCCATCTGGACGCAGCTGTAGTGGCCATCGAGCCCGGTGTCTTCGCCGCGCGCGGCCTGTGGCGGCGGCTCTGAAGGGGTGGCGGGAGAGGGCTCCGTCGTGGCCGGCACGGACGTGTCAGCGACCAGCCCTGCCACCAGGCACGCCCCGCAGCAACTCGCGAGGCCAAAGAGAATCACGCCCGCTACAACCGGCCCCTTGTGCTTCATTGGTGGATGGGGGCGCCGTTTCCGCTCACGCGGCGCGGTCTCCCCCACCTCCTTTCAAACCGTGCGTGCGGGTTTCCCGCACACGGCTTACGGGTGGGACTTCACGATGCAGCATGCACGCCGACTTCAGCGCACTGGCGTTGCCGAGGAAGTCGAAACCTTCCTTCCCCTCGGTCAGGTCCACTCTTCTCGTCTTCTCGGGATGCAGCGTCAGCTTCAGCCGCTCGAGCAGGAAGTCCGTCTCGAAAATCGGCTCCAACACCAGCTTCGCCGCCATCTGCACGACGCGGTCTCTCACCGTCGGAATCCCCAGCGGCCGCTGCTTGCCATCGGCCTTCGGGATGTACCGCCTCAGCACGGGAGGTGCTCGGTACTCTCCTGCGTGGAGCTCGTCTCGCAGCTCATTCAGCAGCTTCTCGACGCCGTACTGCTCCACTGCCTCGAGCGTGACTCCGTCCACGCCTCCGGCTCCCTTCTTGCGCTTCACCCGTTCCCACGCCTCACGCAGGACGTCACTCCTGCACAATCGGTCGTACAGCGCGTGGAATCGGCGTTCCTTCTGCTGCTTGGCTGCAACGTAGAGCTTCCGCTGGAGTCGTCGGACTTTCTCGTCAGGCTCGTGCCTGCCGGGGTTGTTGGACGCGCTC
>JADLDB010000066.1 GCA_020846875.1 Myxococcales bacterium | reverse complement strand
CATGCGCATCGCGTAGGACGCGGTGACGGGGAAGACGTACTGCTCGGCGTTGTACCGGCGGAGGAACTCGTTGGCCGCCTGGGTGCGCAGCCGCGAGGCCGTCTGCGTCCACTTCGCGTCCGGCTTCGCCGGCATGATCGGGCTCACCTTGTTGTAGTCGCCCAGCCCGAAGTAGGCGCGGAACATGGTGGCCATCACCCAGTTGGCGAAGGGGATCCGCAAGGGGTACCAGTAGACCAGCCGCACCCGCAGCGTGTAGCCGGGGCCGTCGGGATCGTCGAAGTCGTGCTCGGACTGGCGCGTCACGTCGGCCCGCAGCGGCGTCTCCCGGAACAGCCACACCACCGCCCCGTCGTGCCCGTCGTCGGCCACGGGATCGAACTGGTTGGAGAAGGGCTTGTTGCGGGTGCGCGCGCTGAAGGCCGCCACCAGCTTCTCCGGAGGCGTTCCCCCCGGCGTGCCTTCCCCCAGGTAGCTGACGAAGCTGGGCAGCAGCGCCGCGATCGCCGCGTGCGTCATCGCCTCGCAGTCCCCGTGCTTCACCGATCCCGTCCGTACCGCCGCGTAGGCCGCGTGCTCGGCGAACAACCGCCCCTGCAGCATCATGAAGAGCTGCAGCGTGCCCAGCAGCATGAAGAGCGCCAGGGGCATGGTCAGGGCTGTCTCCACCGCCGCCTGGCCGCTCTCCGGGTGAGTGTGGGGGCACATCCGCTTCGAATTGTCGACCGCCCGAGCCCTCCTCTCCATCGGTCGTGTTGTCGCCGTGGTGGGCCTTGGTGGGTCCCGGTGCGCCGTGGTAGGTCCGTCCCCATGGCTGAGCTCGTGTTCTTCCGGCGGGGGGAAGAGGTGCTGCGGTTTTCGCTGGGCGAGGACCGCGTGGTGCTGGGGCGGGGCGAACGCTGCGACGTGGCCATCCCGGATCCCGAGGTCTCGCGTCAGCACGTGGCGCTCCTGCTCGAGGGCAACAAGTGTCTGCTGCAGGACCTGTCCGGCAAGGGGACGGCGGTGGCGGGCAGCAAGATCACCCAGGGAGAGGTGGCCGACGGGGCCGACATCGCCCTGGGCCAGTGGCGGGCGGTGTTCCGCGCCCACTCCACCAAGGACTCCGCCGACGCCACGGAGATCGGCAACCGCACCGAGCTGGTCGCCAAGGCCGATGAAGCCGACGCCCCCCGCCTGCCCGCGCAGATCCGCGTTCGCCACGGGGCGCAGGAGTCAGCCACGAGGCTGCAGGGCGACGTCTTCACCATCGGGAAGGATGCCGGAAACGACGTAGTGCTGAACCACCGCTTCGTGTCGGGGCGTCACGTCAAGGTGACACGGCAGCACAACCGCTTCCAGGTGGTCGATCAACACTCCACCAACGGCACCTGGCTCAACGGCGTGCGCGTCTTCGAGGCCGAGGTGCCCTTCTTCACCTCCCTCAAGGTGGGCGACGCGGAGGTCAGCTTCGAGCCGCTGTCCGCGGGCCCCAGGTCGGTCGGCAACTACCGGGGGATCATCGGGAACGATCCCTCGATGAAGTCGCTGGCCGAGCTCATCGATCGCGTGGCGCCGTCGTCGGCGGCGGTGGCGATCTTCGGAGAGTCGGGCACCGGCAAGGAGCTGGTGGCCCGGGCGGTCCACGACGGCAGCACGCGCGCCAACGGGGCCTTCATCCCGGTCAACTGCGCGGCGATCTCCAAGGAGCTGATCGAGAGCGAGCTGTTCGGCCACGAGAAGGGCGCCTTCACCGGCGCGGCCAACGCCCGCAAGGGGGCCTTCGAAGAAGCCGACGGGGGCACCCTCTTCCTCGATGAGATCGGCGAGCTGCCGCTCGATCTCCAGGCCAAGCTGCTGCGGGCGCTGGAGTCGGGAGAGATCAAGCGCGTCGGCGCGTCCCGACCGCTCAACGTGGACGTGCGGATCGTCGCCGCAACCAACCGCGAGCTGCTGGCGGCGGCGCGCGACGGGAAGTTCCGCGAGGATCTCTACTACCGATTGTGCGTCATCCCGCTGCACCTGCCGCCCCTGCGGAACCGGCGCTCCGACATCCTCCCCATCGCCGAGCACTTCGTCCGCGCCTTCTCGCCGCGCGGCCAGACCGTTCGCCTCACCGACGCCGCCCTCGACGCGCTCAACAACCACACCTGGCCCGGCAACGTGCGCGAGCTGCGCAACGTGATCCACCGCGCCCTGCTCCTGCGCAAAGGCCCCAACGTGGACGTGGGCGACCTGTCCTTCGACTCGCACACCGACAAGGCCACCGGCCTCGACCTGGCCGAGTTCCAGCCCGGCCTGACGCTCGAGCAGATGCTGCAGCGCGCCGAGCGGCAGTTCGTCGAAGCCGCCCTGCGCCGCTTCAACAACAACCGCGAGCGCGTGGCCAAGGAGCTGGGCGTGGCCCGCTCCACGCTCTTCAAGCGCCTCAAGGACTGGGGCCTCACCCACGGCAATGACGAGCCAATGACCTGATTTCAGGGCGGTTTTGACCAGGTAGATCGAAGGCCTGGGGGGCGCGTTGAAGGCAGGCATGTCGGCCCTGCCCCCGCTCCCCGAGCTCTACCGCCAGCACCGGCGCCGCGCGCTGTCGATCGCCCGGCGCATCCTGCGCGACGCGGACGAGGCAGAAGACGTGGTGCAGGAAGTCTTCGCCCGGCTGCACTCGCAGAACGTGCGTTTCGACGGGAAGGCGGCGTACACCACCTGGCTGCACCGGATCCTCGTCAATTCGTCGATCAACTCGCTGCGGGCGCGCCGACGCCGCGGGAAGCTCGAGACGCCGCTGGCCCCGCCGGAGGATCCGGAGACGAAGGCGGTGGGCAACGAGCGGCACGCGCACTTCCTGGAGGCGCTGGAGCACCTGTCCGAGCAGCACCGCCTGGTGGTGACGCTGCGGGATCTGCGCGGCTACTCGTACCCCGAGATCGCCCGCATGCTGGGGCTGCCCGAGGGCACGGTGAAGAGCGCGCTCAACCGGGGCCGCACCCGCCTGATGGCGGCGATGGCGAAGGACACGGGCGATCCCGAGCAGCCGTAGCGGCCTTACTCCTCGCCCTTCTGCCCGATGAACTGATCGCCCTTGTCCTTGAACAGCACGTTGAAGGTGGTGAGCGAGCCGTAGCTGCGGGTGATGTACTGCTGCAGCTCGACCTTCTCGGCGTCGGTCAGCTTGGGGTGCGCGTTCAGCTTCTGCTCCAGGGTGCGCAGGTTGTTGCGGATCATCACCACCTTGTGGAACAGCCCGTCGATGGGGATGTCCCTGGCCTGGAGCGCTGCGTTGCCGGGGATCAGCTTCACCGTGCCGCCTTCCCACTTGGGCGCCAGGGACACTTCGGCGAGGCCCGAGGCCTCGAGGAACAGCTCCATCAATTCGGCGCGGGTCATGGTGGCTCCTTCGAGATCGATTTCCGTGTTCGGGTCGACGGCGGGGAAGAGCGACGGCCCCGACACCTGGCGCGACGCCCCCCCGGACGAGCGCACCGTGGGACCGATGGGCTTGAGCGCCCGGGCGCGCACGGTGGGCGTCGAGTCCTTCACCGCCGCGGCCTCACCGCGAGGGGCGAAGGCGTCGCACCACGGCGCGGACGGCGGGAAGAGGCCCCGGTTGGCCTGCACGCGGCAGGTGCCCACCCAGCCCCGCTGCACTTCCACCGAGTGGGCCCGCCACAGCTTGCAGTTGCCGCACACCTTCTCGGACGGCTCGAAGGTGGGCAGCGCCGGGGCTTCGGGCGCCTGAGGACCCGGTGGAAGGGACTGGGGCGCCTCGCCGGCGGGCCCTGCGGGGGGCTGCGCCGCGGGTGCTCCCCCACCCTGCTTCTCGTCGCTCATCCGGTGGTCAGGCTTAGGAGGCCCACGGAGCCCCGGCAAGGCTTGTCTTTCGGCCACGCTTCCAGTAGTCGCGCGCCGCTATGGCGAACATCCCTCTGGAACGCATCCGCAACATCGGCATCTCGGCCCACATCGACTCGGGAAAGACGACCCTCACCGAGCGCATCCTCTTCTACACCGGCCGCATCCACGCGATCCACGAGGTGCGCGGCAAGGACGGCGTGGGCGCCAAGATGGACTCGATGGATCTCGAGCGCGAGAAGGGCATCACCATTCAGTCCGCCGCCACCTACTGCGAGTGGAACGGCTCCAGGCAGCACCTGCCCGAGCACAACATCAACATCATCGACACGCCGGGGCACGTGGACTTCACCATCGAGGTGGAGCGCGCGCTGCGCGTGCTGGACGGGGCGATCCTGGTGCTGGACTCGGGCAAGGGCGTGCAGAGCCAGTCGATCACCGTCGACAAGCAGATGAAGCGGTACCGGGTGCCGCGCATCGCCTACGTGAACAAGATGGACAACCCCGGCGCCAACTACGAGCGCGTGGCGGACATGCTGAAGGAGAAGTTGGGCCACCACCCGGTGCGCCTGCAGGTGCCGATCGGCGCCGAAGAGAAGTTCACCGGGATCATCGACGCCATCACCCAGAAGGCCTTCTTCTTCGACGGGGAGAACGGCGAGAACATTCGCGAGGAGGCGATCCCCGCGGACCTGGTCGCGCAGGCGAAGGCCACCCGGGAGCACATCATCCAGGCGGTGGCCGACGTGGACGACGCGCTGGCCGAGAAGTTCCTGGCCGAGGAGCCGGTGAGCGACGAGGAGCTGCGCGCCGCGGTCCGCCGGGCCACCCTGACGCTGAAGATCACCCCGGTGATGTGCGGATCCGCCTTCCGCAACAAGGGCGTGCAGCTGCTGCTCGACGCGGTCTGCATGTTCCTGCCCAACCCCAGGGAAGTCACCAACGAGGCCCACGACCAGGCGAAGAACGAGGAGAAGATCGTCCTCGAGTCGGATCCGAACAAGCCGTTCGTCGGGCTGGCCTTCAAGCTGCAGCAGGACAAGTACGGCCAGCTGACCTACTTCCGCATCTACCAGGGCAAGGTGGCCAACGGAGACACCATCGTCAACACGTCCAACCAGCTGCGCAAGGTGCGCGTGCCGCGCATGTTCCGCATGCACTCGGACGATCGCGAGGAAGTGCAGGTGGCGCAGTGCGGCGACATCGTGGCCTTCTACGGCATCGAGGCCAGCTCCGGCGAGACCTTCACCGACGGCAAGGTGAACGTGACGCTCACCTCCATGCACGTGCCGGCGGCGGTGATCAGCCTGGCGGTGGCGCCGAAGGATCGATCGGGCGAGCAGAACTTCTCCAAGGCCCTCAACCGCTTCACCAAGGAAGATCCGACCTTCCGGGTGCACCAGGACGAGGAGTCCTCCCAGACGATCATCTCGGGCATGGGGGAGCTGCACCTCGAGATCTACATGGAGCGGATGCGCCGCGAGTACAACTGCGACGTGGTGGCGGGCAAGCCGCAGGTGGCCTACCGCGAGACGGTCACCCAGAAGGGCGAGTTCGCCTACACGCACAAGAAGCAGACGGGTGGCTCCGGCCAGTTCGCGCGGGTGTGCGGCTTCCTCGAGCCGCTGCCGTCCGACGCGGTGATGCAGTACGAGTTCGTCAACGAGATCGTCGGCGGCTCCATCCCCCGCGAGTTCATCCCCGCCTGCGACAAGGGCTTCCAGGAGGCGATCAAGAAGGGCAGCCTGATCGGCTTCCCGGTGGTGGGCATTCGCTGCGTGATCAACGACGGCGCCTTCCACGCGGTGGACTCCAGCGAGCAGGCCTTCAAGACGGCGGCGATCATGGGCTTCCGCGAGGGCTACGCGGCGGCCAAGCCGGTGGTGCTCGAGCCGATCATGAAGGTAGAGGTCGAGGCGCCGACCGAGTTCCAGGGCTCGGTGGTGGGCCAGGTGAACCAGCGCCGCGGCGTCATCCTCGAGACGTCCAACGCGGACGGCCAGGTGACGGTGGTGGCGGAAGTGCCGCTCAACACCATGTTCGGCTACTCCACGGATCTGCGCAGCGCCACCCAGGGCAAGGGCAACTTCACCATGGAGTTCGCCAAGTACTCGGCGGTGCCCCGCGGCGAGCAGGAAGAGATGATCAAGAAGTACAAGGACAAGCTGGCCGCGGATCAGGCAGCGCGGAAGTAGCAGGCGCTCGAGCGCCCTGGCTTCCCATGGAGCCGGCGTTCCCTCGCGTGAGGGGCGCCGGCTTCGTCGTTCTGGTGACATTGCGGTTGCAGGGAGGCCCCGCGCCGGTACATTCCTGCGCGGTTTCCTCAACTCCAGGAGTCGCGCATGGGCTTTCAGACCGTCCCCGAGGTGTTGCTGCACCGCATCAAGGCCACCCCTGACGCGAACGCCTACTCGTACCCGTCGGGCTCGGGCTGGAAGCAGGTGTCGTGGAAGCAGTTCGGCGAGCACGTGAAGCAGATCGCGATGGGCCTCAAGGCGCTGGGGCTGGCCAACGAGCAGCGCGCGGCGATCCTGTGCAACACCCGCTACGAGTGGATCAGCGTCGACATGGGGATCCTCTGCTCGGGCGGGGCCACCACCACCATCTACCCGTCCAACCTGCCCGAGGAGTGCGCCTACATCATCAACGACTCGGACACGAAGGTGGTGTTCGCGGAGAACGACGAGCAGGTGGCCAAGCTGCAGCAGGTGCGCGGGGCGCTCCAGGGCGTGAAGCACGTCGTCACCATCGACGGGAAGGCCACGCCTGACGGCTGGGTGCTGACGCTCAACGAGCTGATGGAGAAGGGCAAGGCGGCGTCACAGGCCGACTGGGAGGCGGTGTGCAGCTCGGTGAAGAACGGCGATCTGGCCACGCTGATCTACACGTCCGGCACCACCGGCAAGCCCAAGGGCGTGGTGCTGACGCACGACTGCTGGGTGTACGAGGCCGAGGCGATCGACGAGCTCAAGCTGCTGGTGCCCGACGACGTGCAGTTCCTCTGGCTGCCGCTGGCCCACAGCTTCGGCAAGGTGCTGGAGGTGGCGCAGCTGAAGATCGGCTTTGAGACAGCGGTGGACGGCCGGGTGGACAAGATCGTCGAGAACCTGAGCCAGGTGCGGCCCACCTTCGTCGCCGCCGTGCCCCGCATCTTCGAGAAGGTCTACAACAAGGTGGTCGAGGGCACGAAGAAGGAGGGGGGGATCAAGTACTCCATCTTCAAGTGGGCCTTCGCGGTGGGAAAGGAGGTGTCGGCGCTGCGCCAGAAGCGGCAGGAGCCCTCTGGCCTGTTGGCGCTGAAGAACTCGGTGGCCACCAGGCTGGTCTTCTCGAAGCTGCAGAACCGCTTCGGCGGGCGGCTGCGCTACTTCGTGTCGGGGTCGGCGCCGCTGTCGAGGGAGATGGCGGAGTTCTTCCACTCCGCGGGGATCCTGATCCTCGAGGGCTACGGGTTGACCGAGACCAGCGCCGCGTCCTTCGTGAACCGTCCCGACTCCTTCAAGTTCGGCACCGTGGGCCCTCCCCTGCCCGGCACGCAGGTGAAGATCGCCGAGGACGGGGAGATCCTCATCAAGAGCCGCGGGCTGATGCGCGGGTACCACAACCTGCCGGAGGCCAGCGCCGAGACGATCAAGGACGGCTGGCTGTACACCGGCGACATCGGAGAGATCGACTCCGCCGGGCTGCTCAAGATCACCGACCGGAAGAAGGACCTGATCAAGACGTCGGGCGGCAAGTACGTGGCGCCGCAGAACATCGAAGGAAAGTTCAAGATGATCTGCCCCTACGTCAGCCAGTCGCTGGTGCACGGGAACAACCGGAACTTCTGCACCATGTTGATCGCACTCGAGCCCGAGGCGATCACCGCCTGGGCCAGGGAGAACGGCGTCACCGGCGGCTACGCCGAGATCGTCAAGGATCCCCGCACGCACGCGCTGATCAAGCCGTTCATCGCGGAGCTGAACAAGGGCCTGGCCAGCTACGAGTCGATCAAGAACTTCGCCATCCTCCCGAAGGATCTCACCCTGGAGGAAGGCGACCTGACGCCCAGCCAGAAGCTCAAGCGCAAGGCGGTGGAGGCCAAGTACAAGGAGCTGCTGGAAGGCTTCTACGCGGGCAGCATGGCGGCGGCCTGACCGTCAACTGAACGTCTCGAGGAAGAAGGCGGCGGTGATGAGCCACCCCAGCACCACCACGCCCCGCTTCACCTTCAGTGCGTCGACGCGGCGGGCCAGGGCGGCGCCCCCGTAGCCCCCCACGACCGCCGCGGCCGTCATCACCAGGGCCCGCGGCCAGTCCACCAGCCCGTCCACGATGAAGACCAGCAGCGCCGCCAGGTTGATGGCCACTCCCAGCACCGACTTGAGGCCGTTCATCCCGTGCAGGTGCCGGGGCCCCAGGAGGCTGAAGAGGGCCAGCATCATCAGGCCCATCCCTCCACCGAAGTAGCCGCCGTAGATCGCGATGAGGAGCTGGAGGGCGACGAAGAGCCTCTGTGACGGGGGGCCGCGCCGCGCCAGGGCCGCGCGCAGCCGCTCCCCGAGGGTGAACGTCAGGGTGGCGACCAGGAGGAGGAAGGGCACCAGCGCTTCGAAGGTCCGCCCCGGCGTGAGCGTGACCAACCACGCGCCGAGGAAGCCGCCGAAGAGGCTGGCGGGCGCGAGCCGCCGGACCAGCGCGCCTTCCTCCCCCACCTCGCGCCAGTAGCCCGCCGCGCTGGCCAGCGAGCCCGGCCACAGCGCCACGGTGCTGGTCGCGTTCGCCACGAGCGGTGAGGTGCCGCTGAGGATCAACGCCGGGAAGGTGAAGAAGCTGCCCCCTCCGGCCACGGAGTTGAGCGCACCGCCGAGCAAGGCCGCTCCCACCAGCAACGCGCCTTGAGCGAAGGTCATCGGCAGGCCGTATAACCTCGACCACCCATGGCCGGACCATTTCGTCACCACGTCGCGATCGGCGACCCCCAGGCGCCCTTCGCCACCGTGCGGGCGGTGCTGGCTGCCCACCACCTGCTGGACGGAGAGCGGCTGCGCGGCGACGTGCTGCTCATCTCCATCGGCGACCACTTCGACTGGGGCCCGCCGGAGGCCCGCCGGGAGGCGACCGACGACGCCTTGGCGATGCTCTCCTGGCTGGCGTCGCACCCACCCGACCAGGTGGTGCTGCTGGCCGGGAACCACGACCTCGCGCGCGTGGGCGAGCTGAGCCACTTCGCGGACGACTCGGCCTTCGACGCCGCGCGCCAGCAGGCCGACCTTGCCTACCGCCGGGGCAACGTGGATCGCGAGCGCCAGGCCGAGCTGCTCGAGCGCTACCCCTTCCTCCCCACCGCCGAGCTCTTGTCGCGCGACTGCTCCTGCTTCTCGGTGGCGCAGCGCGTGCTGGTGACCGAGTTGCTGCGCACCCGGCGCTTTCGCCTCGCCCACGAGCACCAGGGCCTGCTGGTGGTGCACGCCGGCGTCACGCTGGACGACCTGGCCCTGCTCCACGGGGACACCTCCACCGCGGCCGGCGCGGCGCACGCGCTCAACGCCTTCCTCGACGATCGGGTGGCGAGGTGGAAGGACGGGCCGCTGGATCTGACGCCCCTCCACCAGGCCGGCGACGCGAAGCGCGGGGAGGGCCGGGGCGTGTTGTTCCACCGGCCGGTGGATCCAAAGTTGGCCAAGCCGGGCCAGCTGGACGGCCCGCCCCGGCGCCGCTTCGATCCCCGGCGGCTGCCGCCGAACTTCCCGCAGGCGGTGGGCCACGTGCGCGACAAGAAGTGCCGCGAAGAGCTGGCGGCGTGGTGCGAGCCCGGCAGCGTAGACGGGCCGATCCGCAGCTTGCGCGTCGAGGCGGACATGGTGCGCTACCAGCTCGGCTGCCAGGTCGACGCACGGATGTACTTCATCGACGGCGGCATGCTGCACGCCCGGGCGGAGGACTACGAGCTCTTCGATCTCGACCGCCGTCAGCCGATGTCGAAGCTGGTGATCAGCGGGACGTGATCGGACAGACCGTGGAAGCGCCCCGCCGCGTCGCCGAAGGGGTGCGTGTCGTTGAGATCGCCGAAGCTCACCCGGTTGCCCGCGAAGATGTGATCGAGGTGCATGCGGAGGTTGAGGAAGCCGGCGGTGGCGAAGGTGTCCGGGCGGCGCGCGTCGATCTGCCTGAGCACCTCCTGGGCGCCGAACAGGTGGCACTGCCCAGAGAGGTAGCGGTACACCGGCGAGGAGGGCGCCGAGTTGAAGTCGCCCACCAGCAGGAAGGGCTCGGACTTCGCCGTGTCTTCGATGAAGTGCCGCACCGCGCGCGCCTCCTCGAGCTGGTTCTTCCCGTGGCCCATCTTCTGCTTCTCGCTCCAGAACTCCCTCGCCCAGGGCGTGGGCAGGGAGAGGTGCGTGTTGAAGACGTGGAAGCGACGACCCTTCACGTCCTCCACCTGCAGGTGCGCGGCGATCCGCGTCTGCTTCACCCGCTTGAGGCGCTCGGAGGTGTGGTGGGTGATGTGGTGAGGTTTGTGGCCGTTGTCGGCCACCACCTCCAGCGTCTGGGCGTTGACCAGCATCGCCAGGCCGGTGGTGTACAGCTTCACCATGCCCACCTGGTAGGTGTGAGCGGGGAAGTACCAGGCGCGGTACGGCATCACCCGGCCCTGTTTCTTGAACTCGCCGCCGAGGTGGCGGAGGAAGGCCTCGAGCTGCGTCTCCGACGGGTGCACGCCCCGGTGCGCCACCCGGGCGCGAATGGAGCGCGTCTCCACCTCCTGCAGCGCCACCACGTCAGGCAGGGGGCTGAGCGCCAGCAGCGCCTCCGCGATCCTCGCCTTCGAGGCCGAGGTGCTTGCCAACCCCTTGAGCCCGTGTCCGAAGTACCGGACGTTGTAACTCGCCAAGCGCATCCGCTGGACAGTCTAACGCGCGCGGCGCGCAGGTGAATCCCGGCGCAGGAGCCGAGCCTCCAGCGCCAGCCCTTCGAGGCGTGACGGCCCGTCCGGGAGGAAGCGCTCCGGCGCCGAGAGGATCAGCTCCTCCAGGGCCAGGGCTTCCGCGAGGGTAGCGCGCTCGTCTTCGCCCAGTCCCTGTGGCGGCAGCCGGCGGCTCCAGCGGGCCAACGCCTGGGGGCTGGGGGTCAGGCCGGCGAGGCGCGCAAACCCTGCGAGGAGGAGCCGGCGGGTGCCCTGTTCTTCCAGTGCTGCGCGATCTGGGCGGCCTTGCCACTCGCGCAGGGGAGCCGTCTGCGTGAGGCGCTGCCGCCGCACGAAGCTGGAGGCGTGGAAGGGACGTGGTGGGCGGCGCGGGCCGGCGCGCTGCGCCGCACGGAGACAGGCGCGGGCGTCATCGGCCTTCAAGTCGACGGCGTGACGCTGGACGAAGCTCGCCACCTTCGCGCGCAGCTCCTCGCGCCAGCCGGTCGCCTCGAGGACGCGGCGCCAGGTGCGGGACTGGTAGAAGAGCGAGGAGGCGGCCTCGAGGAGCTCGCCGTGCTGCTTCCGCGTCAAGACGCCTGCCTGGCGGGCGGTCCGCGCGGTGGCCCACGCGTTGACCCACGGCAGCGTCATCGGGCGGAAGGAATGATCTGCGCCGGCGTGGAGGAGCGCCACCAGCGCGTCGTCCTGCCACTCGCCCCGGGTGAAGCGGCGCGCGATCTCCCCCACCCCTGTGACCACGCCGGGAAGCTCGGCCGCGCGCAGGGCGCCCATGCTGGAGGCGCCGAAGACGTGCGCGCCGGCGGCGTGGGCAGCGAGCAGTTCGTGGTGCCACACGGCAGGCACGGACTCGAAGACGCCGTCGATGAGGGCGATGACCCGCGGGCGATCGACGAGTGTGCGGAAGACGTCACCCTGACGGGCGGGCGGGCGGTAGTCGGCGCGGAGGAGGCGACGGGCCTCGGCCAGCGGGAGGGAAGGGCCCAGGAAGACGATCACGTCGGAAGGCATGAAGACGGCTTAGCCCGAGCGACGCCGGACGACACGGCCTCGGGGAGCGGTGCTGTCGCGGTGCCAGCGCGCCCTGCCTCTCGCGGCCAGCCCCTCGGCCCCACTCCCGCTGATCCAGACTGCGGCGTCGAGGGGCTGCCCGCGACGAGCACCGCCTCCACCGACCAGGCCCCACCCGCCTCAGAGCGATCCCGCGACGGCGATCACAGAAGCTCGGAGACCAGCAGCTCGTCGCTCACCGCCTTCACCACCCACGGCGCCTCCCGCAGGGTGACGATGGCCACCGGCGCGCGCACGGATCGGCTCCACTCGCCCCGCAAGCGACGTCGCGGGGCCCGGGCCGGCCTCGCGAGCGAGAAAACTGCCCGCAGGTCCCGGCCGGCCTCACGACGACCGATCGCCACGTCCTCGCGCGCGCCGTGGATCTCCGTGAGCCGCGACTGGGCCGCCTCCAGCACCGCCGCCACCGCCGCCTCCTCGAAGGATCGTCGGCACGCATAACCGGCAGTGAGCGGCACCGGCCCCTCGCCCCCGTCGAACAAGAGCGCCCCGGCCAGGGCCAGGGCCTCGCCGCGCGGCGTGAGATCGAAGACGAACAGCTCGAACCCTCTGCGCGCCAGCGCTTCAGCCAGACGGGGCGGAGGCGTCACCAGCCACTGCGTCGCCGCCGGCGTCCACCCCTGGGGCAGCACGCGGGCCAGCGCGTCGCGCTCGACCACCTCCAGCACCGCGTGCGCCACGGCTTCCTTCCGGCTCGTCGGGTGCGCCCCCAGCCCATTCGATCGCCAGGTGCTCGACGACGGGCCCAGCCACGCCACCCCGCCAGGAGGGCAGTACACCGCGTCCGCGGGAACGAAGGTCCGCTGGCTGCTCCCCAGCAGCTCACCGGGCGCCCAGGCGATGGACTCGTCCCCGGGGACCCACAACGCCTCCTGGGGCGGCGGCCCGAAGACGAGCCGCGAGGGGTCCGGCGACTCGGCCGCAGCCAGCTCGACGGCCTCCATCAGCGCGCTCCACCGTGCCGCCTCGAGCGTCAGGCCCTTCCCCTGCGACACCTGCAGCACGTGCCCCCGTGGGCGCACGGCCCCCACCACCTCCACCCCACAGCGGTCGAGCTCCGTCAGCCGCGCCAACCGCGTCACCCCGAACTGCCTGGCCAGCCCGTCGAGGGAGGTCATCGCGACGCAAAGGAGGAGTGCGCGCTGCCCTCGAAGGCGTTGGGCGGCGGAGGCGGCGGCAGCTCCTTCTTCTTGCGGAACTCGTAGCCGATCTCGAGATCGACCACGAAGCCGAACTGGTTGTCGTAGCGCCGGAGCGCCTCGTTCATCCGGAACGTCTTGTACATGCGCCCGTTGAGGAACAGGAACGGCAGGATCTTCAGGCGCGCGCCGGCGAAGGCCACCGCCTTGTTTCCGAACAGCCCCAGGACGCCCTGATCTGCCTGGTAGCCCAGCTCGCTCCAGGACTCGACGCCGCGCAGGTAATAGCTGCCGAAGATCTGGAAGAAGCTCAGCACCGGCACCTCGAGGTGGGCCACGAAGTCCGTCGCCCGCGAGTTGGAGACGCCCTGCAACGCCAGCGTCAGGCCCACCGCCCCGGGGATGCCCCAGCTGCCCTCGAGGTAGTACCCAAAGCGCTCGCCCAGCCCGTGCTCCAGCAGGTACCGGCCTTTGGGTACGTAGTTGGCGACCGCCGGATCGACGCGCGGCAGCTCTTTGTAGATGAAGCGATCCACCTCGTAGAAGGTGTCGAAGTAGCTCGGGGCGTAGCGGCTACCCAGGTAACGCGCCTCCACCACCACGCGGAATGCGTTGACGATCTCCTTGCCCACGTTGAAGCGACCCAGGAGGCCGCCGGTCAGCCCGAAGTCCCCGCCCACCAGCATCGAGAAGTCGACGTACGGCTTCAAGTCGACCTGCTCCGTCTTCATCACCTTGAACTCGACGTCCGCGCCCACGATGCCGACCGGCTTGTTCTCGGTGACCAGCCGCTTCTGATCGTCCAGCACCCGCACGCCGTTCTCCACCACCAGATTGTACGGCGCCGCCCAGTCCAGGCCGCCGGAGAGCCCGATGGAGAAGCTCTTCAACAGCTCGCTCTGCGGGTTGAAGAAGGAGAAGGGCTTCAAGAAGGCGATCCCCGACAGTTGGTTCCAGGCCAGCACGTCGTTGACCATCAGCTCGAAGCCGCCGAAGCGGTTGTAGGCGTCCACCTCGGCGGAGACGCGCGGGTAGTCGATGTCGATGTTGGGGGAGTAGCGGCGGGTGATCGCCCCGTGGCCGATGGAGGTGGCGTACCGCTGCCCCACCGACACGTAGAGCGGCTCTTCCTTCTTCCCGTAGGTGACGTACTTGAGCAGGCGCCCGTAGTCGTGGAACGAGTCCCAGTCCTCCTTGCGGATCCTCCCGAGGTTCTGCGTCAGGTAGGGATCGCCGGTGGCGGGGTTGGTCTCCAGGCTGACCATCTCGAACCGCAAGGGCGCGCCGAAGCCCACGCCCAGCGCGCCGTCGAGGAAGCGCAGATCCACCAGCGGCTCCACCAGCAGGTAATAGACCTCGCCAAAGCGGTCGAGGCCCGCGGACACGCCGAGCCGCGTGTTCTGCACCACCAGGCGATCGGCCCCCAGGTAGGTGGACAGCTCGCCCTTGATGAACCTGGGCGGCACGTCGCGATTCTCGGCGGTGGGCGCGGCCTCGGCGCTCGTGGCGCCCGGGTCTGCGACGCCGGCGTCCGCCGGCTCCACCGCGGGCTCGGCGGCAACGGCCGCAGCCGCTTCAGGAACGGCCGGATCGGAGGCGGGCTGCTCCGCCTGGTCCACGCCGCCGTCGAGCGCTGCGAGGGACAGCACCAGCACCGCCGCGATCATCGCCGGCTCACTTTCCGCAGGGATCGACGGGCTTGATGAACTTCGCAAGCTCGGCCTCGTCGGCCACCGTGCCCGTGAGGTCCAGCTCACCGGCCTTCGCTTGCGGATTCGGATCCGGCTGGCTCCACACGCCCATGAAGAGCGCCTCGCCCGGGCAGTCGAAGAGGACCGCGTTGTTGAGCCCCTCGACGCGCGTGCCGCCGGTGTCCATCGTACCGCGGGTGGCCACGTAGAAGATCTTCCGCCCGTCCACCGTGACGCTGCCCTTCTTGATCACGTCCTCGGCGCGCAGGTTGACGTTGGAGTTGCGCAGGGCCTTCGCGTCGCCGTCGCCGGTGAAGAAGGCCTTGGTGTCCTTGTTCTTCTCGTTGCCGATCACGTGGAAGTACTGGAACAGCCGCGCCCCCTCGGCCAGGCCTCCGTCCTCCGTCGTCTTGTCCGTGAGGACCGTGGTGTCCATCAGGCCGAAGACGCTGATGCTGGCCAGCACCGCGTAGCCCTCGGGCAGGCCGCCGAGCTGCTTCTTCGCGTTCTCCTCCTTCACGGTGGGGTCGGTCATCCCCGCCATCATGTCGCTGCCCTTCTTGGCGATGAACAGGAAGAAGACGGTGAAGCCCAAGCAGAGCAGCAGAGCCAGCCCGCCGCAGCCGAGCAACACATAGAGCCAGGGAGAACGCTGCTTCTGGGGCGCCGTCGGATCCATGGGCGCCACGTCTTAGCCCGGTTCAACCGCCGGACCGTGTGGAATCGCGCCGCGCGAAGGCCCGCTAGATCGCCGCGGTGTTCAGCACGAAGTAGATGCTCTCGAAGTACAGCGAGAGGCTCTCGTACAGCTTGGTGATCACCGGCAAGAGCAGCACCGTCCCGCCGATCAGCAGGAAGTGGGTGATCACGCTGTACTCCACCATCGCCTGCCCGCGGGCGGACAGACGCCGGAAGAGCCCGGGGCGCTCAGTGCTCGCCCTTTTCCTCATGGCAGCGCTTGGTGCACTCATTGGTGAACTCCTTGCATTTCTGCTGGCAGAACCCGATCTTGTCTGGGGCCGTCTTCGCGAGCTGCTTCTTGCACATGTCCTTGCACTGGTTGACGGTCTCCTCGCACTGCTTCTTGCACTGGGCCTCGCCCGCCAGCGCGGGGACTGCCAGGCACAGCGCGAACAGCATCATCGTCTTGCGGATCATCGAATGGCCTCCGGTGCCGGTTGCCGGCTGAACGTCAGAATGAGGTTGGAATGTACACCGTCGGCCTGCGCGTTGACGACCACGGTGCTGCCTGCCCGTTTCCCTACGAGGGCGCGCTGATCGCCTCCAGTCGCCTCTTCCACCACCTCCCACCCGCCCTTCTTCAGCTGGGCGTCGAAGAAGCTGACGGCCTCGGAAGGCGGCTTGTTCAACGTGCGCGCGTAGACGACCTCCCGGGTGCCCACACCCTCCCCCATCTGGATCACCTGGGGCGCCTCGGTGGCCTCGGGCAGGGTGATGCCTTCGGGCAGCTTCGGCCGGGCCTCCATCATCAAGTCCGGCCGGGACGCGGACAGCAGCACCACCGTCTTCGAGCCCTCCAGGGAGGCGCTGATCATGTGCATGATCCCGTGGGCCGCGCCGGCGTCCTTGCCTCCCAGCCTCTCGAGCCAGGCGACGTAGCCCAGCCGGTGGTTGTAGCGGTGCGAGGTGTACAGCATGCTCTTCGCCGCGAAGGCCTTCTCGTAGAAGCTCAGCACCGCGTCCGGTGAGTCCTGGGTCTGAAACCAGGACACGGACATGGGCACGCTCTGCACGGTAGGCTGAGTCATCACCTTTCGGGGCGCGGCCCCGGGGTACGGAGGAATGCCCCGCAGAGACTGTGGATCGGGGGCCATTGGATCCACCGACTCCGACGGCGCCCCCAGCGGCACCGCGCGCTCCGCGGCCGCTTCGGCGACCTCCAGCTCGTCCAGGGGTTGATCGTCGCGCACCTTGAAGAGCAACAGGCCCGCGACGACGCCCGCGAATGCCGCGAGCAGCAGCAGCCTGGCCAGAGAGACGCCCGGACGGGCGCCGGCGGGCTGCCGCTTCTCACTCACGGGGGACCCCAGGCTTCGGGGAACTTGTCCTGGCGGTTGGCCTGGCTCATCCGCTGATCCTCCCAGCCCGAGGCGTAGCCGTCGTTGAAGTCGCGGGTCATGTCCTTCTTCCAGGCCAGCGGCAGTGAAGACGGATCGTCGCCGCAGTTGGGGAAGCAGGTCCCCGCGGGAAAGGTGTTGATGTCTTCGGCGGCGTTCGAGCCGATCAGCTCGTCGAGCTCCTCGCGGTAGTCCTTGGCGTCCTTGTTGCCCTGCTTCACGAAGCCGCCGGTCAGGTTGTCGTAATAGACGTTGGCCCGCTCCCAGAAGGGATGGTTGCGCTGGTAGCTGTTCGGATTGGTGTCGTCGATGACGTTGAGCGCCCACGGGTCGTGCAGGACGGCGAAGACCTCTTCCTTGAGGATCCACGACCCCGCCGCTCCGCCCCCGGTCGTCGGACCAGTGTCCTCAGAATCCGAGTCGGTCTGGTCGACGCCGCCGGCCTCGCCGTGAACGGTGGCGTTTGCCGAGCCCTTCTTCGCAGCTTCACCCCCCAGCTTGCTCTTGCCGATCACGTCGCGCTGGGAGCCGCTGTGGGCCGCCCAGTTGAAGAACTTATTGGGCAGGAAGTAGTTCATCACGGCCAGGGTGGCGGTACACCGCGCCATGCCGCCCTTGTTGAACTGGCCGTGCCAGGCCAGGAACTCCTTGTTGGTTGGCAGCAACTCCATCCCAACCGACGCGGACACCCCGCACGCGAGCTGCTTCGCGCCGGGCACCAGCCAACACTGGTGAGCCGTGCCCGCCTCGTGGTGGATGCCGTCCGTGTTGCAGTCGTACGTCTTGTCGTACGAGTCGAACGCGGAGGAGTGGTCGCAGTACTTGAGCTGGTTCATGTTCGGCACGCGCCCCAGCCCCTTCCCTTCCTGGTAGTCGATGATCGCGTAGTCCCAGCCCGAGACGATGGTGGGCTCCTGCTGCTCCAGCTTGTAGGCGAGCAGGTCTTCCAGGAAGAGCGTGTACATGATCAGCGGCACCAGCAGCACCATGGTGACCGCGAGCTCGACCGCGGCCGCGCCGCGACGGGGACTGAAGCGCCTCACTTGATCACCCCTTCCACGGCCGAATTGCTGTCGTTGATGATCTGCTTCCCGTTGGAGTCGCCCATGGTCCCCAGCACCTCGGCCAGCTCGTCGCGGACGAAGGGGTGCAGCTTGGCCCGCCAGAAGGGATCGAACATGTTGGGGGGCACGTCCCACGCGCCCAACTGATGGAAGTAGGTCTTCCCCTTGGCGATCCCATAGCCCGGCTTCTGGGACACCAGCTTGAGCTCGGCCGGCTTGTCCTTGGTGAGCTTGACCGAGACGGTGCCCTCGGTGTTGACCTCCCACGGCCGCGCCGAGACCCAGCCCGGGCCGGTGCGCTCGTCGCGCGTCTTGCGCAGGTCCTGCTTCACCGCTCCATAGGTGGCCGGCTGGCCGTAGTCGTCTTCGCCGCCGGTGGGGTGCATGCGGAAGTTGATGAAGCAGTCGTCGCCGCTGCAAGGGACGCCCCGGTAGGGACTGCCGCTGGAAGCCGAGCCGTTGGTGAACCAGATCCCGTTGCCGTGCTTCCAGGACACCGTCACCAAGCCAAACTTCACGTCACCCGAGACGTTGTCGCTGGCCACCTCGGCTTCGGTGGGCATGAAGCCGATCTCTCTGAAGCTGCCTTCGTCCTGAATGTCCATGGCGGCGTCCGGGTTGTTGACCAGCGGGTTGATGACTACTCCGTCGCCCTTGTAGTCGTCACCCGACAGCTTGCGGCCGAAGTGGGGGGGCATCCACCCTCCGGCTTCGAACCCGTTGCGCGCTGCCATGGCGGCGCTCTCGATCACGTCGCGGCGCCTGGACGCCGACAGCACCGAGCCATGGCCCTTCCAGGAGCGATCCTGGCAGTCGTCGTCGAAGCCGGATCCCTCGAGGGCGCAGGCGAAGTCGCTGGTGTTGTAGTCACTCAGCGACGCGGGGCTGGCCTGTGGTGCGGTCTCTCGGAGCAGCCGCCCGAGCAGGGTCGAGCCCGATCCCATCTGCTTCTTCACCTCGCCCAGCATTTCCTTCTGGGCGGCGTGCAGCTCCTTGATCGCGTCGTTCAAGCTGGTGACGGCGCCCTTGAACTGGCTGTCCTTCGACTGGATCTCGTTGCTGATCTCGCTGGCCTTACTGTTGTACTCGAAGGCGATCATCAGCGCCTCGATCCCGTGCCAGCAGTGCTGCAGATTGAACTTGGGGCACTTGCTGAACTCGATGGCGGCGACCATCAAGAAGGAGAAGAAGCCGGCCCGCATCATCGACTCGTCGCGCTCGGCGATCGCCTTCCACGCGTGCAGCGCCATCTCCGACACCAGCGCGCCGACGATGGCGCGGTTCATGTACGCCATGGTGTTGAAGGCGCGGGCTTCCATGGTGGCGACGGAAAAGGCCTGGGCGTCGGCTGCGGCCTGAACGCGGATGCGTTCGTGCACCGCGTTGGCGACGCCAAAGCTGGCCATCATCATCAGCGCCATGGTGAGGAAGGTGACGCAGGCCAGCACCAGCACCTGGCCACGGGAGCGCCGCCTGGAAGCAGTCATCGAGCGAGTCATGATCAGTTCCCCTGCTTCTGCCACGCCACGCGGCAGTCGTTCTTGTTGGGCAGCACGCCGTTCTTGAAGTTGGACATCATGCGCATCGCGTAGCTGGCACGGATCGGCATGATGTACTTGCCCCCATCGGCCTCGCTCTTGAGGCGGGCCAGGGTCCACCCGCCGCCGTCGCGATCCGTCCGGGCTGCGCTGGCTTCCTTCTTCTTCGTCTTGGTCCGCAAGGCGTACTTCATCGCGTCCATCTGCGCCGCGGTCTCCTGCCCGTACGCCGCGTACCAGACGAAGGCGTTCGCGAAGGGGATGAACATCCGGTAGTAGAAGGTGACCTGGATCGCGAGCTTGGTCTTCTCGAAGGGCCGCCACGGGGCCCTCGCGCCCGTCACCGTGTTGTTCCGCGGATCGTCGAAGTCGGTCTTCTCGTCGGCGTCGTTGCGCCGCGGGTGGCAGATGGTGACGTCGACGATGGGGGTGTTGTTGCCCTGCTTGTTGTTGGCCGACTTGGCGACCTCATTGAAGGCCTTGGTGAACTTGGAGGCCGATCCGGTGTTGCGCACTCCGCCTACCTCGTCGTCGCGGCTGATCATGGGCAGCAGCACCGAGATGGCCGCGTTGGTCATCGCAGCCTTGTCGCCCCGGTTGATCGACCCGGCGCGCACCGCCTTGAACGCGGCGTACTTGGCCATCAGCTTGGCCTGGTGCATCAGCCCGAGCTGCAGCAGCCCGAGAATGATGAAGACGAAGAGCGGCATGACGATCGCCGTCTCCACGGCCGCCTGACCCCGCCCTCCCCGCCTGGTCGCCTGACGTGTCATTCTCACGCAGGCATTGTCGCCCCGGGGTGACACCGTCTCCATCAGTCGAGTGGCCGCGTCTGGCGCCGCTGAAGGGAGCTGTAGGCCTCAGTGGGCCGGCATCTCACCCAGCTCATCGAGGTCAGCGAGGAGCGCGCGGGAGATGTTGTAGCAGGCGTGCTCGCGCGTCGGGAAGTGCGCGGGGATGCCTTCCAGCACTAGGCGGGCCTTCTCCAGGTCTTGGTTCTTCTGTGAAATCGCTTGCTTGTAACCCACCAGCATGGCCGAGCACTTCGCGTCCAGCTCGGGGCGGATCTCCCGCATGCGGGTGCGGGCGATCTGCCAGAGCTCCTCGGGGCGATCGGGGGTGGACTCCAGCAGCAGCCAGGCTTCGCGGTACGTCTTCCAGGCGCGGAAGAGGTTCTCGGCGCCCACGTTGCGCTGCTCGTAGAACTTGGAGGCTTTATCGACCTCCTCCTTGGCCTGGCGCGTGGCCTCGTCGGTGCTCATCTCCGGGACGGGGATGATCTCTACCCAGATGTTCCAGATCCGCCAGGGATCGTCAGCAGGCGGGTTCTGCACGTTGTCGAAGACGAGCGTGTTGGGCTCGCCGGGCTTCACCGACGTGGCCGGTAGGACCAGGTCCAGCTCGCGCTGATCGGCGTCGAGGCTGTCGGGCGGCACGCTGCCGAGCTGCACGCCGTTGAGCTCCACCGACACCTCGTCCTTGGAGATGTCCTTCGCCTGGTAGTGCAGCACCCCGACGATGCGGGTGGGCGAGGCGGCGGTGAAGGTGAAGGTCTTCATGTCCGGCCGGGGGAAGTCGATGCCATCGCCTTCGCCGAAGCTCTCGGCGATCGGATCGGCGTTGGGCAGCAGCTCGGCCGGCTCTTCCTTCTGCACGGCGCGCCTGGGCAGCACCGCGCTCACCACCAGCGCCATGAAGCCCAACGTCATGGCGCCGCCCACCAACGCGACGGCGATCTTCGCGGGCATCGGCAGGTCCTGCCACAAGAGCACGGCCTTGCCCGACGCGGACCGCCCAAGCTCGCGGCGCTGCCGGGCGCGGTCAGCGGCGGACAGCGGCGCGGCGTCCTCGCGGGCGGGCCTCGCGCGAGCAGGGGCACCTGAGGAGCTACCCCGCCGGGATGCGAGCGCCTTCGGCGGCGGCACCTCGAAGTTCCGGGTGGCGTTCCCGCTGGCGGGGTCCTCGTCACCCTGATCCTCGTCATCGGTGGCCTCGGGGGCGTCTTGCGACCCCTCCTCCGGCTCCGGCGCTTCGGGCGCCTCGGGTTCTTCCGGTTCCGCCTCGGGCGCGCGCCTGGGGGCCCGGCTGGGGCGCGCCACGGCGGCTCGCGCCTGGCTGGGTCGCCGCGCCACAGGCGTCTGGGGCGGCTTGAGCAGCGTCGCGTTGGGATCCTCGTCGCCGCTCTCGTCGACGGTCGACTCCGGCGGCTTGAGCAGGGTGGCGTTGGGGTCCACCTCGTCGGACTCGTAGCGCAGCGCCACGTCCCCGATGGTGATCGTGTCTCCCGGCGACAGTTGGTGCGGGGCGCCCAGCGGCCGCCCGTTCACCTCGGTGCCGTTGGCGCTCTTCAAGTCCTCGACGAAGCGCGAGCCGCTCTTCTCGAAGATCCGGCAGTGGCTGCGGGAGGACGAGGGATCTTTGATCACCACGTCGTTGTCGGCGGTGCGGCCCAAACGGACCTCCCCGCCCTCGAACGAGAACTCTTCGCCTTCGCCTGCGCCCTGGGTGACCCGGAGTACGAAGCCCACGCGGGGCAGCAGGGCAATACAGCCGGCGCGCGAGGTCAAGCGCTTGTCGCAGCGGACGGATCGTCGTACGGCAGGCGCCCATGCGGACCGAGATCGCCGGGCTGAACGTGCAGGTGCTGCAGGACACGGCCGGAGCGCCCACCGCGGCCGTCATCCTCTGTCACGGCTTCGGCGCGCCTGGGGACGATCTGGTGGGACTGGCTGGCGAGTTGGTGGCGAAGCAGCCGTCACTGGCCGGCGCGCGCTTCTTCTTCCCGGCGGCGCCGCTGTCGCTGGGTGGCTTCGGGTGGGGGGACAGCCGCGCGTGGTGGATGATCGATCTCCCCACGGTGGCCCGGCTCCAGCAGGGAGATCCCCACGCGCTGCGCGAGTTCCGCAAGGTGGAGCCGGAAGGGATGCCGCAGGCGCGCAACGTCTTCAAGAGGCTGGTGCTGGACGTGGCCACCCAGACGGGCCTGCCGATGAAGCAGGTGGTGCTGGGCGGGTTCTCTCAGGGCGCCATGCTGGCGACGGACGTGGCCCTGCGGCTGGAGGAGGCGCCGGGGGGCCTGGCAGTGGAGTTCCACGGCTTCGACGGCGGGCACGGCATCGCCCCGGAGATCCCGGCGAAGCTGGCGGCCTTCCTGGCGCGCGTCACGCGCTGAAGATCACCTGCCCAGGGGCTTCTCGGCCTCGGCGGCGCCAAGCTCCTCCTGGGTCTGCTTGGGATTGGTGACCCAGGTGAAGTCCTGCGGCACCACCCCGCCGCCGCGGGTCCCGCTGGTCCACTCGTGCAGCTGGTGCTCGATGTCGAGGCGGCCCGTGGCAGGCGGCTTGTAGGGCACCGGCAGGAGCTTCGGATCGGACGCGTGGCTTCCCATGGCGCGACTGTCTACCCCAGGTCCCGAAAATTCGGCAGCGCGCACGCGATTTGAAAGACTGTCGTCCGTGACGGCTCCCTCGGGCTCGCGCATACGCGCCTTCGACTGGCTGCGGGGCGTAGCGGTGGTGGTGATGATCCAGACCCACGCCCAGGTGCTGCTGCTGCCGGGCCTCATCACCACGCCCTTCGGCTACCAACTGCAGCGCATCGACGGCCTGGTGGCGCCGTCCTTCATCTTCTCGGCGGGCTTCGCGCTGGCGCTGGTGCAGGTGCGCGCCGCGCTGGCGGGCAGACGCCAGGCCCAGGCGAAGAAGACGCTCAAGCGGATCGGCGAGGTGCTGCTGGTCGCCAGCTTCATCAACTTCATCTGGTTCCCCCTGCTTCGGGAGCCCAAGTGGCTGCTCCGGATCGACATCCTCCAGTGCATCGGGCTGTCCCTGCTCATCGCCCTGCCGCTCCTCGTGGGCCTCTCCACGCGCCCCCAGGTGCTCCGCTGGCTGATGCTGGGCCTGGCGGCGCTCACCTTCGCCGTCTCCCCCCTGCTGGAGAATGTCGGTGGCGTGGCCTCGGTGTTCCTCACCTCGAAGCCGGGGGTGCTGGATCCCACCACCGGCGCCACCTTCCCGCTGTTGCCCTGGGCCGGCTACGTCTTCCTCGGTGCGTCCTTCGGGGCCACGGTGGCGATGATGAAGACAGAGGCGCAGTTGTGGCGCTGGCTGGGCCTGCTCATCGGCGTGGGCGCGCTGCTCTGGTGGCAGGAGGCCGTCTTGAAGGCAGCGTACCCTCCGCACAACTTCTGGCTCACCAACCCAGCCAACGCGGCCCAGCGGTGGACGTTGGTGCTGTCGCTGGTGGGCGTCTTCCGGTTGATCGAGCGCCGCTTCCCGAAGTCGGTCGACTCCCGGCTGGCGAGGCTGCTCGCCCAGTTCGGCGGGTGGTCGCTGTCCGCGTACTTCTTCCACGAGATGCTCTTGTTCCAGCGCCACGTCGGCCTCTTCACCCGCTTCTTCCGGGGGCAGGCGGACTGGCCGCTGTACTGGGTGCTGACCTTTGCGCTGCTGGCGCTCACCTGGGTCTGCTGCCGGATCTGGGACAAGGTCGATCCGAAGCTGCGCGCGAAGCTGTCGAAGAGGCCTGCGCCCGCGGCGGCCTGAAGCTCAGGCCTGGCCCATTCCCACCAGGGGCTCGAAGCGGGCCTTGCTGGTCGCCTTGTGGAAGGCGTCCTCCGCCGCGATCTTCCCCTCGCGGGCCAGGTTGAAGAGCACGTCGTCCATCGCCTGCATGCCCTGCCCCTTCCCGGACTGAATGATGGAGTTGATCATCGGCGTGTTGCCCTCGCGGATGATGTTGGGCAGGCCGGCGGTCTTGAGGAGGATTTCGTGCACCGCGATCCGGCCGCGGCCGTCGGGCGTGCGCAGCAGGAGCTGGGACACCACCGCCGCCAGGGACTCCGAGAGCATGGTGCGGACCTGCTGCTGTTGATCGGTGGGGAAGGCGTCGATCACGCGATCGATCGTCTTGGGGGCGTTGTTGGTGTGCAGGGTGCCGAAGACGAGCACGCCCATCTCGGCGGCGGTGATCGCCAGGCTGATCGTCTCCATGTCGCGCATCTCACCCACCAGGATCACCCCCGGGTCCTGGCGGATCGCGGAGCGCAGGGCCGCCGAGAAGCTCTTCGTGTCGTTGCCCACCTCGCGCTGGGACAAGGTGCACTTCTTGTTCTGGTGCACGAACTCCACCGGATCTTCGATGGTGATGATGTGCTTGGCGTGCCTGGTGTTGATGAGGTCGATGATCGCCGCCAGGGTGGTGGACTTGCCCGAGCCGGTGGGGCCGGTCACCAGCACCAGGCCCTGCTCCAGCTCGGCGAGGCCGGCCAGGGCCGCCGGCGCTTTGAGCTCCTCCAGGGTGCGGATCTTCTCGGGGATGATGCGAAACACCGCCCCGGCGCCGCGCTCCTGGTTGAAGTAGTTGGCGCGGAAGCGGGCCACCCCGGGCAGCGCGTAGGCGAAGTCGAGATCGAGGTTCTTCGAGAAGTGGTTCCACTGCTCCTCGGTGGTCAGCTCCATCAGGTGATCGCGCAGCGCCTGATCGGTGAAGGGCTGCCAGCCCTGGATCGGCTTGACCACGCCGTGCTGCCGCAGGTGGGGGGCCATGGCGGCGGCGAGGTGGAGATCGCTGCCGCCGTTGTCCTTCAAGTACCGGAAGAGGACGTCGAGTCGCGCCATGGAGGTGTGGTTCCGAAAGAGAGGTTCAGGCGAAGCGCTTGGGATCTTCCGCGACCGCCCTCGCGGCCGCCTTGCTGATCGTCCCGGCCTTCACCAGGTCGTTGAGCGACTCGTCGAGCAGCACCATGCCTTCGCTGCGGCCGGTCTGCATCACCGAGCGGATCTGGAAGGTCTTCTCTTCGCGGATCAGGTTGGACACCGAGGGCTTCACGAAGAGCGCCTCCACGGCCGGCACCCGCTTCGAGCCGTCCACCGTGGGCACCAGGCGCTGGGAGACGACCGCCCGCAGGGACTCCGACACCATGGAGCGGATCTGCGACTGCTGCTTGGGGGGGAAGACGTCCAGCACCCGGTTGATGGTGCGGATCGCGTTGTTGGTGTGCAGCGTGCCGATCACCAGGTGGCCCGTCTCGGCCGCGGTGATGGCCAGGCTGATCGTCTCCAGGTCGCGCAGCTCCCCGATGATGATGATGTCCGGGTCCTCGCGCAGGGCGGCGCGCAGCGCGTTGGCGAACGAGAGGGTGTGCTTGCCCGCCTGCCGCTGGTTCACCACGCAGCCCATCTGGGTGTGCACGTACTCGATCGGATCCTCGACGGTGATGATGTGATCGTTCCGCGACTCGTTCAGCATCCGCACCATGGCGGCCATGGTGGACGACTTGCCGCAGCCCGCCGGCCCGGTGAGCAGCACCAGCCCCTGGTGGTAGTCGGCCAGCTTCTTCAAGGTGGGCGGCAGGCCCAGCTGCTCGAGGGTGGGCGGCTCGGCGGGGATGGGGCGGAACACCGCGTCCCAGCCGCGCTGCTGCTTGTAGAAGCTCGATCGGAAGCGCCCCACGTTGGGCATCACCAGCGCGGTGTCGAAGTCCATCTCTTCGTTCAGCGTGCGGCGCTCCTCGTCGCTGAGCGCGTCCTTCACGATGAACTCGACGTCGTCGGCGGAGAGGACGCCGGTGCGGAGCTCGCGCAAGACTCCGTTGATCCGCATCTGCAGCGGCGCCCCGGCGTGGATGTGCACGTCGCTGGCCTTCGCCTCCACGGCCTTTCCGAGGACGGCCGCGAGGGTAGGCAGCTTGGCGCGCCTGGCCTGGGCCGTGGCCCCGGAGAAGTCCGTCTGCGCCTTCTGCACCTGGTGGAAGCCCGAGGGCATCGACTCCATCGGGCTGGACGCAGGTGGGCTGGCGGGCAAGGTGGCCGGCGGGGCGCTGGCCACGGGCGCAGGCGCCGCAGCAGGCGCGGGCGGACGTGGCGAGGAGGGGGAAGGCGCGCCGCCGCTCTGCTTCGTCAGGTACTGCTGCTGCGCCTGCTTGAGCCACTTGAGCTGCTCGGCGCTGATGAGCCGGAGCTCCAGCATCACGTCGCCGATCGGCTTTCCGCCTGCGGCCTGGCGCTGGCTCGCCTGCAGCAACTGCTCATTGGTGACCAGCTTGTAGTGGACGGCGATCTTCCCGAGCAGCGCATCTTCCGGCGTCGACATTCAGGCGGCGATGCTACCCGCCGAGGCGCGGCGCACGCGGGAATTCGACTGGCGCCCGCCCTCCGACGTGAAGAAAGGTGAAGAGGTGTGTGCAGCCGCTGGGCGGTGATTAGCTTGGGCCCGTGGCTGCCCCGCCCCGGAAGTCCCCCGAGCCAAAGCCTCCGCTGGGCGTGACGCTCCGCCGCCTCTATTCGCTGGCCTGGCCCGAGCGCTGGCCGCTGGTCGCGGCGACGGTGTTCCTCCTGGCGAGCGCGGCGGGCAACCTCGCCTTCCCGCGCGCGGCCGGGACCCTGTTCGACGAGGCGCTGCTGGACACGGCGAAGGGCACCGTCGATCTGGCGCGGGTCGATCGCATGGCGCTGGTGTTGATCGCGATCTTCGCCGCCACCGCGATCGCCTCGGCGCTGCGCTTCGTGCTGTTCAGCCGGGCCGGAGAGCGCGTCGTCAGCCGGCTGCGCGGCGATCTCTACGCGGCGATCATGCGACAGGAGACGGGCTTCTTCGACGCCCAGAAGACGGGCGAGCTGTCGAGCCGCCTCTCGTCGGACGCCAGCGTGCTGCAGACCACGGTGTCCGCGAACATCAGCATGGTGCTGCGCAACCTCACGCAGGCGGGCGGCGCGGTGGTGATGCTGCTGGTGACCTCGTCCAAGCTGACGTTGATGATGCTCGCCGTGGTGCCGCCGGTGGCCGTGGCCGCGGTGATCTACGGGCGGCGGGTGCGCAAGCTGTCGAAGGAGTCGCAGGACGCGCTCGCCCGCGCCAGCGAGGTGGCCGTGGAGTCCTTGGGCGGGATTCGCACCGTGCGCAGCTTCGCGGCCGAGGGCGCCGAGGTGAAGCGCTACCGGAGCGCGATCGACGACTCGCTCCAGCTGGCCTTCAGGCGCATCCGCCTCGCGGGCACCTTCTTCGCGGTGGCCTTCTTCGCCGCCTTCTCCGCGGGCGTCTTCGTCTTCTGGTACGGCGCGCGGATGGTGGCGGCCAGCGAGCTCACCGCCGGCAGCCTGATCAGCTTCCTCTTCTACACCATGCAGATGGCCTTCAGCCTCTCGGCCCTGGCCGAGCTGTGGACCGACGTGCAGCGCGCCGCCGGCGCCGCCGAGCGCGTCTTCGAGCTCTTGCACCGCAAGCCGGCCATCGCCCCCACCGGTGGCGAGGTGCTGCCGCAGGTGCGCGGCGAGGTGCGCTTCGAGCATGTCACCTTCGCATACCCCAGCCGCGCGGACGTGACGGTGCTGAAGGACTTCACGCTCACGCTCCGGCCGGGCGAGGTGGTGGCGATCGTCGGGCCGTCGGGCGCGGGCAAGTCCACCATCGCGTCGATGCTGTACCGGCTGTACGACCCGGCGTCCGGCGTGATGAAGCTCGACGGCGCCCCCTACCCCGCGCTGGACGTGGAGTGGCTGCGCCGCCAGGTGGGCGTGGTGGCCCAGGAGCCACTGCTCTTCTCCACCAGCATCGCCGACAACGTCCGCTACGGGCGACCCGGCGCCACCGACGCCGAGGTGGAGGCCGCCGCGAAGACGGCCAACGCGCACGGCTTCATCAGCGGCTTCCCCGAGGGCTACCAGACGCTGGTGGGCGAGCGCGGCATTCAGCTCTCAGGCGGCCAGAAGCAGCGGGTGGCCATCGCCCGGGCCGTGCTGAAGGATCCGCGCCTCCTGATCCTCGACGAGGCCACCAGCGCGCTGGACGCCGAGAGCGAGCACCTGGTGCGGGAGGCGCTGGAGCGGCTGATGAAGGGCCGCACCACGCTGGTGATCGCCCACCGCCTGTCCACGGTGAAGGGCGCCGATCGCGTGGTGGTGCTCGATCACGGCGCCCTGGTGCAGAGCGGCACACACGCCGAGCTGGTGGGTGAGGAAGGGCTGTACCGGCGCCTGGTAGAACGGCAGTTCGCCGCCTGAAGCAGCTCAGTTGATCGCAGCCGCCAGCCGGGACAGCTCGTCTTTGAGTTCGGCGAGCAGCGCCTTCAACGACTCGCCCGGCAGCGCGGCAGCTTCGAGCTCGAGCCGCTGGGCCAGGGACGCGGACGGGCTCGCCGCCAGGCTGAGCAGCGCGCCCTTGAGTCGATGTGCGGAGCGCCGCATCGTCGGCAGATCGCCCGCCGCCACCGCCTGCTGCACGTCGTGGAACAGCGCCGCCCACTCGCGCCGGTACAAGTCGACCACCTCGCTCACCAGCGACTCGTCCCCCGCGCACTGCTCCCTGAGTAGCCCCCAGTTCAACGGCTCCATGTGGGCGACTCTGCGCCCTCGGGTTGCAGGAGCGCAAGGCGAGCGTTGAGGGCGCAGAAACCGCGGAAACGGCTACAGTTTCCGGCTGCCGCGGGGGCGGCTGTCACAAGAACAAGGAGCGTCGCGTTGACGGGGTTGAAGCGCCCAACCCTTCAGTCCGAACAAGGAGCAACACCATGTCGAACCTCGCCGCCGCCCTCACCCCCGCCCCGTACGAGTCCACCGGAGGCCGCCTCGTCGCCACCGACGGACGCGCGCTGCCGCTCAGCGGGGCGTCGCTCACCGCCGACGCGAAGGCCGGCGTGGTGCGCGTCACCTTGGAGCAGACCTTCCGAAACCCGTACGAGGAGCCGCTGCGCGTCACCTACAAGCTGCCCCTGCCGGCGGACGGCGCGGTGAGCGGCTTCGCCTTCCGGATCGGTGAGGAGCGGATCATCGGCGAGGTGGACACGAAGAAGCAGGCCCGGCAGCGCTTCGAGGACGCGATCCTCGATGGGCGCACCGCGGCGATCCTCGATCAGGAGCGCTCGAGCCTCTTCACCCAGGAGGTGGGTAACGTGCCGCCGCGCACCGAGGTGGTGTGCGAGGTGCAGATCGATCAGAAGCTGACCTGGCTGCCGGACGGCTGCTGGGAGTGGCGGTTCCCCACCGTGGTGGCGCCCCGGTACCTGGGCGCGACCGGCCGCGTGGCGGATCACGCGAAGGTGACCGTGGACGTGGCCGACACCGAGCTGCCGGTGAAGCTCGGCCTGTCGATGTCGATCCGCGATCGGCTCGCCGACGGCGCGCGCCCCGAGTCGCCCAGCCACCCGCTCCACTCGGGGAAGGGCCTGGGCCGCACCGACGTCACCTTCGGCGACGAGCGCGGCGTGGGGCTGGATCGTGACGTGGTGGTCCGCTGGAGGGTGGCGGCGATGAAGGTGGGCACCGAGCTGGACACCGCGCGGCCCTCGAAGGGCGCGGCCGGCGACTTCGGGTACGGCCTGCTCACCCTGGTGCCGCCCGCGGCGGAGGCGCACATGGCCCCGGTGCCGCGCGATCTGATCGTCCTGTTGGACACGTCGGGCTCGATGTCCGGCGCCCCGCTGGACCAGGCGCGGCGGATCACCTCGGCGCTGGTGGACAGCCTGAGCGATCAGGATCAGCTGGAGCTGATTGAGTTCTCCAACAGCCCGCGGCGCTGGAAGCGGGGCCCGGTGAACGCCACCTCCAGCAACCGGAAAGACGCCCAGGCCTGGCTGGCGCGGCTGCGCGCGTCGGGCGGCACCGAGATGCGCACCGGCATCCTCGAGGCGCTGTCGCCCCTGCGGGACGACGCCCAGCGGCAGATCGTGCTGATCACCGACGGGCTCATCGGCTTCGAGGACGAGGTGCTGGCGGCGATCAGCCAGCGGCTGCCGAAGGGCTCGCGGGTACACACCGTGGGCGTGGGCAGCGGCGTCAACCGCAGCCTCACCCAGCCGGCGGCGCGCGCGGGCCGGGGCGTGGAACTCGTCTGCGGCATCGGCGAGGACGTCGAGCCGGGCGTGAAGCGCCTGCTGGCCCGCACCGCCACGCCGCTGGTGACCAACGTGGAGATCACCGGCTCGGCGGTGGACGCGGTGGCCCCCTTCCGCGTGCCGGATCTCTACGGCGGCTCGCCGGCGATGGTGTCGCTCAAGCTCAAGGCCCAGGGCGGGACGATCGTGGTGCGCGGCGACACCGCCCAGGGCGAGCTGGTGGAGACGATCCAGGTGAAGCCGGTGGAGCGCGGTGAAGGCAGCGCGGCGGTGGCGGCGCTCTTCGGCCGCGAATTGGTGGAGGACTTCGAGCTGGCGATCGGCACCGGCGGTCGGAAGGCGGAGATCGATCCGCAGCTCGAGCGGGTGGGCCTCGAGTTCCAGATCTCCACGCGCCTCACCTCCTGGGTGGCGATCAGCAGCAAGCAGACCGTCGACCCGCGCGCCCCGAAGCGCGACGAGGTGATGCCGCACATGCTGCCGTTCGGCATGTCGGCGGAAGGCGTGGGCCTGCGCAGCACCGCGGCGCCCATGCAGGCGGCCACGGTGACAGGAGGGTACGCCATCCCTCCGATGGCGGCCCGAGCTCCGGCCGGACGCGCAGGGCGCAGTTCCCCCTCGCCGGCCGCCTCGCCTCCTCCGCCCAAGTTCGAGAAGGCCGAGCGGAGCCGGGCCCGCGAGGAGATCGCGTTCGACGACGAGGGCGAGGGGTCGCTGGAGGCCACTGATCGCAGCGCGGAGAGCTTCGCGCGCCAGAGCCCCG
The DNA here is from genome assembly GCA_020846875.1 of Myxococcales bacterium. Classification (GTDB taxonomy): domain Bacteria; phylum Myxococcota; class Myxococcia; order Myxococcales; family Myxococcaceae; genus JADLDB01. The sequence goes on along the minus strand of JADLDB010000066.1, from coordinate 1,128 downwards.
ACCAGTCCGAGGCGCGGCGCGCGGCCGAGCCTCCCGCACCCGCGAAGAAGGCGAAGGCCGGCCTGAGCCTGGGGGACCTGGCGAGGTCCTTCTTCGGCGGGAAGCGCGACGAGGCGAAGCAGCCGAAGGACGAGAAGGAGCCACCCGCTGACGCGCTCTCCGGGGCCCAGACGGCTCCGGCTCCCCGCCGGGTGCTGAGCGCGCGGATCGCCCGGCGCGCGAACGGCAAGCTGATCGTCGAGCTCAAGCTGGTGGACGGTCCGATCACCTGGAAGCCCGCGAAGGAGGCGCGGGTCGAGCTGGGCGACGGGACGATGGTGAAGGCCGCTGTGCACGCGGAGCAGACCACCGCCGACGGCGCCTACGACGTTGGCCTCACGCTCACCCTCACCCTGGTCTTCGGCGACGCCCACCCTGCCCCGTCGCACATCCACCTGGCTTGCGGTGACGCAGTCCTCGACATCGCGCTGTAACGCCCCCACCATGCCGCTCCCTGTCGCCGTCGAGGCGGGGAGCGCGCACCCTCTTTGGACACGATGAACGCCGAGCTCCTCATGCTGCAGGCCATCGCCGCCGGTGACGCCAGGACCTTCGGGAACTGGGTCGCCGGCGTCGAGGCGTCGGTGCGCGGGACGCTGCGGCCCTTCGCGGCGCTGGTGGACACCGAGGCCGTGCTGCAGGAGGCCTTCCTGCGCGTGTGGCAGGTGGCGCCCCGCTTCGCCCATGACGGCAAGCCGAACGCGCTCTTGCGCTTCACCGTGCGCACCGCCCGCAACGCGGCGATCAGCGAGCTGCGCAAGGCCGCCCCGTCGAAGCAGCAGCTGGACGACCTCGAAGCGGCGCTCGAGTCGCAGGGCCACGTCGAGCCGATCACCCCCGATCCGCTGCTGCGCGCGGCGATCGCCGAGTGCCGCGGGAAGTTGCCGAAGCAGCCCGGCCTGGCCCTGGAGCAGCGGCTCACCAGCGGCGGGGCTGAGGACGACTCGGTCCTCGCCCAGCGCCTGGGCATGTCCCTCAACACCTTCCTGCAGAACTTCACGCGCGCGCGGAAGTTCCTCAGAGAGTGTCTGCAGAAGACCGGGATCCACCTCGACTCGGAGCTGTCGCCATGACGAGGGAAGAAGAGCT
>JADLDB010000065.1 GCA_020846875.1 Myxococcales bacterium | reverse complement strand
CGGGATCGGCAGCTCCAGCACGAACATCACCGCGCACAGCGCCTTCTGCACCGCGAGCGGGAGGGCGGCGAAGAGGTGGCTCGACCAGGTGGGCAACGGCTGCGTCCACCAGTGGTAGGTGAGGGCCGTCAGATCGCGCCACGTCGGATCGCCGCTGCCCAGCTTCACCAGGCCGGACTCCAGCGTCACCTTGCAGGCGAGCCAGGCCATGAGGAAGCGCGCCACGGGGAGCGGCTCCTCCTCCCAGCGCCCGCGCCAGCCGCCCGGGGCATAGAGCGCGGCGAAGAAGGCCGCCTCGGTGAGGAGGATGTCCCACTGGAAGTCGAGGAACGGGTGACAGACCTGGGTGAGGGACAGCCAGCTCGCCCACAGCACCAGGCACGCGAGGCGCGGCCCAAGGCCCAGGATGAGCGCCAGGCTGCTCGCCACCCCGAGCGCACAGAGGACGTGCAAGAGCCAGTCTGCGCTCGACAACCACGCCAGGGTGGGCAGCTCCCAGAAGGAGAGGTCTTTCGCGCGGTGCAGCGCGTCGATCAACTGGCCCGCGGGGGCGACGCCGTTCCTCCCCACCAGGCCGGGCAGCTGCGCCCAGAAGCTCCCCACGGCGACGAGCGCGGTGAGGCCGAAGACGACGAAGAAGATCCGCCGGGTGAGCTGCACCGGCCCAGCTTCATACCGGTTCTCTCGCGTATGGTGCGGCCCGTGTGGAGCGCCGAAGACCTCACCCACCCCGCACGCGCTCTGAGCGCGGTCGAGCTCTCCGGCCTGCCGGCGCCGTGGCGCGAACGCTGGAGCGCCCTCGATGACGAGGCCGAGATCTCGCGCCTGCACGACGAACTGAAGGCGTCCCTGGTGGGCTGGGCCCGCGCGCTCGCGAAGCTGCCCGGCGCGCGCCTCGCCGCGGTGTCCTTCTCCTACAAGGGAACTGAGGTGGCCCCGTACCTGCCCCAGGACGTGTGGGCCGATGGCCTCGCGGAGCTGCGGCGTGACGGGCCGAGCTTCCGTCGCGGCGCACGGCACTTCCGCGAGCACCCCGCCTTCGCGCTGTGCACCGCCGGGGTGATGCTGAGCGAGCTGGGCGAGGACGAAGCGCTGCTCGACTCCCGCCCAGGCGAAGCGCTGGCCCGCGCGCTGGTGCTGCGCAGCTTCGTCTGGCTCCATGCCGCCCTGCCCCGCCTCCGCGCCGAAGAGGCCTTCCTCGCGCTGCCCACCACGCCGGACTTCGTCTTCATCGCCAGCCCGGGACATGACGAGCCCTGGGCCGTCGTGGGCTGAGGTGTAGGCAGGAGCGGCCGGGGCCGTTACCGTTGAGCACGCGTCATGTGCGGCCGCTACGTCCTCAAGGCCTCCCCGGCCGAGCTGCAGAAGGTCTTCCACCTCGAGGAGGTGCCCGAGGCCCTGCCGCCGCGCTTCAACATCGCCCCGCTGCAGGCCGCGCCGATCATCACCGACGCCGCCCCGAAGACGCTCACCGTCGCCCGCTGGGGCCTGCTGCCACACTGGGCGAAGGAGGCGAAGATCGCTTCGCGGATGATCAACGCCCGCGCCGAGACGGTGGCGAAGAAGACCGCCTTCAAGGAGCTCTTGCCCCGGCACCGCTGCCTCATCCCCTGCGACGGCTTCTACGAGTGGCAGCGCTCCGGCCGTACGAAAGAGCCGCACTTCATCCACGCGAAGTCAGGAGAACTGTTGGCCATGGCCGGGCTGTGGAGCCGCTGGCGCTCGCCCGAAGGCCTCGACGTCAACACCTTCACCGTGATCACCAGCGCCGCCAACGAGCTGGTGCGCCCGCTGCACGATCGCATGCCCGTCTTCCTCGACGAGGAAGCCCGCCGCCGCTGGCTGTCCGGCCCCGCGTACGATCTCGCCGCCCTCCAGGAGCTGCTCCACCCCTGGCACGGCGCACCGCTGGCCGAGTACGCCGTCACGCCCCACGTGAACAAGGCCACCTTCGACGATCCTTCCTGCCTCGAACCAGCTCGCACCGTTCAGCTCAGCTTGCTGTAGGCTGTTGCCCACATGAGCAGCCCCTGGGACGACGTTCGACGGGAGTCGCTGGAGATGCCGGCGGTGGGCAGCCGGCGCCCGCGCGCCTCCCCACTCCCGTGGATGCTCCTGGCCGCGTCGATCTTCCTCACCATCGTGGTGCTGGTGCTGGGAAAGAGCCGCGTCGAGCAGGAGCGGTCGCGCACCGCCACGGCCCTCAAGGCCAACGACGAGGTGAAGGCGCAGCTCAAGGCCGCCCAGAAGAAGCTCGACGAGCAGCAGGCCAGCTGTGACACCCAGGCCGAGAGCAGCGCCGAGCTGTCCCGGCAGCTCGTCACCCTCGAGTTGGAGAAGCGGCGCCTGCAGGAAGAGCTGACCCAGGCGAAGGGCGGCAAGAAGTAGCGGCCAGGAGGACCTTCCCACCGCCCCGCGGCTGCGCTCACATGGGCGCATGACCGCCGCCGCCCTCGCCCTCTTCCTGTCCGCCTCCTTCCCGCTGCCCTCGGTGGACGGCAAGCCGCTGGCCGTCACCGAATCCCAGAAGACCTTCCGCTACCCGCTGCGCTTCGAGACGATCCGCGCCTTCTACGAGGAGCGCTTCGGCAAGCGCCAGGTGGCGACGGTGAAGTGGTCAATGGCCGGCGCGCCCGGCGAGCGCGTCCTCACGCTGATCAACGCCGACAAGAAGGACACCTGGCGCAAGGCGGTGGTGCGGGAGCAGGAAGCCGAGACGGTGATCGACGTGACGCCGGTGATCCGCCTCGCCGACGAGCAGATCGAAGGCAACGGCCGGCCGCTGGTGCAGTTCGTCTTTGGGCGCTCCCCCGACGTGGACAAGGCCGTGCAGGGCATCGACCACACCGACGCGCTGCGCCGCTGACGGCCTTCAGGCGCGGAAGGGGTTGGAGAGGAGGATCGTCTCCCCGCGCTCCGCCCCCACGGAGATGCACACCACCGGCACGCCGACGGTCTCCTCCACGCGCCGCACGTACTTGAGCGCATTGGCGGGCAGATCCTCCAGCGTGCGCGCGCCGGCCAGCCGCTGCTCCCAGCCCGACAGCTCCTCGTACACGGGCGTCACGCGCGACAGCTCGTCGAGATCTCCCGGCAGCTCCAGCACCTTCTTCCCCTCGAGCTCGTAGCCGGTGCACACCTTGAGCGTCTCCAGCCCGGACAGCACGTCCAGCTTGGTGAGCGCCAGGCCCCACAGGCCGTTGACCCGCACCGCGTAGCGCAGCACCACCGTGTCCAGCCACCCGCAGCGCCGCGGCCGACCCGTCGTCGCGCCGAACTCGTCGCCCACCTTGCGCAGCCGCTCGCCGGTCTCATCGGTCAGCTCGGTGGGGAACGGGCCGCCGCCCACCCGCGTGGTGTACGCCTTGGTGATGCCCATCACCCGATCGATCGCCGTGGGGCCCAGCCCGGATCCCACCGCCGCGTTCCCCGCCACCGTGTTGCTGCTCGTCACGTAGGGGTAGGTGCCGTGATCGATGTCCAGCAGCGTGCCCTGCGCGCCCTCGAAGAGGATCCGCGTGCCCTTGCGCACCTGCTCCGCCAGGAAGATGGACGCGTCGCCCACGAAGTCGCGGATGCGGCTGCCCAGCACCGCGTACTCCGAGACGATCGCCTCCGGATCCAGCAGCGGCTCGTCGGCCTTCGCCTGCCGGGCCAGCAGCGCGATCTCTTCCAGCGCCGCGGGCAGCCGCTCCTTCACCCGCCGCCGCAGCCGATCCGCGTCCAGCAGATCGCGCACCCGTACGCCCCGTCGCGCCACCTTGTCCTCGTACGCCGGGCCGATGCCGCGCCCCGTGGTGCCGATCGCCCCGCCGCCCCTCGCCTTCTCGCGCAGGCCGTCCAGGTGCTTGTGCCAGGGGCAGATCACGTGCGCGTGCTCGCTGATGAGCAACTGCGTCGAGTCCTGCAAGAGCCCGCGGGCGCGCAGCCCGTCGATTTCCTTCATCAGCACCGTCGGATCCAGCACGCAGCCGTTCCCGATGATGCACGTCTTCCCCGGGTGGAGGATCCCCGAGGGGATCAGGTGCAGCACCGTCTTCTGATTGCCCACCACCAGCGTGTGGCCCGCGTTGTTCCCGCCCTGGAAGCGCACCACCACCTGCGCGTGCTCGGTGAGGAGGTCGACGACCTTCCCCTTCCCCTCGTCACCCCACTGAGCTCCAACGACGACGACGTTCGGCATGGCGTGGGGCATCTAGTCACGCTTGCCCTCCGCCGTCATCAAGTCACGGGTGGCACCGGTACCGGTACCCGCACCCCAGGGACTCGCAGGTGGGGCGCTCGCGGCCGGGCCACTCGAAGGCCACCTGGGCGCGCGTCAACGCCCGGGCTTGCTCGATCAACGTCCGCTCGAGGGAAGCGGCGTCCACCGGCGTGCCGAGGAAGTGAGGCGAGCGATCCTCGTCCCGCAGGAAGACGATCCCCGCGCGGATCGGCACCTCCCGGGTGACGAAGCGCCGCGCCGCCAACGCGTAGCAGCCCAGCTGGAACCGGTACGGCTCGAGGCCCGCCGGGGAGGAGCTCGACGTCTTGTAGTCGATCACCAGCAGCTCCCCGTCCTCCTCCACCAGCAGATCGAGCTGTCCCTTGAGCGCCAGCCGGAACGCGCCGTCGGACAGCGAGAGCAGGAAGGGCAGCTCGCGGTGAACGCGCTCCTCGCCCAGCGAGGCGATCCGCCGCCCGAAGGCGGTACCCCAGAAGCGCTCCACCCAGGCGGGCACCGCTTCCCCCAGCGAGGCGAGCCCTTCGGACCGCTGCAGCTCGCGCAGGTGTCCCGGCAGCCGCGGATCCCCCACCAACGCCAGCGAGGTCAGCTCGAGCAGCTTGTGCGCGGCGGTGCCCAGGGTGCGGACGTCCGCCTCCGCCTCGACGTCCTCGCCTCCGTCCGGCTTGCCCTCGCCCCGGCCTTCGCCTCGCGGCGCGAGGGACAGTTGGTGTGAGAAGTGAAAGAGCCGCGGGCAGGTGCCGAAGTCCTGAAGCTGCGTCACCGGCAGCACCGCCGTCGCCGCCGCCGCGGGCGAAGCGAAGCGCACCCGATCGATCGCCGCCTGCACGTGGGCGCGCGCGTCCAGTTCCTCGAGCGTCGGATCCGCCGGCGGCCGGGCAGGCGCGGCGCTGGTGTCGACGAGGTGGGGCACGACGTCCTTCCACTGGTGGAGGCCCAGCTCGGCCGCCCAGGTGCCGCTGCGGGGCTTCTCGGGGAGCAGGCCGAGGATCACGCGATCCCTGGCGCGGGTGAGCGCCACGTAGAGCAGCCGCAGCGACTCAGCGCGCGCCCTGCGCCGGCTGCGCTCGTCGATCTCCTGCGCGTTGAGCGACTGCAGCTCGCCGTCGTCGGACAGCGGAGGCTTGAGCGCGATCCCCAGAGTGCGATCGAAGCGCACCGCGCGCCCCTGGTTCGGCGCCACCGTGGAGAGATCGGGCAACACCACCACCGGCCACTCCAGCCCCTTCGCCTGGTGCACCGTGCACAAGGTCACCGCGTCCAGATCCTGCTCGTCGATCACCTCGCCCTGCGCCTCGGTGGGCTCGGCGTCGGCCAGCGCCAACAGCTCCCGCGCGAAGGCCGCGACGCCCACCCCCCGCGCCTCACGCTGCGTCGCCAGCTCGAGCAGCTTGTCCAGGTTGGCCACCGCCTGCTCACCGTAGGGCCCCGCCGCCACCACCACCCGCCAGGAGAAGGCGTCGAAGGCGACCCGGAGCAGCGCCCGCAGGCCGAGCCGATCCCGCTCGCTGCGGAGCGCCGCGTAGGCGTCCAGGAAGCGCGTCAGCCGCGACTGCTCGTCCCCGGCCAAGCCCGCGGGCAGCTTGCCGGAGAGCAGCACCCGCTCCGGCCGCAGCCCCAGAGGAGCACCCGGCTCCGGCGGTGACGCGAAGCGCACCAGCGACGTGTCGCCCAGCCCCACCAGCGGGCTTCGCAGCACTGCCGCCAGGCTCAGCGCATCGGAAGGATCGGCGAGGATCGCCAGGAAGCTGGCCACGTCCACCACCTCCTGCGCCCCGTAGAAGCCGCGCCCGCGGATCACCCGGTGGCGAACGCCGTGGCGCACCAGCGCCTGCCGGTAGACCTCCACCTGGGTGAAGCGCTGGAAGAGGAGCGCCACGTCGCCCCCGCGCAAGAGGCGAACCGGCTCGCCGTCACGGCGGGGCGCCACCCGGTACTCGCGGCGGTGCAGCAGGTCGGCCACCGCGCGCGAAACGGCCTCGGCGTCGGCCAGGCGCAGCGCCTCCGCGTCGGCCTTCTCCCCTGGGGGTGGGGAACCGGCGACGGCGACCAGGGCGTGCGGATCGACGGACGGAGGCCGGACGGCGCGCAGCTCGTCGGTGGCGGGCTCGTAGACGATCTCGAAGTCCGCCACCGGATCGCCGTACTTCTCGCGTCCCAGCACCCGCGGCATCAGCGTGTTGAGCGCCGCCAACAACTGGGGCGAGGAGCGCCGGGAGGCCTGCAGGTACGCCCGCCCACCGCCGCTGCGCTCGATCGCCCGCGCCATCACCTCGAAGACGGACACGTCGGCCCCGCGGAACTCGTAGATCGCCTGCTTGCGATCACCCACCACCGCGAGGAAGGCGGGCTCCAGGGGCAGCTCGTGCTCGATCTCCAGGTGGCGCCCTTCGAGCACCCGCGACAGCGGCCGCGCCGCGCCGTCCCGCTTCTCAGCCAGCATCAGCACCAGCTCGAGCTGCAGCCGGTTGGTGTCCTGGAACTCGTCCACCAGCAGCGCCTGGAAGCGCCCCTGGGCCTCGCGCCGCGCCTCGGGGAAGTCGCGCAGCAGATCGCGCGCCTGGACCAACAGGCCGGTGAAGTCCACCGCGCCCCGCCGGGCCAGCTCCTCCCGGTGCCGCGCCAGCACGTCCGAGAGCACCTGGCGCAGCGCCGCCTCGTGCGGAGCCATCACCCAGGCCCCGTGGAGGAGCCCCAGGTGGCGGGCGCGGGCGGCGCGATCGAGCCTCTTCGGCTCGCGGTGCACCCAGTCCTTCAGGCTGGTGAGGGCGTCGCTCTTCTGGCGGCTGATCAACTGCCACAACTGCGACGCGGCCGCCGGCCAGCGCTCGAAGGTGGCGCCGGTGAGGATCCGCGAGAACTCGTCCAGCACCGCTCGCGCCTTGCCCACCACCTGGTAGCCCAGCGTCACCTCCCGCCGGAGCGCCGAGAGGCTCTCGTCGAAGCGCTCGCGCAGCTTCGCGGCGTTCGCCACCGGCAGGTACTCGGGGGACAACCCTTCTTCGCGCAGCCGGCCCACCACCGGCACCAGCGCGTCCACCAGGCCCCACTGGCCGCCGCCGCCGAAGCCGAAGTCGCGCACCAGCGCGCGCAACGACTCGTGGCCCGCCTGCACCTGCTCCAGCACCACGCGCTCCACCACGTGCTCGAGCAGCTCCCGCGCCGCGCGCTCCTCCAGCAGCTCGACGTTGGGGTTGACGCCCGAGGAGGCCGGGGCCCGCCGCAACAACTGCGTGCACAGGGCGTGGAAGGTGCTGATGGTGGCCGCGCCGAGCTCGTCACGGATCCGCCTCCACGCGCCCTCAGGGAGGAAAGGCCGGCCCAGCGCCTCGAAGGAGGCTCGCAGCTCGACCTCCTCACCTCGTCCCTCGGCCAGCGCGTCGAGCCGCGTCCGCAGGCGCCCCCTCATCTCGCAAGCGGCCTTGTCGGTGAAGGTGAGCAACGCCAGCCCGGCGCAGTCCAGCGGCTCCCTGTCCGCGCGCGCCCCGGACAACAGGTGCAGGCACATCGTCACCAGGCTGTACGTCTTCCCCGTCCCCGCACCGGCCAGCATGGCCACGTTGCGCCCCAGCCGCAGCGCCTCTCCAAGCTCGAGACCGCCGGGAGATGGAGGCGGCGGAACCAGCGGCGCCACCGGCTCGGGAGGAGGACCTGGTTCGCGGTGCGGCGCGGACTTCGGCGGACGGCGATCCGGCAGCGGCAGCGGAATCACCTTCGCGCCGGCCTCCTCCGGCGGCGCCGCGTCGAAGGTGAAGCCCAACTGGTTCTCGTCGCCGTCCTTGCGCCTGCGGCTCATCGCGCTGGCCCCTCCTCCGGCAACTGGCGCGCGCTGATCCGGCACACCGCCTTGAGCTCGCAGTGCTTGCAGGTGGTCGGCCGCGCCCCGAAGTCCCCTCGGCGCAGCCGGCCCAGCAGGCCGTGCACCGCGTTGGGGAGGTTGGGCGTGCCCGCCTCCTCCAGCTCCTTGCGCGTCGCCGCGTCCCGGGCCAGCAGGGCCTGCAGATCTCCTCCCCGCGCGGCGAGCACCTCCTCGAGCAGCAGCGCCTTCGTCCGCTTGATCCCCACCCACGCGCCCTGCACCGCCGCCTCCGGCCTCTGCTGCCGCATCGCCCAGGCGTAGAACGGCAACTGGAAGTCGGAGATCAACAGCTCCCCGGCGGCCTCGGCGCGCTCCCGCGAGCTCGTCTTGTAGTCCACCACGCCCACGCTGCCCTGCGCCTCGTCCAGGCGATCGATCCGGCCGCGGAGGTGCACGTCCCGCTCACCGTCCAGGGCCGCAGGCAGCACCACCTGCTCCAGGCCGGGGGCGCTCCTCTCACCCTCTCCGAAGCGCAGCTCCACCGCCGCCACCTTCGCCGGGCCGAAGGGCTGCACCGCGTCGGGCTCCCGCACCAGCCGCGCCAGGAGTCGCGCGCTCCGGGCCTGGTGAAGCGCCCACAGCACCGGGTGTCCCGTCGGCGAGCGCTGGTGGGTCCGCGCGGCCGCCACCCTCACCGCCTCCTCGAGCTGCGCCTCCAGCTCCGCCCCGTCCACGTCCGGCTTCCCCAGCAGGCCCGCCTTGTCCAGCGCAGGCACCAGCCGCTCCAGCGCATCGTGGAGGAAGGTGCCGTTGGTCAGGCTGTCGGGCTCCTCGCCGGCCGTAAGGCTGCGCTCGAGGCCGAGCAGGTACAGCCCCAGGCCGCGGAAGGCACACTGGCCCCAGGCGTTCAGCTCGGCCGCGGAGAGCGGGCGCGCGGCGTGAAAGTCGAGCCGCTCCACCCAGGGGCCCAGCGGCTCCACCTGTCCACTGAAGGGCCCCGGCGCGCGCGCCTCGTCGCTGAAGAAGCCCAGCCGCTCAAGCTCGGCCGCCGACAGCCGCCTCGCCTCCTCCAGCCAGGGCTCAGCGGCCAGCATCGCCCCCAGCGCCTCGCGCCGCGGATCCGCCGCCGTCTGCCGGGTGCCCAGCGGCCCCAACACCTCCAGGGCCGCGCGCGCGCGCAGCTCGGCCTCGGTGATCACCTCGCCGAGCGTGGGGAGCGGGCGCCGGGGCACCGCCTCCTCGTGCAGGCCCGTCACCTGCGCGCGGATCGCATCCAGGAAGGGCGAGGCGAGCTGCTCCCGTCCGGCGTCGTCGAAGCGCGGCCAGCTCACGGTGACGTGGCGCTGCGCGGACGAGAGCACCAGGTGGAACAGCAGCCGATCCTCCGCGAGCCTCACCGGCAGGCGCAGCTCCCCGTCCGCCACGCCCAGGCGGAACAGCGGGCCGGAGCCCAACTGGTTGAGGACGCCCCGCTCCGCCTCCGACAAGAGCGGCTGGGGCGCCGGCCTGCCGGGGAAGCGCCCGTCCACCATGCCGCCGAGGAAGACGTGCTCGAAGCGCCGCCCGCCGGCCTCCCGCGCGTCGAGCAGCGCCACCGCCCCGGTGCGCGGCCCCCTCGTCACCAGGTTCACCTCGGCGGCCGCGCTCGCAAGCCACCGGGCGAGCTCGCGCCGGGTCATCACCTGCTTGCCCAGCGCGGAGTCGCGCAGCGCCACCTTGAGGTCCGCCAGCAGTGCGCCGAGCGCTTCGATGGACGCTTGATCGCGCGCCAGCGCCCGATCGATCTCCCTCCCGAGCAGCCCGCAGCGCGCCACCTCCACGGCCCGCGGGGGCTCCAGCAGCCCAAGCTGCGCCACCACGGACCAGAACGCCTCGAGGAGCTCCGTGGCGCTCGCCTCCGCGGGGATGCTGCGCCCCAGCGCCAGGAGCTGCTGCGTCGCCGCCCAGAGCAGCTCCACCGCCTGCGCGCCGCCCGGGTCGCTCCTCGCGAGCCTCGCCCGGTGGGCCGAGAGGCGGGTCCTCCACGCGCCCGCCTCCTTCGTCGCGCCGATCACGTCATCCTGCACGCCGGCCTCGGCGAAGGTTCGCCGCGGCAGCGCTGCGCCGGGCTCGAGCAACCTGACGTAGCGGGACTCGAGCAGCGCCGCGACGCCGTCCACCGGGAAGTCGTCGTCCACCAGCTCGAAGAGGCCCAGCGCGAGGCGGCCGATCGGGCTCTGCGTCAGCGGGATCCCCAGCCGCGCGCGCGCGGGCACGCCCACGTCGGCCAGCGCCTCCACCAGCCGCTCGGTGTCCCCGGCGAGATCGCGGAAGCACACGCCGATCGCCTCGGGTGGGGTGCCCCCGGCGACCAGCCGCTTCACCCGCCGGGCGATCTCCTGCGCCTCCTCCCGGGCCGTGGCCGCGCTGAACAGCGAGAGCTCCGGGGCTGGCCGCGGCGCCGAGTGGCCGGCGAAGGCCGCCGCCCCCAGCCAGGCGAGGGGCGCCTCCGGCACGTCGGGGAAGGCGTCGGCGTCCAGCCCCTGCCAGCGCGCCTCGACCTGCCGGACGGCGTCGAGGACGAAGACGTCGGTGGCGGCCTCTCCGCTCGCCGGCCACGCCAGCTCGAAGCGCACGTTGCCGCGGTGGCACGCGGTCGCCAGCGCCTCGAGGAACTGCAGCCGCGCGGGGAAGAGATCGTGCACCGAGCGCACCGAGATGGCCGACACGTCCGCCAGCCGCGGCGGCAGCCCCTCCTTCTGGAGCCGCTCCGTCGCCAGCGCGATGAGGTGCGACGGATCCACCAGCGCGCGCTCCTCCAGGGTGGCGTCCAGCCGGCGCCAGAGCTCCGAGAGCGCCTGGGCCCGCTCCGCGAGGCCGGAGGAGGCCTGCTGGCCGGCCCGCAGCAACACGCGCGGCGAGGCGGCCTGCGCCCGGAGCTGGGTGAGGAGCCGCTGCACCTGCGCCGCGAACTCCGCGGTGCGCGCGTGAGGCCCGAAGACGCGGGCGAGCGGCGGGGAGAACTCGGCGATCAGCGCCCGCACCAGGAGCGGCTCGGCCGGGCTTCGCTGCGCCCAGCGCGCGGCCTCGCAGGCGTCCACCACCTGCGACAGGGTGCACAACCCTCGTGCGTCGACGAAGGGCGTGGCGCGGCCGAGCTCGACCAGCCGCTGGTCTACCCGCTCCGAGTCCGAGACCACCTCCAGGCGTCGACCCCTCATGCCGGCACACCATACCGGGCCAGCCTGACGTCCGGGTGAGGGCCGCGCGCCGCGTCCTGCGCCAGTGACGCGCTGGCGCAAGTACTTCGCGTCCCCACTGCCCGCACGCATTTCCAGCGTAGCGCTCCTTGTGTGCCTGCGGGCGGCGGGGCACACCTCTTGCGTCCCCATGGACCAGTCATGACGCTCTCGACCTCCGCGCTCGGTGGGCTGCTCCAGCGCCACCAGAACGATCCCTCACGGCTGGTGCAGATCCTCCGCGAGGTCCAGGACGCAAACGGGGTGATCAGCCCCCGTGACGTCACGGAGCTGGCCCAGGCGCTCGGGCTTCCCCGCGCCAGGGTGGAAGGAGTGGCCGGGTTCTATTCCTTCCTCTCCACCGTGCCGCGCGGCCAATACCGCGTGCTCTTCAGCGACAACATCACCGATCAGCTCCAGGGCAGCCACGCGCTGCGCGACAGCCTGTGCCACGCCTTCGAGGTGCACCTGGACGAGCTGAGTCGGGATGGGCTGGTGAGCATCGGCGCCACCTCGTGCACGGGGCTGGGCGATCAAGGCCCGGCCCTGTTGGTGAACGGCCGCGCGATCGGCCGGCTGGACCCCGGGCGCATCGGGGTGATCGCCGCGCTGATCCGCGGGCGCACACCGCTCGATCGCTGGCCGAAGGAGCTCTTCGCGGTCACCGACACCATTCACCGTGCGGACCTGCTGCTCGCGAGCCGCCTGGAGCCCGGCGAGGCCATCGACGCCGCCATCGTCCGAGGAGCCCAGGGCACCATCGAGGAAGTGAAGCAGAGCCGCCTGAGGGGCCGGGGAGGCGCCGGCTTCTCCACCGCTACCAAGTGGGAGGCCTGTCGCGTCACGCCCGGCCCCGAGCGCTTCGTGGTCTGCAACGCCGACGAGGGCGAGCCCGGCACCTTCAAGGATCGGGTGTTGCTCCGGCAGTTCGCCGACCTGGTGGTGGAAGGGATGACCGTCTGCGCCTGGGCGGTGGGCGCGCAGAAGGGCTTCATCTACCTGCGCGGCGAGTACCTCTTCCTGCTCGATCACCTCGAGGCCGTCCTGCAGCGCAGGCGCGAGGCCGGGCTGCTGGGCCACCACCTGAGGGATCAAGAGACCTTCGACTTCGACGTCGAGGTGCACCTGGGCGCCGGCGCCTACGTCTGCGGCGAGGAGTCCGCCCTCATCGAGTCGCTGGAGGGCAAGCGCGGCATTCCCCGCAACCGCCCGCCCTACCCCGTCACCCACGGCTACAAGCAGAAGCCCACGGTGGTGAACAACGTGGAGACGCTGGCCGCCGCGGCGTTGATCGCCAGGCACGGCGCCGCCTGGTTCACCGCGAAGGGCACGGCAACCTCCGCCGGCACGAAGATCCACTCCGTGTCCGGCGACGTGGCCCGCCCCGGCCTCTACGAGCTGCCCTGGGGCACCACCATCGCCGAGCTGCTGGAGCTGGCCGGCGCGAAGAACACCCAGGCCGTGCAGGTCGGCGGTCCGTCCGGCGTCTGCCTGGCCAGCGACGGCTTCAAGCGGCGCTTCGGCTTCGAGGACGTGCCCACCGCCGGCGCCTTCATGGTCTTCGACAGCTCTCGGGCCATGGTGGAGGTGGCCGAGAACTTCGCGCGCTTCTTCGCCCACGAGAGCTGCGGCTTCTGCACCCCCTGCCGGGTGGGCACCACGCTGATGCATCGGGCGCTGCAGCGAATCGTCGCGGGCCACGGCACCAAGCGGGATCTCAAGGAGCTCAAGTACGTCGCCCAACTGCTCAAGGTGGCGAGCCACTGCGGCCTGGGCACCACCGCCGGCAACCCGGTGCTGGACACGCTGGAGCGCTTCCGTCCGTCCTACCAGCGGCGGATCCGGAGCTTCGACGTGCTGCCGTCCTTCGATCTCGACCAGGCGCTGGCCCCCGCGCGGGAGATCACCGGACGCGATGATCCGGAAGCCCACTTCGAGGAGGACGCGCCGTGACCCATGGCACCTTCGAGCTCGACGGCCGCGAAGTCCCCTTCAGCCCGGGGCAGACGATCCTCCAGGCCGCGCTGGCCGCGAGCGTCTACATCCCCCACCTCTGCTACCACCCCGAGTTCAAGCCGCACGGCAGCTGCAAGGTGTGCACGGTGAAGGTGAACGGCCGGCCCATGTCGTCGTGCACCACGCCGGCGCAGGAAGGGCAGCAGGTCGAGTCGAACACGCCGGAGATCAACGAGGCGCGCAGGACGCTGGTCCAGTTCCTCTTCGTCGAAGGCAACCACTTCTGTCCGTCCTGCGAGCAGAGCGGCCGCTGCACCCTGCAGGCCACCGGCTACGCGCTGGGCATGACCAACCCGCAGTTCAACCCCCTCTTCCCCAACCGGCCCGTCGACGCCTCGCACCCGGACATCCTGCTGGACTTCAACCGCTGCATCCTCTGCGAGCTGTGCGTGCGGGCCTCCGGCGAGGTGGACGGGAAGAGCGTGTTCGCCCTGTCCGGCCGGGGCATCACCAAGCACCTGATCGTCAACGCCGAGTCCGGGAAGCTGGGCGACACCGAGCTGTCGGTGGGCGACAAGGCCGTCGAGGTGTGCCCGGTGGGCGTCATCCTGCGCAAGCGAAAGGGCTTCGACGAGCCGATCGGCCGGCGCCGCTACGACATCGCCGCCATCGATGAGTTCGCCGCTGCCGCCCCCAAGGGAGGCACGCCGTGACCGCCCCCGCGAAGTCGGCGAAGAAGCTCAAGGTGGCCACCGCGTCCCTGGCCGGCTGCTTCGGCTGCCACATGTCGCTTCTGGACATCGACGAGCGCCTCTTCGACCTGCTGGAGCTGGTGGAGCTCGATCGATCCCCGCTGACGGATCTGAAGCACTGCGGCCCGTGCGATCTCGGCCTCCTCGAGGGCGGCCTGTGCAACGCCGAGAACGTCCACGTGCTGCGCGAGTTCCGCAGGCAGTGCAAGACGCTGGTGGCGGTGGGGGCGTGCGCGATCACCGGCGGCCTGCCGGCGCAGCGCAACTCGCTGGACGTGCGGGAGTGCCTCCAGACGGTGTACCTCACCGGCCCCAGCACCACCCACGCGCGGATCCCCAACGATCCCGAGCTTCCCCTGCCGCTCGACCGGGTCCACCCGCTCCACGACGTGGTGCGCATCGACTACTTCCTCCCTGGCTGCCCTCCGTCCGCGGACGCCTTCTGGGAGCTGATCACCGCGCTGATCGCCGGCCGCACCCCGGCCCTCGGCCACGACCGGCTGCGGTACGACTGAAAGGGGGCGCTCACTCGTGACGACGCTCGAGACCGCCGCGAAGCCCGAAGGCCTGAGACGGATCGCCATCGATCCCGTGAGCCGCGTGGAGGGCCACGGGAAGGTCACCATCCTCCTCGATGATCAACGCAAGGTGCACCAGGTGCGGCTGCACATCGTCGAGTTCCGCGGCTTCGAGCGCTTCATCCAGGGCCGGCCGTACTGGGAGGTCCCGGTGATGGTGCAGCGGCTGTGCGGCATCTGTCCGGTCAGCCACCACCTCGCCGCCGCCAAGGCCCTGGACCTGGTGGTGGGTGCGAAGACGCTCACCCCGACGGCGGATCGCGTCCGCCGGCTGATGCACTACGGGCAGATCCTCCAGTCGCACGCGCTCCACTTCTTCCACCTGGCCTCGCCCGATCTGCTGTTCGGCTTCGGCAGCGCCCCCGCGAAGCGCAACGTGGTGGGGGTGGCGGCAGCGCAGCCCGAGCTGGCCCGCCAGGGAGTCCTCTTGCGCAAGTTCGGGCAGGAGGTGATCCGCGTCACCGCCGGCAAGCGCGTGCACGGCACCGGCGCCGTCCCGGGAGGCGTCAACAAGCACGTCACCCGCGCGGAGCGCGACGAGCTCAAAGCCGCCCTCTCCCAGGTGCTGGAATGGGCCCGCGCGGGCGTGCAGCTCATCTCCCGCCTGCACCTCGCCAACCGGCACCTCTACGACACCTTCGGGACGGCGAAGAGCAACCTCTTGAGCCTGGTCGGAGCGCGCGGCGCCCTGGAGCTCTACGACGGCACCCTGCGCGCGCGGGACCCCGACGGGAAGATCCTCTTCGACGGCCTGGACTGCCAGCAGTACCGCTCCCGCATCGCAGAGGAGGTGAAGAGCTGGAGCTACATGAAGTTCCCCTACCTCTCGGCCCTGGGGCCCGAGGCCGGCTGGTACAAGGTGGGGCCGCTGGCGCGCGTGCAGAACTGCGACGTGATCACCACCCCGCTGGCCGAGGCCGAGCGCGCCGCCTTCCGCGACGCCTTCGACGGGGCCATCACCCACGCGCCGCTGGCGTACCACTGGGCGCGCCTCATCGAGCTGCTCCACGCCGCCGAGCTGATCGCCCGCCTGCTCGACGACGACGCCCTGTCCGAGGGGCCGCTGACGGCGACGGGGCCGCGCCGCGCCGAGGGCGTGGGGGTGATCGAGGCGCCGCGCGGCACGCTGATCCACCACTACAAGGTGGCGCCCGACGATCTGGTCACCATGTGCAACCTGATCGTCAGCACCACCCACAACAACACCGCGATGAACGAGGTGATCCGCGAGGTGGCCCGCGCCGAGCTGGACGGCCGCGAGCCCACCGAGGCGCTCCTCAACCACGTGGAGGTGGCGATCCGCGCCTTCGATCCCTGCCTGTCCTGCGCCACGCACGCCCTGGGGCAGATGCCGCTGCTGGTGGACCTGGTCGACGCGCAGGGCCTCCTGGTGAAGCAGCTCCGGAGAGATTCCCCGTGACGCCGCCGGACCTGGTGCTGGCGGTGGGGAACCCGTCGCGCGGAGACGACGCCCTCGGCCCCGCCTTCGCCCAACACCTCGAGGCCTCCTTCGGCCCCGAGATCGCCGCCGGCCAGTTGGAGGTGCTCACCGACTTCCAGCTCAACGTGGAGCACTCCCTCGATCTGCTCGGACGCCACCGGGTCGTCTTCGTCGACGCCACCCTCGAGAGCGCCGCCCCCTTCACCTTCAGCCCCGTCACGCCTCGGGCCGATCACACCTTCACCAGCCACGCCCTGTCTCCCTCGGCCGTCCTGGAGGCCTGGCATCGCGTGGAGCGCGGGCCCCCGCCCTCCTGCTTCCAGCTTGCCCTTCGGGGCACCCGCTTCGAGCTGGGCGAGCCGCTGACGCCCCAGGCCCGTGACACCCTGCAGCAGGCGGCCCGCTTCTTCGACGCCTGGTGGTCCGGCCGCGCGGCCCCGCAGATCGCCTGAGGTTGGTTGAATCGCCGCCGCATCGATGGCAAGTGCCCCCCAGTGCCACTCCTCCGCCGCCTCCTCCTCTTCTTCGGCGTCACCGTCGTCTCGATGGCGGTGGATCAAGCCACCAAGCAGGTCGCCACGGCTGCCCTCAAGGGCCAGCCCCCGCGCATGTACCTGGGCGACGTGGTGCGCCTGCTCTGGGCGCAGAACGAAGGCGCCTTCCTGTCCCTGGGCGCCTCGCTGCCCGACGGCGCGCGGTACTGGGTCCTCACCATCGGCGTAGGCGTGCTGCTGCTGTCGCTGACCGTCTACGCGCTGGCGAGCAAGGCGCTCGATGGGATCCAGGTGGCCAGCTATGCGCTGATCGCCAGCGGCGGCTTCTCCAACTGGATCGACCGCGCCCGCTTCGACGGCAGCGTGGTGGACTTCATGCAACTCGGCATCGGCGCCACGCCGCTGACCGGCGTCTTCAACGTCGCCGACCTCGCCATCCTCGGCGGCATCGGGGTGCTCTTCTGGCACGGCTGGCGGGCCGAGCGGCGCGCCAAGGCCCTGGCGAAGTCCGCGGGCGGCGCCCCGGGCCCCGACGCCTCCTCGAGAGGATCCCCTCCGGGAACGTAGTGCCCCCTGGCAGTTGTCACACGGCGGACTTCGCTGCCATCGTCCACGCCCGTGTCGCGCGCCGCTCCCTCGAGTGCCCTGGCTTGCCTGGCGTTGGCCACGGCGCTGGGCGCGTGCGGCAAGCACGAGGCCCGGGACAACGTGGTGGTCGAGCTCCACACCCCCATCCACGCCATGGTGCGCGTGCACGAGTTCGACGGGCAGCCCGAGTGCACCGAGACGGGCCTCGCGCGCATCCGCTGCCTCTTCCAGAGCGAGCTGCGCGGCTGCACCTGGCTCGAGCTGGGCGAGCAGCCGCAGGCCGACGACCACCATCGCGAGGAGGAGCTCTGCACCTTCATGATGGTGATGACGACGGCCACGGCTCCGCTGGAGACCAGCCCGGTCCCGGCTCGCGGCATGGAGCTCCTGGCCGACCCTTCCGGAACCCGCCTCGCCTGGCGCTCGGCCGCGGATCGCCCGTGGAGCTTCTTCTACCTCCTCGAGGGTGAGCTGCTGCGCGAGCCCGGCGGCGGCAACAGCTACGGAGCTCTCCCGGATCGCCCTGACGCGACCGCCGAGGAGATCCTCGCGACGCCCACGGTCCCGCTGCTGACCGGCCCCCTCGACTGGTCGAAGGTCCCCACCCTCGCAGAGCGCGCGCCTGACTTCCTCGTCACCGCCGAGAGCTCGCACCTCTCCAGGCTGCTGGAGCTGATCAAGGAGGAGCGCGGGGAAGTGGGCCTGGGGCTCATGCTGGCCCACGCCATGGCCTATGCCGAGGAGCCGGCCTGGGACCGGGCCTGGAAAGGCCTGTCAGCGGCAGGCCGGAAGGCCTTCCTCGCGGAGCTCTCCCACGTCCTGGGCGACTACCCGGACGAGGCGGCGCTGCGGAAGCTGTCGATGAGCCCCGGGCTGCGCCCAGCCGGCTTCGCCGACCTGCTCGTCCGGAGGATCGAGGAGCAGCTGGTCGAGGGCATCGCCGAGTACGACACCACCGGCCTCTACCTGGAGGCCCTGGTGCAGCTCGCCGATCCCCGCTCGGGGGCGCTGGCCTGCACGTGGCTGGAAGACGTCGTGTCCCAGCGGCTGGTCACCCGTGAGGACTACTACCCAGAGCTGCCCGACCTCGAGTCCGCCTCGCCAGCGCTGATCGCCCTCGCGCGCTTCCCCACGCCGTGTCCGTGGGTGAAGGTCGCCCTGGAGCAGGCCCCGTGTGACGCCGACTACCGCTGCACCCCGAAGGGGCTCGTCGAGACCAGCGCCCAGTCCCTGGCCGAGCGCCAGGAAGCCGAGGACGCGGCGCTGGAGCGCGGGGAAGAGCTGCCCATCGTCGAGCCCCAGAACGCCCTGTGCACGCCTGAACAGGCCGCGGCGGTGGTGAAGCGTTGGATCCCCGAGTGGCTGGCGTCCGATGACTTCGAGGACGAACGAGACTTCCCCGAGGACGTCACCACGCCGCCCCCGGGGGTGCTGCTCCTCGCCGCGTCCTGGGCCCAGGGCCCCCTTCCCCTCGAGCTGATCGAGCGCAACGCCCGCCGGCACTATCGCGTCGACGATCGCTCCCCCAGGCCGAAGGCCAGCGAAGAGGGGGAGGAGTACGAGGAACCTGGCGCCTGCTCACTCATCGAGCAGGGCCGCCCGGATCCCGCGGAGCTGGCCTGCCAGATCCCCCGCGCCATCTCGCAGCTCCGGCTGGGCGGGTGCCGGATCGAGATCGACGACGCGAAGAAGGTGATCCACCTCATCCCCCCGAAGCCGCAGCCGGACAACCCTCCCAGGCTCAAGGAGTGAGCGCGCTGGGGCTCTCAGCTGCCTCGATCGCCCCCCGCCGAAGGAGCGCCGACCACAGGTAAGCGTACACGCCGGCTCCGACCAGCAGCGCGAAGGTGATCTTGAAGGTGATCGACAGCCGCGGCGGGTGAATCTGCGAGATCGAGCCTTCGATCAACCCGGCGAGGACGAAGAGCGCCAGCGTGCCCAGCAGCAGCTTCACCGCGGTGATCGCCTCGCGCCGCAAGGCCACCCGCCGCGCCAGCCCCTTCGGCGCCACCAGCCCCCGCGCCAGCAGAAAGCCCGCCGCCCCCGCGATGCAGATCGCGGTGATCTCCGGAATGCCGTGCGGGAGGATCCACGCCCAGAACCACCCCAACATCCCCTTCGAGGCGTACACCCACGCCAGGGCCCCCAGCAGCACGCCGTTGGCGAAGAGCATGATCACCGTGCCGATGCCCGCGGTGATCCCCAGCGCGAAGGCCAGGAAGGCCACCTGGATGTTGTGGGTGAAGAGGAAGCTGGCGAAGGCCGCCTGCGAGCCGGTGGAGGCGCCTTCGCTCTTCGCCTCCTCGGCCGCGCGCTTCACCGGATCCATCTTGAGGTGCTGCTCCGGCACCAGGTACGGCGCCGCTTCCGGGTCGAACATCATGCCCACCCAGCCGAAGCCGAAGCCGCCCCAGAAGACCAGGAAGGACGCCACCACCGCCCGCCACTCCGCGCTCATCAGATCGGGGAAGCCGTGGGTGAGGAAGCGAGTGATGTCTTTGAGGCGCACCTTCTTCCCCGGGTAGGTGAGCGCGTAGGCCCGCCCCACCAGGTCGTTCAGGTACCCCGACACGTCGGCCGCTCCGGCGCGCGAGCGCACCCAGAGCAGATCGGACGAGGCCGACCGGTACAGCTTGGAAAGCGTGCGCGCGTCCTCCAGCGACAGCTTCTTCAAGCCGTCCCGCTCGGCCAGGTCGAGCAACCGCTCGAGCTGCACCCACTTCGGCCGGCGCAGCGCCACGTATTCGATCAGCTCCATCGTACGGCCCAGTCTACGCGCTACACTGCCTTTCGACCGCATGACTTCGGCGACCGGCACTCCTCCCTTGCGGCTGGACGGCACCCACACGGTGCTCACCCCCGAGTACGTCGAGTTCAACTTCGTGTTGGCCGGGCTGATGAGCCGCTTCCTCGCCTGGCTCATCGACGCCTTCGTCGCCGCGTTGATCGCCCTGGCGATCATGATCGTCCTCTCCTTCACCATGGTCCTCTTCCCGGGCTTCGGCTCCGCCCTGGGCTTCGTGGTGTGGTTCCTCATCGACTGGGGCTACATGATCTTCCTCGAGTCGATCTGGAGCGGGCAGACCATCGGCAAGAAGGCCATGGGCCTGCGGGTGATCCAGGAGAGCGGCGTGCGCGTCGGCTTCTACCAGTCGCTCCTGCGCAACCTGGCAAGGCCCATCGATCGCCTCCCGCTCTTCTACCTGGTAGGCGGGGCGAGCGCGCTGTTCAGCGAGTCCCAGCAGCGCCTGGGCGACATGCTGGCCGGCACCATCGTGGTGCGCGAGCGCCGCCTCAAGATCCCCTCCGCGCTGGAGCGCCCCGAAGGCGACACCTCCCTGCTCAACGACTCCGACTTCCGCGCCCGCGTCGGCCGCCTGTCCGCCGAGGAAGAAGCCACGCTCTTCTCCGCCGCCCTTCGCCGTGAAGAGCTGGGCATGGAGGCCCGCCTGGCGCTCTTCGCCACCCTCGCCCGCCGCCTCGAAGACGAACTGGGCTTCGTGAAGCCCGCCCACCTGTCCGACGAGAAGCTGGTGCTGCTGGTCACCGCCGCCCTGGCCGCCCGCAACGCCGAGCGCCGCAAGGCCGCCGCGCCCCGCCGCTTCTTCCAGCGCTGAGGGGTGAGGCTGCTTTTTCTTAGAAGTACGTCGACACGTACACCTGCCCGCCGATCGCGAAGCGCAGCGGCTGGTTGATGTTGATGAACATGTCGAAGTACATGCGCGCGCCGATCGCCACCGACTCGCCCACGAAGTAGTCCAGTCCGCCGCCCGCCCCCGGCCCGAAGAAGAAGTTCCCGTAGATCGCGTCGCGGAAGATGTAGATGCCTGCGAGGTGCAGGTTGACGTACGGCCGAATGTCCTCCTCGAGGAACAGGTAGCGCGCGCCGAACTGTCCACCGGTGGCGAACACCAGCCCGCCTCCACCCGTCGAGGTGACGAAGGCCTTCTGGTACAACAGCATCAGCGGCACCCGCAGGTAGATGTCGAAGCCGTTCTCCAGGTAGTAGCCGCCCTCCAGGGTGATCGGCAGCCCCCAGTCGATCAGCTCGTTCTCCCCCATGAACTTGAAGCCGCCAAACCCCAGCCCCAGGCTCCGGTTGGCGAAGCTGCCCGTCCCCGCCGCCGCCGACCCCGCCGTGAGAAGAGCTGCCGCCAGCACCACCATCGTGAGCGTCTTGCGCATGGCCGCGGATGGTACCGCGTAACTCTTCAAAATCAGCCGCTTTTCGCTGTACGGCAGCGTTGCGGGGTCGGCGAGCGTTCTCTACACTCCAGAGCCCTGATGATCCGCTTCTTCTCCGCGGTGGTGCTGGCCGCAGTCCTCTCGGGTTGTCTGTCTACGCCTCCCCCTCACCCACGCGCCCTGGAGTGCAACGAGCTGTGCGCGCTGCACATCTCCCGGGGTGATCTGGTGGCCGCAGAGGATCAATGCGATCTGGGCATCCAGTTCAGCCCCCAGTACGCCGACCTCTGGGTGAACAAGGGCATCATCGCCTACAACCGCGGCCAGAATGACAAGGCTAAGGAGATGTTCATCAAGGCGCTGCGCCTCAACCAGGACCAGGCGCAGGCCTACAACAACCTGGGCATCATCTACTTGAACGAGCAGGCCTACGGGAAAGCGCACGACAACTTCCAGCGCGCCCTGCGCGTCAACCCCGACTACCTCGAAGCCCGCTTCAACCTGGCCATGACGTTCAAGGCCATGCAGGACTTCGACAAGGCCAAGAAGGAGCTGCGCACGCTGCTCACCGTCAACCCCAACCTCTCTTCGGGCTACGCCCAGCTGGGGCAGATCGCCATCGACGAAGGGGAGTACGAGAACGCGGTGGAGGCGCTCACCAGGGCGACCCAGCTGGAGCCGTCCTTCGCCGCCGCCTGGCTGGCGCTGGGCAACGCGTACATGGAGCTGGGCAAGCCCTGCGACGGGAAGGACTCCTTCAGCACCTGCATCGAGGTGGAAGAGAACAACCCGTCCTGCCGCAACAACATCATCGTCGCGGAGAAGAAGTGCAAGCTGCAGGACAAGGCGCTGGACGACGTGAAGGCCCGCGCCGAAGGCGCCAAGACGCCTGAGTCCGAGTACAGCGCCGCCCTCGCTGCGAAGGACAAGGGGCTCGTGAACGACGAGGAGCGCGCCTACAAGCGCTGCCTCAAGTACGATCCCAAGTTCGCCCTCTGCCACTTCGGCATGTTCGAGATCTTCAAGAACCGCAGCGACGAGAAGAACGCCACCACCGCCTGCAAGAACTTCCTCAAGTACGCGAACGAGTCGGACTTCGCCTCGCAGATCGCGGTCTGCAAGCAGTACGTGCGCGACTGAAGCGAAGCGTCACACGGGTTTTCGCATGGGCGTTCGGCTGACCGTCAAGCAGAAGGGCAAGGAGGGCGCTGCCCCCAAGACGGTCATGCTCGACGAGGACGCGATCCTCCTGGGCCGCGACCAGCACTGCCAGGTGGTGCTGGCCCAGCAGGCCGTCTCGCGCAACCACGCCCGCATCACCCGCGACGGCACGCTCTTCTTCGTCGAAGATCTGGGCTCTTCCTACGGCACGCAGATCAACGGCCAGAAGCTACCCAAGGGCGAGAAGCGGCTCTTGCGCAACGGCGACACCATCGAGATCGCCCAGTTCGACGTCGTCTTCGACCGCGTGGCCGACGTAGCCGAGGACGTCTCGGGCAAGACGATGTTCGTCTCCCGCAAGGTGGTGAAGGACGTGATGAAGGGGCTGAGCGCCGGCGGCGAGCAACCCTACTTCCGGGTGATGAACGGGCCCCGCGAAGGCCAGCGGATCGAGATGGGTGAGGCGCAGGAATACGTCTTCGGCCGCGACGAGACCGCCGACATCGTCTTGAACGACGACCTGGTGTCCCGCCGCCACGCCAAGGTGCGCCGCGACTGGTCCGGCACCCACGTCGAGGACCTCGAGAGCCGCAACGGGATCAAGGTCAACAAGAAGCGCGCCAAGAAGCAGACGCTCAAAGATCGCGACGAGGTGGAGATCGGCGGCGTACGGCTGCTCTACATCGATCCCACCGAGGTCCGCGAGACGCCGGTGGTGGTCTCCTCCTCCGGCACCGACGACGACGAAGGCACCTTGAGCGTGAAGCAGGATCCCAACGAAGCCCCCGCCGCCCAGGGCAGAGCGCCGAATCCTCCGCCGGAAGAGCCTCCCCCCGAGGCCCCCCCCGCCGAAGAGCCGCCTCCCGAAGCACCGTCCGAAGAGGCCTCGGCCGAGGAGCCGCCACCTGACGAGGCCCCCCCCGACGAGCCCCCCATGGGAATGATGAGCACCGCCGACGCTCCCGAAGAGGGCACCGGCAAGCTGATCGACTTCTCCAACAAGCAGACGTTGATCGCCCTCGGGGTGGGCGCGGTCATGCTGCTCTTCGGGATCGTGATCCTGATCCTGCTGATCGCCGGCGCCTGAGCGTCAGCCGATGCTGATCCGCGCCACCGGCTGAATGTTCAGTTCCGGCGACAGCTCCTGGTAGCTCACCACCGAGAACGGCGGGTTGAACTCGTACTCCAGCAGCTTGCGCACGTAGCGACGAATGTCCATCGAGGTGAGGATCACCGGCCGCTGCGCGGTGGGCGGCAGGTGTCCGCACTCGTTCTTCACCGCCTGGACGATCTCCTGAGCGATGTCCGGCTCCAACGCCAGGTGGGTGCCCGCGCTGGTCCGCTTGATCGACGAGCGCACCGCGTCCTCGATTTGAGGATCCAGCAGGTACACCACCAGCGTTCCCGTGCCGCGCGCATACTTGTGCGACACGTACCGCTTCTGCGCCGAGCGTACGTGCTCGGTCAGCATCACGCTGTCCGCCTCCAGTTGCCCTTGTTCGGCGATCGCCTGGAGGATGCCTCGCAAGTCGCGAATGGAGATCTCCTCCTCCACCAGCCGCCCGAGGATGTCCGTCAGCTTCAACACGTTGACGACCTTGGGAATGACCTCCTTGACGATCGCCGGGAAGGCCTTCTCCAGCTGATCGAGCATGGTCTGTACTTCCTGGACGCCGACGAACTCGCGCGCGTGGCGCCGCAGCACCGCCGCCAGGTGGAGGATGATGTAGCCCGGCACGTCCCAGGTGGTGAGCCCCGCCGCCTCCAGCATGTCCTTGTGGTGCTCGGGCACCCAGGCCGCCGGCTGTCGCGTGGCCGGGTTGATCGCCTCGAAGCCTTCGATGTTCATCAGCCGCAGGCGATCGACGGTGTCGTTGACCAGGATGTGCCCCAGCGTGGCCTGGCCCGTCACCACCGGCACCTCGTTGATCTGAATCTGGTAGGCGCCCGGCGGCAAGCCGGGGTTTCCACGCGCGCGCACGCCCGGGTAGCGCACCCCGAGCTCGACGAAGAGGCCGTCGCGCATGAAGGGCACCAGCTCGAACAGGAACTTCCCCCCGTCCTGGCGCGAGTCCACGGCGGGCACCAGCGCGTCCGACACCTCCAGGACGATCGGCGTCACGACGGGGATGAACAGCTCCGAGTCGGGGTTGATCGGCTCCTTCGGCGCCGGCTCGGCGGCCGCAGGTGTCCCCTCGCCTTCTTCGCCATCCTCCCCTTCCGTCTCCCCGCTCTCGGCCTTCTTGGCCTTCTTCAGCATCAGGTAGGCGCCCGCCCCCGCGCCCCCGCCGAGGATGAAGAAGGGCAGCTTGGGCAGGCCGGGGATCAACCCCAGCCCCACCAGCATGCCCGCGGCGATGGCGATCGCGCGCGGGTACGCCGTCAACTGCCCACCGATGTCCTTGCCCAGGTGCGTGCCTTCCTCCTCGCCACCCACGCGCGTCACGATGATGCCCGCGGCGGTGGAGATGAGAATGGCTGGAATCATACCCACCAGGCCGTCGCCGATGGTCAGCAGGGCGTACTTCTTCGCCGCCTCGCCCACGGGCATGCCCTTCTGCATCACGCCGATCGCCAGACCGCCGACAATGTTCACCACCGTGATGATGATGCCGGCGATCGCGTCGCCCTTGACGAACTTCATCGCGCCGTCCATCGCGCCGAAGAGCTGGCTCTCACGTTCCAGATCCCGACGCTTGCGCTTGCCTTCCTCCATGTCGATCGCGCCAGCCCTCATGTCCGCGTCGATCGACATCTGCTTGCCGGGCATCGCGTCCAGCGTGAAGCGCGCAGCAACCTCCGCCACGCGCTCGGCGCCCTTGGCGATCACGATGAAGTTCACGATCACCAGGATGAGGAAGATGATCCCGCCGACCACGAAGTTGCCGCGCGCCACGAAGTTGCCGAAGGCGTAGACGACCTCGCCCGCGTCGCCCGTCGAGAGGATGAGGCGCGTGGTCGAGACGGTCAGCGCCAACCGGTACATGGTGGTGATGAGCAGCAGCGTGGGGAACACGCTGATCTTCAGCGCCCCGGGGATGTACAGAGAGATGAGGACGATGATCACCGACAGGCTGATGTTGATCGTCAGCAGGATGTCCAGCAGCAGCGTCGGCAGCGGGACCAGCATCATCCCGATGATCGCGATCACCACCACCGCGAGGACGATGTCGGAGTACTTGTCGAGGAATGATTTGCCGCCGGCGGCCATCCGGGCGGCAACGTTACCTCAAAACCCGGGGGCGATAGCCAGCTATGAGGCCTTGCGGGCCAGCGCCAACAGCCGCTTCGCGCGCTCGGTGAAGGGATCGTCCGGGGTGCCCAGCTTCACCGCCAGCTCCAGATCCTTCACCGCCTTCGCCGTCTTCTTCCGCTTCAGCCGCAGCTCGGCGCGGTACACCAGCGCGGCCAGATCCGTCGGATCCAGCTCCAGCGCCTGGTCGAAGAGCTCCAGCGCTCGATCGAAGTCCTTGAGCGCCAGGCACACCGTCCCCAGCATCGTGTAACAGAAGGCGTCCCGGTGCCCAGCCGCGAGGAGCCCTTCGAACACCACCCGCGCCTCGTTCACGCGCCCCGCCTCGAAGAGCTCGTGGCCCAGCTGCATCATCGAGCCATAGTCCGCCACCGGCGCGACAGGTTGGCGATCGCTGGACCTCGAGCGGCCCTTCTTCTTGCGGGTGTCTTCCGCGCGCTCACCACTCTCGGTGGGAGACTCGGCGATCTCGATCTCGGGGATCGTCTGAGTCCGAGCAGGAGCCGCCCGCACCGCCCCACGAGATCTCCGCTTGGGGAAGTGGAAGACCTCGACGCGCGCCGGCTTGCGACTCCGCTCCATGCCTCGACAACCGGCCGCCTACTTGCCCTTGCCCTTGCCGCCCTTGCCCTCGCCCTCGTCGCCCTTCTGGGCATTCTCGATCATCTCCAGGGCCGCCGCGGCGAACACCCGCGCACGCTGGGTCAGCGGATCCTCGTGCTTCGGGTCGAGCTCGACCGCCTTCTGGAAGTCCTCCGCCGCCTCGAGGATCTTCCCTTCACGCAGGTTGACCTCGCCGCGGTTGACGTACGGCGCGACTTCCTTGGGGTTGAGCGCGATCGAGCTCGAGAACATCGCCCGGGCGTTCTCCAGGTCCTCCTCCGCCAGGTACACCGCGCCGAGCGCCGTGTAGTAGTAGGCCTCCATCGGGTCGAGGGCGATCAGCCCCTGGAAGATCGTCTTCGCCTCGGAGTACTTGCCCTGCTCGTACATGCGAAAGCCGATCAGCGCCATCTGCAGCATCTCCGGCCCGCTGATCGCGTGGTAGTCACGCTGGCTGATCTCGCCCTTGAGCATCTTCTCCTGACGCTGGGGTGTGTAGAGGATCTTCTCCCAGTCCGGCGTGACCGTGACCTTCTCCTCCGCGTCGGGGATGACTTTGTCCTGCTTCTTGTCGGCCATGTCTCACAGTCTCCGGTGGAAGCGAGTGCGCGCGAAATGCATCACAGAAGTGGGCAGGTGTCCGCAAAAAAGGAAACCGGCCGAGGATCGCGAGGACCCTCGGCCGGCGGGTGAAGCTTGGAAGACTCGCTTAGCGGATGTTGCCCGCGATGGCGCGCTGCGTGTCCGACTGGCTCTTGAACGCGTTCGACATCGTCTGCCAGAAGGTCGCGATGTTGTTCATCGCCTGCTGGTACTTGAACATGTCCGCCTGGAACTTGTTCGCGCCCTCAGGCGACGTCATGTCGTACTTCGACGGGTCCGGAGGACCACCCGACCAGCCAGCGCCCGCGCCCGAACCGGCCGCCGAGCTGGAGCCGCTCGCGCCACCCGCGCCGCCCGAGGCCGCGCCCGAGGAGGACGAGGTGCCGCCCGACGGGTTGTTGCGCACGATGGAGTCCGTGCGGCCCGGCTGCGTCACGGGAGGAGTGGTGACCGTCACGCCGTCGGCGGTGGTCCGAGGAGCCAGCTTGTTGACCAGCGCGGCGATCGCCTTCTCGATCCCGCCCTGCGCCAGGCCCTGCAGCGCGTCGAGGCCCTTGCCCAGCAGCTTCTGAGCGAGGTTCTTCAGCGGAGAGGGGAGGGGGAGCGCGGACATGAAGCTGTTCAGCGCGCCCTTGCCGGCGGTGAACAGGTCGCCCACGACGCCCTTGAGCATACCCGTGGCAGCCGGAGCGATCGCACGAATGGCCGTCTGCGCGAGGGGCTTGATGATGTTACCGACCGACTTCAGGACGCCACCGAGGAAACCCATGATTGACTCTCTTTCGTTTGGTTGAAGCCGGGGAACCATTCCCCGGTGCTACTGCGGACATTATCGAAGCTGCCAACTCCGTGTTGCGTCCGGCTTTCTCATTTTCTGGAAAGCCGATCGATCATCGATAAAACCTTGTCTTTCAAGGGGTTTCCGTCGGCCAAGAGTTGCTGAGCGCGGCGCAGGTCGTCGAGCGCCGGGGCCTTCTGTCCCTGAGCCAAACGCACCTCGGCCCGCCCCGCATAGGCCGAGGCGTCCTGTGGGCTGATCTTGAGCGCCACGTCATACGCTGCCAGCGCCCCCGTCGGGTTGCTCGCCGCCATCTCCACCACTCCCAGCGCCTTCGCGAAGTAGGCGTCTGTGGGATTGATGGCGTACAGGCCCTGGAACACCGTCCGGGCTTCGTTCACCTTGCCCTGGTAGAAGAAGAAGTACCCCATGCGAGCGATGGAGTAGAGTTCCTCATCGGAGTAGCCGCGCACGTCCTTGAGCGTAGCCTTCCCGTCTGCCCACTTCTGAAGCCGCTGGGCGATGGCGGCGTCGCTCTCGTCGGCCATCAATAGCCCTCTTCGAGGGTCTCCTCTTTCCGGCGGCGCTCGATCTCGGCCTGATCCTGGCTGACGGAGCCGACGAGCTGAAGCATCTGCGCCTCGCGCTGAAGCAGGGAACGAAGGCGGTCGACGCGGTCCGGCGCGGCGCGCAGCGTCTGCAGCCCCCGCTCGAGCGCCATCTGCCGCTGCTCCTGCATCCGCTCGGCGACGGTGGAGAGGTGCGGGCGATCGAGGTAGCCCTCGACGTCTGCATCGTGGCCACCCGGCGGCACCGGCATGGGGAGCCGCAGCTCGTCGGCGGAGTGCGCCGGGCCGATGAAGTCCAGGAGCGCGGTGGAGGCCAGCGCGGGGTTCTTCGGATCGCCCTTCTTGCGGACGTTCTTCCGCTCGAGCTGCGTCTTGTCGACCAGCTTGTCGCGCACCGACCGCGGCCCACCCCAGGGCCACATCGGGGCGCGGGGCTGCTGTTGTCCAATCTTCGCCATGGGGCTCCCTCGAGGCCTTCGACTCTAGATCATTCTCGGGACTTTCTACTTCTTGTTCCCCTGCGCTTCCTGCTGCAGCGCGTAGACGAAGTTGAGGACCTCCGCGACCGCGTCGTATAGCTCTTCGGGCACTTCCTGGCCCACGTCCACCCGGTACAGGGCACCGGCCAGCGTGGTGTTCTTCATGAACGGCACGCCGTACTGCTTGGCGATCTCGCGGATCTTCTCGGCCTTGAGCCGCATGCCCTTGGCGATCACCCGGGGGGCGTTGTCCTTTTCCTTGTCGTACTTGAGCGCGATGGCGATGTCGGGATCTTCAGCCACGCCTTCGACGCTACCATGCCACTGGGCGCTCCGCGTCAGGCAACGGCCCGCTGCCCCTGCTTCAACTGGTAGACGAAGTTCAACACCTCGGCGACGGCGTCGTAGAGGCCTTCGGGCACTTCGTCGTTCACGTCGATCCGCAACAGCGCGTGGGCCAGGGGCACGTTGCGCAACAACGGCACGTCATTGGACTTCGCCAGGTCGCGGATCGCCTCGGCCTTCAGGTTCATGCCTTTGGCGATCACCCGGGGTGCCGAGTCCTTCTCCTTGTCGTACTTGAGCGCCACCGCCACGTGATCCGGGTTGGTGACGATCACGTCGGCGCCCTTCACCGCGTCCATCTGGGCGCTCTCCATGATCTCCATGTGCAGCTCTTTGCGCTTGGCCTTGTGGTGCGGATCGCCCTCGGACTCCTTGTATTCCTTCTTCACGTCGTCCTTCGACATCATCATGTCCTTCATGTAGGACATGCGCTGGAACCAGACGTCGAAGATCGCGAACACCACGTAGAGCAGGACGATCCGGCTCACCACGCGGTACACCAGCTCGCCCATCACCACCATAGTCATCTCTGCGTCGCCGCGGATCGTGGCCACCACCAGGGCCATCGCGTCGCGCACCACCCCGTAGACGACGTACCCGGTGACGGCCAGCTTCACCATCGACTTCACCAGCTCGACGATCTGCTTCTTCGACACCAGGTTCTTCATCCCCGCGATGGGGTTCAGCTTCTCCAGCTTGGGCATCAGCGCCTTGACCGCGAACAGGGCGCCCACCTGGAGGAAGTCCATCATCCCCCCGGCGAGCGCCGCCGAGAAGGCGATCGGAATGCACAGGGCGAAGAGCGTGGTGAGCGCGAGGAACATCAGCTCGCTGGTCGCCAGCCCGATCTCCTGAGGGTGGCTGATGTTGTTGATGGCGAACCGGAAGAGGTGCGTCACCCTCGCCTCGAAGTCCGGCCAGGTGGCCTTCACCACCCCCATCGCCACCGCGAAGGCCACCACGCCCGAGAGGTCCTTCGACTTCCAGACGTTGCCCTCTTTGCGCGCGTCCTCGAGCTTCTTCGGGCTCGGTTCCTCGGTCTTGTCACCACCTTCGGACACGGTCGCCTCGCCTCGAAGCTCAAGACAACAGTTGCAGGGCCCGCTTGAGCCAGACGAACATGGAGCCGAACTCGCCCACCATGCGCCCGATGATCAGGTGCATCGCCGTGAACATGATCAGGATCGTCACCGCCGGCTTGATCTGCATCGACACGAAGTAGACCTGCACCTGCGGCGCCACCCGGTTGATCATGCCGAGCGCGAGATCGGTGAGGAAGGTGGCGAGGAGCACCGGGGAGGCGAGCGCGATGGCGATGCGCAGCAGGTCTCCGAACATGCGGATCACCGTGTCGAAGAAGGCCCACTGGCCGTGGCTGAAGCGGGGGTATTGATCGAGCGGGACCAGCGCCAGGCTCTCTCCGAAGGTCTGGATGATCACGTGGTGGCCGCCCAGCGTCAGGAACACCACCGTGGTCAGCTGCAGCTGCAGGTTGGAGAACAGCGACACCTGCTGCTGGATCTGCGGGACCATCACCTGGGCCATGTTGGTGCCGCTCATGGTGTCCACCAGGTTGCCCGCCACGTTGGCCGCGTCGAACACCAGCCCGACGGCAAACGACATGGTGAGCCCGATGAAGAGCTCCTTGAGCATCAACGCCACGAAGAGGAACGCCGAGACCGGCACGTTCTGAACCTGGGCGGTGATCGCCGGAAAGAGCACCAGGCCGATCATGACCCCCAGGCCGATCCGCACCTCGTTGGGCACTGTCTCGCCGCCGAGGAACGGGGTGAGGATGATCACCGGCACCACCCGGGCCAGCAGCAGCGCGAACGCCATCAACAACTGGGTGAAGTCGACCTGGATCCCCAGGTCCGCGCGGAGCTGCGCGATGATCTGGGTCGCGTCCATTCGTCAGTGGCCAATCAGCGCCGGGAACCCGTCGAAGAGGCGGAAGGTGAAGCGCAGGAGCGTGGTGCCGATCCACGGGCCGGCCAGCCCCAGCACCCCGAAGATCACCACCAGCTTCGGCGCGAAGGACAGGGTCTGCTCCTGGATCTGCGTGGTGGCCTGAAACACCGAGATCAGAAAGCCCACCACCAGCGCCATCACGATCGGCGGTCCTGAAGCGACCAGCACGAGGACCAGCGCCTGCTGCACGACGTAGGTGAGTTGGTGCATGGAGTGACGCTCCTTCTAGAGGTAGCCGATGACCAGGCCCTTCGCGATCAGGTACCACCCGTCGACCAGCACGAAGAGCAACAGCTTGAAGGGCATCGAGATGGTGGTGGGCGACAACATCTGCATGCCGAGCGCGAGCAGGATGTTCGCCACCACCATGTCGATCACCAAGAAGGGCACGAAGAGCAGGAAGCCTATCTGAAAGGCCTCCTTCAGCTCCGACACCACAAAGGCCGGCGTGAGGATGAGGAAGTCGGTGTCGCCGATCCCCGTCCGGTCCTCCGGCTTTCGCAGCTTGAGCGCCAGGCTGTAGAACAGCGCCCGATCCTTGGTGGTGACCTTCTTCAGGAGGAATTTCCGCAGGGGCTCCTTGGCACGCCCCGCGGCCCTGACCACCACGTCCACCGTCTTGGCGGACATCAGCCCTTCCCCCTGCTCGACGCCCTCCACGTCGGCCGCCCGGTACATCTCCTGGCCCACCGGCGCCATGATGTACACGGTGAGGATGATCGCCAGCCCGGTGATGACCTGCGTGGGCGGGATCTGCTGAGTGCCCATCGCCGAGCGGACGATGGACAGCACCACCGAGATCTTCACGAAGCTGGTCACCATCAACAGCACGAAGGGCGCCAACCCCAGCGAGGTCAGCGCGATCATCAACACCAGCGGCCGGTTGGCGAAGGACTCGGTGCCGCCGGTGCCCAGCACGTCGGCCGCAGGCGCGGCGGCCCCCCCGCCCTTCTTGGCCAGCGCCAGGAGTGGAGTCAGCCAGATGGCCAGCGAGAACAGCCAGAGCCGGGCGCGCATGGTGCGTGTAAGCCGGTGCGTCACGTTCGGGTCACCTTCAGTCGAAGGACTTCGTCAGGTCGCCGGAGGCGGGGGAGCATCCTTCCGGCCCAGCAGCTTCTGCAAGAATGGGCTCAACTGGACCGGCCGCCCAGTGGCGCGCGCGGCGCGCAGGCGATCGACCTCGGCGCGATCCAGCTTGCTGAGCAGCGTGAGGCTGTTGTCCGAGCCGCCGATCAGCAGCACCTCGCCCGCGGCCTCCACCACGAAGAGGGAGCGGCGCTGATCGAGCGGCACCCGCTCCAGCACCGTCACCATCGACGTGCCGGCGGTGGGCCGAATCCCCAGCAGCTTCCGTAAGCCCACGTTGAGCGTCAGGTAGACGAGGGCGATCACCATGCCCAGCACCACCATGGTGCGCACCAGCGTCCACCCCACGTTCAGCTCGTCGCCGCCCGCCAGCTCCGGGGGCTCCGACCTGGGGATCTCAGGCTCTGGAATCAGCGCGCCGGTCAGGTCGGCCGCGGGCGCTGGAGTCTCGGGTGCCTCGACGGCCTCTGCCGCGGGCGCCTCTACCGGGGCAGCCGGCGCCGGCACCTCTGCTGCCGCGGCCATCAGCGGAACCATGAAACCCAGGAGCACAACGCAGCGCCGCAGGCTCGTCATTCCGGTCTTCAGCCCGCCAGGGTCAGGATCCGCACACCCAGGTTGCCGTCGACCTCCACCAGCTCGCCGCGGGCGACGATCCGCCCGTTCACCGACAAGTCCAACGGCTCGCCCGCAACCCGGTTCAGATCGAACACGTGCCCGACCTTCAGCGAGACGACCTCGTCGGCCGTCACCGGCACCCGGCCGATCTCCACCGCGATCTGCAGCGGAATGTCGTTGAGCATCTCGGCGCCTTCGCCGCCTTGTCCTTCGTCCACGTCGTCCCTCCCTCTGTGCTGTCCGGGCGACGTCGACTCCTCGGGGCCGTCGCCCAGCGCAGCGGGTTCATGCTCTTCCGAAGCCGCAGCGTCGCCCTCGGCGGGCGGCTCCTCGGCAGGCTCTCCGGGCGGAGGCGGCGCACCCAGGTTGAAACCCGACACCTTCGCCAGGAAGCGGCCGTCCTTCACCACCACCTCGGCGTCGATGTGGCCGCCCTGCCCCCGCCCCAGCTTGAGCTTCGCGGCGCCGCCCGCGCCCTGGTCGGGCCGGCAGCTCAGCGCCTCCACCAGCACCACGTCTCGCTCGCGAAGCTGCGCCAGGTCGCCGGCGGAGATCTCCACCTGGCCTATCTCCGCGCGCAGCGCCGTGCGCACGCTCTTGAGCCGCGCCCGGTGCGTCACCGCGTCGGCCGCGCGCCGGGCCTTGCGCACCTCGGCGTCCGGAGGCGGATTGGCCGTGGCCAGCACCGACTCGGGGATGAAGAGCCGCACGTAGCCACTGTGCTGGCCAAACACCGCCTTGAGCTGGATGATCGCCAGGTTCTCGTCTTCGCCGATCAGGCTGGCCGCGTCTTCGAATCCGCGCACCACCCCTTCGATGCGCAGCTTGGGCAGCGAGGGATCGAGGGACGGCGCCAGCGCCTTCAGCGTCTCGATGATGACGTAGGTCATCACCCCTTCCTCGATGTCCGTCAGCGGCCGCAGCGCCACCGCTTCGCCCGCGCCGCCCAGCAGCATGTCGATCGCCTGGTGCGCCAGGCCCAGCTCGATCTCGAGCAGCCCGCGCGTCTTGTTCGGCTGCGGCGTCAGCACCGCGAGGAAGGTGGGATCGCCGATGTAGCGGCGCAGCTTCGGCAGCGGCACCACGTGCACGTACTCGGTCTGCAAAGACACCTGCTCCTCAAGCATCTCCTGCAGGCGCTTGCGCACCGAGCTGGACACCTCGCCCGTGGCGCGCACGCTGGGCAGCATCCACTCCAGGTTGCGGATCAACTGGGCGTGGCGCTTGCTGACCTTCTCCAGGTTCGTGAAGCGAAAGGGCCGCCAACTGCGGGCGGTGCTGCCACCGCCACCGGTGCCGCCGGTGCTCCCGCTCTTCGGAGGCCGGGTGGGCGCCTTGATCAGCATGGTGTGCTCGGGGCTCGACGCCCCACCGCGCGTCGTCACGTGCGGGCCTCGATCTTGAGGTCCTCGAGCGACAAGCCGCGCGCCTTCAAGGCCTCTTTGAGCGAGTCCTCGTGCTCCTCGATCAGCTTCAGCACGTCTTTGTCAGCACCTTGGAAGACCGCGGTGATCTTCCCGTTGTTGGCCGACACCTTCACCGACAGCCCGGCCAGCACGTCGGAGCGCAGGTCGACCTGGAACTCCACCTTGCCGGCCGCGTTGGTGCCCACCCGCACGCGCTCGACGATCTTCTGGGCCAGCTCGTTGGCTACCTTGCGCAGCCGCTCGGAGCCCGTCGTCTCCTTCTGCTTGGCCACGGGCACCGGCGCCATCAGCGCGGGGTTGTAGCGGAAGCCGGGCGCCACACCGGCCCCGTCCTTCTGATCCTTGCCGCCACCCTGCTGGCCACCGCCGCCCTTGTCGGAGTCCGTCTTCAGGTCGCCCTTCCCGCCCTTGCCCGCCGCGCCGGCGGCCCGCCCCGCCGAGGCGCTGTCCCCCGCCTCCTTGCGCTCCTCGAGGCTCTCGTTGGACACCTTCGCGTCCCCGCGGCGCCCCTCGGCGGAGCGCGTCGACGAGGAGCTGTCCGCGTTGCGTGACTGCGTGGCGCTGGCCTGCCCCTGGTTGTCCGACACGCGGCCCTGCTCCGAGCGAAAGCTCTCGGTCTTTCCGTCGGCGCGGCCCTTCTGCTCGAAGGCCTTCGAGCCGAGGCGGGACTTGAACTGGCTCTCCTGTCCCTTCTGCCCCTGGGAGGCCTGCTGGGCCGCCTGCTCAGACATGGCGCCGGCCTCGGCGTTCTCCAACAGCTCGGCGATCGCGCTGCGGGCCAGGTTGTCCTGCTGAGCCGTCTTGGCCTGATCCTGCTGCTTGCCGACCAGCCTGGAGAAGGCGCTGTTCTCCTGCGCCTTGCGGGTCTTCTGCGTTTCTTCCTGGCGCCTGGTCTCTGCCAGCTTCGCCGCCAGCCGGGCTGCCTCGCGATCGTCTTCGACGCGGCTCATGGTTTCTTCTCCGCGCGGACCCGCTGCAGGTGCAGCGTGTTGCCGATCTCTTCCTGGTTCATCTCTTCCTTGGCCATGCGCTCCTTGCGCACCTCGGCCTTCCAGTTGTCGCGGTGCTTCTCGATCGCCTTCTTCTCCTTGGCGGCCTCGGCCATCTCCATGCGCCGCTGCTCCACCAGCTTGTCCGCCTGAACCACGACTTCCTTCTGCCGCTCGATCTCCAGGGCCACCTGCGCCTCTTCGTCCTTGAGGCGCTGCTCGAAGCGGCTCATCTGCTGAAAGCCGCCGATCCCCCCGCCCTTCGCCGTCACCTCCTGCAGAAAGGCCTGCACCTTGCCCTTCCGCTCCGCCTTGCGCTTCTCGAGGTCCTTCTGCAGCGCCACCAACTGCTGCTTCTCCTTCTCCGCCGCCTTGACCGCCGCAGAGAAGGCCTCCTTGGCCTCGTCCTCCGCCCGGGTGCGGATGTCCAGCAGCGCCTGGAGGCGGTACGGAGGCATAAGTCGCCTCGGACTCTAGCCCACGGCCGCGAGAAGGTGGGGCGACAATCCCTGTTGTCCTACCTCAGCCTACCGGGCCGTTGAGGCGGCCTTCTTCAGTTGGTCGCGTCTGAAAACATGTCGACCAGCCGCTGCACCGTCTCGTCGAAGGGCGTGCTGTCGTGCGTGTCCTGCTTCAGGTAGTCGATGATCGTCTCGTACTTGTCGATCGCGTAGTCGGTGCGCGGATCGGTCCCGTACTGGTAGGCGCCGAGGAGGATCAGGTCGCGCTGCTTCTCGTAGGTCGAGAGCGTCTCACGCAACTTGCCGGCGGCCTTCTTGTGCTCCTTGGTGACGATGCCGCTCATCACGCGCGACAGCGAGGCCAGCACGTCCATCGCCGGCCACTGGTTCCGCTCGCCCAGCGCGCGGTTCAAGATGAAGTGGCCGTCGAGAATACCGCGCACCTCGTCGGCGATCGGCTCCTCCATGTCACCGCCGGCGACCAGGCAGGTGTAGATGGCGGTGCACTTACCTTTGTCGGAGTTGCCGGTGCGCTCCAGGATGCGCGGCAGCATGGAGAACACCGACGGCGGGTAGCCCTGGCGGGCCGGGGGCTCGCCGATGGCCAGGCCGATCTCACGCTGGGCGCGGGCGAGGCGCGTCACCGTGTCCAGCATGAACAAGACGTTTCCGCCGCGCTCCCGGAAGTACTCGGCGATGGCCGTGGCCACGTACCCGGCGCGCAGGCGCACCAGCGACGGCTGATCGCTCGTGGCGCACACCACCACGGAGCGCGCCATGCCCGCCTCGCCCAGCGCGTCCTCGATGAACTCCAGCACCTCGCGGCCACGCTCGCCGATCAGGGCGATGACAGAGAGCTCTGCGGCAGTGTTGCGCGCGATCTGCCCCATCAGCGTCGACTTGCCGACGCCGGAGCCGGCGAACAGACCGATGCGCTGGCCTTCTCCCACCGTCAACAGCCCGTCGATGCAGCGGACTCCCAGCGGCAGCGGCCGGGTGATCCGCATGCGCTTGAACGGATCCGGGCAGTCGCGATCCACCGCCCAGTCCTGCATGCCCTCAGTGGGCAGCGGCTTGCCGTCGATGGGCTCACCCAGCCCGTTCAGCACCCGGCCCAGCAGGCCCTTGCCCGTGCGGATGGTGAGCGGGCGCCCGGTGGGGATCACCTCGCTGTCGGGGCCGATGCCGGACAATTCGCCCAACGGCATCAACATCACCGTGTCGCCCTGAAAGCCCACTACCTCCGAGCGCACCTCCTCCCGCCCGCGGCGGATGAGGCACACCTCGCCGACGCGCACGTTGGGCACCGCGGCCTTGATCACCAGGCCGGTCAGCTCGACGACGCGCCCGCGCACGCGGACCGTCTGCGCGGTCTTCACCAGCTCGGCGTAGCGGCGCAGGTCGATGGCCATCAGGCCCTCACTTCATTTCCTTCTTCGCGTCGGCGGGCATCAGGACGTTCCGCAGCATCTCGAACTGGGTCCGCAGCTGCCCGTCGATCACGCCGAACTCGGTCTGAATGACGCAGCCGCCCTTCTCCACGTCCGCGTCGTCTCGAATGGAGATGTCCACCGCCCGGCCCACCAGCTCCATCAGCCGCGGCCGCTTCTCACGCAAGAGCTTGCCGTCGTCGGGGTTGACCCGGAGCACCATCGACTTCGAGCTGCGGGCCGCCTCGGTCGCGGTGGCGACGATCTCCACCATCGTCTGCGGCTCCCGCTCGAGGTCGCGACCGATGATCTTCGCAGCGATCTTCAGCGCCAGGTCGAGGATGTCCTTCTCCGCCTCCACGAGGATGGTGCCGGCCTGCATCTTGGCCTTGGCCAGCTCCTCGGCGGCGCGGGCCTGCACGTCGGCCTGGGCTTCCTCCTTCGCCTTGGCGAACACCTCGTCGCGGTAGGCGCGCGCCTCGGCCTTGATCTCCTCCGCCTTCTTCTGCGCGTCGAGGACGATCTGCTTGGCGGTGGAGTGCGCTTCGAACTCTTCGGCGTTCAGCACCCCCGCGCGACGCGGCGGGGGGAGGATCGGCTTGTCGACAACTCCCTCGGCGGCGTCACCCTTGATTACTTTGCCGGGCATCGACGGTCACTCTACTCCGAACCGCCCCCTGGTCCACGCCTGCTGCCCTTCACCACCGGGGAACGGTGGGAGCCCGTCTCGCCTCCGGAGGGCGCGGGCTCCTTCCTCCGCGGCAGCGCCTGCACCGGCGAGGTCGGACGTCGCTTGGGAGGCAGCGTGTCGAGCAGCTTTCCATCCCGCATGATCCGCTGCTGCGCCTTCCCCTGGGAATTCGTCTCCCGCGGCGGGCCGGGATACCCCGGGACGGCCCCCGCGCTGCGGCCGACGCCTGCCTTTCGAGCCTCGCGCTCGGCGATCGGGTCCCGTCGCGCCCCGGCCGTCGGCTGACGAGGTGCGGCCACGTTCCCGGTCGGGCGTCGCGCCGGGGGAGGCACCAGCACCTTCGACTGCGAGGGGGTGGCGCCGCCCGGCAGCCGCGGCGCGGCCGGCTTCCCGGGAGGCGGCTTGATGGGCGGGGGCAGCCGCACCGGCCGATCGACGATGCCCTTCTGGGCGAGGCGCTCGAGCTGCTCGACGATGTCCAGCCGCCCCCCGTCGCCACGGATCGGCTTGCCCCGCTCCTCGCGCACCCAGCGCTGCAGGAGCCGGCCGAGCTCGTTCTGATGCCGCTCAATCATCCGCTGGGCGAACTCCGGGGACTGGGCCACGCACGCCCGGGCGATCCGCTGCGCCCCCGCCGAGCGCAGCCCCTGCGAGGGATTCTCGATCGCGCCGTGCATGTCCAGCACCAGCTTTGCGTCCTTCTCGGTGAGCCGCCGCGACGCTCCCGCCTCGGCCGCGCGCACCGCCAGCGCCCGCTGATCGGGAGGTAACTTTCCCAGCCACTCGGTGCGCGCTTCGTCAGGCAACCCGGCGACCGCGGTGGCCAGCACGCGCGCCCCCATGCGATCGCACACCGCGAGCAGCTCGCGCTGTTGCAGCGTGAGGAGATCAGTGAAGCGGAAGGTGCCCACCTGCGGCGCCCCCTGCTTGACCGCCTCCTCCAGCTTCCAGCGGACGATCGAGAGGATGTCGGGCTTCACCTCGTGCTTGAGCTTGAGGTGCTGCTTCCCCCCGAGCTCCGCGCGCGCGGCGTCGGCGAGATCCGACGGCAGCGCGGACAGCACCACTTCGGTCAGCGCGCCCCGCTCCTTCTTCAGCACCGTGGCCAGCCGCTTCGGATCGACCGACGCCAACTGCCGGCGGCGCTGGGTCACCAACCGCTTGATCTCCTGCACCAGCAGCGAAACGCGCTTGTCCCGGGGGATTTGCAGGAGCGCCTTGGCGCGGTGCCGCAACAGCTCCTCTTCTTCGATGGCCAGGTGGCCGTACGCCTCCAGCGCTTCGGAGCTCCCGAAGGCCAGCGACGTCAACAGCAGCATGGTCTGTCGCTTCGAGAGCGACGTGAAGAACTGCTCCACCCGCTGGCCCACCACCTCTCGTGCTTCGCGTTACGGCGTGCCCGACCTCGATCCACCGCGAAGACGCTAGCCTTCCTGGCGGCCGCGGGGCGCAGGCTTCCCACCGGGCTTGCGGATCGCCATGAACGCGGTAACGCCAGCCATCAGCAGGAACAACAGGGCGAAGACGCCGATCAGCGCCTTGAGCGTCCCGGCGCTGTTCTGGTGCACCTTGATTCCGAAGTGGGTCTTGAATTGGTCGGCGTCGCTCTTCTCGGTGACGAACTTCGCCTCGGTCATGATGACCTTGACGCTTTCCTTCTTCATCTCGGGCACCGCGTTGGCCACGAAGGACTGCACGTCATCGATGGACACCGGCGTGCCCTTGTCCTCCTGCGGCATGTATTTGATCAGCACCGACGCCGACGGGAGCGGCTTCTTGTCCGCCTGCGCGAGATCGTTCACCTCGGGGATCATCACGATGGTGCGCGCCTCCAGCACCCCGGGGATCCGGTTGAGCGCGTTGGACACCTCGCCGGCGAGCGCCTCGATGAACATCGCCCGCTCTTCCGTCTGGGTGGGGATCATCCCCTTGGTCTGCTTGAAGATCGCCAGGCCGTCTGCCCTGGGGCGCGGAAGCGAGTGCTCGCGGAGCAGCTCGGCGGCCGCGGCCACGTCGGCGTTGGGCACGGAGATGACGTAGCGCGCGTCCTTCCCTTCGCCTTCCTTCACCTTGGAGGCGGCGATGCCCTTCTTCTGCAAGAGCACATAGATGTCGTTGGCGTCGTCCTCGTTCAGATCGTGCTGCAGGTTGGTCGAGCACGCGCCGAGGAACGCAGCCGCGACGGCGAACACCAGGATGCGGGGGAGCCGACTCATGTGGGCGGCAACCATACTACGCGGCAACGCGAAAAGGCGGCCTCCTTTCGGAAGCCGCCCTTCGGGACAGCGGGTCGACGCGGTGCCTTAGACCTGAGTCTTCAGCGTGTCCTTGAGGCCGCTGGTCGCCTTCTCCACGACCTTCGAGCACAGGTCGAGCTCCTGCGTGTACTTGTACATGCCGGCCTGGAGGCCGAGGAGCTCGCTGTTGGAGAAGTTCTTCCCGGTGAGGCCTCCGTTGATCAGCTTGTCGATCGCCTGGCCGCCCTTCTCCATGTTGTCCATCATCCCCATCACCATGGACTTGGACTTGGACACCTCTGACTTCTGGGTGACCGGATCCATCGCCTTGGGCGTGGCGTTCTTGTCCAGCTTCTGCAGGCCGGCCTTGTCGGTCTTCCCGACCTGGTCGACGTGGCGCGCGTGATCGATCTTCTGGATCTGCTGCGCGTGCTGAACCTGCTGGGCCTGCGACACGCCCT
The DNA here is from genome assembly GCA_020846875.1 of Myxococcales bacterium. Taxonomy (GTDB): domain Bacteria; phylum Myxococcota; class Myxococcia; order Myxococcales; family Myxococcaceae; genus JADLDB01. The sequence goes on along the minus strand of JADLDB010000065.1, from coordinate 80,709 downwards.
GCGCCTTGTCGGCGCCCTGGGTGTGCATGGCCTTGTCGAACTTGCTGGGGCCCTGCTTGTTAACCTGCTGTGCGGCCTGATCGGGCAGCTTCTGCTGGGCGATCTGCGCTGCCGAGATTCCTGCCAGTGGTCCGGCCATGGTCATTCCTCCTCTGTTCTTCGAGATTATCGTCCTCTTCTTCAAGCAGTTGCTTGAGGCGCTCCACCGCCCGGGCGTGCAGGCGGCTCGCCCAACTCTTTGATTGTCCTATCTCTGCGCCGGCCTCTTCCAGGGTGCGGTTCTGGAAGTAGTAGCCTTGGAGCAATTTCCGCTCTTTTTCCGGCAGCTTCTCGATGGCCCCGCGCACCCGCCGGCGCATCTGCTCGAGCTGCAGGCGCTCGTCAGCGGGCATGGCCTCATCCGACACCTGCAGCCCTTCCGTGCCTTCCAGGCTGGTGGCGAACACCATCGCCAGGCCCGTGACGGCATTGGAGATTTCCCGGACGTCGTCGTCCAGCGAGCCTCCAGCCCCGCCCCCGCGATCCGACAGGTTGGTCAGGTAGGCGTTGGCGCGCTCGGACGCGGCGCTCTGGCCCTTCAGCACGCCCATCTTGCGCAGGCCGTCGTAGATGGCGCCCTTGATGCGGTAGTGGGCGAAGGTGAGGAAGTTGGCTCCGACGCGGGCGTCGAAGCGCTCGGCGGCCTCCAGCAGGCCCACCTGGCCCCAGGCGACCAACTCCTCCATCTCGAACTGGGCGTTGAACTGCTTGCGCACCTGAGCGGCCAGCGAGCGCACGTAGGGCCCGTACTTCTCGAGGATCTGCTGCCTGGTTTCCCCGAGGGCCACGTCCGTTACCTCTCGTCCGTCTCCTCGGCGCGATCCCACAAGCGCTCGAGGGTCTGATTCAGGCGGGGATCGTCCTTGAGCTGCTCGACGATCTTGTCGGTGAGCTTCTTGGATTGGCTGCGGACCTTCTCTCGGAGGATGTCCGCGACCAGCTTCTTGGTCGCCTCGTCGCGGCTCTTGAGCTGGCCGCTCTTCAGCTGGCGGATCAGATCCATCGCCTGGGCGGCCACCGGATCCGCGGGGGCAGCGGCGCCCACGTTGCTCGAGCCGACGGCCCCGGAGGGGCCGACCAGGGACTCGGTGCGATCGACCTTCGCGCCGAAGGCCCCGCTGGCAGCGCCGGCCTTGGACGCGCCGCCGGCACCACCGGCACCCCGGGCGCCCCCGGCCTTGCCTCCGCGACCCACACCTCGGACCGACATGCTGCTCCTCGACTTTCGCGGCCTACTTCTTCTTCGCCGCACTGGCCGGCGGCGGCAGCGCCCCGGCTTCCTTGGCGTCCATCAACGTCTGGGCGAACTTCGCGCCGTCGCTGCCCGGCTCGAGCTCGAGCGCGCTCTTCAGCTCCTTCATCGCCTCGTTCACCTTGCCCATGAAGAGCAGGGCCTCGCCGCAGTGCGCGCGGGGGAGCGACGCCCGAGGCGAGAGCTGCTGCGCGCGCCGGAAGGCCTGCAGGGCCTTGTCGTGGTTGCCCTGGTTGAACTCGAGGGTGCCGAGCGCCAGCTGGGGCACCTCGCTCTTGGGCATCAACGTGGCGGCACCAGTCAGGAGCTCGCGGGCGTTGTCGAACTTGCCCATGTCCATCCACAGGTAGGCGGACTCGAGCATGATCATCGCCTGCTGCTTCGTCATCGGGACCAGGCTGTTGGCGATCTCCGACTTCGCGGCTTCGGGCATGGGTTGGCGGTTCCTTTCGGGTGGAAGACATACCCGTCATAACACGAAGGGCGGCCACTTCGGCCGCCCTTGTGCACTCCCCGACTTCGGCTTCCAGCCGAATCAGCGGATGTTGGAGATCGAGTTCTTCACCGTGTCGTGCTTGGTCTTGAGCACGTTGGAGACGGAGGTGAAGACCTGGTTCTCGCGCTGCATCGCGATCTGAACCTGCATCATCTGGGCGTTCTGCTTGGACATCTCGGCGATGGAGTTGTTGGCCATCGAGACGTCGTTGGAGGCCACGCCCGAGCCCAGGTTGGGGCCGGAGGTGGTGCCGGTGGTGACGGAGCCGCCGCCGCCGCCGACGGTGGTGCTCATGCCGCCGCCGCCCGAGCCCAGGTTCACCACGCCGGTGGCCGCGTAGCCGGCCGAAGCCGCCGCGCCGCCAGGCATGTTGGAGAGGTTGGTCACCGACGAGACCGCCGCCGAGACGATGCCCGCGCCGGGGATCACCCCGCCGACGAGCGCCGCGCCGCTGGCCACGGCCGCGCCAGCCTGCTGCAGACCCGCGTTGACCCGCTCACCGAACGTCGCGCCCTGCGTCTGCTTGCCGACGGAGACGTTCATCGAAATCCGGTTCGGCATCCCACTGTCGATCTTCATGCTCATGTGCGTTACCTCCGAAGACTGCGAAATCCGTTTGGGGTCGGTTCACCCCGGCCCATGCCGGGGGTGCCCCACAGTCCTGTTATCGCCGGTGGTCAGCGCCGGTTGCGTGCAGCCTAGTGGAAGGGTCCCTTACTTCCGACCCTTCCCCCCTCCCTTGCGCTCTGCCTGAATCTTTTCGCGGACCTGAAGGAGGTAGGACAACAGCTCCTCCGTCCGACCCAGGGATTTGAGGGCCTTCTTGCCTTGCTCGGCCTTGGGGCCTTTGAGGGCCGAGAGGTCGCCCTTGAGGCCAGAGAAGAGTGCGGAGACGTCCTCGGAGGAGGCCTTCTCGATGAAGCCCTCGATCGAGGGGTAGAGGGGCTCGTTCTGCGGCTGGGGCTCGGGCTGCGGTTTGCTCTTGGGGGCCATGGTGGCGACGTCGCTCCTTGTGACTGGTCACTTCTGCGCGAGGAACTGCGACAGCTTCTCCTTGCCCACCGGATCATCGAAGCCGGCGAGGCCCAGGGCGGCGCAGAAGCGCACGCGCTCGTCGTCGTCCTGGGTGAGGCGGTGGAGGGCGGAGACCGCGGCGTCCTTGAGGACGAAGTCGAACTTCCCCTGGCGCGCCAGGTGGCCCAGGGAGCGCGCAGCGGCGGCGCGGAGCGCGGGGAGATCGTGGGCGAGGGCGTCACAGAGCGGGCGGGTGGCGGCGGCGTCTGCGAGCTCCCCGAGGGCCGTGGCTGCTTCCACCGGGGCGAGGCCCGACTTGAGGGCGGCCGCCAACCAGGGCACGGCCTGGCGATCGCCGATGCGCCCGAGGGCGGTAGCGACGGCGCCGGCGATCCGCGGGTGATCGGTGCGGTAGGCCTTGAGGAGGTACGGGACGGCGACCTTGCTGCGGGCGAGGCCCAGGGCCTCGGCGGCGCCGGCCACCACCTTGGCGCCAGGATCGAGCAGGTTCTTCACGAACTCCTGGGTCAGGCCTTCGTCGCCGAGCGAGGCGAGCGCGACGGCGGCGGAGCGCCGGACCACGGGCTCGGGATCGGCGAGGAGCGCCTTGAGCTTCGCCGCCGACGAGGTGTCCTGGAGCTGCCCCAGGGCCTCCGCGGCGTCCGCGCGCACGCCCGGCAGCGGATCGTCCAGGCGGCGGGCGATGGACTTCGCATCCTTCTGGGCGAGCTCGCGCTCGAAGAAGTTGGGGCGGCCTGCCCAGGCCGGCTCGAGCTCGGCGAGCTTCTCGGCGATCTGCTCTTCGTTCACTGTGGGCCCTCCCCGCGAGGAAAACGGCCGAACGCTAGAGGAATCACCGAGGTGGAGCAACGATTGTGGGCTTCACCTTTCTTCATGCGGCGCTTGCCGCGGTGCGCTACCAACCCGGCCCATGAGCCACATCGTGTCGATCCGCGAGGTGACCAAGGACTTCCACCTCGGCCAGACGGTAGTGCAGGCGCTGCGGGGTGTGACGCTGACGGTAGAGAAGGGGGACTTCCTGTCGATCGCCGGGCCCTCGGGTAGCGGGAAGACGACGCTGCTCAACCTGATCGGCTGCGTGGACACGGCGACCACCGGGGTGGTGGAGGTGGCCGGGCAGGACACGGCGAAGCTGCGCGAGCGCGAGCTGACCAACCTGCGCCTCAACACCATCGGGTTCATCTTCCAGAGCTTCAACCTGGTGTCGGTGCTGAACGTCTTCCAGAACGTGGAGTTCCCGCTGCTGCTGCAGAACAAGCTGAGCGGGCCAGAGAGGAAGAAGCGGGTGGTGTCCCTGCTCGAGCAGGTGGGTCTGCACACGCACATGAAGCACCGGCCGAACGAGCTGTCGGGCGGGCAGCGGCAACGGGTGGCGATCGCGCGCGCCCTGGTGACCGAGCCCTTGATCGTGCTGGCCGACGAGCCGACCGCCAACCTCGACTCGGCGACAGGCGAGGCGATCATCGATCTGATGAAGTCGCTCAACGAGACCCGCGGGACGACCTTCATCTTCTCCACCCATGATCACAAGGTGATGCGGCACGCAGACTGGGTGGTGCGACTGGCCGACGGGAAGGTGCTGGGCCGCGAGAAGCCGGCCGAGGCGGTGGCGCACGCGCTGGGCCAGGAAGTGGAGCAGGAGGCTCGCGCGTCATGACCATTCCCTTCTCCTCACGCCGATCAGCGCGATGGGCCGCGTTCGCCCTGCCCCGGCTCGTCTCCGTCCTCGCCGTCTTCGCGGTCGCGTCCCCAGCCCTCGCCGACCTGACCAGAGAAGAGCTGCACGCGCTCTTGGTCGAGCAGGACGATCGCCAGCGCTCCAGCGGCGACTACAAGGCGCTGGCCTACGTGGAGCAGAAAGAGAAGGAGAAGGCCGACGTGGTGCGCGAGCTGCTCGTCTTCCGCCGCGACGCCGACGACAAGCTGATGCTCCTGTTCACCAAGCCCAAGAGCGAGGAGGGCAAGGGCTACCTGCGGCTGGACAAGAACCTGTGGTCCTACGATCCCAACAGCGGCAAGTGGGATCGCACCACCGAGCGCGAGCGGATCGGCGGCACCAACTCCCGGCGCAGCGACTTCGACGAGTCGCGCATGGCCGAGGAGTACGAGCCGAAGTTCGACGGGGAAGAGAAGCTGGGCAAGTACGAGACGGTGAAGCTGGTGCTCTCGGTGAAGCCCGGCGTGGACGTGGCCTACCCGGTGGTGAAGCTGTGGCTGGACAAGGCCAACCACAACGTCCTCAAGCGCCAGGAGTTCGCGCTGTCGGGCCGGCTGATGCGCACGGCCTACTACCCGAAGTGGCAGAAGCTGTTCTCGGAGTCGAAGAAGGCCGACGTGTGGTTCCCCGGGGAGATCCGGATCTTCGACGAGGTGGAGAAGTCGAACTCCACGCTGGTGCTGATGCGCTCGGTGGATCTGTCGCCGTTGGATCAGAACATGTTCACCAAGGCGTGGCTCGAGTCGAAGAGCAGGTGAGGACGCGACCCGTGCGCAACACGTGGGTGGTGGCGTTGCTGGCGGCGCAGGCGCTGGCGCAGGAAAGGCCTGACGAGGCGGCGATGTTCGGCGCTCCCGAAGAGGCCGCGCTCGACGCGGGAGCCCGCCCGTCCGAGGACTCGATGTTCGGCGACGTCCCAGCGGCGGACGCGGGCGTGCCCAGCACCTCGGTGGCGATCCCCACGGACGATCGCGACCTCGGCCAGTTGTTCGGCAAGGCCGTGGAGTCGAAGTTCGAGACCGGAGAGATCGCCAGCGACGCGCTGAAGATCGGCGGCACGCTGAACTTGTTCTTGCAGGGCTTCTGGCAGGAGGGCCGGCCCTTCGAGGAAGGCGCCTTCTCCGCCCCGATGCTCTTCGATCTCTACCTGGACGGGCGGCCCAACGATCGGGTGCGCGGCTACGTGGGGGTGCGGCTCCAGTTCGATCCCACCCGGCCGACCGGCGAGACCGAGCGGCTCAGCAACGCCAACCTCGGCACCGCCTCGGTGGTGGGCCTGACGCTGACGCCGGCGCAGAACCCGGCCTTCTTCCTCGATCAGCTGTGGCTGCGCTTCGACATCGCGCGCAAGGTGTTCCTCACCATCGGCCGGCAGAAGGTGCGCTGGGGCGTGTCGCGGATCTGGTACCCGACGGACTACTTGAACTCGCGGCCGAGGGATCCCTTCAACCCCTTCGACGTGCGCCTGGGCGTGAACATGGTGAAGGTGCACGTGCCGGTCGAGTCGCTGGGGTGGAACTTCTACGCCTACGGGATCATGGACGCGGTGACGGTCGACAACTCGGGCATCACCGTGGGCGAGCTGGGTGGCGCGGTGCGGGCCGAGATCGTCCTGGGGCCGGCGGAGCTGGGGCTGGGGGGGATCTGGCAAAAGGGGCGGCGGCCCCGCTACGCGATCGACCTCTCCAGCGCGGTGGGACCGGTCGACGTGTACGCCGAGGCGGCCTTCCGCGACGCGCGCGACTTCGTGCTGTTCCGCTACCCGTCGGATCTGAACGCCGACAACGTGATCTCGAAGCTGCCGGAGATCGAGCCGTACCGGCCGGCGGGCCTCTTCGTGCAGGTATCGGGCGGCGTGTCGTGGCAGTTCAACTACACCGACAAGAACTTCGGCGTCCTCACGCTGGAGTACTTCTTCAACCCGGCCGGCTACTCCGACGTGCTGGGCTACCAGGTGAAGACGTTCGGCCCGGGGGTGTACGGCGTCACCCTGGATCCGATCCAGAACATCGCCCTCTACGGGGGCAGGCACAACGTGGCGTTGAGCCTGGCGGCGCCTGGCATTCCAGGGGCGGACTGGATCACCGTCAGCCTGTCGAACGTGGTGGTGATCAACGATCCGGCGGCGCTGTCGCGCCTGGACGTGATCTTCCGGGTGCTGAACTACTTGAACGTGCAGGCCTTCGCCGGGCTGCTCTACGGCCAGCCGGGCGGGCAGCTGCGCTTCCAGGTCTCGTCGCAGCTGATCAACGACCTCGCCAACCTCGCCGAGGCGGCGGAGCCGGGCGCGGGCGGCCAGGTGCGCGAGTCACTCGGTCCGCTGCGGTTCGCGCCCATCCTCCAGGCGGGCGTGCTGCTGCGCCTGGCTATTTGAGAGGGGGCCCAGGTCCTTCGGGGGCGCCACCTTCCAGCGACGGTGGAGCCACAGCCACTGCTCGGGGTGCCGGCGAATGCCTTCCTCGAGCAGCTTCGTCATCAGCGCGGTGTGCGCGGTGAGATCGGCGCGGCGATCGCCGCTGTCGGGCACGGGGATCGGCCCCTCCACCGTCATGGTCAGCTTTCCGGCGTCGCGCGCCGCGAGCACCACGTACACCGGCGCCTTCGAGCGGATCGCCGCCATGGAGATCGCGGGCGTGGTGCTGGCCAGGCGCCCGAAGAAGGGGACGAAGACGCCGTCCTTCGCGGGGAGCGCTTGATCGATGAGCTGCACCACGGCCATGCCCCGCTTGAGCGCCTTGAGCATGTTGCCCAGCGCGCCGCGCTGCAGAATCAGCTCCATGCCCGCGCGCTCGCGGCTCCTCACCACCCACTCGTTGAAGGCGCCGGCGAGGGGCCGCACCACCGCGGTGACGGCGACGCCACGGCGGGCCATCACCTCGGCGAAGAACTCCCAACTGCCGAAGTGCGCGCTGGCGAGCAGCACCGGCTGGCGCGTGTCGAACAGCACGTCGAGGCCCTTCCACTCCACCACCTCCACCGCGCGGGCCACTTCCTCGTCGGACAACAGATCGCTGGTGACGGACTCGAGCGCCGCCAGGGCCATCGAGCGGTAGGCGCCCTTCGCCACCTCCGTGCGCTGCGCGAGGCTCTGCTCGGGGAAGGCGTGGGCCAGGTTGTCCAGCGCCACCCGCCGCCGGATGCGCAGGGTCCAGGCCAGCCAGGCGACGAAGCCGGCGAGGCGCTCGCGCCCGCGGGAAGACAGCGCGCGGATGAGCCGCACCAGCACTCCGACGGCCAGGCGCCCCACCGGGCCACCCGGAGTCACGGCCGGCCGCGCCGCGGTCATTCGAGGGTGGTGTTGATGGTGCTGGCCTTGCAGAAGCTGACGCCCTCGTTGGCCTCGGCCACCCGCGGGTTCACCTTCAAGACGGCCTGGTAGAGCGGCAGCGCTGCGGAGCACTGACCGGAGGAGCGCAGCTTCTTGGCCTGGGCCAGCCGGGCGCGGATGTCGGCGATCTGCTCGAGCAGCGGCCGGGCCTCGGCCCAGGACGGGGTGTCCTCCGCCACGTCCTTGAGGCGAGTCTCGGCTTCGTCGAGGTTGGCGAGCTCGAACTCCGTCTTGCCGCGGCCCAGGCTCTCCCGCGCCGTCTGCTCGTGCATGGCCTTCTGCACGGCGAGCACCGTGGAGTCGACGGGCGTGTCCGGCGTCTTCTGGGGATTGGCGGGCTGCTCGGGCGGCTTCTGGGGCGTCTCGGGGGCCACCTTCGGTGGCGGCGCGACGGCGTCGTGGTTCCGGCCGAAGGCCACGAAGGCCCCACCCGCGGCCACCACCACCACCGCGAAGAGCGCGATCAGCGGCGCCTTCGAGCGCGGCGCGACGGGCGGCAGCGGCGCGTCTCCCGGCCGCGCGTGATCGAGCTCCTTCGCGCCGACCGCGACCCTTCCCGCTTCGGTGCGCAGCAGAGTGCGCTCGTCCGAGCCCACGTCAGTCGCCCCCTCCAGCGCCACGCCGGTGGGGCCCCCGGGGGTAACGCCAGCCTGGGTGGCGGTGCCCGGCGCTGGCGTCACCTTCCCCACGCTGGAGACGCCCGTGCGCTGCAGCGGGGTGAGCCCGAGGTGGGCCTGGGTGGGGATCGCCTGGGAGAGGGCGTTGGCGAGGGTGAGCATGTCCGGCCAGCGTTGCTCGCGCTTCTTCACGCAGGCCTTCTGGATGACGGCGTCGAGGTCGGGGTAGTCGAGGTCGGCCGCGCGCTCCTTGAGGTGCGGCATCGGCTCGACGACCTGCTTGCGCAGGATCTCTGCGACGGTGGCGCCGTCGAAGGGCTGCGAGCCGGTGAGCGCCTCGAACAGCACGATGCCCAGGGAGTAGACGTCGGCGCGCAGATCGACTTCCCGGCCCTCCACCTGCTCGGGCGACATGTACCGGGGGGTGCCGGCGATCGCCCCCGCGACGGTGAGCTTGGTGCCGGCGTCCATCAGCCGAGCGATGCCGAAGTCGAGCACCTTGGCGTGCACCCCCCGGATGCCGCGGCGGATCATGATGTTCTCGGGCTTCAGATCCCGGTGGATGACGCCCTTGTCGTGCGCGTTGGCCAGCACCTCGGCCACCTGCAGCACCACCTCGATGGCCTCGATCATCGGCAGCCGGCCCTGCTCGGAGATGACCTTCTTGAGGTCGACCCCCTCGCAGTACTCCATGGCGATGAAGAGGTTGCCTTCGTCGTCCTGCCCGAAGTCGTGCAGCGCGACCGCGTTGGGGTGGGCGACGCGCGCGTAGCTCTTGGCCTCGTTGAGGAAGCGGCGGGCGATCTCTGCGTCGGTGGAGAACTCGGCCTTCAGGAACTTGAGCGCCACCCGGTGGCCGATGCCCAGCTGCTCGGCCAGGTAGACGGCACCCATCCCTCCCTGCCCCAGCTTGCGGATGATCTTGAACTTCCCCTTCACCACCCGGTCGATCATCCGGTCGGTGCTGGGCGCCAGGCGGATCGTCTCCGACGTGCCGCACGCGGGGCACTTTCCTTCCCACGAGCTGTGCTCGGCGCCGCAGCCCTGGCAGATGAAGACAGCCACTACTTCTCCTTCGGAAGGCGCGCCGTGAAGAGGAGCTTCTCCAGCTCAGCGGCCCCCGAATCGGGAGATTGACCCAGCGCGATCGCGACGCGCAAGACGGCCGTCCTCGGGTCATCCTTGAGGTCGGCTTCCAGCACCTTGAGCGCCTGGGGCCGGTCACCGGCCTGGAACAGCGCGAGCCCCTTGTAGAAGACGTATTCCTTGTTGGCCGGATCGGCCTTCGCGGCGTCGGCGAAGTGGGCCTCGGCCTTCTTGTAGGCTTTGTCCTGGAGATCGGCGACGCCGTCGAGGAAGGCCATGCGGGCCTTCGCGTCGCCCACCGGGGCGCCCGTGTCCTGGGCGAGCTGGTAGAGGGGGCGGGCGTTGCGCAGTTGCTCGGCCGGCAGCTTCTCCCCCGCCAGCGCCCGCTTGTGCGCGAGGTCGCCTTCGGCGGACGCAGCCGCGCCCAGCTTCTGGGCCATCTCTGCGAGCTCCGGCCCGAGGAAGCCTTCCTTCACCAGGGAAGTCAGAGACTCGGCCGCGCCGCCGGCGCCCAGGATCCGGTTCTCGTCGAGGGCGGTGAAGAAGGCGGCGCGCGTCTCCACGTACTTCGGGCCGGGATCCGGCGGTGGCTTCTTCAAGGCCTTGAGCTGGCGCTCGCACTGATCGCTCTCGGCGGAGGCCTTCTTGCGATCGGGCGAGTCGGGCACCGACTTCAGGTACACGCGGTACGCGTAGCAGGCCGGCTGGAGCTGCTTGGCCAGGGTCTGGGCGCGGGCGAGCAGCAGGTAGGTGTTGACCGCGGAGGGATCGGCGCGGGTGGCCTTGAGGAACAGCTCGGCGGCCTTCGGGTACTGCTTGCGGTTGAACAGCTTACTGGCCTCGGACAGCAGGGTGTCGGAGTTGCCCACGCCCAGGCCAATCAACGGCTCGGCCTGCGCCGCCGACGCGAGGAGCGCCGCGAGGAGGATCGCCCTAGAAGCCATAGCCCACCCCCACGTTGAAGCCGGCGGTGCTTGGGCCCTGGAAGGTGCCCGTGTCGTCGGCGGCGGTGGCCTTCTCCCCGACGAGGTACTGCGTGTAGTTGCCCGAGCCGAACATGAAGAAGCCTTCGGCGATGTTGAAGCGCACCGACAGGTGGGCCGACGCCAGCAGGTCCAGCACCATGAAGCCGTCCTTGTACGCCGGGGTGGATGACTGCTCGATCACGTTGCCGGTGCGGAACTCGAGGCCCAGTTGCAGGGAGAACTGGAAGCGCCACACGCACCAGCGCACCTGCGGCTGGATGGCGCGGATCGTCACCAGGTGGACGCGCACCGGGTCGATGAAGTCCGGGGCGGTCACGTTGTCGATGACCTCCTGCGCCGCGCCGATGGTGTGGCCCACGTTCATCGAGAAGCGGTCCACGTTGGTGAGGTAGGTGACGCCCACCACGGCCAGGCCGAAGTACTTGCCGAAGGTGCCGTACTCCGCGGAGGCGCCCATCAGGGTGCGGGACGGCGTGGTGATGGCGGTGGTGCGCCCGGTGCCGTCGGTGCCCCAGCGCCGCGCCACCAGGCTGCCGCCGATGATCGACGCGAACTCGAAGGACGCGTGGAAGTACGACTTCTGCTGGTACGACTTCTCGGTGTCGGTGGGCGGAGGAGGCGGCGGCGGAGGCTTGCCTTTGTTCGGATCTCCCACGGCTACCGCGGCCTGTCCGGGCAGCGGCTCGAGCGTCTTGTCCAGCACGTACTGCTCGTCGGCCTTCACGGTGATCGTCTGCTCGAAGGCCTTGTGCTTGTCGGCGGTGATGCGGATGGTGTGCGAGCCGGGGTCGATGCCGCGGTCGACCTTGTCCTTGCCCAGCACGTTCCCGTCGATGGCGATCGCCGCGCCGGCTGGAGACGCGGTGATCGCGATGCGGGCGGCCACCTTCTGCAAGGTCTTCGCCAGCTTCGCCCCGCCGCGGATGGGGATGATCAGCGTCTCTTCCACCGGCTGGTGGAGCTTCAAGTCCACCCGCACCACCCGCTCGCCCGGGAGCACCTGCGTGGTGAGCGGCGTCGTGCCCACCTTGACGTCGTCGACGAACACGGTCGCGCCGGGCGGCGTGCTCTGGACCTCCAGCGTGGACGCGGCAGGCACCACTTTCGCGACGGCGCCGAGCAGCGCCTTCTCCAGGTTGGCGTTGGTGGCGCTGGCGGGCGTGGCCTTTCCCGTCTTCGGCTCGTAGGCCACCACCTTGTAGGTGAAGCCTGTCTCGTCCTGGCCGCCCTGGATGAGGACGATCCGCTCGAAGCCCAGGCTCGCGACGAAGGGATCGATCGGATCCGCGCAGCGCTCGTCACCGGACAGGCACGGCACGAGATCGACGCTCTTCCCCTTGAGCGCGGCGCCGAGCTCCTTCACGCCGATGATCGCGTCCTTGCGCGCGTCGCCGGGCATCAACTTCCCCAGCGCTGTCTCGGTGCGCTCGACCAGCGCTTCCTGGCCCGGGTAGAGCGGCCTGACCAACCACACGGTCGGCTCCGCGAGCGCCGGCAGCGCCAGCAGCGACACGAGGGCCACCGCCCCCCATTTCAGTTTTTGCAAGCCCATGGAATTCATGGGCTTCTACCGTGAGTGACTGCGCGAGGCCACATATTCCTCGAGTTCGTCGAGGGTCTTCGGCCAGTCGTCCTTGAGCAGGCGGGAGAGGCTGCGATCGGCGAGCAGCTTGCCGCCGGTCTGGCAGCGGGCGCAGTAGTCGGTTTCGTTCTCGGCGTAGACGATGCGTTGAATGGGCGCGCCGCACACCGGGCAGGGCTGCTTGTGCTTGCCGTGGACGGCCATCTCGGGGCGGAAGGCGGTGACCTTCTCGGGCCAGCCGTCGCCGGTCTCCTCGGAGAGGCGCAGGGTCCACTCGCCCAGCACCGCGCGGGTGGCTTCGAAGAGGCGGCCGATCTCCTCGCCGGTGAGGGCGCGGGTCTGCTTCACCGGGGACAGCTTCGCCCGGTGGAGGATCTCGTCGGAGTAGGCGTTGCCGATGGCGGAGAAGAGGCGCGGATCGGTCAGCGAGCGCTTGAGGGTGTGGTTCTCCCGGCGCAGGGCCTCGGCGAACTCGTCGAGGTGGGCGCTCATCACCTCCAGGCCGCCGCGCTCGAAGGCCTTGAGCGCCGCCTCGCCCTTCGCCACGTGCAGCGCCGCGCGCTTCTTGGTGGACACCTCGGTGAGGACGAGGGTACCCGAAGAGAAGTCGAAGGCGGCGAGGCCGACGCGCCCCGGCAGCTTCGCGCCCTGGTCCTTCCAGGAGAGGCGACCGGCGACCATCAGGTGGACGACGAGGAAGAGCTCGCCTTCCAGCTCGAAGACCAGGCGCTTGCCGATGCGGCGCAGGCCAGTGACGGCGCGGCCGAAGGTGGAGGTGAGCGGGGGCTCCACGCTGCGCAGGACGAAGGGGCTGCCCAGGCGCACCCCTTCCAGCGTGTGCCCCACCACGCGAGGGCCGAGCGCAGAGAGGTACACGGTGAGATCCGGGTACTCAGGCACCTCGGCCGCCTCCCCGAGGGAACCGATGGCGTGCCGGAGCGGTCACAATTGGCAGCGGAGTGAATAAACGCACGGTGCGCACCGTTGGCCGGCATGGACGTGCTGCGGGGGCCGGTCCTGGGGAGTCTGTCATGAGTCGAGCGCTTTCGACCCTGATCCTGGTTGTGGTGCTCGCTGGCGGCCCCGCGCAGGCGCGCTTCGGCAAGGCGGGCAGTCCCTCCGGCTCATCGAGCTCCTCCAGCAAGTCGTCCTCCTCCTCATCGGGTGGCGGCGCGCGGTCCACCTCGTCTTCATCGTCGTCTTCATCGTCGTCGACTTCTTCTTCGTCCTCGGGCGACTACCACTCGGCGGTGCCGGTGGGCTCGTCGGGCGGCTCGTCGTCTTCGCGGGGGTGGGGCTGGAGTTTCTTTGCGCCGCGGCCCGGGCGCCACGGCTACTACTCGGGCGCCTACGTGCCGTCGTACGGGTACGGCTACTGCCTGCGCACGACGACGGTGACGACGGGCGCGGTCGCGACGGAGGTGGTGACTGGCGAGGCGCAGGCGGAAGAGACGGTGGCGGCCGAGGAGTCGGGCGTGCGCGTGACGGCGGGCGTCGAGGGGCTCTACCTCACCGCCGGCCAGCGGGGCTTCCTCTTCGGCGGCGGCGCGACGGTGGAGGGCGAGCGCTTCGGGCTGACGCTGCTGGGGCAGGACATCGCGGTGCAGGCCGACGACGGCTCGGGCGCGGTGGACCACATCGGCGTGTTGACGGCGCGGCTGTCCTTCGCCTTCCTCACCGGCAAGCACGGGCGGCTGCGCTTCGAGGCGGGCGTGGATACGGTGATCGCCCCCAACCTCATCGCGCTGGGGCCGGTGTTGGGGCTGTCGGGCTCGCTGTGGATCGCCGGCCCGCTGGCGCTGGAGGGCAGCGTGTTCGCGGTGCCGTACCCCTACTGGGAGCTGGACTGGCGCGCGGGGGCGGTGCTGGGGCTGGGGCCGGTGGGGATCCGCGCGGGCTGGCGCGCCCAGATGTTGGACGATCGCGGGCTGGTGGACGGCGTGGCCCACCGCGACACCTTCATGGGCCCCTACGTGGGCCTGTCTGTGGTCTTTTAAGGCACGACATGCTGACCGAACGGGACTGGGTGATGCGGCTGGTCAGGCAGCTGGCCGACTTCATCGCGCGGGCGCTCAAGCTGGCGAGCGAGTCCAGACGCGAAGAGGCGCTGGAGCTGCTCCGGCAGACCTGCTCTTCGGAGCTGGGCATGGAGTACGAGGTGCTGGCGATGCTGGACGCGGCGGCGGCGGTGGAGCTGCTCGGCCACGCTTCTCGCGCCCTGGCGTTCGCGCAGTTGGTCGAGGCGATGGCCGAGGTGGAGACGCGCAGCGGCGAGCCGCTCCGGGCCGAGGGGCGCCGGCGTCACGCGGATGAGCTGCTGGCGGCGATCCTGAAGCGCTGGCCCAGGCACCCGGAGGCGGTCGCGTGGAGCGCCGCGCGGGTGAAACCGGGGGAGGCGCCAGGCTTCCCTGGTTCGACCGAAACGGTCGATTGAGGGACGTCGGATCGTCGAGCGCGGCCGAATTCCTGCCCTGGGCGCTCGTCGGACACGTCGATGCGTGCGGTGGGCCTCCTCTGTCTCTTGTCCTTCGCCGCGGCTGCGGCCGAAGCAGCGGCCCAGCCGGAGCGCGATCCCATCTTCCTGGAAGCGCAGACGTGGACGGTGGCCCCCATCACCAAGCCGGGCTGGCTGTTGGGCGGGAGCGCGAAGGCGTCGGTGGGGCGCTTCGGCCTGGCGGTGAGCGGCTACCAGCAGGCGCTGTACGGACGAGCCGGCACCTCCACGCGGATGGGAGCCCTGGTCGCGTCGATGACGGCCGCGTTTCGGTTGAGCGGGAAGATCCTGATGGGGGTGTCGGCGGGGGCCAACACGCTGTTCTTCGAGCCCGACGTGGCGTCGATCGCCCCGTCGCTGGGGTTCTTCTCGCGCTTCGACTACCACCCGGTGGTGTCGGTACAGCTCCAGTTGGACGTGGCGGCCTGGCCGCACTACCGCATGGACGCGGTGACCGAGGTGAGGGTGCACTGGCGCAGGGCGTTCCTCTCGCTGGGGATGCGGCTCGTCCACGTGGAGGGGCCTCGAGGCCTGGGGATTCCGCTGGGGGAAGCCACCACCATCGGGGTGCAGGTGGCGTTGGGCGTGGACTGGAGCGGGTAGCCTGCGCAGAATGCCGCCCCATGATCGGGGACCGCGCTTCCGCCGCAGCCGTGGTGTTGCTCGTCGTCACGCTGTCCGCCTGCCGGAGCCCCAGCGGCTCGCCGGGAGGCAGCGTGAAGGCCTTCTACTCGGCAGCCGGCGCGCAGGACTGGGAGTCCATGGCCAACCTCCTGTCGGACACGTCGCTGACCAAGCTGGGCACGAGCGCCAAGGCGCAGGGGTACTTCGCGGCGCAGTTCACCGGCTGGAAGAACTTCTCGGTGGACATCGACGACTACACCGTCGACTCGGACGGGAAGAACGCCACGGTGCGCTTCACCTGCCGGGCCGAGGTGCTGGAGCGGTACAAGGTGGTCGCCGCGGACTGCAGCGACATCTTCTCTCTGGTGAAGCAGTCCGACGGCTGGCACATCCACCTGCCGGCGGCGCAGCGGCTGCGGCCGCTCTGATCACGCCGGCGACGCGGCCACATCGATCCCCACGCGCTGGGCGAGCTCGGGGTGGCGCAGCTTCCAGATGACGCCGTCGATCCAATAGTGTGACAGCGTGAGGCTGACCCACACCACGCCGGCCCAGGTGTAGAAGTCCCACGGGGTGGCGAGCGCCAGCAGGTAGATGACGCCGTACACGCCGCCGGCCAGGCCCCACAGGAGCCCCAGGTAGAGCGCCAGCCGGCCCCAGCCCGGCTGAGAGAGCCAGGAGATCATTCTGGCCCGCGGCTCCACCCCGCCCCTCCAGGTGTTGCGGTGATAGGAGCGGACCATTCCCAGGTACTGGAACCCGTGCCAGCAGGCGGCCGCGGCGAAGGCCGAGGTGTCGTCGCTGGTGATCAACTGAAACGGCACGAAGAAGCCGAGGAACGAGCAGCCGATGAAGGCGAGGCGGATCCACGCGGCCCTCGCCCAGGGCTCGCGACGCTCCGCGATCCGCTGCGACAGCAGCATGCCCAGCAGCACGCCGATGGGCGCCAGCATGGCCATCACCAGCTCGCGAGGCAGCGGGGGGTACAGCACTTCGGCGCCGAAGAGGATGCGCGGCCCGGTGTAGATGCGGTGGCACAGGCAGAAGAGGACGACGAGGAGCAACAGCGGCCGCTCGAGGCGCGTCGCGAGGGACGCCGGTGGCTCCCCCGACTTCCGCTGGTAGATGCGCAGGATGCCCCAGTTCTGCGCCACGAAGTGCCAGGTGGCCCAGTAGAGGATGGCGCTGTTGAGGATCCGCGTCCCCAGGCCGCCCCACTCGACGGCGAGGGTGAAGACGATCGCCGAGATGCCCAGGGGGATCAGCACCGTGGCCACCGGCTTTGCGCGCCACTCCCGGGAATCGAAGTAGACGCGCGTCCAGGTGGAGACCAGGTGCGGGCCGTTGGACACGGCCGCTACCACCGCGAGGATCACGAAGCCCTCGACGCGCAGCACCGACGAAGCGAACCACACCACAAGCACCACCGCCGCGGACAGGAAGAAGAACAGGAAGTCCTGCGCAGGCGAGATGATCGCCAGGCCCTTCGCAGGCGCTGAGACGGCAGCGGTCATTCGCGCTCGGGTCTATATCAGCGTCCCCATGAGTCCGCCTCGCCTGGTCCTGCTCCGCCCGCGCAACGCAGACAACCTGGGGGCCGTCGCCCGGGCGATGAAGAACTTCGGCTTGTCCGACTGGGTGGTGGTGAGCCCCAACCCGAAGCTGCTGGAGGTGCCGGGGATGAACCGCCTGGCGGTGAAGGCCGGGGACCTGTTGGAGACGGTGCGCCGGGTGGACACGCTGGCCGAGGCGGTGTCCGACTGCTCGTGGGTGGTGGGCACGACGATGCGGCTCATCGAGGGCCGCCGGCGCCTGACGCCCCGGGAGCTGGCCGAGGCGGCGCAGCAGCGCAGCGACGAGACGTGGGCGCTGGTGTTCGGCGACGAGCGCAACGGGCTGGTCACCGGGGACGTGGAGCAATGCCACGCGCTGTCCTTCATCCCCTCTTCAGAGGAGCAGCCGTCGCTCAACCTCGCGCAGGCGGTGGTGGTGTACGGCTACGAGCTGGCGATGGCGCGGCGGGGGACGGTGTACGTGCCCGCGCAGGCCCTGGCCGACGACGCGGCGCTGCGGCAGGTGCGCACGTCGATGGAGCTGGGCCTGGCGGCCGCGGGGTTCCTGCGCGCCGAGTCCGACGATCGCCACGCGGTGGACGATCTGATGGTCGCGCTGACGCGGGCGCGGCTCACGAAGAAGGAGGCCGGGCTGTGGACGGCCGCCTGGCGGGTGGTGAGCAAGCGCTGAAGCGATCAGCGCTTCGACTGGAGGACCAGCTCGATCATCCTCAGGCGCCGCGCGAGCTCTTCCGGATCCTTCGCGGGCAGGAAGCGCCCGTCGGGCCCCTCGCGCTGCACCTCCACGAAGCGGCTCGGGAGGAAGGCGGTCAGCTCGCCCACCAGCCGCTCGAACTGGATCGCCGTCTTCCCTTCGACGCTCTTCTCCACCCGGTAGAAGGGCAGCTCGAAGTCGCGATCGATCGCCGCCGCGTCCAGGACGAAGGTGTTGGTGTTGAAGACGGGGATCGAGTCCTGATCGAAGTCCTTCGGGAAGCGGAAGCCCTCGATGATCTGCGGCACGCCGTCGAGCCGCGCGGGCGCCCCGCCCTTGTCGCCCTTCTCCTTGCGCACCACCTCCGCGGTGATCTGCGCGCCGTGCTCGAGGTGAAAGCCGATGATCGCCGGATCGAGCGTGGCGCCCAGGTTGTCCACGTTGGACATCACCACCAGCTTCCCGCCGGCCGCGCGGAACTTCCCCAGAAGCCCGCTCTTGCGCAGGGCGAAGGTGAGGTCGCCGTGGCCGGTCGCGTACGCAGACAGCGAGCCGTCAGCCTCGCGGAACAAGCCCCCTTCGGGCGTGAGCCGCAGCGACACCAACTGCGGGAACACCGTCACCGGCGGCCTCGACAGCCCCTTCTCCTTCACGTGCGCTTCGATACGCTCGTGCGTGGCGAAGCTGCTCATCACCCAGGTGGGGATGGCGACGCCGTCCCCGCTCAGCCGCGCGAGATCGTCGTGCTTGAGCTGCAGGAAGCTGCGATCGCCCAGCACCGGCACCACCGCCTTCACCACGCCGCCGAAGCGGGTGGCCATGCCGCCGGCGAGGATCACCGAGGCCACCTCGCCCCGCTTGATCGCCGCGGCCCCCTTCTCCCGCAGCGCCTGCCGCTCCTTGGTGCCCAGCGCGGGCAGCGGCTTCACGTCCTCAGGTGAGGGGGGCGTCAGCGTGCCCCTCACCGCGTTGCTCGGCGCGGCGGCCAGCCGGGCGACGAAGGCCTGGAGCGCGCGCTCCTCGAAGCCGTAGAGAGCCAACGAACGTCTGGTTTCTGCGTCGAGGTCGAAGGCCGTCATGGGCTGCGCAGTGTACGGAGCTTCACCACGGAGGCGAGGACGTTCTCCCGATCGCCACCAGGCCGGACAGGACGAGCGGGGCGGACCCTCATGGTCCTCCACGGGCCTACACCGGCGGCCGCGCGTGCGCGGTTGCGCTCGCCTTCCGATCGCGGCCTCGGCCAGAATCACCGCCGTGTCACCCAGCCGCACCGCCTGCGTCACGGCGCTCCTCTTCTTCGCAAGCTGCACCTGCGGCACGACCGGACAGCCGGACGGGGGTAGCGGCGGCGCGGGGGGAGGTCTCGGGGGCGGCGCCGGTGGGGGGGGAGGCGCGCCGACGGGCCGCTGCGACGTCGATCTCTCGCCCTTCGTCACCGGGGCCTCCGGGCAGGTGCGCGGCCGGCAGGTCACCGCCGCCGCGGAGCTGATCGCCGGCCCCAACGCCCAGGGGCGCGTCGGGGACTTCCTGCTCGAGAACGAGAAGCTGCGGGTGATCATCCAGGGCCCGGGGCGCCTCTTCGGCCCCTTGCCGTACGGCGGGACGATCCTCGACGCGGCGCTCATCGGCGGCGGCGACGATCAGTTCGGCGAGCTGGGCCTGCTGTACAACTTCGGCCGCACGGTGAGGCCGGATCAGTTCGAGGTGCTGGCCGACGGCAGCGACGGTCACGCGGCGATCATCGCGGTGAGCGGGGTGGACGCGCCCAACGACTACCTGTCCATCCGCAACACCCTCGAGTCATCCCTGGGCCGGGTGCCGTACGCCGATCCATACGTCGAGCTGCCCCTGCGGATCACCAACTACTTCGTGTTGAACGCGCACGAGCAGCGGGTGCGCTTCGTCACCGCGTTCTGCAGCACGCACCGCACCGAGGAGCTGGGCCTGGCGGTGGGGGACATGACCGATCCCGGCTACGTGCTGGAGTTCTTCAACCCGCAGTCCTGCACCGGAGGGTTCGGCTTCGGCGGGCCGTGCGTGGGGCTCGATCGCATGCGCTGGTACGGCTACCAGGGCCAGGGCATCGCCTACGGCTACGCGGGGTACCGGCCGGGCTCGCCCACGGTGGCCGAAGGCCAGAACGCGATCCTCTCCGTCGCGGGGATCACCGGCAGCGTGCTGGGCGCGAACGGGCTGATCGGCCTGGGCACGTGGGTGAGGCCGTCCACCGGACCGCGCCCGGGAGAGCTGCGGATTCCGCCGCAGGGCTTCGGGGTGATGGCGCGCGACTTCTTCGTGGCCGCGGACCTGGGCGCCGTCTCCAACCTGATCGAGGACAGCCGGGCCGCGCTCACCGGCTCCGCGCTGGGCGCCTTCACCGTCACCGTGCGGCAGGGCGGCGCTCCCGTGGAGGGCGCGCGCGTCGTCTTCGAGGAGCCCGCGGGCCGCGCCGTCTTCCTCACCGGCAGCGATGGGCGCGCTCTTGGCCGGCTGCAGACGCGCAGCTACGACGTGACGGCGTGGGCACCTGGGCGGCCTCCCACCGCGCGGCAGGCGATCACCCTGACGCAGCAGCAGCCCGGCGCGCTCACCTTCGACCTCACCGCGCCGCGCCGCCTCACCGTCACCGTGCGGGAGGCCAACGGCGGCCCGATGCCGGCGAAGGTGACCGTGCTGTGCGTGAACGGGCCGTGCGCCGTCCAGCGCGATCAGCTCGTGCGCTACACCGACACCCCGAAGGACAAGCTGCTGGACTTCATCGCCCACGTCGGCTGGGTGGGCTCGTCAGGCAGCGCGAGCTTCCTGCTTCCCCCGGACCAGTACGTGGTGCTGGTGAGCCGCGGCCCGGAGTACTCCGTCTTCCCCAACGACTACCCCACCGAGCCCGGGCAGGCGGTGGACCTGCGCGCCGCCGACGCGACGGTGAACGCGGTGCTGGCCCGCGTGCTGGACACCACCGGGTGGATGAGCGCCGACTTCCACGTGCACGCGGTGAACAGCCCGGACTCGATCGTGGACAACGCCACCCGCGCGCTCACCTTCGCGGGCGACGGGCTGGACGTGATCGTCTCGACCGATCACGACGTCGTCACCGACTACGGGCCGATCATCCAGCAGACGGGGCTGGCGCCCTTCCTGGCGTCGGTCATCGGGCAGGAGGCGTCACCGATGGAGTGGGGTCACTACAACGCCTTCCCGCTGGCGATCGACCCGGCGGACCCGGTGAGCCGGGGGGCGATCGACTGGGCCGGAGGGGAAGGGCCGGCGCTCACGGTGGGGGAGATCTTCACCGAGTTCCGCAGGAAGGGCGCGCTCACCACCCAGGTGAACCACCCGCGCGGCCCGCTGGGGGGCTTCACCCTGCTCCAGGTGGACACGGACACCCTGGCCACGCACATCGATCCGCTGCTCTTGCGCATGGCGCCGCAGCCCGGCGCGACGGCGGACGACACGAAGTTGATCTCGACCGGCTTCGACAGCATGGAGATCCTGAGCCCCGGGGAGGATCACTTCGACGGCGCCAGCACCGCCGCGCACGGCCGCTTCAACGACTGGTTCACCCTGCTCTCGCGCGGGAAGCTGGTGGCCGGCACCGGCGTGTCCGACACGCACTACTCGCTGCTCGCCACCGGCTGGCGCACCTGGGTGGAGGTCGGCGTGGACACGCCCGCGGCCTTCTCGCCGGTGGTGCTGAGCGAGCGCCTCAACGCGCTCAAGGCCGTCACCTCCAACGGGCCGTTCGTCACCTTGCGCGCCTACCGGGTGGACGCGGGCGGCGCGATGGTGACGATGCCGGTGGGCATCGGCGGGACGGTGCCCCCGGACAGCAGGGAGCTCGGCGTGGAGGTGGAGGTGCAGGTGCCGTCGTACCTCGACGTGACGCGGGTGGAGCTCTTCATGCACGTGCCCGACGACGACGCGACCTGCCCGCTCGATCCGATGAGCCCCATCGCCCGCACCACGCGCGTCGCGTGCGAGGGGGTGATGAACACCAACTGGCCGGCCACCAGCGTCACCGCCAGCCAGCCGGTGGTGCTGACGCCTGGCGATCTGGAGACGGTCGCCACCGAGGGCGGCGTGCAGTACCGGCGCTACCGGAAGCGCGTCACCTTCCGGCTGCCCTCGCCCACCGCGGACAACTGGCTGGTGGCGATGGTGTACGGCACGAAGAGCCTGGCGCCGGTGCTGTACGCGTACAACGCCGCCGCCACCCGGCCCTTCGCCTTCACCAACCCGGTGCTGATCGACGCGGACGGCAACGGGTACGATCACCCGCCATTCCGGCCCACCAGGCCGTCGCCGGGCCCGAGGAAGGCGTCGGGCGAGAAGAAGCAGGAGCCCGGGCCACTGGAGGAGGCGGAGATCATCCGCCGGTGGCGCGAGGCGTCCCACGCGCACTGACGCAGGTGGCTCGCGGCCTTGAGCGCGACGCGGCGCCGAGGACCTCCTGATCCCCGGCCGGAGATCGAGAAGCGAGGAGGGGAGCGGAAATCGTCGAGCGACGACGAGATCCGTTCGACGGGTTCAACCCAGGTGATCTCTGAAGATCAGTAGAGGTCGGCCGCCGCGCCGGTGAGGCCGGCGTTTCCCTGCGAGGCCCCGCCCGCCCCGCCGGTGCCGTGCACCAGGGTGCAGCCCATCAGCGTCACCGTGCTGGCCGAGCGGAACACCGCGTACGTGGGGCCTCCGGCGCCGCCGCCACCGTGCCCGCCCCGCCCGCCCGCGCGGCCTTGGCCGCCGTTACCGCCGGCCCCCACCTCGCCCGTGCAACTGGTGCCGCCCAGCCCGCCGTTGCCGCCGGAGCCTCCGGGGCCTCCTGCGCCGCCCGCGCCGCCCGCGCCCCCCGAGCCGCTGCGGATGATGGAGTTGCGCGCAGTGATGGTGCTGCTCCGCGCGAAGAGGCCGAAGGAGCCGCCCCCGCCCGCGCCGCCGCTGCCCGGGCTGCCACCGCACCCGCCGCCGCCGCCACCACCTCCTCCGTTACCCGAGCCGTCGTCGACCCAGGTGCCGCCCTGGCCGCCGCCGCCGCCGCCCCCGCCGCCTGCGTTGCCGTGCGAGCCGATCACCCCGGTGCCGCCGGCGCCGCTCAGCCAGAAGCCGCTCACCAGGGTGCCGGCGCTGCCCGCCGATCCGTTGTTCCCCGCGCTCGCCACCACCGTGGAGGTCGCCCCGTCCCCGCCGCGCCGCCCGGGATCGCCGCCGCCCCCGCCCGGGCCGCCCAGCACCCCGCTGACGCCCGTCCCGCCCGCCACCCCCGAGTTCGAGCCTTCGGTGCCGCCGCGACCGCCCGCGCCGCCCAGCCGCGAGCAGGACGAGCTGCCGCCCGAGCCGCCAGGTCCCCACCCCGAGCCGTCACAACTGCCGGTGCCTCCGTTGTACCCCACCGAGCCGTTGCCGCCCGGGAGCCCGCTGGTGCCGCCGGCGCCGTTGCCGCCCGAGCCGGCCTCCAGCACGCACGCGCTGACGGTGAGCGCCGTGCACCCGTCGCACACCAGCCCATAGCTGCTCGCCCCCGCCGCGGAGGTGCTGCCCGCGCGAATGGTGAGGCGATCGAGCAGGGTGGCGGTGGTGATGCTGCTGCCTTCCATCGCCGCCACGCGCCCACCCGACAGGGCCGTCGAGGAGATGGTCGCCACGTACGAGGCCGAGCGCCGCCAGTTGTTCATCCGCGAGTAGCCGCCGTGGATCGACACGCCGTTGGCCAGCGTCACGCGGCCCAGGTAGGTGCCCTCGGACACGTACACGGCCGTCTTCCCGGTGCTGGCCGCCCGCGTCAGCGCGCCGATCACCGTGCCCATGGGCGACGCCATCGTCCCCGGGTTGGAGTCACTGCCCAGCTCGTCCACGAAGATGGCCGAGGAAGCGTCGCCGTCCACCCCGTCGCAGTTCGAGTCGGTGAAGGTGTCGTCGGGCGCGTCGGTGGTGCCGGTCACCGTGCAGGCGTACTCGCAGCCGTCGGTCAGCACCCCGTTCAAGTTGTAGAAGCCCACCTGGCAGGCCACGAAGTCACAGGTGCCGCTGTTGCAGGCCGTCATCGCGTTGGGGATCTGCGCCGCGCACGACGTCCCGCAGCCGCCGCAGTTGTTCACGTCCACCGCCAGCTGGGCCTCGCAGCCGTCGTTGGCCACGCCGTTGCAGTTCTCGAAGCCCGTGGTGCAGGGGCCCAAAACGCAGCCCGCGTCGGCACACCCGGCGCCCGCGTTGGGGAAGCTGCAGGCGTTGGTGCAGGAGCCGCAGTGCAGCACGTCGGCGCGCACGTCCTGCTCGCAGCCGTCGTTGCGCTTGTCCGCGTTGCAGTCGTCCCAGCCCACCTCGCACACCCCGCTGCACTGGCCCAGGGCGCACGCCGCCGAGGCCACGTGGTTGGAGGAGCAGACCGCGTTGCAGGCGCCGCAGTGGAGCGGATCCTCGTGGGTGTGCACCTCGCAGCCCGAGCCGCCGTCGAGATCGCAGTCGGTGTAGCCGGTGGTGCAGCCCTGGCAGCGGTTGCTGGTGCAGGCCACCTGGTTGGCGCAGTCCGGGGAGGAGCGGCACGCCTTGCCCGGCCCGCAGGGTGGACAGGGCCCGCCGCAGTCCACGTCGGACTCCAGCCCGTTGAGCATCCCGTCGGCGCAGGTGGACGGCACGCAGCGCTCGCCCATGCACACCCGGCTGGTGCAGTCGCCGGGCACCGCGCACACCTTCCCGTCGGCGCACGGTCCGCAGGAGGGCCCGCCGCAGTCCGCGTCCGTCTCTGCGCCGTTCTTCACCCCGTCGGCGCAGGTGGAGGCTTGGCAGGTGCCGCCGGTGCACACCCCACTGACGCAGTCGGAGGCGAAGAGGCATTTCTTCCCGTCCAGGCAGGGCTCGCAGCTACCTCCGCCGCAGTCCACGTCCGTCTCGGAGCCGCCCAGCTTCGCGTCGAAGCAGGCGGGCGGGTGGCACGTCGCGTCGGTGCACACCCCGCTGACGCAGTCGGAGGCCCCGGCGCAGCCGCGCCCCTCGAAGCACTTGGGGCAGGTGCCGCCGCCGCAGTCCTGATCCGTCTCCAGCCCGTTCTTCACCTTGTCTTCACAGGTGGCGGGCGTGCAGGTGCCGCCGGTGCACACTCCGCTGACGCACTCCTTCGCCTTGCCGCAGGGCGCGCCGTCGGACACGTTGACGCGCTCGCCGCAAGAGATGATTGACACCGCCACGAGGAGGAGGGCTGACCGGACAGTCACGGTCTGCCAAGGATGGCACCCATGAGGCGCCGAGGGAAAGAAGGGGCCTGGTTTGACGGCGTTGCGCCGGGCCACCGAGTGTGCCAAGCGCCCACCCCACGTTTCCCGGAAGGAGGTGACAGCGCACATGACGACGGTACGAGTGAAGGACGGCGAGTCGATCGAAGCGGCCCTGAAGCGGTTCAAGAAGGCCACCGAGAAGGCCGGCATCCTCTCTGAGATCCGCAAGCGCGAGCACTACGAGAAGCCTTCCGTTCGGAAGAAGAAGAAGGCGATCGCGGCGAAGAAGCGCGCGGTGAAGAAGACCCGCAAGTTCTAAGGCTGGCGCCCCGCGTCAGGTTTTTCCGGAGGTCGGCGACTCTTGCGCGGACCTCCGGTTTCGTTTTCTGGAGGAGGAGTCAGCCCATGGCCACCATTCGTGAGCGCCTCGACGCGGATCTCAAGGACGCGATGCGGGCGAAGGATCAGCTCAAGCTGGACACCATTCGCGCGGTGAAGAGCGCCATCAAGTACAAGGAGGTCGAGGGCGAGGCGAAGGTGCTGGACGAGGCCGCGATCATCGGCGTGTTGACCGGCATGGTGAAGCAGCGCCGCGACTCGATCGAGGAGTTCACCAGGGCGGGCCGCACCGAGCTGGCCGACAAGGAGGCGAAGGAGATCGCGATCCTCCAGGGCTACCTGCCCAGGCAGCTCACCCCCGCCGAGCTGTCCAGCGAGGTGGCGAAGGCCGTCACCGAGGCCGGCGCGAAGTCGATCAAGGACCTGGGTAGCGTGATGAAGATCATCACCCCCCGGCTGAAGGGACAGGCCGAAGGCAAGGCGATCAGCGACGAGGTGAAGGCTCAGCTCGGCAAGCTCGGTTAAGCGGGAGCAGGCCGCACGCATGCTGATCCCCGAGGCGAAGATCCAGGAGGTGCGCGAGCGCGTCGACATGATCGCGCTGGTGCAGCGCCACGGGGTGGAGCTCAAGAAGTCGGGCCGCAGCTACAAGGGCCTGTGCCCCTTCCACGGGGAGAAGTCGCCCAGCTTCTACGTCTGGGCCGACGAGAAGCGCTTCAAGTGCTTCGGCTGCCAGGCCGGCGGGGACGCGATCAGCTTCGTGCAGCGGCTGTTGGGGAAGACCTTCGTGGACACGGTGCAGGATCTGGCCAAGGAGTTGGGCATCGATCTGGAGGCGGCGGTCGATCCCGGCCAGCGCGAGAAGCAGCAGATCAAGGAGGCCACCGACTTCGCCGCCCGCCACTTCCAGGAGCGGCTGTGGGAACCTTCCGTGGGTCAGCACGCCCGCGAGTACCTGCGCAGCCGCGGCCTCACCGAGGAGCTGATGCGCGCCTTCGGCCTGGGCTGGGCGCCGCTGGAGTGGACGGGCCTGGCCGACAAGCTGCGCGAGCACGGGCTGTTGGCCTTCGGGGAGAAGGCGGGGCTGGTCGCGCCCCGGCAGCGCGGCGACGGCTACTACGACATGTTCCGCGGGCGGGTGATGATCCCCATCCGCAGCCCGGAAGGCCGCACCATCGCCTTCGGCGGCCGGCTGCTCGAGGGAGACGACGGGCCCAAGTACCTCAACTCGAAAGAGAGCCGGCTCTACGACAAGTCCTCCGTCCTCTACGCGACGGACCAGGCGCGCGACGAGATCCGCAAGAAGAAGTCCGCGGTGCTGGCGGAGGGCTACTTCGACGCCATCGGGCTGCACCAGGCGGGGGTGAGGAACGCGCTGGCGCTGTGCTCGACGGCGCTGACGCCCGGGCACCTGCAGCTGCTCCACCGGCTGGAGGCGAAGGAATTGGTGCTGCTGCTCGACGGCGACGAGGCGGGGCGCAAGGCCGTGGAGCGCCTGGCCGGGGCCCTGCTCAACGCCGGCGCCAACTGCCGGGTGGCCGTCCTGCCCGAGGGGGAGGATCCCGACACCTTCGCCCGCAAGGCCGGCGCCGAGGTGGTGCAGTCCCTGGTCAAGGACGCCCCGCCCCTCACCCAGCACCTCTTCAAGACGCTCCTGCCCGACGGCCCAGCCGCCACCTTCGAGGACAAGATGGCGGCCCTCGAGCGCCTCAAGCCCATCACCGCGCAGATCCCCGTGGGCCTCACCCGCTCCGCCTTCTTCGGCGCCATGGCCCGCCACTTCGGGCTGCCCGCCCAGGAGCTCGAAGCCGCCCTGCGCTCGAAGGCCGCCGCGCCCGTCAAAGCCGCCCCCAAACCCCAGGCTGCCTCGGAGAGCCCGCCCGATCAGTTGGAGGCGACCTGGGCGGCCGCCGTCCTCCGCGATAGGGGACTGTTGACCAGGGACGAGCACCGCGTGGTGGATGAGCTGAAACACATGGGTTTACGGGCGTTTATGTCGAGCATTCAGCATGGAAAGGGGGTGGAGGACGCGCTGTTCGACGCCTCCGAGGGGCTGAAGACCGCCCTGCAGAAGGCCTCGGATTTCCTGCCCGCGGATCCTCAGGCACTGGAACAGGCCTTCGGGACGGTGTGTCGGAGGCTGAAACTGCGGTCGATCGAAGACCGCCTGCAGCGCATCGCTCGTGAGACGGCGAAGGTCCCCGGGGCCTCCAGCGAGCTGACCCAGGACGCCCGGGACCTCCTCGAAGAGCGAGGGCAGCTGCTCGACTTGAAGCGGCGGCTGCTGTCACAGAAATGAAGTCTCACTGGTTATTTGAAAGACGGCCGTCATCTGGAGTAACAGCGGCCGCTCGATTCGTGCCGGCCCCCCTGCTGCTGGGAGAGAACTGAACATGCCTGCGTCCAAGCCCTCGTCCTCCAAGGCGAAGAGTGCCGCGAAGAAGGACCTGGAGAAGAACGAGAAGAAGAAGAAGCTGAAGAAGGACGAGAAGCCGTCCAGGGACGACGCGAAGCTCAAGGGCAAGAAGGGCAAGCCCGCGGGCGCGACGGCGACCGGGGTGCAGACGATCGACGCCACGGCGCTGGCGCGCGAGAAGCTGAAGAAGCGCGGCAAGGGCGAGGGCGAGGTGGACTCCGACGAGATCGAGGAGCAGGCGATCTCGATGATGGGCGACGCCGAGGTCGATCCCGACGCGCAGAAGGACGACTCCGAGGAGGAGCTGGGCGGCGAGCGCAAGGACATGCAGGACCTGCTCGCGCAGGGCAAGACCAAGGGCTTCAGCCAGGACGAGGGGGGCGACGCGCTGCCCGCCGACGTGGTGTCCAGCGAGCAGATCGACGACGTGATGTCGATGTTCGGGGACAACGACATCGAGGTGGTGGACGCGCAGAAGGCGTCCGAGCAGTCGGAGGTGAAGCCCACCGTCGCGGTGGAAGAGGAGCCGCAGGCCGAGGAGGAGGACGACGACGACGAGGAAGAAGCCGCGCCGGTCGCCGCCAAGCCCGCCGCCCCCGCCAAGGCCACCGAGGATCCCGGCACCAAGTCGAACGATCCGGTG
Organism: Myxococcales bacterium; assembly: GCA_020846875.1. Lineage (GTDB taxonomy): Bacteria > Myxococcota > Myxococcia > Myxococcales > Myxococcaceae > JADLDB01. The sequence continues at coordinate 52,585 of JADLDB010000065.1, read as the reverse complement.
CGCCTGTACCTGCGCAAGATGGGATCCGTCTCGCTGCTCACCCGCGAGGGCGAGGTGGAGATCGCCAAGCGGATCGAGGACGGCGAGAAGGAAGTGATGCGCGCCCTGCTCGACTGCAAGGTGGCGGTCAACGAGATGCTGGAGATCGGCCCCCGCCTGAAGGCCGGCAAGCTGCGCGTGCGCGAGGTGTTCAAGGACGCCCCCGAGGAGCCGCAGCGCGAGGAGGAGGACGAGGCCGAGGCGGAGTTCGAGGGCGCTGAAGGTGAGACCACCGCGCCCAAGGAGATCCAGCTCAACGCCGCCGAGCTCAACCGCATCGAGTCGATCAGCCGGCAGCTCGACCGCCTGAAGAAGCTCTACAAGGACGTGAGCGACGTCGACGAGGACCTCGAGACGAAGAAGAAGCTGTCCGAGGTGAAGAAGAAGGAGCTGCGGCAGGAGCAGAAGGACCTGCGCGACAAGATGATGGACTGCGTGGACGAGATGCGCCTGTCCAAGAAGATGGTGGACCGCATCGTCCAGCATGTGAAGGGGATGATCGACACCGTCGACCGCGCCGAGGAGGAGCTGCGCGACCTGGAGCGCCAGTACGGGATCCCGCTCAACGATCTGAAGGTGTCGCTCAAGGAGTCGATCGGCAACCCGGGCGCGGCCAAGCGGCTGCAGCGGCGGCTCAACATCTCCGAGGATCAGATGGAGGCGCTGGACCGCGACGTACGGCAGGCGCTGCGGCGGATCAAGAAGGTCGAAGAAGACGCGGGCATGGACATCGACCTGCTGCGCCGGAAGTTCGAGGCCATTCGCGTCGGCGAGCGCCGGGCGGAGCGGGCCAAGAGCGAACTGGTGGAGGCCAACCTGCGCCTGGTGGTGTCGATCGCCAAGAAGTACACCAACCGCGGCCTGCAGTTCCTCGACCTGATCCAGGAAGGAAACATCGGCCTGATGAAGGCGGTGGACAAGTTCGAGTACAAGCGCGGCTACAAGTTCTCGACCTACGCGACGTGGTGGATCCGCCAGGCGATCACCCGGGCCATCGCCGATCAGGCGCGCACCATCCGCATCCCGGTGCACATGATCGAGACGATCAACAAGCTGATCCGCACCAGCCGCTACCTGGTGCAGGAGATCGGCCGCGAGCCCACGCCGGAAGAGATCGCCGAGAAGATGGAGCTGCCGCTCGACAAGGTGCGGAAGGTCCTCAAGATCGCCAAGGAGCCGATCTCGCTCGAGACGCCCATCGGCGAGGAAGAGGACTCGCACCTGGGCGACTTCATCGAGGACAAGGCCCTGGTGAAGCCGGACGACGCGGTGATCAACATGAACCTGGCGGAGCAGACCCGCAAGGTGCTGGCCACGCTGACGCCGCGCGAGGAGAAGGTGCTGCGGATGCGCTTTGGCATCGGCGAGAAGAGCGACCACACGCTGGAAGAGGTCGGCCAGGACTTCGAGGTGACGCGCGAGCGCATCCGGCAGATCGAGGCCAAGGCGCTGCGCAAGCTGCGGCACCCGTCGCGCTCCAAGCGGCTGCGCAGCTTCGTCGAGGGGCAGTAACCAACTGACGTCTCCCCTCAGGGCATCGGCGCGACGACGACGCTCGCGCTCTGCTCGGTCTTCCCCGGGCGCGTGGCCACCAGCCGGTGGCACCGGGCGATCACCTGCTCCGCGAGCTTCCTGCTGGCCTCGCCGATCAACTTCCGGTGCAGAGCCTCGAGGTTCTCCTTCACGTTGGGCGGGGCGGCCTTGTCCGCTCCCCGCACGCGCTCGTGGACGGTGAAGAGGATGGTGCCGGTCTTCACGTCGAAGAGCGTGGCCTCCAGCACGCCGGCGGACTCGTAGCTGGTGCCGGGCAGGAAGAGCGCGCCCACCAGGGTGAGGAAGCCCCAGGCCCAGCCGTTGGCGTGCGTCACGTCGTTGAAGCGGTGCCGGTACAAGAGCAGGTACTCGGTGCGGTAGCGCGCTGCCAGCTCCCGCAGGCCAGGCAGCCCGGACGCGGTGGGCCACTCGGTGGACACCTCGGTGGAGAGATCGACGAGGCCAGACGCCTCGAAGGCCTCCACCAGGGTGGCGGGCACGGCCCCGAGGGGGACGCCTTCCTCCGGGTCGTACCCGGACGCGACCGGCAGCACGCCGATCCGCGCGTTCTCTTCGAGGAAGACGGGGGCGGCGAGGATCTGCTTGAGCTCGGCTTCCCCAACGGACATGCGATCGCGGGCGAAGTGGTTGTCTTCGAGGATGGGCGCGGCGGGCGCGGCCTCGAGGACGAGCGGCGCCAGGCTGGGCATCTCGGCGCGTCGGGCGGCGCAGCCAGAGACGAGGAAGAGGACGGCAGCGAGCGGCATCAGGTTTCGGACCATGGACCCTCCTTGTGGGACGAGGAGGAGGATGCGATGTCGGGTGCCGGCGCGAAGCACGGCGGTCCCACGGTTTCTTCACGGATTCCTCATGGCCAGGCGGAGCGAGTGGCAGCAGCGCGTGGCGGCGGCGGTGAAGGCGATCCCCCGAGGCGGGACGGCCAGCTACGCGCAGGTGGCGCTGATGGCGGGCAAGCCCGGCTCGTCGCGGGCGGTGGTGCGGGCGCTGCGGGAGCTGGACGACGTGCCGTGGTGGCGGGTGGTGCGGAGCGACGGCACGGTGGCGAAGGAGATGTTGCTTCGGCAGGCGCCGAAGCTGCGGCGCGAGGGCGTCAGCCTGGTGGGCCGGCGCATCCAGCGACGCGGCGCCCCGTAGCCGGGAGGGCGCACCTGTGGATCCGAGCCCCTTTCATCCGGATCTCCGCCGGGCGGCGCGCTGGCTTCCGCGAGGCGTGGGCAGAGCGTGGCTCGTGCGGCTGATGCGCTGGCTTCCCCTTCCTGCTCCGAGGCTGCCGGAGGGCATCACCGTCACCGAGCGGCGGGTGGACGCGAAGAGCGGGCGCTCGCGATGAGCCGCAGCTCGGGCTCCTTCGAGCGGGCCCCGTAGCGGCCGTCCCGCTGCGCCACCGCGGCGCCTCCAATCTCACCCAGCGCCGTGGGACTCGCACACCTCGGGACGAAGTGCGCCGGGCAGGGACTACTTGCGCAACCCCGCGAGAAGCGGGGCGAGGAGCTGGCGGGTGTAGTCCTCGAGGAGGGCGCGCCTCACCTGGATGCGGCGGACGAGGGCGAGGCTGGCGAAGCCGTGGGTCAGCGACCAGAAGGCGAAGACGGCCTCGCGGGCAGGGAAGTCGGCGAAGCGGCCGGCGGCCTGGCCGGAGCGGAGCTCCCCGGCGAGGAGGCCGTAGGCGCGCTCGACGAGCTCCTCCAGCACGTCGAAGCGGCCGTCCTCGTTGAGGCGGCGGCCGAACATGATGCGGTAGTGCGCGGGGTGATCGACGGCGAAGCAGAGGTAGGCGACGGCCAGCGCCTCGAGCCGCTTGTCGGGGGTGGCGCGCTTCATGGGGCGCGAGCGTCTCCTCGAGGGTGGCCAGCAGCATGCGGTAGCCCTCCTCGGCGACGGCGGCGAGGAGCGCGGTGAGATCCTCGAAGTGGCGGTAGACGGCGCGGTGGTTGACGCCTACGCGGCGGGAGACTTCGCGCAGGGTGATCTGCTCGGGGCTGCCGGTGGAGATGGAGTCGAGCGCGGCGCGGACGAGCGCGTTGCGCAGGTCGCCGTGGTGGTAGGTGGAGCGCTTCTTGCGAGCTTTCACGGACACGACGTCAGGATCGCTGCCTTCCTGCTACAACCTTCAGGGGCGAATTCGGGCTCATAGCTCAACGGTAGAGCTGGCGGCTCATAACCGCTTGGTTCCAGGTTCGAATCCTGGTGGGCCCATTCCGCAGACGAAGACGACGTCGTTCTCGAAGAGCGGCTGGCAGCCGGAGGCTTTCAGCGCCGCCTCGATGCGTGCCGCGTCCGCCTTGAGGCGGAGTCGATCGACGAGGCCATAGCGGCCGGCGGGGACTGCCGGCGCCTCGAGCAACCCGAAGCCGCCGTGCTGGTGCGAAAACCAGAAGAGCTGCGGCGAGCCGCCGGAGAAGACCATCACCCGGTTCGGCCCCGGTGGCCCCAGCGTCTTCTCGCTGAAGGCCTGTAACGCCGCCCACTGGGCCCGGTGCCGCGGCCACCAGTGCCACCCTCGGAAGACCTGGTACCCCATCGCCGCCAGCGCGAACGTCACCACCGCCGCGGGCACCAGCTTCCCTCGGTGATTCCCGAGCCACTCCACCGCGACCGCCAGCGCCCGACCGCCGCCCAGCGCGAACAGCGGCGCGAGGATCAGCCCGTAGTAGTCGTGGTGCGCTCCGGAGTACCCACAGAGGAAGAGGTACGCCAGCGCCGTCGCCCCAAAGAGCACCATCAGCCGGGAGATCGAGCGCGCGCGCACCCGCGCGACGGCCACCAGCAGCACCACCACCGTCACCAGCGGGAACACCCACACGTCGAAGGGGTGCTGCGTGAAGTCCAGCCTCCAGAACTCCGGCATCAACCACTCGCGCAGGAGCTGCGACGGGGAGCGCGTCACCCCGAAGTTCGTCAGCCCGTTCGTGAGTTCCAGGGCCCGCGCGTACCGGTACCAGAGGAACGGCGGCAACAGGGACAGCGCGGTGGTGAGGAGCAAGAGCGCGCGGCTCCGGGCGGCGCTCCACCCGAGGACGAAGACGGGCAACAGGTAGACGATCGCCGGGAGCTTGATCAGCGCAGCACAAGAGACCAGCAGCGGCGCGAGGACAGCTGTGACCCTTCGCCGCTCCCCCGATGGGGACGAGGGGATAAGCAACGCCAGCCCCGCCAGCCCCATCGCCACCGCGTCCGGCTGCGTGCTCCGCCCGAAGTACGGCACCAGCGGCGACGTGGCGAAGACCAGCAGGCACATCGCCGCCGCCAGTTGCCCCCACCGCCTCCTCGCGAACAGGAACACCGCCGCCGCGCCCGAGAGCGTGAAGAGCAGCGAGAGGACTCGCCACGGCGTCGCGAAGTCCCCCGTGCGGCACCCCACCGCGCCGGAGATCCAGTTGAGGACGGGGAACTCCAGCCCCGTCACCCCGTCCGAGTCCGCCCGGTTGCTCACCCGCGGCCGCGTGAAGGGCGCGCCTTCTTCGCAGTAGTTCCGCGCGACGATGAGGCCGTCCGTCTCCCGCCACGCGTGGCCTCCGGTGGGCGGGGCCGTCAGCGCCGAGAATGATTGGGTGAGCCAGACGACCACCGACATCACCGCCAGGGTCGTGACGAGACGCACCCCGCGCGCATAGCACGGCGAAGCGGGACTTCCCCTCTCCCTGGCCCTCTCCCCCCGATGAGGGAGAGGGCCAGAGATCTTCCGTCGGCCTCGCGCGTTCCATGCTGTCATGCGTGCCTCTACGCCCCGGGGGAGATCCGCCATGACCCGCCTCGCCGCCCTCTTGTCCGTCCTCGCCCTGCCCGCCCTGGCGCAGGACTTCGACACCGCCAACCGGCAACTGCAGGAGAAGTCCCACTCCCGCGCCTGTGACGGCTTCACCGCCTTCCTGAAGGCCAACCCCTCCTCGCCGCTGGCCCGCGAGGCGTCCGCCAAGAAGGCCGCCGCCTGCCTCATGGCCGGCAAGGGCAACTACGACGAGCTGCGCAAGCTGGCCAAAGAGGGCGAGAAGGACTTCGCCCGCGCCTACGCCGCCTTCATCCTCTTCGAGCGCCAGGAGCTGCAGTTCTCCGTCGTCACCCCGCTCCTCAAGCAGGCCGCCTCCGGCGACGACCGCGCGGCGAAGGAAGCCCGCGCCCTCCTCGTCCGCGGCGGCTTCGTGGAGATGGAGCGCAACATGTGGAACCCCGCTCGCCTCACCGCCGGGTCGGAGGTGGTCCTCGAGTACGCCTCCACCGACACCGAGCGCGCGAGGGCAAAGTTCCTCCGCAGCCGCCAGCGCCTCCAGCAGGGCGGCAAGGACGTGGCCGCCGCCGAGAAGGAGCTCCAGGGCGTCGGCGAAGGCAACACCGAGTGGGCCGATGACGCCCTCTACGTGCTCGCCGAGCGCCGCGAGAACGAAGGCAAGTACGAGGCCGCGCTCTCCATCTACGACGGCATCGTCAAGCGCTTCGACGACGTCACCAGCAACATGAAGTCGTCCGCGAAGTCGCGCGCCGACGAGATCCGCCGCCCGTACGTCAACCTGTCCATCCCGTACAACGATCTCCCCGGCGTGAAGCCGCTGGTCCAGGTCAGCTGGCGCAACGTGAAGAACGCGAAGTGGACCTTGCGCCGCATCGATCCGCTCGCCTCACCCGAAGGCAGCTGGCCGGACGAGGCCAGCGATCTCGCGCGCACCGCCACTTCCGTGGCCAGCACCTGGACCAGCACCCTCGACGTGCCCGTCCGCTACGCCCCCGGCACCAGGAGCTTCGAACTCACCGTCAATGACGCCGGCGCCTTCGTCCTCGAGGTGGACGCCGACGGCCACCGCGCCGACGCCTGGGTCCTCGTCACCCAGACCGCCGTCGTCACCAAGACGGACGCCAAGCGGCTGTACGTCTTCGTCGCCGACGTGGAGACCGGCGAGGCGAAGCCCAACGCCGACGTGGCCGTGTTCCTCTACCGCTCCAGCAACTCCCACCAGAAGCTCACCGGGAAGACCGGCGGCGACGGCGTGGCCCGCTTCGACGTCACCGGCGCTGAGACCTCCATGCTGGTGTGGACGAAGGCCGGCAACTTCTTCGCCGGCGCGCCGGCCGGCAACGCGTATCGCTCGTCCTGGTCGAAGGAGCACCTGGCCTACGTGATGACCGATCGCCCCCTCTACAAGCCGGGGGAGACGGTGGGCTTCAAGCTCTTCCTGCGCACGCGCGAGGGCGGTCCGTCCGTGCCGCTCCCGGACATGAAGATGAGGCTGCGCATCTCGGATCCACAGGGCAAGACGATCGCCGAGCCGGAGCTCACCACCAGCGCGTTCGGCACCGCCCAGTTCACCCTTCCCCTGGCGAAGAACGCCCCGCTGGGCGCCTGGAGCATATCCGTCCACTCGAGCAGCTACTCCTGGCAGCAGTCGGGCCAGTCCTTCCGAGTCGAAGAGTACAAGCCGCCCGAGTACACCGTCTCGGTCGAGCCGCTGGGCAACCCGAAGCCGGGCGACAAGGTGAAGGTGAAGGTGAAGGCCGCCTTCTACTCCGGCGGCCCGGTGGCCAACGCGCAGGGCCGGGCGATCGTCAACATCACCCAGTACGTGCACCAGTTCGGACCGTGGCCGGACGCGAAGCTGGAAGGCGATCCCGGCTACTCGCCCTACGGCTACGGCTACGGCGACGACGAGGGGGACTACCGCTACGGCCGCCGCGGCTACTCCCCGTACTACGGCAACCTCGCGAGCCACACCGTCACCTTCAAGACGGGCAGCGACGGCACGGCCGAGGTGGAGCTGCCCGCCGCCCCCGAGGGCTACAACTCCGTGCAGTACTCGCTGCAGCTCTTCGTCACCGACTCCTCCCGTCGGGAGATCACCGGCTCCGGCTCGATCAAGGTTTCCAGCGAGCCGTACTTCGTCGACGTGCGCACCTCGCGCTTCCTCTACCGGCCGGGCGAGAAGGTGGCGGTGGACCTGCGCGGCGAGGATCCCAACGGCCGCCCCGCCTCGCCCGACGTGATCGTCCGGCTGATGCGCCTCGCCGAGGACGGGAAGGCCACCCGCATCGCCGAGACCCGCTCGAAGCTGAAGGACGGCACCGGCCGGGTGGTGCTGGACGCCGACGCCCTGGGCATGGCGCGGGTGGAGGTGCTGGACGGCGCTTCCGAGAAGGAGAAGGTGCTGGCCTCCAGCGACTTCTGGCTCACCAGCGACACCAAGCCGATTCCACCTCCTGGCGGCGGCTTCCAGCTACTCACCGACAAGGCGCCGCTCAAGGCGGGCGACAGCCTGCGGGTGCTGGTGGCCACCAACAAGCCCGGCGGCCACGCGCTGCTGAGCATCGAGACGGAGTCCGTGCACGACGTTCGGGTGGTGGAGCTGAAGGGTCGCGCCCGCTTCGTGGAGATCCCCTTGCGCGCGGACATGGCCCCCAACGCCTGGCTCCTCGCCACCCGCTTCGAGAACACCGGCTACCAGCAGCAGCAGCGCGCGATCCGGATCGCCGGCAGCGAGGTGCAGCTGGACGTGAAGGTGGACTTTGGCCGCACCTCCGCCGAGCCGGGCAGCAAGGTGTCGCCCACGGTGGTGGCCACCGGCGCCCCCGCCGGGACGGCCATGGAGGTGGCGCTCACCGTCGTCGACGAGTCCCTCTTCGCCATCGAGCCCGAGCGGAAGGACTTCCTGGCCTTCTTCGGGCGCACGCCGCGCCAGCTCTACGCCCGCACGTCCTTCAGCCACTACCAGCGCGGCTACCGTCCGCGCCCGGAGCCTCAGCCGGTGGCAGCCAACAAGCCCCGGCCCGAGCCCAAGCCCCGCGACTCGGAGGACGAGCGGATGCTGGAAGCCAAGAAGGACTCGAGCGGACGTGGAGCCGCCGCCGGAGGCCTGGCCCTCGCTGACGCCCCCGCCAGCGCCCCCGCCCCGGTGTCGGCGGAGAAGTCCGTCAAGCGCCTGTCCGGCGAGGAGCCGAAGGAGGAGGAGGCAGCCTCCCCGGGCGGCGCCCGCCAGCAGCCAGGCGAGCCCCCGGTGAAGGTGCGCAGCGACTTCGCCACCTCCGCCGGCTGGTTCGCCGCCTTGAGCGGGAAGATCGGCGCCCGCCTGGCTCAGCCGCTGTCCTTGAAGGACTCGCTCACCTCCTGGAAGGCGACGGCGACGGTGGTGACGCCCGGCCCGCACCTCGGCCAGGGGGCGGGCAGCATTCGCGCGGCGAAGGCCTTGATGGTCCGCCTGCAGGCGCCCCGCTTCTTCGTGGAAGGCGACGAGGTGACGCTGTCCGCCGTGGTGGAGAGCCACCTGCCGAAGCCCACCGAGGTGGACGTCACCATCTCCGCGCCCGGCTTCAAGCCCCTGTCCGACGTGCACCGCGTGGTGAGGGTGGAGCCGGAGCAGACGCTGCGGGTGGACGCCAAGTTCAAGGTGGTGGAGCTGGGGGAGCGGCTCATCCGCGCGGTGGCGAAGGGCGGAGGCACCGCCGACGCGATGGAGTGGAAGCTGCCCGCCTTCGTGCACGGCAGCCCCCAGCGGCAGTTCTTCGCCGGCCGGCTCGACGACACCTTCGGCTTCGAGTTCGAGCTGCCCGAGAAGCGCAAGGCGGCGCTGACGCGCCTGGAGCTGGCGCTCTCGCCCTCGCTCCTGGCGGTGATGTTCGATGGCCTGCCCTTCCTCGCCCAGTACCCCTACGGCTGCGTGGAGCAGACGCTGTCCCGCTTCGTGCCCGCCACCATCGCCCGCCGCGCCGTGCACGACCTGAAGCTGCCCGCCTCGCGCGTCCCGGCCGATCTCGACGACATGGTGGAGAAGGGCCTGGCCCGCCTCTACGACTTCCAGCACAGCGACGGCGCCTGGGGCTGGTGGAAGGACGATCGCTCCAACCTGTGGATGACGGCGTACGTGGTGTACGCGCTGTCGCTCGCGCGGGAGGCCGGCGTCAACGTCAACACCGACGTGGTGAAGCGCGGGCGCAGTTGGCTCACCGGCCACCTGGGCGAGGCGCTCAACAACCCCGAGACGCACGCCTTCATGGTGTACGCGCTGGCGGCGACGGGCGGCGCCCCGAAGGCCGCGCTGGACAAGGTGTTCGAGCGGCGCACCTCGCTGACGCCGCGCGCCCGGGCGCAGCTCGCGCTGGCCCTGCTCCACTCCCGTGACAAGCGCGCGCGGGTAGCCGTGGAGAACCTGGACGACGTCGTGAAGGCCGCCAGCGCGCGGAAGGACGCCGCGGTGGGTGACGCGACCACCGCCTGGGGCACGTCCGCCGCGATCGAGGCCACGGCCTTCACCCTGATGGCCTACGTCCGGTACGACGTGAAATCGCCGCTGATCGTGCCGCTGACGGACTTCCTGGTGCTGCGCCGCAACGGCGGGAAGTGGCGCAACACCCGCGACACCGCCTTCGCCCTCTACGCGCTGGCGGAGCTGGCGCGGAAAGAGAGCGCCGCCGCCAGCTCGGGCACCTTCATCGTGTCCATCAACGGCCGCGAGGTGAAGCGGGTGAAGTACGAGAAGGGCGGGCTCGATCTCTCCGAGCCCCTGCTGCTCGCCGACAAGGACCTCAAGCCCGGGAAGAACGTGGTGCGCGTCAAGCGTGACGGCCGCGGCACCGGCTACTACGCCGGCACCTTCGACGTCTTCAACATGAACGACTTCATCAAGGGCGTGGGTGGCGACGTGAAGGTGAAGCGCACGTACACCCTGCTGGGCCGTCCCAGCGCCGAGAAGGCCCAGGCCCCCACCGAGTACGGCATGCCCGTGGAGTCCGGCGTCCGCGTCCGCGTGGACGTGGAGATCACCGCCAACAAGGCCGTCGAGTACGTGATGCTGGAGGACTTGAAGCCTGCCGGCTTCGAGGCGGTGGAGCTCCGCAGCGGTCCCCAGGTGTGCAACTACGCCTGCGCCCACGCCGAGCTGCGGACGGATCGGGTGGCCATGTTCCTGCCGGAGATCTCCGTGGGCACGACGAAGCTGTCGTACGAGCTGCGGGCGGAGGTGCCGGGCCGGTTCGCCGCGCTGCCGGCCCGCGTCGAGGCGATGTACGCGCCGGAGATCCAGGCCACCGCGGATGAGATGCGCTTCGAGGTGCGCGACGCGCCGGAGAGCGACGTGGCGCGCAAGCAGTGACGGCGCGTCACTTGATGGGCACGAAGATCTTCAGCCCGTAGCGGGTGACGTACGCCGTGTTGCGCTCGACGAAGTCGCTGGCGGAGCTGCGCCCATCCCCCAGGGTGATCGCCGTGTGCCCGTAGAGGCTGCCCAGCCGCGTGGGCGTCTTCTCCCACGTCAGCACCAGCCCGGGGATCTTCAGCGCCTCCTTGAGCGACATGTGCACTTGGCGGAAGCGCGAGCGCGGCAGGTTGTTGTCCATGGTGTTGCCGTTGGCCCACACGTTGATGCCGTACGTCTTGAGGATCGCCAGCCGCACCCCGCGCGCACAGAAGCCCTGGCCGCTGTAGCCGCCCATCGACAGGGCCGTGCGCCGCGAGTTCGCCGCCAGTTGGCGCATCTTCGCGGTCACCTGGATGCCGCCCCGCCGCTTCGCCAGCTTCTTCATCTTCGCCAGCTCGCCGGCGCTGATCTGCCCATCGCGCTTCAGCTTGTGCTTCTTCTCGAAGGCCTTCAGCGCGTGCTGGGTGTTGCGATCGAACAGCCCGTCCAGGCGCCCGGGGTTGAAGCCCAGCTTCTCGAGCAGCTTCTCGCTGGCCTTCACCGCCCCGCTGCGCTCGTGCAGCGCCTGCGCCGGGCTGGCCGGCTTCTTCGAGAGGATGAAGCTCTTCTTGAGCGCCTTCCACGTCCTCGCGTCTACCCGGCCGGTGACGTCCAGGCCCGCCTTGCGCTGGAAGTGCTCGAGCGCGCCGCGGGTCCGCTCGTCGAAGACGCCGTTGGTGTGCTGCGGATCGAAGCCCGCCGCCTTGAGGTGCTTCTGCACGTTCTTCACCGCGCCGCCGCGATCGCCCTCGCGCAGGCCCACCGTGCCGTCGGCGTGCCGCTTCACCACCGCCTGGGCGGTATTCCCGTCCGCCCGGCGCTGCGCTTTGGTGGGGGCGAGGCGACGCCGCTCCGGCGCGTGAGCAAGCGCCTTCACCTCCTGCCGGAGGACCTTCCGCGAGTGCTTCCCGAGCGCGCCGGAGTCATTCTTGATCTCGGGCTGATCGCGCTTGAACTTCTTCACCGCCGCGGCGGTCTGGCGCGAGTACACCCCGTCGGCCTTGCCCACGTCGTAGCCGAGCGAGCGCAGCCGCTGCTCCAGCGTCTTGATGTCGCCGCCCTTCTGGCCGACGTTCACGTAGAGGTCGTCCTTCTTGTGCGCGGCGATCGACTTCACCGTGGCCTTGAGCTTCGAGAGCGTCCGCCCGTCCACCTCGCCCGTCGCCGGCAGGCCCCACGCGCCCTGGAACTCCCGCAGCGCCTGCGTCAAGGCCGGGGACGGGCGCCCGTCCACATTCCCCGGGTGGTAGCCGGCCTTCTTGAGCAACCTCTCCGCCTCACGAAGGGTCGCCGCCGAGACGGGCGGGCGCGGGGTGGGTGCCGTCAGCGGCGAGGTGGTCGAGGAAATGCGGGAAACCATGAGGGTTCTCCGGTTGACGTCGTTTCACAGGATGGTCGGCAGCAGTCGGGGGGCGGCCCAGCCCGAAAACGTCAACGGGCAGGGCAGAAGTGGAGGATTTTCAAAGCGAATTTCGTCGCGGCTCACCCGGAGGCGAACTGCTTCTACACCCTGGGCATCCCGTGCCCGCCGTGTAGAGAGGGTCGGCGCCATCAGGCCCTCGCGCCCCGTCGGCGCAAGCCAAGGAGCGCCAGCACCGCCAGGAACGGCTCGCCTCCCGAGGCGCCACAGCCACAACCTTGGGGTGGCTCCGTGGCCCTGGTGAGGAAGACGTGGCCGGACACCGTGCGCGGGTTACCGTCCACCCAGACCTCCGCGCGGAGGCGCTTCTCGCCCGCCGCGGGGATCGCGAAGCCGCGCGTCGTCGTGAAGTCCGCCGAGGTGATGTCGATCGCCTCGTGCTCCTGGCCGTCGACGATCAGCTTCAGCACCGCGACATTCCCACCCTTCACCACGAAGGCCAGCTCGACGCTGTCCACCGGGGCGCGCACCGCGGATCCCACCAGCGTCGCGACGTCGGAATTCGTGTCGAGCTCCACCAGCGGGGAGACGATGTCCACCAGCGGATCGTCCGGCCCCTGCAGCTTCACCACCGTCCGCCCCGCCTTCAGGCCTTCCAGCAGCCCGGGGACCGAGAGCTCCTTCGCGAACACCAGCGTCGTCGGGTTGCCGATCGGGCTGTCGAAGGCGCCCATGCGCGCGCCCGCGGAGTGATCGTCGCTGCCGCCGATGGGCGCGGCCTTGACGCCCTGCCCCACCAGTCGATCCCAGTAGGCGATCGCCTGCTTCGTGAAGAGGACGCCCGTCTTGTCCCAGCCGCCGGTGCCGATCTCCACCGCGCCCAGCGTGCCGCGCGGGATGGGCTGCTTCCACGCGCAGCCGATGCAGGCCGTGCCCAGATCCAGCACCGGGTGGTTGATGGAGAAGACCGCCCCCTGCCGCTGGAACTCCGCCACCGCCCCCTCGAAGGTGGCACCGTCGAGCCCGAAGCGGTGATCGACGTACTCGGTGGCGCCGATCCCGTTGGCGTGGCCGGCGTAGGTGGTGAACTCCACGCCGGGGACGAGGAGCAGCCGTGGGTGCCGCCCCTGCGCGTCGGGCAGCAAGGTGAGCTGCGAGGCCACGTTGTGATCCGACAGCTCCACGAAGTCGAGGCCGCGGCCGCGCGCGAAGGTGGCGATCTCGTCCAGCGTCGGATCCGCGTCGCCGCTCTCCCGGGAGTGCACGTGGAAGTCGCCGGCGTACCAGCGAGCCTCCTTCGAGAGCGCCGGCGCATGGGCGTAGGGGGCCCGCTCAGGCTGGGCGGGGAGGGACGTGCTGGTGCGGAGCTCGATCTCCAGCCGGTAGCGCGCCGGCTTCACCAGCACCTTCGCCTTGCCGATCACCACGCTCCAGGTCCCCGCCGTCACCGGCCCCGGGAGGTAGCTGCGCGACGCGGCCTGCGCGTTCACCACGATGGCCTCGGTGTTGCCGCCGCCCCAGCCCACCGTGCGCAGCGGATCATCGAGCCCGTAGTCGAGGATGTTCTGCGGCTGCTGCACCGGGTGGCGTACCTCCACCTCCACCGTGCCCACCGGCACCTCGAAGGGCACCCGTACGAAGCCGGGGCCGCCCTCCGGTAGCTCGCCTTCCAGGATCAACGGCTGGGCCGCGGCAGCAGAAGCCCAGAGCACGGCGAAGAGGCACGAGCGCATCTGCCTGCTTGCTACCACCGCGCCGCTGACCTCCTTGAGAAAGCCCCGCGCCGCCCGTCGCCGCCAGGTGACGCCCACCGCAGGTTGCACTCCACCGACAGATGACGGGTCTGACACGTACCATGCGGGCGCTGCCCCTCATTCTCCTGTCCTTTGCCGCAGTTGGCTGTGCGCACGTCGATCGCGCCCAGGCCACCCAGGTGACGCTGTACGAGGTGATGAGCGACGCGGAGATCGCCCGCGCGGCCGTGGAAGAAGCGCTGGGTGAGTTGCACGAGGTGCAGGAGATCGACGCGGAGACGGGCGTGGTGACGCGAGGTCAGTCCGCCTTCCGGAGCCGGCAGGAGCGACTCGACTTCGAGCGCCGCGTCGACGCGCTGGTGCGAGCGCGGGTGTACGGCCAGGGCCCGACGCTGGAGCTGGTGCGGCTGCGCTGCGAGGCCCTCCAGCGCACCGGCTGGGAGGGTTGGTCCGCCGACGCCGACGCCCACCGCCGCGCCTGCGACTACGGCGACGAGGTGGTGACCCTCCACTCCCTCTTCAAGAAGCCCCTGCTGCAGCGCGCCTACGTGCACGTGCTGCTGGACGCGGTGGGCGACGTGGAGTTCTCCCGCCACGCCCGCGCGCGCCTGGCCGAGCTGTCCCGCGCGCCGCTCGAGCCCTACGTCTTCACCGTCGAGGCCTGGGAGCGCGTCGACGGCTTCCGGCCCCGGGGCTGACGCGCCTCCGCTGGGGCGCCGCTGTCCCACCTGGACGGACCTCGACACTTCCGCCGGGGCAACAGTTGTGGTTAGCGTAGGCCCTCGACGTGAGCGCCAGCCGGTGGCGCGCCTGGGAAACTCGTAGCCACTCCATGTTGAGCAGGATCCTGGCGTTGTGCCTCGGGCTGTCCGCCGGCCTCTGGGTCGCCTCGTGTGGCGCCTCGAGGACGGGGCTGTGCAGCGTCTCCAACTGCGCGGGCTGCTGTGACGAGCTGGGCGAGTGCCGCAACGAGGCGACCGCGCAGGCCTGCGGCCTCGACGGGAAGGTGTGCGCCATCTGCGGCTTCAGCCAGGTGTGTAGCCTGGGCCGCTGCGTGGAGGGCGCCGGGGGCGGCGGCGGATCGACGGGCGGCGGAGGGGGCGGCGGCTTCGGAGGCGCGGGCAACGGCGGAGGGACCGGCGGCGGAATCGGCGTCAGCCCCGACGGGGGCGCGGAGGACTGCAGCGAGGCGGCCAGGCTGGTGTACGTCGTCGATCAGAACAAGACGCTGTCCAGCTTCGATCCCCGCAAGGCCGGAACGGCGGCCGCCTTCGTCGACCTGGGCCGGCTCACTTGCCCGGCGCTGCCGCTGGCGGAGCCCTTCTCGATGTCCGTCGATCGCCGCGCGGTGGCGTGGATCATCTACGACTCAGGCGAGTTGTTCACCGTCAACCTGCGCGTCACCCCGCTGACCTGTGTGAAGACGGGCTTCATGCCGCAGCAGAGCGTAGGGAAGTTCGGCATGGGCTTCGTCGCCAACGCCCCAGGCTCGCGCGAGGAAACGCTGTTCATCTCGGGCAGCCCCCTGGGCGGCTCGCTGCTGTCCACCCGGTTCGGCACGCTCTCCACGGTGCCGCCCTACGAGATCAGCCTGCGGGGCACCCTCGACGGCGCACCCGAGCTCACCGGCACCGGCGACGCGACGCTGTGGGGCTTCTTCCCCGACGCCGCCCAGCCGCGGGTGGTGCGACTGGACAAGGACACCGGCGGCGAGCTGTCCCCGGCCTTCGCCGCCACGCCGCTCACCGGCTCCCCCCAGGCCTGGGCCTTCGCCTTCTGGGGCGGAGACTTCTGGATCTTCCTCGAGCGCGACGTCGATCCCTCCACCACCCTCTGGCGCCTCAACGGGCAGACCGGGGCCGTCACCAACCTCAGCCGGGACACCGGCCGGCGCATCGTCGGCGCCGGCGTGTCCACGTGCGCGCCGGTGACGATCAACTGAAGAGCGTCAGCCGGCGTTGCCCGAGGCGGGCTTCGCCGTCTCCGCTCGCCGGGCATGGAAGCGGATCAGCTCCCCGTCGAGCCACGCCAGCGCGTCCGCCTCCTTCTTGAACGTCTCGCTCTTCACGTCGCCCATGAGCCGCAGCACCAGGCCGGCGGCCATCCGCACCAGGGTCGAGGAGAACAGCATCGCCACCGGCACAGGGTTGTGGGGATCGGGCTTCCTCGAGCCGAGCACCTGCCTCACGTCGCTGGACAGATCCGTCACCTTGCCCAGCACCAGGTGCCCGTGCAGCTCATACGGGCCGCCGGGGCAGACGCTGGCGTGGTAGCGCCGCGCCTCCTCCACCGTCACCTCACCGGAGAACTCCGCGCGCAGCACCGGGTGGCCGGACCGCGTCTTCAGCTCGCTCGTGTCGATCGGCATGACGCGCCAACGGTAACGCGCGCCAGCGCCGTGCGACACCCTTGCCGGGGCACCGGGCCGAAGGCCTCAGTTCGGCACGCAGACCCCGTTGCCGTCGCAGGCGGTGCCAGAGAAGCAGCCCGAGCTGCAGGCCCGCAGCCACATGACGTTGGCAAAGGCCCCACGAGTGCCGGGCGTCCCGGACGAAGACATCGCCCCGGGGCTGGAGCCACCCGCGCCGCCGGGCCCGCTGGTGTCGAGGCCAGAGGGGGTGAGGAAGGTGTTGGGCGGCGCCACCGAAGGGGCCGCCACGTTGAAGGCCAGCACCGCGAAGCTGGGGCCTCCCGCGCCGCCGCCTCCTCCGCCGCCGGGTCCACCGTTTCCGCCTTCGCCCCCCTTGCCGCCCACCGAGGAGCTCCAGCGATCCGCGTTGCCGCCGAAGCCGCCGCCGCCGCCCAGGCCGCCCGCGCCGCCGAAGCCTCCCGCGCCGCCGTTACCGCCGGTGCCGCGCTGGAAGCGGTTGTCTCGAATGGTGGGCAGGACGGTGGTGGGCGCCGAGGAGACGATCAGCAGGGCGATGGAGGCCCCTCCCGCGCCGCCGGCCTGCCCGCCGGTGCCCCCGCAGCCGCCGGCACCGCCGCCGCCGCCCGTGGCGCCGATCTCCCAGCCCTGGCAGCCGCCCATGGGGAAGCGGGCCACGCCGCCACCCGCGCCACCGCCACCGCCTCCCTGCGCCGAGCCACCCGCGCCGCCCGACGCCGCGGCAGAAGGTGACGCCACCCAGCGCCCACCCGAGATGCTGCCGTGCCGCGCCTGCGCCGGCGCCCCCGGCCCGCCCGTGCCTCCCGTTCCGTCCGCGCCCGGCTTGCCGTCGTCGCCGTCATGCTGCTGGATGCTCAAGGGGAAGCCCGACTCGGTGACGTGGCTGCAGCCGAAGCCGGACATGGAGTCGAAGCTCCAGTCCCACCCGCCGCGCCCGTCCCGCGACGTCACGGGCGGGTTGACGTACTGCTGCTGCTGCCCCTGGTTGCCGGCGAAGGTGTACACCGGGCAGATCACGCTGCCCCCCGGGGTGGCGTTGCCGGCCGGGCACACCGAGTTGGTGCCCGCGGAGGCACCGGTGCGGTGGTTGGCGCCGGTGCAGGTGCCGCCCGGGAAGAACTGGCTGTCGATGGCGTTGGCGCCGGCCAGCTGCCCCGACGCCTGCCGCCCGAAGCCCTGCGCGCCCGTCGCCCCCCGCCCTCCTTCGCCGCCGCGCCCGCCCAGCACGTCGTTGGACTGGAGCACGAAGCGCGCGCCCACGTCGCGCAGGTACACCGCGATGGAGGCCTCGGCCGCCGTCCCCTGCGGCGTCGCCGTGGACACGTCCCACCCGGAGAGGATGAAGCCCGACACCACCGTCTCCGCCGCGCCGTTGCCCAGGCTCTCGGCGTGGATCGCCGCGATGGCGGTGGCGGTGGGCTGCACGCCCTTCACGGTGGTGGTGTGCACCTGGGGATCGCGCTTCAAGAAGTCCGAGGCGTACCCGCCGAACAGCTGCGCGCCGTCGAAGAGGCGCACGTTCTCCCGGTACAGGCCCTGGGCCACCAGCACGTACTGCTTGCCCTGGCTCTGCATCGCCGCGAGGCCCTGGGCGATCGTCAGGAAGGGGGCGGTGCGGCTGCCGTTGCCGCCCGGGTTGGCGGTGGCGGAGACGAAGACGGCGTGGCCCAGCACCCCGTCGATGCCGTCGCAGTTCTCGTCCACCCAGCTGGCGGCGCCGGTGGTGGAGGGGCCGCGATCCGGGAGATCGATGGTCAGGTTGCCCTGCACCCGCCGGCACTCGCACCCGTCGGCCGACTCGCCGTTGACGTTGACCCACTCGTACGTGACGCCGCCCACCGTGGCGGTGAGGCATGGGCCCATGGTGCAGCGGGGCATGACGGGCGCGGTGTCGCAGACGCCGGTGGTGTGCTGCAGCACCGGCGAGAAGTACTTGGTGCAGTCGTTGTTGCAGAAGCCGCAGTGCTGCGCGGTGTCGTAGCGGCCGGTGGCCTGGTTGCGGAAGCCTTCGTCCAGCTGGCCGTTGCAGTTGTTGTCCTTGCCGTCGCAGATCTCGGGGTTGAAGGAGTTGACGTCGCAGGCGCTCCAGTCCGGGCCACCCGGGCCCTGCGCGCACGTCTCGAAGCCGCGGCAGGCCATCACCGTGCAGGAGCGCGAGGATCCCAGGGTGTTCGCGCGGCAGCTGCAGGTGCCGGTGGAAGGCAGGCACTGGCTTCCGCCGCCGGGCATGGCGGTGCAGGTGTAGCCGCCGGGGCAGCCGGGCGGGTACGGGCTGCCCGGTCCGCAGTCACGGCCACACACCTTCTCCCCGTCCACCGTGAGGCAGCGGGCGCCCGGGCCCACGCAGTCCGCGTCCACCTGGCAGGCGTGGCAGAGCGTGTCGGGCAACTGGAGGCACTGGGTGTTGTCCGCGTACGGGAAGTAGCCGGGCTCGCACGCCGTCACCCTGCAGCGGGCCGCGTCGGCGCTGGAGTCGCAGGTGGTGGACGTGGCGTGCGCGATGGCGGTGGCGCAGTTGTTCCCGCAGGCACCGCAGTGCGGCAGGGTGGTGTACCGGCCGCGGGGATCGCGGAAGCCCTCGTCCACCACCCCGTTGCAGTCGTCGTCCTCGCCGTTGCACACCTCCGGCTCCGGGGCGCGCGCGGTGCACACCAGCCCGGCGGTGGCGAAGCACACCTGGGGCCCACGGCAGGTGACGTTCCCCACCGTCTTCATGCACTCCGGCCAGGTGCCGTCGTCGATCGCGCCGTTGCAGTCGTCGTCGGCGCCGTTGCAGGTCTCCCCGAGGGCGGGCGGGGCGTCGCAGGCGGTGAAGCCCCCGTCGGCCTGGCAGATCTGGCTGCCCAGGCACCGGCCGAAGGCGTTGGGCTCGCCGCGGCAGGACTTCTTGAGGCCCAGCGTCTCGGGGACGCAGTCGCAGGTGCGGCCCTGGGGAACGCACTGCTTCGAGCCATCGGCCAGCGCCACGCAGGAGAAGAGCTCCGGGCAGCCGGTGAAGGTGCAGTCGCGGCCGCAGAAGTTCCCCCCGTCCAGCGCGAGGCACTTGTCCGCGCCCGAGGCACCGCACTCGAGATCCCCGCCGCAGCCCTGGCACAAGAGCGGCTGGGGAATGGTGCACAGAGACACCCGCGCGCCGCCGTCGGGCTCGTCCGGGTCGACCAGGCCCTTGCAGTCGTAGGCGTAGGGGCAGCCGGCGTCCTCGCCGCAGTCCAGGGTGCAGAAGGCGCCGGTGGGGCCGCCCACGCAGCGCGCGGAGTCGCACTCGAGGCCGGCGTCGCAGGGCTCGCCAAAGCGCTTGTTGCCGCGCTTGGGGCCGCCGTCGGGAAGATCCAACACCTGGCAGACCTGATTCACGCAGCGCAGGCCGGCGTCGCAGTCGCTGTCGAAGACGCACTTCACCTCGCGCGGCTTGGGGATGGTGCGGCCGCACGCCTCGAAGAGCCCGGCGAGGAGGAGGAGGACGAGGAGGAGTCGAGAGATCGTCTTCATCTTCGGCCCCTAGAAGGACAGCACCTGGTTGACGACCCCGGCCACGCCGTCTCCGCCGCGGAAGGCGTTGCCGGCCGGCGACGCGCCACCCACGCCGCCCTGGCCCTGCGCGTTCATCGGGGAAGGCGCGAAGGTGTTCCGCGCCGAGTACCCCGCCGCGAGGATGTTCTGCCCCCCCACGCCGAAGACGCTGCCTCCGCACCCGCCCCCGCCGCCGCTGCCCGCGCCGCCGTTGCCGCCCCGCCCGCCCGGCCCGCCCTGGCCCGCGCACCACGCCACCGCGTTGTTGGGTCCGCCGCGCCCGCCCGGTCCGCCCAGCCCGCCGTAGCCACCGGCGCCGCCGCTGCCTCCGTTGCCGCCGAAGCCCAGGTCGATCAGGTTGCCGTCGATGCCGGGCGCCGGGCCGATGATGAAGACGGCGAAGCTGCCGCCGCCCCCCGCCGCGCCGTTGCCCAGTCCACCGCCGCAGCCGCCCGCGCCGCCGCCGCCGCCGGTGCCGCCCAGATCGCCCACCCGCCGGCCCACCGTGCAGGTGGTGGGGTTGTCGTTGCGCACGCAGCCGCCCGCACCGCCGCCCCCGCCCCCGCGCCCCGGGCTGCCCGAGGATCCCGCGGTGCCGAGAGCGCTCACCCAGTCATCCCCCACGATCGCCCCTGAGGCGACCACGCAGCCACGCCCCGCGGGGTTGGCCGCGCCGTCACCGCCGTTCTGCGCCGCGCCCGCCGCCGGCCCCGTGCCCTGGATGATGCAGTCGTACTTGCAGAAGGCGGACTGGGACGGATCCGAGTGGGAGTAGATCGAGTTGGAGCCGCCCCGCCCGTTGCCGCCCGCGGTGGTCTGGTAGTCCTGCGGCTCGTTGTTCAAGTCGGAGCCGGCCCCGGGGTTGCCGCGGGTCCCGGCCGCGCACGCCGTGTTGGCGCCGGGCAGGCCGCCCGCCTGGGTCTCCGCCACGCAGGTCGGCGTGTTGCACTCGCGCGCGGGCAGGCCGTTCTGGCCCGAACCTCCGTTGGCGCCCGCGATGCCCGGGAGGGCCGGGGTGGCGTCTCCTCCGCGCCCGCCCACCAGGTGGTTGTTCTGCAGCACCAGCTGCGGTGAGCTCTTCACGTACACCGCGTAGCTGTTCTTCGCGCTCTGGCCGGGCAGCGGCCGGGAGATCACGTCGTACCCGCGGACGGTGAAGCCGGCCAACACGGTGCGGGAGGACAGCCCTTCGGCGTTGACGGTGCCGCGCACGCTGCCGGTCGGCTCCGCCGCTTCGATCAACGTCGGGTACTGGATCACGTCGCGCCGCGCGAAGAGGGGCGCGTAGCCGCCGAAGATCGACGCGCCGTTCTTCATCACCACCTGCTCCACGTAGGTGCCCTGGGCCACCAGGATCGCGGAGTGCACGCCGGGCCGGAACGCGGCGATCGCCTCGGAGATGGTGCGGAAGGGCGAGGTGCGCGTGCCCTGGCTCGCGGCCGACTGGGCCCACACGTACAGCGCGGTGGAGGCCACGCCGTCCACCAGGTCGCAGTTGCGATCCAGGTACGGCAGGCCGGGCTGCGGGTACGTCGCGTAGAGATCCGGATCGTCCGAGGTGCTCTGCGCCGCGCACTCGCAGCCGTTGGTCTCCTCGTTGTCGACGTTCACGAACTGGTACGTCACCGAGCAGGTCCCGCCGGTGCAGGAGGACGGGGCGCCGAAGGCCGTCACGCACTGGGCGTCGGAGCTGCAGCTCCGGGTGCAGAAGTTGTTCACGCAGGTCTGCCCCGCCTGGCAGTCCGCCGGCCCGGTGCAGGCCTTCACGCACTGCCGGTAGGTGGGGTGGCAGATCCGCCCGTTGGTGCACTCGCCGTCCAGCCGGCAGCCGCCGCCGCCGGGGACCGTCTCTGTCGTGCACTGGACGATGGCGCAGGCCGGCGGCATGCCGATGCCGGGCAGGCAGCCGCCGATCGCGTGCTGGATGGTGGGGCTCCAGCGGGCGCGGCAGTCGTTCTGGCAGGCGCCGCAGTGCGCGTCGGTGTCGTAGGTGCCGGTGCCCCGGGTGTTGATGAAGCCGTCGTCCACCACCCCGTCGCAGTCGTTGTCGCGCGAGTCGCACAGCTCCACCGACGTCTGCGAGGTGTCACACACCCCGAAGGTGCCCTGGGCGCTGCAGGTCTGCTGACCCACGCAGGTGGCGGCGCCCAGCGTGACGAAGCAGCTGCGCGCGAAGCCGGCGCGGGCCGGCGTGCACTGGCAGGAATTCCCGTTGGGCACGCACAGCTTGCTCCCGTTGACGCTCTGGCAGGTCGAGTCCGCAGGACAGCAGCCGCGCTCCCCCACCCGCCCGGTGCAGCCCGCGTAGACCGTGCTCTCGTCGCAGGCCTGGGCGCAGAAGGTGCCGGGATCGAAGCCCACCGACACGCATTGATCTCCAGGCACCACGCAGTCCGCCGCGGTGGTGCACGGCCGGCACTGGCTGGTGACGGCTCTCTCACACACCTGGGGCGCCGCGGTGAGCGACGGGTAGTAGCCCTTCTCGCAGAGGCGGGGCACGCAGGTCCGCTGGCCGTTGCGCAGCTCGCAGGTGGCCGCGCCGGGCACCACCGCGCCGCCGTCCTCCAGCAGGTTCGCCAGCACCTCGAAGCAGTCGGTGCCGCAGCTGCCGCAGGCGCGTGCGCTGGTGTAGTTGCCCATGGCGTCGATGAGGCCATCGTCGGTGAGGCCGTTGCAGTCGTCGTCCGCCCCGTTGCACTTCTCTTCCTGCGGATCCGGCGCGCTGCAGGAGAAGCCGAAGCCCCCGTCGCCCAGCGGCCCGCAGCCCCACTTCCCGGTGCAGGTCAGCCCCTTTCGGCAGTTGGGGTAGCCGGGCAGGCCGCTGGTGATGAGATCCGGATCCGCCTGATCGACCAGCCCGTCACAGTCGTCGTCGTCGCCGTTGCAGAGCTCCAGGGAGGCGTTGGGCGCGTCGCAGCCCGACCAGGTGGCGTTGGGCTGGCAGGTCTCGAAGCCGAAGCAGGTGCCCAGCCCGCTGGAGCGCTTGCAGCTGCGCCTCAACCCCGCGCTCACCAGGCTGCACTGGCAGGTGTTGGAGTCGGGCACGCACTGGCGCGCCACGCCGCCGTCCACCATCAACGAGCGGCACGAGTAGCCCTGGGGACAGGCGCCGGTGACGCTGCAGTCGCGCCCGCAGAAGGTGTCGCCGGAGATGGTGAGGCAGCGATCGCCCGCCACGTTGCAGTCGAGGTCCGTCTGACACTCGAGGCACAGCGCCTGGAGGGGCGGCGCGCAGACCAGCTTGTCCCTGCCGAAGCCCTGCTTGCACTCCCAGCCCTTCGCGCAGAAGAAACCGCCGTCGGCGTCGCACCGGGCGCTGCACACCCCGCCGTTGCCGGGGCCTCTGGGCAGGCAGGGGCCGAAGAGGCACTCGTCGTCCTGCGCGCACGGCCAGCCGAGATCGCCCGGCAGCCCCGCGTCGGGGATCTCGAAGCACTTCCCGTCCACGCAGTCCTTGCCGGCGGGGCAGTCGGACTTCTGCTTGCACTCGCAGGTGCCGTCCAAGAGGCAGTCGGGCTCGCGGACGGAGCTGAAGCAGGCCGGGAGAGCCAGGAGCGCGAGGAGCGCCCACAGCGCGCGATGCGTTGCCATGGTGGTTGACGTCCAGTCGCTTCGAGGCGTCGGCCACGCCTTGGTGGGTGCGGACCATACCCCCGCACCGGAGCGAGTCCAACCATCCGGGATTCGTCGCGGAGCACGGCCGTCACGGTGCTGCGACGCGGGGCTCTTCCTTCCATGTGAGCAGGAGCTCGACGGCGTCCTCGGCAGACGGGCGCCGCAGGGGATCCGCCGCGAGCAGCGGCGCCAGCGGCTCGGGCAGCCGGGGGGGCTCCACCTCGGGTTGCAGCATGCGGGCCACCGTCAGCCCCAGCGCGTACACGTCTTGGGCGGCCCAGTGGCCGGGGGGATCGCGAGGCGGCAGGTAGGCCGCCGTTCCCCAGG
Organism: Myxococcales bacterium; assembly: GCA_020846875.1. Taxonomy (GTDB): domain Bacteria; phylum Myxococcota; class Myxococcia; order Myxococcales; family Myxococcaceae; genus JADLDB01. The sequence continues at coordinate 28,885 of JADLDB010000065.1, read as the reverse complement.
GCGGCGCCGACGCGTCGTCGCGTTCGCAGGCGCCTTCGAAGTCAAGCGGCACCAGCGCGCCGGTGACCTCGGACACCACGACGTTGGTCGGTTTCAAGTCGCGCCACGCCAGCCCGCAGCCGTGGATGGCGCTCAGGTGCTTCGCCAGCTCGCGCCCGGCGCGACAGGACGCCTCTTCCCGGGCGTGGGGTGCCCACGTCGCCGCTTCCTCTGCCAGAGTGCGTCCAGCGATGTGCTCCAGCGCGAGGTAGCGCCGCCCGTCCACGGCGAGGGAATCCAGAACGCGCGGCACGCCGAGGCCCGCCGCCTCGAGCCGCACGAGCGCTGTCCGTTCCCGCTCCAGGCGCTCGAAGCCGTCCGTGCCGTCCCACTCCGTTTCGCCGTGCCGCCGGCCCTCCTTGAGGACGCACACGCGGGCGGGCACCACCGAGAGGTCCAGCGCGCGGTAGACGCCTCCTTTCCCGCGTTGGGACAAGCACTCGTACGCCCTCAGCAGCCGCAGCGCGGAGGGAGGGGTTGACGGCGCGGCTCTGGCCGCGAACGGATCGCCGATGAACGGGGGCACCGCCCTGCCTGGCGCCTTGACGTCGGGCGTCGGCTTTCCGTCCGGACCTCGAATCGCCGGGACCTCACCGTCCCCCTCCCGCAGGTGAAGGGAGAAGGAGCCCCACCGGTAGAAGACCCGCCCGCCAAAGTAGTTGTCGAAGGGTACGTCGGGGCCGGGAACATCGGCCGTCGCCTCGCGCAGCGCCTCCGCCAGCGTCATCGCCTCCGCCACCGAGCGAGGGTAGACGGTGACGACCTTCCCAATCTGCGAGTAGCCAAAGAACAGGCCGCAATTCAGCTGGCTCACCAGCTCGAGGGTGCCAGGGGCCTTGCATTGCACCGGGTCGATGACGCGGACGGCCCGCCTCAAGACCTCGGAGGCGGTGCGAACGGTGGCCGAGAGGTGCAGCTTGAAACCCTCTTCCGGTTCGCCGGACTGAGGGGGGCGGCGGAAACGCCAGGGAGAATTCTCTGGGGCGCAGGGGAGTTGCTGCGCAACCAGCGCCGTCCATTCCTCAGACAGCCGCCGGCGCTCCTCCTGCCAACCCATCAGTCCTTGGACTCCTTGGGAGGCTCCTTCGGAGGTTCCGCTGGTCCGGTGGTCGTCGTCGCGGAGGTCGTGGTGGTCGTCGTCGTGAAGGTCGTGAAGGTGCAGACCATCGTCGTCAAGCTGGCGGTGAACGTGCTGGTCAGCGTGGTAAGGGTCAGCAGCGTCGGAAACTTCGTCTTGGCCAGGGCCGCCGGCTGCATCAAGGCGAGCGCGCCGGGATGAGAGGGGAGCTCGTCGAACACCTCGGCCCCTGGGACACGCCCGCCGACTCCCGTGGCCCATTCGTACAACGCCTGCGCAAACCCCCTGTCGGTCGTCGCGCGGCCGACCAGCTCATCCACAGTCACGACGCGAGCCACGGCTCTCCTCCTGACGATCCTGAATGAGCGGTGAACGTAGTTGCCTGACGTAAACAAGTCAATGTGAATGAGTTGCTCTTCAGCACCAGCGCTGGCGGAGTCCCAATCAATCTCAGAGTGACTGGCGAAGCGCCGAACCAGGGGTTCAACGCGTACGCAGGCAAAGACGTCGATGACGGAGCGACCCGGGATTCGTCGCGGACCACGGCCGTCCCGGTGCTACGAAGCGGGGCCAGGGAGGGACTCATGGTCCGGGTGAAGCCGCTGTCCAGCGTGGTGGTGCCGACGGACTTCTCGCCGGGAGCCCAGCAGGCGCTCGAGCGCGCCCTGCACCTGCCGCTGGGGCCGAAGGCCAGGCTGACCCTCATCCACGTCCTGCCCGACGACATCCCCGGAAAGCTGCGCAAGCTGGCCATCGAGGAAGCCGAGCGCAGCCTGGAGAAGGCGGTGGCGCGGGTGGTGGGGCTGGCCCGGGCGCGCGGGCTGTCGCCGGCGCAGCTCGCCACCGACGTGCTGGAAGGCGACGCCTCCCAGCAGATCATCAAGCGCGCTCACACGGTGGAGGCGGACGTGGTGGTGCTGGGCCGGCACGGCCGGCGGCCGGTGGCGGATCTGTTCATGGGCTCGACCGCGCAGAAGGTGGTGCGCGCGGGCGACGTGCCCGTGCTGCTGGCGCAACTGCCCGCGGACAAGCCCTGGGATCGCGCCCTGGTGGCGGTGGATCTCCGGCGCTCCTCTTCCGAGTTGGTGAAGGCGGCGCGGCCGATGCTGGCCCTGGCCAACGACGTCACCGTCTTCCACGCCTCCCGCGTGCCCTTCGAGGAGTATGTGACGATGACCGGCGAGCTCACCCGCTCCTACCGGGAGGACTTCCTCCAGGGCGCGCAGGATGAGCTGGCCGCGCTGCTCAAGAAGACGGGCCTCGACGCGCTCACCGTGGCCCAGCCGGGAGATCCGCGCCTCTTGGTGCTGGAGGCCGTGCGCCAGCGGAACGTGGAGCTGCTGGTGGTGGGCCGGCACGAGAAGAAGCGGCTGCAGCGCCTCTTCGTGGGCAGCGTGGCCGAGTGGCTGCTCAACCACGCGAAGTGCGACGTGCTGGCGCTGCGGGTGTGACGAGGCCGGCCCCCCGCGAGAGAGACCGGCCGCGCCTCCACGCGCTACTTGAGGAAGGCCGCCACCGCGTCCGGCTTCGTCTCTCCGCCGGCGGGATCGATGATCACGCTCTTGCCCTTCGCCACGACGATCACCAGGCGATCGGACAGGGCCAGCGCGGCCTTCAGATCCGGCCGGGCCTTCAAGAGCGCGAAGTACGCGTCGGACAGGTACTTCACCTTGAGCTGCTTCGCGGTGCCGCCCTGGGCCTCGGAGTCGATCCACCCGCCGTCGCGGTAGATGAAGGTGCGGCCCGACGCGGTGCGCACCGGCTCGTTGACGCGGCCCGCCACCTCCTCGTCCTTCATCTTGCGCACCGCCTTGGACGCGGCGATCGCGTCCTTGCCGCCGGACGCCTCGAGCGACTTCTTCGCGGCGCCGGACTGGGCGAAGCCGCCCCGGCCGAAGCCGCTCGCGAAGTCATCGGCCTCCGGCTCTGCGGCGGCGGTCGGCGCAGGCGCGCTGGCTGACGAGCCAGGCCGGCTCTCGAGGAAGCTGCCCCCGGCCCCCTTGGGCGCCTCGCGGCGGGCCTCCTCCATCGGGCGATCCCACGGGCGCGGCGGCGGAGGCGGCTGGTTGCGCGCCACTGGCATCGGCGTGTCCTCCACCACCAGGTACGAGGTGTACGGGGTGACGATGCCGTACTTCTTGCCGAGGGAGACGATCTCGTCCTTGAGCTCGGCCTTCTCGCCGTTGAGCCGGATCGACTCCAGCAGGTAGCCCACCTTGCGGATCGCCCACAGCCGCGGGACGAAGTCGAAGCCCTTCCCGTCCTTCACCATCTCGCCGCGGAACTCGAACACCGTCTTCTTTCCGTTGACGGAGCCGGACAGGACGACGGTGGACTCTTTCGGGGTGCGGTAGCGGCCCATCACCACGAGCTGCTGGCCCTTGAACAGATCGCCCAGGCGCCTGGGGTACACGTCGTAGGCGCCGAAGGCGGCCAGATCGAGCGCCACGTCCGACAGCACCGGGTTGGCCACCTTGTCGTAGAAGCCGCCGATCTTCACCTCGAAGTCCTTGCCGTCGCGGACGAAGTCGGAGGTGCCCGCGCCGTCCTCGGCGATGCGATCGAGCAGGCGCGCATTCAGATCGTCACCCACGCCGAAGGTGAACACCCGGCTGCCCTTGTTGGACGACTTCGCCCGGGTGGCGATCGCGCCCTCCTCCGTCTCGCCCACCGTGGGGTGGCCGTCGGTGATGAACATCACCATGTGGGGGCGATCGCCCTTCCCTTCCGCGTCCTTGAGCGCGCGGGCCAGGGCGTCGTCGATGGCCGTGCCGCCGATGGCCTCCAGCCCGCTCACGAAGTCCAGCGCCTTCTTCACGTTGGCCTCGCTGGCCGCCTGGGGCTTCTCGAACAGCGCCTCCACGTCGGTGGAGAAGCGGATCACGTTGAACTCGTCCTTCGGGTTCAGCCTCTGCACGCAGTACTTGAGCGAGTCGCGCGCCAGCTTGATCCGCTCCCCCATCATCGAGCCCGAGGTGTCCATGACGAAGGTGATCCGCTTGGCGATCACCTCGTCCGCCTTGGTGTCCGTCTTCGGCGAGATGAGCGCCATGAAGAAGCCGGGCTGCTCGAGGTCGGGCCGGTGCGAGAGCAGCGTGAGGCCCACCGCCTTGTCGGACACGGTGTAGAAGAGATCGAGATCCTTCGAGATGTCGGTGCCGGGGCCCATCTCCAGGCCGGCGACCGCGTCGTTGTCATTCTTCCGCGACACCCCGATCCGGTGGGTGGGGGAGTAGATGCTGCGCAGCGGCGTCTTCGACTTGATCGACGCGGAGAAGACGAAGTCCTGCTTCACGTTGAGGCGCGGCGCCCCGCGGGAACCGGCGCCCAGCGGGTAGTGGTACTGGTAGAGCCCGCCGGTGAAGTCCAGCACCTGCGAGAAGGACAGCTCGATCTTCTGCTCCCCGTTGGCCGGCACCGGGAAGACGCGCGCGCGGAAGGCATCGGTGTCGATGTACTCGAGCAGCCCGGGATCCTGCAGGCGCCGGACGATCCCCTCGTAGATCTCCGTGGCCTTCTGCTTCTCCAGCACCTCGCCCTTCGTCTTCTTCCCGTTGATCCACAGGTAGAAGTCCTGCAGCGCGGCCCCTTTGGGCAGCGGGAAGACGAAGTGCGCCTCCAGTTGCCGGTTGGAGGAGTTCACGAAGACCTGCTCCACCTTCGTGACCGCTGCGCCGTCGACGATCTGCGCCGACACGCGCTGGTATTTGATCCCCATCGGGCCCAGCGAGGTGTCGGTGGGAATCAGCATGCCCTGCGCGAACGCCAGCGGCGCCGCCAGGACGACCAAAGCCAGGACCAGTCGGTTCATACCCCCTCCAACGCGTGGGAAGGCTGGACGATCTCACAGTCCCCGCGGAAAGACCCGAGGAGTTCCGCGGGCCTTGGCCCCGCCTCACGTTTTCCCTACATTGCGCCGCGCATGACGAGCACCACCGCCCGAAAGCCGCAGGACGACTTCAACTGGGATGTCCTGGGCCCCCTGGGCGCGCTGGGGCTGGTGCTGCTTCTGGCGGTGAAGTTCGTCGGCGCGCGGCCCTTCAACCTGGACAACGACAGCTCGGCGCAGGCGCTGCAGTTCGCCATCGGCGGCGCGGCGCTGTGGGTGATGGCCTGGGGCTACCAGTTGGCGCGGCAGGGCAAGCCGGCCCACAAGCAGGTGCTGCGGGATCGGCTGCTGGTGGTGCTGGGGGCGTCGGCCTTCTTCGGCTACTTCAACTTCGGCCACCTGCACTTCAACAACTTCGTCCACGTCTGGGACACGTACCACTACTACATGGGGGCGAAGTACTTCCCCGAGGTCGGCTACGAGAACCTCTACGACTGCGCCGCGGTGGCCGACGCCGAGTCCGGCCGCACCGACGAGGTGCGCCGCCGCACCTTCACCGATCTGCGGACCAACATCATCGTCAAGTCCGACGCGGTGCTGGCAGACCCGCAGGCCTGCAAGGCCCACTTCTCGCCCGAGCGCTGGGCCGCCTTCAAGCAGGACATCAACACCTTCCGCGGCTTCGTGAACGAGACGCGGTGGAAAGAGATCCACCTCGACCACGGCTACAACGCCACCCCCGTCTGGACGCTGGCCGGCATCGCGCTGACCAACACCGGGCCGGCGTCGATGGCGCAGTTGACGAAGCTGAACCTGCTCGATCCGCTCTACCTGGCGCTCACGCTCCTCATCATCTGGTGGGCCTTCGGGCCACGGGCCTTCGCGGTGGCCGCGCTGGTGCTGGGGCTCAACTTCCCCAACCGCTTCTATTGGACGGGCGGCGCCTTCCTGCGCCACGACTGGCTCTTCTACCTGGTGGCGTCGATCTGCCTGTTGAAGAAAGAGAAGCCGTTCCTCGCCGGCTTCGCTTTCGCGTACGCGACGCTCTTGCGCCTGTTCCCCGGGCTGGTCGCCATCGGCCCGGCGATCGCCGCCTTCGAGTACTTCCGCGTCCACAAGAAGCTCGATCCGCGCTTCCTCAAGTACGTCGCCGGCGGGGCGGTGGGCACGGCGGTGCTGTTCGGCTCGTCGCTGGCCTTCTTCGGCGGGCTGGACACCTGGCAGAAGTTCAAGACCAACACCGTCAAGCACGCCAACACGCCGCTCACCAACCACATGGGCCTGCGCACCGTGCTGTCCTGGCGGCCCGACACCATCGGCCAGAAGACGGTGCAGGGCGGCACCATCGATCCCTGGGCGAAGTGGAAGTCGACACGCCTGGAGAAGTGGCACCAGGCGCTGCCGCTCTTCCTGCTCGTCTTCGCCGCGTCGATCGTCCTGGTGTGGCTGGCGCTCAAGCAGAGCGGCCCGGAGCTGTGGCTGGCGTCGGCCCTGGGCATCGGCTTCATCGTCGTCGGCTCGGAGCTGACCAACTACTACTACTGCTTCCTCGCCGGCATCGCGCTGCTGCACTCGGAGCGGCGCGAGGTGGGGATGATGATCGCCGGGCTGACCATGCTCACCCACGTCATCAACTGGCACCCGCTGCCGTGGATGAGCGGCTGGCTCGACGAGCAGTACGTCACCATGACCCTGGCCACGCTCTTCGCGGTGTGGGGCATCGCCTGGCTCTTCACCAGGTGGGGCGTGGAGGCGGCCGTCGCTCCCGAGCAGCAGCCCGCGGTGATCTTCGCCGGCGCCGCCGGCGTGCCCGCCCGGACCGACGACGGCAAGAAGGACCGGAAACAGAAGAAGAAGCGCTGAAGAAAGGCGACGGGGCGCCCCCGGAAACGACCAGGAGCGCCCCGCTCGAAGCCTGCCTCGCCTGCCCCGCGGCTACTTCTTCTTCGCCGCTGGCGCCGCCGGCGCCTCCTGCTTGACCAGCTCGGCCTCCACGCTGATCTCCACGTCGTCACCCACCAGCACGCCGCCCGCCTCGAGCGCGACGTTCCACGTCAGCCCGAAGTCCTTGCGGTTCAGCTTCGCGGTGCCGGTGACGCCGCGGGTGGTGGCCTTGCTGAACGGGTTCTTCACCTCGGGGGTGAGGGTCACGTCCAGCACCACCGGCTTGGTGGCGCCGCGGATCGTCAGATCGCCGGTCACCTTCAGCTTGTCCCCGGCCTTCTCGATCTTCGTCGACTTGAAGGTGATCGCCGGGAACTTCTCCACGTCGAAGAAGTCCTTCGAGCGCAGGTGATCGTCCCGCTTCTGCTCCCGGGTGTTGATCCCCTTCACGTCGATGCTGACCTCCACCTTCGACTTGGTGATGTCGGCGTCGTCCAGCTCCACCTTGCCCGTCACCTTCCCCAGCGTTCCCTTCACGTTCGACACCATCATGTGGCGCACCGAGAAGTTCCCCGAGGCGTGGGCCGCGTCGATGTCCCAGGTCGACGCGAAGGCGAACGGCGAGGCGAGCAGCACGGCACACACAAGCAGCTTCTTCATGGTCACGTCTCTCCAGTGGTTGAGGCCCCTTTCGGAGCCCGTGGTTGACTCGCCTTTAGCAAGCGCGCGGCCGAGGTCTAACCGGCCGTCCTCTTTACGCAATCGCCTTTTCGGTCCTACGGCTTCATCTCAATTCGACAGCATTGCTTCTCGAATTGAGAGCCTCGGGGAGCCGCGCTTTTGAAGGCGGGCGCGGAGCATTTGGGGCAGAAGTGGTCGCATGGGGCGCGCATGGGTCGTGGTTTTGGCGCTGTGGAGTCTTCCCGGGAGGGCGGCGGGGCCGGCGGACGGGGGCTGGGCGGCGAGCTCGCCGCAGCGCCGGTCGCTTCAGGACGCGGAGGGCGCCGTGGCCGACGCCTCGGCGGATCTGCGCGGCGCGCTGCCGCCCTCCCTGCGCAGCGCCGCCTGGCTTGGGCTCGAGCGCTGGCAGTGGGTGGGCCTGCCGATCCTCCTGGTGCTGGCCATCGCCCTGTCCCTCTTGCTCGCGCGGCTCTCGGGGCGCCTCGTCGTGCGGCTGTTCGTCAAGAACGCGAAGGGGGACGGGCCTGTCGTCGCGCGGACCCTGGCGCCCCTTCGGCTGTTCTGGTTCGGCCTCTTCTGCGCGCTTGGCCTGCCCGTCCTCGCCCTGCCCGACGGGGCGCTCACCTGGGGCGGCCGCCTCTTCCGGGTGCTCCTCGGCGTGGGCTTCTTCTGGGGCCTGTCGCGGGGCGTGCGGGCGTGGTCCTCGCAATACCTCGCCAGCCAGCGGGCCCTGGCCCACCCCGGCAGCCGGGCGCTGGTCAGCCTCGTCACCCGCGTCGCCCAGTTTGCCCTGGCGGCCTTCGCGTCGCTGGCGGTGCTGGCCGAGCTGGGCTTCTCCGTCTCCAGCGTGGTGGCCGGCCTCGGCATCGGCGGCATCGCCCTGGCGCTGGGCGCCCAGAAGACGCTGGAGAACCTCTTCGGCGCCTTCGCCCTGGCCGTCGATCAACCCTTCCGCGAAGGCGACTTCGTGAAGGTGGAGGACGTGACCGGCACGGTCGAGGCGATCGGCCTGCGCTCGACGAGGATCCGCACGGTCGCGCGCACCGTGGTGACGGTGCCCAACGGCAAGCTGGCGGACCTGCGCCTGGAGACCTTCGCCGCGCGCGATCGCTTCCTGCTCCAGACGGTGCTCACCCTCACCTACGGCGCCACCGCCGCCCAGGTGCGCGCGGTGCGGGACGGCGTCGAGAAGGCGCTGCGGGCCCACCCGAAGATCTGGCCCGACAGCATCTCGGTGCGCTTCGTCGAGTTGGGCGCCTCGTCGCTCAACGTCGAGGTGCTGTGCTGGTTTTTGGTGAAGGACGCCGAGGAGTTCAAGCTGGCGCGGGAGGAAGCGCTGCTGTCCTTCATGGACGTCGTGGAGGCCGCTGGCTCGAGCTTCGCCTTCCCCACCCAGACGGTGCACCTCGTCCAGCCGGCCAGCGGGGGCGGGGCCTCCCCGGGCTGAAGGGGCCAGGTGAGGTGGGGCTCCGGCGCCTGGCGCGGTGAAGCCCACCGTCAGCCTCCGTCGCAGACGAGGCGGCCCAGGTCCGCCCGGCAGCGCCCGCCCGGCACCTGGCTGCAGCGCACCTGGCCCAGCTCGACCGCGCAGCCCCAGCCGCAGGCCAAAGAGCCGTAGTCCCGCACGCACTCCGCCGGGGGCACCTCGGCCGGCGGCTGCTCCAGGGGCAGCATGGGATCCCAGCAGTCCACCCGCCCGAAGTCGGCGATGCACAGGCCGTACGGCGTCTGCGCGCACTTCACGTCCCCGCCCACCGCCTGGCAGCCGTAGCCGCAGGCGGTCACCCCCGCCGACACCAGGCACGAAGCCCTGGGCAGCCGCCAGCCGCCCTCGGGATCGAAGCACACCACCCCTTCCGCCGTGCTGTGACAGATCCCCGCCGGCGTGGCCGCGCACCGCACCTGCCCCGCCGAGGCCGCACAGGAGAAGCCGCACACCGTCTGCCCGTACGCCGAGAGGCAGGTGGGCAGCGGGTGCGAGAGTAGAAGCGCCGCGAGGTACAGGGCCGCCGGCATCACCGGCTGCGGACGGTGGCCGACAGGACCTATTCAGCCACCCACCCCGGAGGGCGGGCCCGCACCCTTCAGGCCGGCCGGGCCTTCACCTGGCCGCCGCCGTGCGCCCGCGCCGCCTCACGCCGATCCAGCCAGAGCACCAGGGGGCTGGCGATGTACACGGACGAGTACGTCCCCACCAGGATGCCCACCAGCATCGCCGCGGCGAAGTCGAAGATCTCTCCCACGCCGAAGACCAGCAGGCCGACCAGCGACAGCGCGGTGACGCCGCTGGTGAGCAGCGTGCGGGACAGCGTGTCGTTGATGGCGATGTTGATGATCTCCGCCAGCGGCTTGCCCTTGTACTTGACCATCTCCTCGCGGATTCGGTCGTAGATCACGATCGTGTCGTTGATGGAGTAGCCCACCACCGTCAGCAGCACGGCGATCGACGTGAGGTTGAATTCCCGGCGGCTGATCAGGAAGTACCCGGCCACCATCACCACGTCGTGCAGCATGGACAACAGCGCGCCCGGGCCGAACTTCAGGTCGAAGCGGAACGCCACGTACAGGAGGATGGCGAGCATCGCGTACAAGAGCGCCATGATGCCCTTGTTGCGAAGCTGCTTGCCCACCTGCGGTCCCACGTAGTCCACGCGGCGGACCTCGAACTGCTGACCGGCCATGCCCGCCTTGAGCGCCTGGGTCACCTTGTCGGCCATGCCCGCCGAGACAACCTGGTAGTCGAACACCCCGCTCACCTCGCCCAGATCGCGCACCTCCTTCACGCCCGTGCCCGACTGCTCCACCGCCGTCTTCAGCGCCGCGGGATCCATCTTCGCCTTGTAGCGGACGTTGATGAGCCCGTTGTCGAGGTCCTTGGTCAAGGACGCCACCTCTCCCAGCCCGCGCAGCGCGCCCTCCGCCGCCTGCTCGCTCTCCTCGGTGAGCTGGGTGACGCCGCCCATGCGCAGGATGAAGGAGTTCTCCTCCGCGGCGCCGATCCCCTGCACCTGCGGCTCCTTGAGGCCCCCGGACTTGGCGCCCTCGCGCACCTGCTCCGCGGTGGTGGCCGCCTGGAACTTCACCTCCACCAGCGTGCCGCCGGCAAAGTCCACGCCCAGCTCGAAGCCCACCAGGGCGATCCCCAGGAGGATCGCCAGGTTCACCACCGAGCTGATGTAGATGGCGATCCGGCGCTTGCCGATGAAGTCGAACGTCGTCCTGCCCTTGATGATCTGGAACATGGCTTAGATGGACACCGTCTGCGCGTTGCGGCCGTGGACGACCCAGGTAGTGATGAGGCGGGTCACGACGATGGAGGTGAACAACGACGCGATGATCCCGATGATCAGCGAGGTGGCGAAGCCGCGGATCGGGCCGGTCCCGGTGCTCATCAGGATGAAGCCGGCGATCAACGTGGTGACGTGCGCGTCGAAGATCGTCCAGAAGGCCCGGTCGTACCCCGCGTCCACCGCGGTGCGCGCCGACTTGCCCGCCAGAAGCTCTTCCCGCACGCGCTCGTTGATCAGCACGTTCGCGTCGACCGCGATGCCCAGCGTCAGCACGAAGCCGGCGATGCCCGGCAAGGTGAGCGTGGCGCCGAACAGCGCCAGCCCGCCGAAGATCAGCGCGCCGTTGAGGATCAGCGCCACGTCGGCGATCAGCCCCGACAGCCGGTAGTAGATGGCCATGAAGAGCACCACCAACAAGAGCCCCACCACCGCGGCCAGGGCCCCCTTCTTGATCAGCTCGTCTCCCAGCGAGGCGCCCACCTGACGGATCTCACCGGTGGTGACGGGGGCGGGCAGCGCACCGGCCTTGAGCGCCAGCGCCAGCATCTGCGCCTCCTTCAGCCGCTCCTGCACGTTGCCGCGCCGGCCCAGGGTGATGCGGCCCGAGCCCCCGGAGATCCGCTCCTGGATGGTGGGCGCCATCACCACGTTCTCGTCCAGGACGATCGCCATCCGCTTGTTGACGTTGCTGCCCGTGAGGTTGTCGAGATCCGCCGCGCCCTGCGCGTCGAACTGGAAGTTCACCTGCACCGAGTTGTCCTGCGGGTTCTGGGTGGCGTCGGCGCCGGTCAACGAGTCGCCGGTCAGCGGCACGTCCTTGCCCACCAGGAAGGTGTAGTACTTGACGCAGCTCTTCCCGTTCTCCGACTCCACGCAGTGCAGCAGGATCTGCTTGCCCTCGGGCGCCTTGCCCTTGACGTAGGCGGCCAGGGCCTCGCGATCGGTGCCCACCAGGAAGGGGACCGGCGGCGCGCTGCCGTCGTCGTCCGGGAGCCGGCCGGCCACCAGGGTGATGCCGGAGGCGGCGTCAGGCGGGGTGGACTCGTGCAGCGTCTTGAAGATCTCGGGGTTCTCGTCCACCAGGCGGAACTCGAGCTGCGCGGTGGTGCCGATCAGCTCCTTGGCCTGCTCGGGATCGGACTGCCCGGGCAGGGAGATCTGGATCGAGTCACTGCCCAGCCGGCGCACGTCCACCTCGGCAACACCCCACTTGTCGATGCGCTTGCGGATCACCAGCATCGCCTGGTCGACCGCCTCGTTCATGAAGTAGTCCACCTGCGCGTCGTTCAGCCTCAGCACCAGCGCCGCCCCGTTGCGGGACTCCTTGGTGAAGTCCTCGAAGGTGACGAGCAGCTCCTTCTCGATCGCGTCCATGGTGGCCGGATCCTTCGCGGTCAACGTGACCAGCAGCTTCTCCGGATCCGTGGAGGACGACACCTCGCCCAGCTTCTTGGTGGTGACCCAGCTGGCCATCTGCAGGGCGCGGCGCTCGGCGCGCTTCATCAGCGCGGTGCGCGTGTCCACCCGCATCACCATGTGAATGCCGCCCTGCAGGTCGAGGCCCAGCGACAGGCGGTACTTCGCGCCCGGCGACCACGCCGGCAACACCTCGTCCAGCTTCTTCATGTTGTTGCGGTCAGCCCGGTCCAGCACGAAGAAGGAGTAGTAGCTGGGCACCAGCAGCCACAGGCAGCCCAGCGCCACCAGCAGCACGATCGCCAGCCGCGTGTACCAGGTGCGATCCATCGCTCACTTCTCCTCTTTCTTGATCTCAGCGTCGGCGCCTCTGGCCGGCTCGTCGGTGACCGTCACCTTCGCCTGGATGCTGGACTTGAGCACCCGCAGCTTCACGCCCGAGGACACCTCCAGCGTGACGACCTTGTCCTGGACCGAGAAGATCTTCCCCAGCATGCCGCCCTGGGTGACCACGTCGTCCCCCTTCTTGAGCGACGCGTGCATCGTCTGCTGATCCTTCGCCTGCTTCTGCTGGGGACGAATCAGGACGAAGTACATGATCGCGAACAGGGCACCGAAGAACAGAATGTTGGTGCTCATGCCGCCGCCCAGGGCCTGGGCAAACACGACGGGAATGGTGGCTGGGGACATGGTGTGCCGAGGGGTTGCGAGAGGCGGCGCGTATACCGCTCCAGTGGGGACGCAGCAAGCACGCACGGCGAGATCTGTGCTATGGCCCCCGCCCCATGATTCGACAGTCGTTTCTGATGGTTGTCCTGGGCTTTCTGGCGCTGGTTCCGCTGTCCGGCTGCAACGCCGTGACGGTCGGCAACACCTGTGAGTCGCGCACGGACTGCCTGCCCGGGCAGGACTGCTACCCCACCCCCGGAGGCTTCTGCACCCGCGGCTGCACCGAGCCCGGCCGCACGCAGGACTGCCCCAGCGGCACCATCTGCACCTTCTTTGGCAAGAACCAGGTGTGCAGCCCGATCTGCGAGTCCAACGGCGACTGCCGCGTCAACTACGTCTGCGTCGAGGCCGGCGGCACCACCGCGCTCAAGGCCTGCCGCCCCGAGTAGTCACGGCGGCGTCTGGGGGCGCGCCAGGAAGTCCTTCACGAAGCCGGCGTAGCGATCGCCCTCGATGGCTTTGCGCGCCTCGGCCATCAGCGCGAGGAAGAAGTACAGGTTGTGGATCGTCGTCAGGCGGTTGACCACCACCTCCTGCGCGTTGAAGAGGTGGCGCAGGTACGCGCGCGAGAAGGTGCGGCAGGTGTAGCAGGCGCACGCGGGATCGAGCGGCCGCTCGTCCCGGGTGTAGCGCGCGTTCTTGAGGATCAGCCTCCCTTCGCTGGTGAAGAGCAGGCCGTTGCGCGCGTTGCGCGTGGGCAGCACGCAGTCGAACAGGTCGATGCCCGCGCCCACACAGGTGACGAGATCGAGCGGCATGCCCACCCCCATCAGGTAGCGGGGCTTGTCCTTTGGCAGCAGGGCCGCCGAGTGCGCCACGCCCGCGTGCATCTGGGCCGGCTCCTCTCCCACCGCGAAGCCGCCCAGCGCGTAGCCGGGCAGGTCCACCGCGCACACCTCCTCGGCGTGCCGCTTGCGCAGGTCTTCGTACAGCCCGCCCTGGACGATCCCGAAGAGGCTGGAGCGCTGCCGGTGCCACGCCTTCACGCAGCGGTGCAGCCAGCGGGTGGTGCGGGCCATCGACGCTTCCATGTACGGGCGCTCGGAGAGGGCCGGCGGGCACTCGTCGAAGGCCATGATCACGTCGGCCCCCAGCACCTCCTGGATCTCGACGCTGCGCTCCGGCGTCAGCGCGTGCTTGCTGCCGTCCACGTGCGACTGGAAGGTGGCGCCCTCCTCGGTGATCTTCCTCATCTCCGCCAGGCTGTAGACCTGGAAGCCGCCGGAGTCGGTGAGCAGCGCCCCGTCCCACGAGATGAAGCGGTGCAGCCCGCCCAGCGCGCCGATCAGCGCCTCTCCGGGCCGGAGCATCAAGTGGTACGTGTTGCCGAGGATGATCCCCGCGCCCAGCGTGCCCAGATCGTCCGGGGCGACGCCCTTCACGCTGCCCAGGGTGCCCACCGGCATGAAGACGGGCGTCTCGATGGTGCCGTGGGGCGTGTGCAGCCTGCCCCGCCGCGCGCCGGTGGAGGCGTCGACGTGGAGCAGCTCGTAGCGGACCAGCGCAGGGGCGACGCGTTGATCGCCGCGCTGCTCGGGAGCAGGCAGCCCACCGTCGCTCACGGCGGCCCTCCGTCGATGAACATGGCGTCACCGTAGCTGAAGAAGCGGTACCCCTCGCGCACCGCCTCCGCGTAGGCCGCCAGCGCGGCCTCCCGGCCGACGAAGGCGCTCACCAGCATCAGCAGGGTGGACCTGGGCAGGTGGAAGTTCGTCAAGAGCGCGTCCACCACGCGGAAGCGGAAGCCGGGGGTGATGAAGATGCGGGTGTCCATGGCACCGGCGCGCACCACCTGCGCGTCGTCGGCGAAGGACTCCAGGGTGCGCACCACGGTCGTCCCCACGGCGACGATCCGCCCGCCTTCCTGTCGCGCCCGTCGCAGCCGCTGGGTCGTCGCCTCCGGCACCGCGCAGCGCTCGGCGTGCATCACGTGCTTCGACACGTCGCCGTCTCGGACAGGGAGGAACGTGCCCGGCCCGACCTCGAGGGTGACGAAGACGCGGTCCACGCCCCGGGCGGCCAGCGCCTCGAAGAGTCGAGGGGTGAAGTGGAGGCCGGCGGTGGGCGCGGCCACGCTGCCCTGTTTGTTCGCGTAGACCGTCTGGTAGCGCTCGGCGTCGCCGGCGTTGGGAGCGCGCTCGATGTACGGCGGCAGCGGCAGCCTCCCCGCGCGGGCGATCGCCTCCTCCAGCGTGGCGAGGGCCGAGGTGAAGCGGACGCGAAACTCCCCTCCCCCGCGATCCTCCAGCACCAGGGCGGTGAGGCCAGCGTCGAAGTCGAGCTGCGCGCCCGGCCTAAAGCCCTTGGAGGACTGCCCCAGGCACGTCCACACCGTGCCGCCCGCGCCGGCCTGGAGCGCGGCCTCGGTCTCCACGTCGCCCGTGGGGCGCACCAGGAGCAGCTCCGCGCGCCCGCCCGTGCCGGCCTTCTTGCCCAGCAGCCGGGCGGGGATCACCCGGGAGTCGTTGAGCACCAGCACGTCGCCTGCGCGCAACAGCTTGGGCAGGTCGCGAAAGGTGAGGTGCTCGCGGCGGCCGGTGGCGCGCTCGACGTGCAGCAGGCGGCTCGCGTCGCGCTCGGGCAGCGGCGCCTGGGCGATGCGCTCCAAAGGGAGCTCGAAGTCGAAGTCGTCGGTGTGCACGTCCGCCGGGCGGATACCGGGGGCAGTCGCCGAACACAAGCGGCCGGCCCGCTCACTCGTACAGCGTCTGCAGCTCCGTGCCCGGGTAGTAGTGCTGGAGGATCTTCTGAAACGTCCAGCCCTTCTCCGCGTACACGCGCGCGCCCCACTGGCACAGCCCGGCTCCGTGGCCGAAGCCGTGGCCCTCCAGCGTCCAGCCGTCCTTCCCCTGCTCCACCTCGAAGTCGAGGCTCCTCAGCTTCAGGTACCCGACGCGCTCGCGGAAGGTGACGGCGTCCACGCTGCGCGGACCCACCGCCACCCGCCGCACCCGCCCGGTCCGCGTCCGGCCCTGCACCTCGAGCCCCGCCGCCTTCTTGAACAGGGCAGCCAGCTCCTTCGCCTTGAGCGTCAGCGTCCAGTGGCTGGACGGCAGCTGCCCGCACGGGCAGTCCACCGCCTTCAGGTACGGCAGATCGCGGCCCAGCGCGTCGGCCCCGGCCTCGGTCCGCCCGCCGCAGCTCGCGTGGAAGTACGCCTCGATGGGCTGCAGCATGAAGGTGAGGACCAACCCGCGCGTGGCGTCGACGGCCTCCCGAGTGCGCGCGTCCTCCACCTCGAGGCCCCTGTACACCTGGCTCAACACCGAGCTGCCGAGGTGGAAGGGCTGGCCGTACTGCTCCAGCTTCTTGTTGAGTGCGTAGGTGCGCGCCGCCACCGCCTGCGCCTTCAGCGCCTCCAACGGGAAGCTCCTGGGCATCTCGCTGCCCAGCACGCCCACCAGGTACTCCTCCAGCGGCAGCACGTTGACGGCCACCAGCTTCGACTTCCCCGGCACCACCACCACGTCGCCGTGCACCCGCGTCCCCAGGGCCGTCAGCGTCCCCGCCTTCGCCGCCCGGAAGCGCAGCGCCTCGCGCGGGCTGGGCTTGCCGTCCACCGTCAGGTGCCCGCCCACCAGCGTCACCGTGGCGCGCTCGCCCAGCGGCTCGAAGTCCGCTCCGTCGGCGTCCTCGCCCACTGACAGGCCCTCTCCCGTCAGCTCCACCGACGCCACCTCCGCGCCCATCGCGATGCGCATCGTCTCCGCGGCGTGCGCCACGCCGCACACGAGCAGGAGGACCGAGAACGTCAGTCGGGAAGCCATTCGCCTGCGAGTGTACGAAGCGTGGAGAATCGCTCAAGAAATCGGCAGAGTGCGGGACGTGATGGACGACGCGGCGCTCTTCGACGCCCTCTCGCGCACGCCGCCCCGCTCGGCGCAGGTGGTGATGCGCCTGGGCCTCGACGGGTGGACGCTGCCCCAGGTGGCCGAGCGCTACGGGGTGGACTCCCGCGGGGCCGCGGCGCTGGTGCTCCAGAGCCTGCGCGACCTCCACGCCGCCGTCGACGGGCGCTCCACGCCGGCCTCGCCCCTGCCTGATGCCGAGGAGAAGCGGCTCGCCGAGAAGCTCGCCCACGCGCTGGACACTTTCGGAGCGCCCCCGTCGCCTCCTGCGCAGGTGCCAGCCCCCTCGCCCTCCGCTTCCCCCGAGTCGCCGCGGCCGACGGACGCGCTGGGTACTCCTCAGGCCGCATCGGCTGGTGGCGCCGGCAGCGGGCCGGACGCAGCGCCGGCCGGGCTCCCTCCGCCGATCGACTCCGAAACGGGCACCGTCCACCTCCTTCACCTCCGCGCCCTCACCCAACACAAAGAGGCCGTCCGCCGCCGCCTCGTCGAGGCCGAGGAGGCCGCCGCCCGCTCCCCCGCCCGCGCCCGGGAGACGTGGCTGCGGCGCCTCGCGATCATCGCCATCCTCGCGCTGTCCGCCTGGTTCTACTGGAAGGAGCAGCACAAGCCCCCGCAGCCCCCTCCCCCGGCGCACCGTCCGCTGACTCCTGGTGGCACCTGACGCCCAGTTGTTTTGACGCGGCGCACCTGAGGCCTTAAGGAGCCACGCATGCGCACCGCCCTCGCCGCCGGCCTGCTGTCGCTGTGCCTGTTCGCCTGTCCGAAGGGACCTACCACCACGGTGATGGGATCCGACGACGAGCAGATGGATCGCTACGCCTCGCAGCTCGAGGAGATCCGCACCCGCGGCGAGGTCGACTGCAAGGACGCCTGCTCGCTCAAGGGCAAGGTGTGCGACATCTCCAGCGCCGCCTGCGCCATCGCCGGGAAGAATGCAGATCGCGACGACTTCCAGAAGAAGTGCGTCACCAGCCAGGAGGACTGCGCGTCCTTCAACGAGAAGTGCTCCACCTGCTCGAAGTGACTCCCGACGCGGCCTTCGCCGAGTTGGAGAAGGTGCGGCTCGTGGGCCTGGAGTCCGGAGCGCCGCCCTGGGCACCCTGCTAGGCTCGTCCACGTGATGATCGCGACGACGGCGTTGGTGGTGGTGCTGTTGGGGGCCGAGCCCTACACCCGGACGCCCGTCAGCCCGGCGTCCGAGCCCATTCCACCCGACCAGGCCGCGGCCATCGCCCTCGACTCGCGCAGCGCCCAGGCCGAGGTGGCCAAGAAGTACGGCAACAAGAAGCCCAGCGAGCTGAGCAACGACGAGCGCAAGCAGATGATCCGCGACCAGGCCGAGGCCGAGCAGAAGGTGCTCGACAAGCACGGCGTCGACCGGAGCACCTGGGCCCGCCAGCAGATGGCGAAGAGCCCCAAAGAGGTGGCCGCCCAGAAGGAGCTGGAGAAACAGCTCGACGAGAAGCGCCAGGCCGAGGTGAAGGCGAAGGCCGAGCAGGAGAAGGCCGCCGGGAAGGAGATCCCCGTGCAGCGCGGCTTCTCCGACGCCAACCCCGTCACCATGGACGAGAAGCAGGTCGACGGCGTGGCCGTGGAGCAGGGCCTCCCCGCCGACGCCACCCTGGATCAGGCCGAGGCTGGCGGCCAGGGGCAGGACGCAGCGCCCGTCGTCACGGAGAAGCCCACCGGCAAGGGCGGCAAGGCGGGCAAGAGCGGCGGCAAGCCCAAGGGCGGAAAGGGCAAGCGCTGACGCTCCGTCAGCGAGCGCGCGCCTGCCACACCTCGTCGTAGGGACACCTGCAGTCGGCGTCTTCGGGCTCCGGGTAGGCGATGCGTTCGCCCCGGTAGCTGCGCAGCACCGTCTCGTGAGCGCGGCGCTCCACCACGTAGTCCGGCTGCAGCGTCACCTTCCCGCCACCCCCGGGCAGATCGACCGCCAGGTGCGGCACCGCCAGCCCTGAGGTGAAGCCGCGCAGCGCCTCGAGGATCTCCACCCCCTTCGCCAGCGGCGTGCGCAGGTGCTCGCAGCCCTGGGCCACGTCCATCTGGTGCAGGTAGTAGGGCCGCACCCGCGCCTTGAGGCACTCGTGGTTGAGCTCGCGGATGATCCGCGCGTCGGAGTTGAGCCGCCGCATCAACACCGCCTGGTTCTCCACCGGCACGCCGTGATCGACCAGCCGCTCGCAGGCTCCCCGCGCTTCGGCTGAGAGCTCCTTGGGGTGGTTGAAGTGGGTGATGACGAAGAGCGGCGCGTACCGGCGGAGCAGCGTCGCGAGCGAGTCGGTGACGCGCATCGGGAGGCAGACCGGGATCCGCGTGCCGATGCGGATCATCTCCACGTGGGGAATGGCGCGCAGCGGGGTGAGCAGCTCTTCCAGCCGCTCGTCCGAGAGCAGCAGCGGATCTCCGCCCGAGATGAGCACGTCGCGCACCGTGGACGTGGCGCGGACGTAGTCCAGCGCCTCCTTGAGCGCGCCGCGGCTGAGCTCGGCCTCTCCTCCTTTCGTGAGGCGCCGCCGGGTGCAGTGCCGGCAGTAGGTGGAGCAGGTGTCCGTGGCGAGCAGCAGCACGCGATCGGGGTACTTGTGGACGATCGCCTCGACCGGGCGGTGGGGATCCTCGCCCAGGGGATCGCGCCGCTCTCCGGGGCGGATCCGCGCCTCCTGACGCACGGGGATCGCCTGCATCCTCACCGGGCACAGCGGGTGCTTCGGATCGACCAGCGTCAGGTAGTAGGGGGAGATCCCCAGCCGGAAGAGCGCCGCCGTCTCGTCGAGGCCGGCGCGCTCGGACTCGGTGAGGGGAAGCAGCCGCGCCAGGGTCGAGGCGTCGCGGATCGCGTGCCGCATCTGCCACCGCCAGTCGTTCCACTCGCCATCGGTCGCGCCGGGGAAGAGCGCGGCCCGCCGGTCGAGGGCACCGCCTGGGAGGACGCGCTCGTGCGGCCCGCTGACGGACTTCTGGCTCACCCGGGCGTCTTTCAGGCGTGAATGGCGTGCGACGAGGCCACCGCGGCCTGGGCCTGCTCCCGCCAATACGCCTGCCCCGCCTCCGTCAGCGTGTACACCGGATCGAAGTACTCGTACCGGCGGTTGAGCGCCTCGGGATCATCCTGCTCGATGCCGGTGCGGTAGTTCTTCGTCCAGTAGCTGATCCCCTTCTCCCGATCGTACGCCGCCACCTGGTGCACCCACCGCTTCCCCACGTACGGCACGTCACAGACGATCCGCGGCGTGGCGAAGCCCGGCAGGTACCCCATGAGGTCGTGCTGCAGTTGCTGCGCTTCTCCCACCGCCACGCGCCAGTGCTCGGAGTTGGGGATCATGTCGCACATGTAGAAGTAGTACGGGAGGATCCGCGCGTGATCGAGCAGCATGAAGGACAGCTCCAGCAGGTCCTTCGACGTCGCGTTCACCCCGCGCAGCAACACCCCCTGGTTGCGCACGTCGCGGAAGCCGATCTCCAGCAGCTTCTTGGCTGCCTTGCCCAACAGCGGCGTCACCTGGTTCGCGTTGTTGACGTGCGTGTGCAGCGCCAGGTCCACGTTGCGCTCGAAGGCCTTCACCGCCAGCCGCTCCAGCGCCGCCAGCACGTTGTCCTGCAGCCAGTGCTGAGGGATCCCCATCAGCCCCTTGGACGCGAGGCGAATGTCGCGGATGTTGGGGATGTCGAGCAACTGGCTGACGAAGCTCTCCAGCTGCACGATGGGCACGTTGGCCACGTCGCCACCCGACACCACCACGTCCCGCACCGTCGGAGTCTCGCGCAGGTACTCCAGCATCGCCTTCCAGCGCTCCGGCTGCGTCACCTTGAAGCGCATCTTCTCCACCTGCGGCACGTCGTTGCCCACCAGGTCCATCCGCGTGCAGTGGCCGCAGTACTGGGGGCAGGTGGACAGCAACTCCGCCAGCACCTTGGTGGGGTAGCGATGCGTGAGGCCCTCCACCTTCCACATCTCTGCCTCGTGCAGCGAGTCGCGCGAGGCCCGCGGGTGGTTGGGCCAGGCCGGGTGCCGATCGGCGAAGGCCGGCAGCATGTACCGGCGCAGCGGATCCGCCCACAGATCGTCGGTGTTCAGCGTGTTCAGCATGTGCGGGGTGAGCAGGATCGACATCGTCGCGCGCTCGCGCTGATCCTTCTCGATCGACTCCGCCAGCGAGTCCGGCAGCAACGGCCCCAGCGCCGCCTTGAGCTCCTTCAGGTTCTTCACGGTGTGCTTGCGCTGCCACACCGCGCTCTCCCAGTCCTGCTTCGAGGTGCCCTGGTAGCCGGGCAGGCGGGTCCAGTCGGGCTCGACGAACTGCCGCTCCAGCGGGTACTTGAAGGGCTGCGCGGCCGGCGCGGTGCCGTGCGTATGGCCGGAAGCCGTCGCGTGGGAGTGGGCGTGCGGGGTGGAAAGCATGACCAACCTTCTGCCACGCCCGGGCCGGGAGTTGAAGCCTGTGGCCTACCCGCCCCTCTAGAGCTCCTGCTTCACGATGGCCACGTCGTCTTCTTTGATCTCCACCGTCTGCGCCGGCGACATCTTCCCGGCGAACTTGAAGGAGACCTTGTGGGATCCCACCGGGAGCTCGAGCGCCTGGCTCTTGGGCAGCGGCGTCTTCTTCCCGGTGTTCTTCCCGTCCACGTAGATCTCCGCGCCGGTGGGCGTGGTGTTGCACGCCAGCTTGCCCATCACCTTGCCCTTGGGCGCCGTCTTGGTCTCTGCCTTCGGCTCGGGCTTGGGTTCGACCTTGGCGACCGTCTTCGGCTCGGGCTTGGGCTCCGGCTTCGGCTCCGGCCTGACCACCTTGGGCTCAGGCTTCGGCTCCGGCTTCGGCTCCGGCTTCGGCTCCGGCCTGGCCACCTTCGGCTCGGGCTTCGGCTCCGGCTTCGGCTCCGGTCTGGCCACCTTCGGCTCGGACTTCGGCGGGGGGGCGCCGGCCTCGCGGATCATCGCCAGTTGCTTGGAGACGGTGGGCGTCTTCTCCGGGTTCTCCAGGCTGAAGATGAGCAACTCGAAGCCGGGCTTGCGCGCCTGCCCCTGGTACACCTTCGCCGGGCTCAGGCCTTCCACCAGGACCGACGGCGTGGTGCCCACCTTCTTGTTGTCCAGGTAGATGTCGACACCCGGCTCGTCCGTGTCGATGGTGACCTTGTAGCTGGGCCACTTCTGTTCGGGCGGCCTGGCCTCCGGCGGCGCGGCGACCTCCGGCGTGGGCTTCACCGCCACCTCGGGCGGCGTCTTGCCGTCCGACAGCTTGAGGAAGGTGACGGAGACGCCGACGATCTTCCCCTCGGTGATGGTGATCGGCTTCTTGGTGGGCGAGAAGCCCTCCTGGGTGGGGCGAATGTCGAGCGTGTACTCGCCGGGATCGAGCTCGATCGCCTTGCCCCCGCTGCTGAACACCTTGTTCCCAGGCTGCACCGTGACGGTGAAGGGGATCTTCTGAGGCGAGGCCACCACCACGCCGCTGCGCGAACTCGACGCGAACTTGATCGCCGCGGCGGCGATCACCACCACCGCCAGGACGCCGGTGGCGACGATCGCGATCAGCAGCGTCTTGCGGCGCTTGTCCTCGTCCGCGCGCGAGGTGCGCTTCGAGGTCCGGTTGTCCTTGGCCCGCGCGGTGTCCTTGCCCCTGGCCGACGGCGCCCGCGCCGCCTCCCTGCCCTTGAGCCCGCGCTGCTGCCCGGTGGGGACCTCCGCCGGCTCTTCGAGGCTGGGCGGCTCGTCGTACTCGCCTTCGGCAGACTCGCCCTGATCCTGATCCCCCTGGTCCCCGTACTCGTCCCCGTACTCGTCCCCCTCGTCCCCCTCGGCCGCCGCTTCGGCGCCGTCGCCGGCGTCCTCGTCGGTGGCCAACGGAGAGGGGCCGATGCTGGTGGCGCCGCCGATGGGCGCGTCGCCGATGACGATCCTCGGCCGGCCCCCGCTGTGCGGCAGCATCGTCTCGTCGGCGTTGAGCATCGGCTGCTCGCCGGTGTCGTGATCCTGCGCCTCGCCGTCCTCTCCCACGTCCAGCGCCGAGCGAAAGCCGGTCATCTCGATAGGGCGGAGGTCGTGGGAGCCGGTGTCGTCGTGCAGCGAGCTGCGCTGCGGCGGCAACGTCTGATCGGGCGGCGCGTCCTTGAGCCGCTTTCCCGACGACGCGGTCGGGGCGAGGTCGTCCTGGGTCTGCGAGCCGCTCGACGGGCGCAGCTTCTGCGGAGGCAGGGTCGTCTCCGGCGCCGGCTTGCCGCCGAAGGGGGAGCTGCCGATGGCCGTGGCCAGCGCGTCGGTGCTGGTGCCCGACTCGACGATCACCGTGCGATCGCGCGAGCCGTCCATCTCCGCCAGCTCCTCTTCGGTCGGCGGGGGGATGTTGAAGGTCGCCGTCGGGTTCTGCATGCCGGTGGCGACGGCCCCGGCGCCGGTGGCCACCGCCACCGACTGGGAAGAGCGCGAGCGCGGCGGAGCCGAGGCCGACACCGCCGGCATCGGCTGCGCGGTGGGCCGCCGGGGCGGTGCCGCCGGAGGCGCCTTCGCCGCGGGCGGCCTGGTGGGCGTGGCGGTGATGCCGGTGGGCTCGACCGCCGCCGGCCGCGCCACGCCGGCGAAGCGCTCCATCTTCTCCGCCTCGCGCAGCAGATCCTCGGCGAAGGCGTCCTTCATGAACGCCGAGAGGTGCTTGGAGGTGTAGATCGCGTCGCCCGCGAGCAGGAAGCGCATCAGGTCTTCCTGCAGATCGCTGCCCCACTGGTAGCGATCCTCGGGCTCCCGGGCGAGCGCCTTCAAGACGACCTTCTCGAGCCCCGCGGGGATGTTCGGGTTGAACTGCCGCGGCGCCGGCACGTCGGCGTTGCGCACCTTCTCCAGGGTGGAGAAGTCGGACTCGCCGACGAACAGCTTCTCGCCGGTGAGCATCTCGTAGAGGATCACCCCGACCGCGAACACGTCCGAGCGCCTGTCGATCGGCATGCCGCGCACCTGCTCGGGGCTCATGTACCCGAACTTGCCCTTCAGAATGCCGGCCTGCGTCTTCTGGCTCCGGTTCGCCGCCTTGGCGATGCCGAAGTCGATGATCTTCACCTCCCCCTCGTACGAGAGGAGGATGTTCTGCGGCGACACGTCCCGGTGGATGATGTGCAGCTCCTGGCCGCGCGCGTCCTTCTTCCGGTGCGCGTAGTCCAGCCCCTCGCACATCTTCGAGGCGACGAAGACCGCCATCGCCGTCGGCATGATCTCCTTGCGCCGGCGGAAGCGCTCCAGCAGGGCCCGCAGGTCCTTGCCGGACACGTACTCCATGGCGATGTAGTACGCCTCGTCGTGCTTCCCGAGCTCATGAATGTGCACCACGTTGGCGTGGTTCAGCTGAACGCTGATCCGCGCCTCGTCGATGAACATGGTGATGAACTCTTCATCCTCCGCCATGGTGGGGAGGATCTTCTTGATCGCCAGGATCCGCTCGAAGCCCTCCACCCCGAAGGCCTTCGCTATGAAGACCTCAGCCATGCCTCCCACGTTGAGCCGCTCGAGGAGGAGGTACTTGCCGAAGATGCTGGGCTTCTTCATCGGTCGATTGGACGACGGCGGGGCCTCCGCGGGTGCACCGCGGGGGCAGAGAGATAAAAAAGATAGTCGTTTCAGGCAGGTGCGTCAATCAGACGCTGGGCCGATCGGCGAGCCTACGGGTACAGAGGCCTACACCGACCCCGCGCAAGGCCTGAAAAAAAGAAGCCCCCAGCCCGGTTTCCCGGGTGGGGGCAAAAAAGATCCGGCAGCGACCTACTCTCCCGCGCGGTTTCCCGCGGAGTACCATCGGCTCTGGAGGGCTTAACTTCCGTGTTCGAGATGGGAACGGGTGTGACCCCTCCGATATAGCCACCGGAAAATCGTCAAAGCGTCATACGAAGGATACAGAATTCAATCAAGAGAGCTGTGTCTCGTTTCCACTGCCGCGGCGGGTCTTCACAGACACGCGCCACACGGCAGGGGCCTCGACCTCGACCTCGAGCTTCAAGCGCCAGGCCTTCCGGCCTGCGTCATCGAGACAAAGGTAAAGTAAGCCGCACGACCAATTAGTACCGGTTAGCTCAACGCATTGCTGCGCTTACACACCCGGCCTATCAACGTCGTAGTCTACAACGGGTCTTCAGGGGGTTGCCCCCGGGAGGCCACGTCTTGAGGTCGGTTTCCCGCTTAGATGCTTTCAGCGGTTATCCAATCCGCACTTGGCTACCCAGCGATGCCACTGGCGTGACAACTGGTACACCAGAGGTGCGTCCAACCCGGTCCTCTCGTACTAAGGTCAGAGCCTCTCAAGCCTCCTACGCCCACGGAAGATAGGGACCAAACTGTCTCACGACGTTTTGAACCCAGCTCGCGTACCGCTTTAATAGGCGAACAGCCTAACCCTTGGGACCTGCTCCAGCCCCAGGATGCGATGAGCCGACATCGAGGTGCCAAACCTCCTCGTCGATGTGAACTCTTGGAGGAGATAAGCCTGTTATCCCCGGAGTACCTTTTATCCGTTGAGCGATGGCCCTTCCATTCAGAACCACCGGATCACTATGACCTGCTTTCGCACCTGCTCGAGCCGTCGCTCTTGCAGTCAAGCTCCCTTATGCCATTGCACTCGACGCCTGGTTTCCAATCAGGCTGAGGGAACCATCGCGCGCCTCCGTTACTCTTTGGGAGGCGACCGCCCCAGTCAAACTACCCACCAGACAGTGTCCCTGTCCCGGATCACGGGACGAGGTTAGACACCAGAAACCAACAGGGTGGTATTTCACCGTTGCCTCCACTGAACCTAGCGGCCCAGCTTCAAAGGCTCCCACCTATCCTACACAGTCAATCCCTAGTGTCACTGTCAAGTTGTAGTAAAGGTTCACGGGGTCTTTCCGTCTTTCCGCGGGTAAACTGCATCGGCACAGCTATTTCAATTTCGCCGAGTCCCTCTCCGAGACAGCGGGGAAGTCGTTACTCCTTTCGTGCAGGTCGGAACTTACCCGACAAGGAATTTCGCTACCTTAGGACCGTTATAGTTACGGCCGCCGTTTACTGGGGCTTCGGATCACCGCTTCGCTTGCGCTGACGGATCCCCTTAACCTTCCAGCACCGGGCAGGAGTCAGACCCTATACGTCGGCTTCTCGCCTTCGCAGAGTCCTGTGTTTTTGGTAAACAGTCGCTACCCCCTATTCTCTGCAACCCTCTTCGGCTTCGTCTGTACAACTACACCTACAGAGGGCACACCTTCTTCCGAAGTTACGGTGTCAATTTGCCTAGTTCCTTGGAGGAGAGTTCTCTCGGGCCCCTGAGGCTACTCGCCTCACGCACCTGTGTCGGTTTGCGGTACGGATGACCGCCAGACTCCCTGCGAGGTTTTTCTTGGAAGCGGAGTATCAGTGACTTCGCGCTGACGCGCTCGCATTCGGCTCTCGGAGATAACTGCCCCGCCTTTATTCGTACGAGGCACTCCTACGACCTTGGACTGGCACAACCACACGCCAGCTCACCTAACTTTCTCCGTCGCCCCTCAGTTCGACGTCTGACAGCCAGCGCAGGAATATTAACCTGCTTTCCATCACCTACCCCTTTCGGGCTCGGCTTAGGGTCCGGCTAACCCTGGGAAGATTGACTTGACCCAGGAAACCTTACGTTTACGGGGAGGGTGATTCTCACACCCTTTATCGCTACTCATTTCGGCATCAGCACTCGAAACCGCTCCACACGCCATTACCATCGTGCTTCGCAGCAGTTTCAACGCTCCCCTACCGCCATGCATGTCAAGACATGCATGACCCGTAGCTTCGGTACCAGGCTTGAGCCCCGTTACATTTTCGGCGCGGACTGTCTCGACCAGTGAGCTATTACGCTTTCTTTAAAAGATGGCTGCTTCTAAGCCAACTTCCTGGTTGTCAGTGACCTTCCACATCCTTTCTAGTGTTCACTTAGCCTGAATTTGGGGACCTTAGCTGACGGTCTGGGTTATTCCCCTCTTGCCGATGGACGTTATCACCCACCGACTGCGTCCCGGGATAACACTTGTTGGCATTCGGAGTTTGGTACGGTTTGGTAATCTGGTGAGACCCCTAGCCGTTCCAGTGCTCTACCTCCAACAGTGAATTACCCGAGCCGATACCTAAATATCTTTCGGGGAGAACCAGCTATCACGGAATTTGATTGGCCTTTCACCCCTACGCACAGCTCATCCCAGAGATTTTCAACTCTCACGAGTTCGGTCCTCCATGAGGTGTTACCCTCACTTCAACCTGGCCATGCGTAGATCATCCCGCTTCGGGTTATAATACACGCAACTATGTCGCCCATTTCGGACTCGCTTTCGCTCCGGCTCCACCTAACGGCTTAGCCTTGCTACGTATATTAAGTCGCCGAATCATGATGCAAAAGGTACGCCCTCGCACTTGCCTTGCGGCGTGGTGCTCGGACTGCTTGTAGACATGCGGTTTCAGGTTCTTTGGACTCCCCTCACAGGGGTTCTTTTCACCTTTCCCTCGCGGTACTAGTTCACTATCGGTCGCCGAGTAGTATTTAGCCTTACCAGATGGTCCTGGCAGATTCAGACAGGATTGCACGTGTCCCGTCTTACTTGGGTACCCCGCTCGGCCCCAGGTCGTTTTCGCGTACGCGACTATCACGCTCTTTGGTCAGCCTTTCCAGGCTGTTCCGCTAACGTCCCGAGGTCCTACCGCGGACCCGCAACCCCAACATCACTTTCGTGGTGCTGGTTTAGGCTTGTTTTTCCCGGTTCGCTCGCCACTACTACGGGAATCACTCATTGTTTTCTTTTCCTCAGGGTACTGAGATGTTTCACTTCCCCTGGTTCGCTCTTCCACTCCTATGGATTCAGAATGGAGTAACAGGCTGTTACGCCTGCTGGGTTTTCCCATTCGGACATCTCCGGATCACTGTTCGGTTGGCAACTCCCCGGAGCTTTTCGCAGCCACCCACGTCCTTCATCGCCTCTCAGCGCCTAGGCATCCACCGCACGCCCTTAGTAGCTTACTTACCTCCATCTCGTTGACGGAGACCTTTTGCCTCACGGCAGAAAGTCACACGTTGGAAC
This sequence comes from Myxococcales bacterium, assembly GCA_020846875.1. Taxonomy (GTDB): domain Bacteria; phylum Myxococcota; class Myxococcia; order Myxococcales; family Myxococcaceae; genus JADLDB01. The sequence goes on along the minus strand of JADLDB010000065.1, from coordinate 1,039 downwards.
TCGAGATCGAGGCCCAGACCCCTGCTCTTCGCAGCGGGTTGGAAACGAGAGACTACACTCTCGAAATTGAATTCTGTATTCCTTCGTATGCGCTTTTCAAAGAACGAGTCGGCCGCCTCACGACGGCTCGACGAAGTCGAAGAGTGGAGCTGATCGGGATCGAACCGACGACCCCCAGCTTGCAAAGCTGGTGCTCTCCCAGCTGAGCTACAGCCCCAAAAGACTGCGACTGCAGTGGGCCTGGGTGGACTCGAACCACCGACCTTACGCTTATCAGGCGTACGCTCTAACCACCTGAGCTACAGGCCCAAAACCTCGCATGGTCAGCGGTCCTCATGAGTCGGGACCGAAGACGCTCCATCATTCCAGTTCAAAGAGCGGGCGCGTTCGCCCTCTCAAAACCGTCTAGCAAGCCCAAGCGCTTTCCCACCGAAGCGGGCGCGTTCCTGCGAATCCGTTGACCTGGTGACCGACGGGAAAGACGAGCTTTCCCTGACCTCTCGAAGCAAGAGCCGAAGCTCGAGCCAGAGGTCGTGGTCTCCGTAGAAAGGAGGTGATCCAGCCGCAGGTTCCCCTACGGCTACCTTGTTACGACTTCACCCCAGTTACCAATCACTCCTTGAGCAGCTGCCTCCTTGCGGTTGGCACACTGATTTCTGGAGCAATTGACTCCCATGGTGTGACGGGCGGTGTGTACAAGGCCCGGGAACGTATTCACCGCAGCGTGCTGATCTGCGATTACTAGCGATTCCGACTTCATGGAGCCGAGTTGCAGACTCCAATCCGAACTGAGACGAGTTTTATGCGATTAGCTCCCCCTCGCGGGTTGGCAACGCTTTGTACTCGCCATTGTAGCACGTGTGTAGCCCCAGACATAAAGGCCATGAGGACTTGACGTCATCCCCACCTTCCTCCAGCTTATCACTGGCGGTCCCTCTAGAGATCTCCTTGCGGAGCAACTAAAGGCGAGGGTTGCGCTCGTTGCGGGACTTAACCCAACATCTCACGACACGAGCTGACGACAGCCATGCAGCACCTG
>JADLDB010000064.1 GCA_020846875.1 Myxococcales bacterium | reverse complement strand
GCCGTGCCGTTCCCGTTGTCCCGCACCGTACACGGTTGGCCGTCCTGCCCATTCTGGCCATTCGAGCCCGCGGGCCCCGTACACGCCGCCACGACGATGCAGCACGCTGCCGCGAACAGGACCCGACTCAGGTGTCTCATAAAGCCTTCCCTCTCGAAGAGAACTCGCAGATGCACGACACGGACGATCCGGCCGGCGCTCGTGCAAGACCTCAGCCCGGTCCTAACCAGCTCCAACGACAGCGGTTTCCTGAGTATTGGGCCTGGGGAGGCGCAGCTTCTGCGGACTCAAGAAGTCACGGTACTTACCCGTCTCCGCGAGAACAGCCCTTCTCATGCCCCGGCATGACAGAGTTGTGACCGAGGGAAAGGCGACGGTTGGCCTCCCTCCTCGCCGAAAGACATGAACCGCGGAAGTGCAGCCGTGCTGTCGGCAAGCGCGCAGGAACTGCGTGGGTTCCTCGCGTCGGCCGTGGACGTCTCTGCCCGGGCGATCGAGGATGCAGCGCCGTGGCGCACGACGACTCGGGCAGCACCGACAAGAAGCCGGCGCACCCGGTGGTGGACGCGACGGCGAACGACTTGCTCCCGGTGGGACAACCGCGCACCGACGCCACCCAGCTCATCGATCCGCTGGCGGCCTCTTCGCCGGAGTTGCTCGAGACGGACACCGACGCTTTGCCGGTGGGCACGACGGACCGAGGCCTTCCGACTGTCGCCCCCACCACGACCGATCTCCCGCCGGTCGTTTCCACCTCAACTGATCTCCCGCCCGTCCCGGCCACCTCGACCGATCTTCCGCCCGTCCCGTCCTCCGGTCTCCCTCCCGTCGAGGCCACCAACGAGGATCTCCCGCCGGTGCCCAGCGGCTCCGAGCTGACCCCACTGGCCCGCCCCAGGCCCGACCTCAACGCCGTCACCGCGCCCCGGCTGGCGAAGCGCAAGGCGTCAAAGGCCCCCGGACCTCCGCCCTTCGGCCTCACGCCGTCGCGCCTGGTGGCCATGGGCTTGGGCGTGGCCGTGCTCTTCCTGCTCCTCTGGCTCGTCTGGCCGCTCTTGACCCGGCCCGCGAAGCCCCAGCCCATCGAGTGGGTCGACGGGCCGCCCACCACGCACACGCCCGTCGCCGCCGACCCCTCGCCGCGGCCGGCTTCTCCCCCCAAACCCAAAGCCCCGGCCCCTGCCCCGGCTGGCCAATTCACCCTGGACGCCAGGCGCCACGTCATCGATCCCCGCGCCCTGCACGCGCGCGACGTCCCGCTGGAGCCCACCCACAAGTACCGCCTTTCTTTGAAAGGAGAGGATCCGAAGGCCGGCATCGTCCTGGCGCGCCTCGAAGAGAAGGCCGGCTGGGGGGTGCTGCACCGCATGGCCACCCACCACGCGCTGCAGTTCGGCGGGGCACGCACCTTGCGACTGCACTGCGAGCCCGGCACGGACGTGAAGACCGACACCGCGATCGTCCTCGAGCTCGAGGATCTCGCCCGCAAGGCCCAGCGCAAGACGATCACCGTCTCCCCCCTGGCCGAGTGCTACGACTTCGAGCTGGCGCGGCTGCTGGAAATCGATCCCGGTCAGTCCCGCCGGGTCCTCCTGCGCAGCGAGCAGACCGCGAAGCTGGGCGAGCAGACGCCGCTCAAGGTCGCCTACCGGCTGCCCGTCGGGACCGAGCCCGGGCGCTGGCGCTTCGGTGTCCTGGCGCCGGGCGACGACGTGCTGGTGCAGGGCCCGGGCGCGCGCTTCGCGATCCTCGATCCCTACCTGGGCGACAACGAGGGCGAGGTGGCCCTGCAGATCCTCCCGGGCGACACCGACAGCAAGGGCCTGGTGCGGCCGGAGTCCAGCGACTCGAAGTTCGTCCCCAACCGGCCCTGAGCGCTTCCCTGCTCCGTCGCTCAAAGGCAGACTCCCTCGCCGATGAAGCCGATCGCTCCCCTCCTGCTGATCCTCGCCCTGCCCGCCGTCGCCCAGGTGGACGGCGGCGCCCCCGAGGCCCCCCAGGCCGCCGTGGCGCCCGCCCCCGAGGCGCCGCCGCCCCTCACCGAGCTGTCGGAGGCCGACCGCCGCGCGCGCGTGGCGAAGATGTCGAAGGACGAGCTGGCCACCTTCATGACCACCACGCCCAGCGAGGCCCTGGTGAAGATGGGCCAGAAGGCCGTCGCCAGCCTGGGCACCTACACGTACACCATGACCAAGCAGGAGCGCGTGGGCGGCAAGCTGCTCGACGAGCAGCAGATCACCACCACCCTGCGCGAGAGCCCCTTCGCCGTGCGCCTCGAGTTCGTCGAAGGTCCGGCCAAGGGACGAAAGGTCATCTACAACCCCGCGGTGAAGGCCGACGAGTTCCGCGTCCGTGAAGCCGGCTTCTTCAGCATCGCCGGGCGGCTGTGGATCAGCCTCGACAGCGGCCTGGCGAAGAAGGACTCCAACCACACCGTGAAGGAGTCGGGCCTCGGCAACCTGCTCAGGCGCTTCGAGCGCGACCAGGCGAAGGCGAAGACCAACGGCGGCATGACGATCAAGCACGAGGGCTGGGACGCCAAGGGCCACTACTGCTCCCTGTACGTGATGCCCAACAAGGGCGCCGGCTTCGACTCGGCCAGCTCGCGCATCTGCACCGACGTGGCGGCGGGCGTGCCAGTGCGGGTGGAAGGCTTCGACGCGTCGGGCGCGCTGCTGGAGCGCTTCGAGTTCTCCAACGTGAAGAAGGCGTCCGTCGGCGACGACACGTTCGACCCCGACAAGGGGCTCTGACGCGGACCCGGGCGAGATGATCAACTACGATCCCCACAACTGGCGCCGGGCGCTGATCGGCGTTCACGGCACCCGCTTCGCGGTGATCGCCTGGCGCGCGCTGGCGGTCACGGTGGTGGCCGCGGTGATCACCGTGCTGCACGAGTACGTCACGCCCTTGTCGGTGCCCCAGGCCACCTCCATCCACGCCATCGTCTCGGTGGCGCTGGGCCTGCTGCTCGTCTTCCGCACCAACCAGGCGTACGACCGCTGGTGGGAAGGGCGGAAGCTCTGGGGCGCGATGGTGAACACCTGCCGCAACCTGGCACGCTCCGCCACCGTGCACCTCGCCGGGCACCCGGAGCAGCTCCAGCGGGTGCTCGCGCTCGACGCCGCCTTCCCTCAGGTCAGCATGCTCTCGCTGCGCGGCCAACTGTGGGAGCCGGAGGGGCTCGCGCCGGACGACGCAGCCTTCGTCCGCGGGAAGGCGCACCAGACGACCGCCCTGGCCCAGCGCATCACCTTTCACCTGAAGGCCGCCCGCGACGCCGGGGGCCTGTCCGACTTCGTCCTGGCGATGCTGGAGCACAACGTGCACCTGCTCATCGACATCATCGGCTCGTGCGAGCGGATCGACAGGACCCCGCTGCCCTTCGCCTACGTGGTGCACCTGCGCCGCTCCCTGGTCGCCTATTGCGTCACCCTGCCCTTCGCCATGCTGGCCAGCTTCGGGTGGGCGACGATCCCCATCGTCTTCGCCGTCACCTATGTGCTGCTCGGCATCGAGGAGATCGGCGTGGAGATCGAGGATCCCTTCGAGGGCGACCTGAACGATCTTCCGCTCGAGGACATCACCGCCACCATCGCCGCGAACGTGGCCGAGTACCAGCGATGAGGGCGCCGGTCACCGGAACGAGTACTTGAAGCCGAGCTGCACGAGCAGCGGCGCCTGCGGCCGGGCGCCCATCGGCCGGCGGGACACCAGCGCCGACTGGTTGAGGAGGTTGGTGGCGGTGAAGTACACCCGGCCCGCGCCCACCTCCGCCGAGGCGGTGACGTCGAGCAGCACCCGCCCGGGGACCTCCTCGACTTCGGGCACCTCGCCCTGCCCCGCCACCTCGCGCATCGCGCCGTAGTACATGGCGCCCACCCCGAGCTCGAAGGGCCCGCGCTGGCCCCGCAGGCGCACCTGCCCCTGGTGCTGGGGGATGTAGGGGAGCGCGTCGCCCTGCGCCACCGCCCCCCAGATCGGGTTCGCCGAGGTGAACGCGGTGAGGAACCAGGCCTGGGTGAAGGTGTACGAGAGATCGGCGTGCAGCACGAAGCCCAGCGGGAGCCGCTTGCGGGCGCTGCCCATGGCCTCGAGCCCCAGCACCCGGGCGCGGCCACCGTTGTACTGCTGGTTGATCGCGTCGCTGGTGCAGCCGGTGCTGCCGGTGCACTCGCCGGTGATGTTCTGGTACTCGCTCCAGAAGCCGATCAGCTCGGCGCGCAGCCCGTTGTGCGCGTAGCGCACCCCGGCCTCGGAATTGATGGCCCGCTCCGGCTGCACCGACGGATCCTGCCCCGGGGCCACCGGCGAGAAGCCCTGGTGCACTCCAGCCAACACCGAGATCCCGAAGTCCAGGCCGTACACCGCGCCCAGGCCGAAGAGGGGCACCACGCTGGTGCCGCTGCTCGACCGGCCGGTCAGCTCGTCCCCGAAGTGCTCGTCCGGCACCTCGATCCGCAGGCCTGGCGACACCAGCAGCCGGCCCCACGTCAGGTGATCCGCGACGAAGCCGGAGAACGATCTGGTGTAGGCCACGTTCGCCGCCAACTGCTCCGGCGCGTCCCCCGAGGGCACCAGGGCGCCGCTGCGCATGTGAAGAAAGTTCCCGACGTGATCCCGGCGGATCTCGTCGTGGTGGAAGCGCGCGCCCAGCTCCACCTCGTGCGCCAAAGGGCCGGTGGTGAACGTCGCGGTGGCGTTCACCTGCACACCCTGGGACACGAAGCGCCGGCCGTTGTCGAGGATCACCAGGCGCTGATCCTCGCCCGTCGAGTCCTCGTCACCCGCGAGGATCGCCCGGTACACCGCGTTGCTGCCGGTGGGGTACGCCAGCACCTTGTAGACGTCGGGGCCGCTGGAGAAGTGATCGAAGCGGTGCCAGGTGCGCGCGAAGTCGTTCCGGTAGGCGGTGGTGCTCACCTCCAGCCAGTCGCCCACGGACAGGCGGTGGGTGATCACCCCCTGGGTGCGCCACCACTCCATGCGATCGTCCGCGCTGGCGGCGTAGCGGCGCTGCGGCGTCAACGCGAAGTCGTCGGTGGCCAGGCCCAGGTAGGTCTCGTTCGAGCCTTCGTTGGAGAAGCCCAGCTTGAGCTCGAAGGCGTTGCGCAGGCGCGCCTGGGGATCGCTCGCCCAGCCGACCTTGAGCATCAGCTCGTTCTTGTCGAAGCCGGTGTCGCCGCCGCCGTCGAGCTGCTTGAAGCCGCCGCTCTGCAGGTGCACCCCTTCGAGCAGCACGCCCCAGCGCTCCGTGCCGTAGCCGGCCACGGCGTGCACCTTGCCGGTGCCGTAGTTGCCGATCGACAGATCGAGATCTCCCTCCGCCTGCCGGGGCAGCGGACGGGTGCGGTAGTTGATCGCCCCGCCGATGGTGTTGGGCCCGTACTGAATGGACGCGGGCCCCTTGAAGACCTCCACCGCCACCATGCGGGTGACGAGGGGCGAGTAGTAGGCCGCGGGCGCGGAGTACGGGGCCGGCGCGAACAGCACGCCGTCCTCCATCAGGGTCACCTTGCTCGAGCGATCGGCGTTGACGCCGCGCAGGCCGATGTTGGGCCGCAGGCCGAAGCCGTCCTCCTCCCGCACGTACACGCCGGGGACGCTCTGCAGCACCCGGTTGATGTCGTTGCTCTCGGTGCGCTCCAACTCCTCCCGGCCGATCACCTGGGCCGAGCCGGCTACTCGGCGCAGGTCCACCTGCCGCTGGGCGATCACCGTCGTCTCGCGGGAAGGTGCGGCGCCGGCGTCGGGTGAGCCGTAGAGGCCGGGGGCGGTCTCCGGTGCAGGCGTCAGCCCTCCGTCGGTTTCCCCTTCGGAGCTCGCCGCCGGCGCCACGGGAGGTGCCTCCTCGACCGCGGCAGCGTCCTGCGGCGCGAGCGCTGCCACGAGGAGCCACGCGCTCAGCGCGAAGAAGCTCAGCGCCATGCCGTCGCCTCTTCGGGCCGGAAGGCCGGCAACGGGCCTTCGTCTGGCCCTGGCAGCACCCAGGCCGAGCCCCACGCGGAGTCCGCCACCTTCGTCAGATCGACGGAGGGATCGATGAGCGGCTTCGGCGCCCTGCCGTTGAGCGACACCCAGGCGTCGGCGCGCACCTCCACGTCCGCGATCCCGCGCGCGGCGAAGTCCTGCGCCACGTGGTGGGCCAACTGGAGGATCAGATCCGGTTGCCCGCTCATCTCGTTCGCCTGGCGCGGCAGGAGCCAGGCCGAGGGGTTCACCTGCCACTCGCGGCCCGTGCGCGGCTGTCTCACCCGGTAGGCGACGGCGCCGTTCTTCTCCCGCACCATCACCTTCCAGGACCAGCGCATCCCGTCCTCGTTCCACAGCACGTCGCCCGGCAGCGCGAGGTCGCGCAGTGGGAACAGCACCTGGAAGGCGCAGAACGCGCCGACGGCGATCAGCAGCGGCAGCGGGATGAGGCGCGAGGCAGCCACCGTCGGCCGGGGCGGCCTGAGGAAGAAGCGCCGCGGCCAATCCGGCGCGAAGAAGACGAGCGCCGCCGCCGTCATGAGGAACGGGAACATCCCGATGTCGAAGAAGACGAAGGTCAGCGTGTGGAAGAGGACGAGCACCAGGTAGGCGAAGGGGCGCGTCCTCCGCCACGACAGCCAGGCGACGATCGTCAAGTCGTTCAAAAAGCCGAACCACGCCGCCGCGTACGCCGCCCAGGGCTGGGCGAGGAGCGGCCCGAGGAGGGGCGTCTCGGTGCGCGCCGCGAACCAGATCGACAACGGCTGCGCGTGCAGCAGCCAGTCGCTGCCCAGCTTGGCCAGCCCCGCGTAGAAGTAGACGACGCCCACCTGGAAGCGGACCAGCCACACCGCCCACCGCGGCACCTGCCCCTGCCTCCAGCTCGTGGGCAGGAGGGTGAGCAGCGCGCCCAGCAGCACCGCCAGGTAGTAGTGGTTCAGGTAGTTGGTGACGTCGAAGAGCTGCAGCCAGGCGAAGAGCACCACGAAGACTGCGCCCGACACCCGCGGGTAGACGTCCAGGGCGAAGGCCAGGGCCGCCGCCGCCGCCCCCCACACCACCGCGCTCACCCACGCCGCGGGCAGGTGAGGCACCCAGGCGAAGGCCTGGTAGGTGAAGGTGAAGCGCGGCGCGGTGAAGAGCGGCTCCACCCAGCCGGTCAGTTGCAGGCGCACCAGGCCCGCGCACATCAGCAGCCCGAAGACGGTCCGCAGCGTCGCCAGGCTGGCGACGTCGACCGGCTCGGACAGCTTCGCGCGGACCCGGCCGAGCATCAGTAGTTGACCTTGAAGTTCGCCACCTCGTCCGCGGTGAACGCCCACGCGGCCTGAAGCTGCGTGCCGGCCTGGACGAGGCGGGGCAGGTTCGTCACGCCGTCGGTGAGGAACTTGTACGACTCGACCTCGGCGCCCGACGGGGCGAGCAGCGTGGCGAGCACCTCGTCGAGCTGCGCGTCGCTCCCACGGCGCGAGGACGCCGGAAGCGCGCGCAGCCCTTTGAGGAAGCCCACCGCCTCGTTGTAGGCGTGCAAGCCGGACGCGCGCTCGGCGTCGGTGGGGTTGCTCTTCTCCAGCTTCCCGGCGGCGCTGTTCAGGTAGTAGACGGTCGTGCCGACCATCGCCCGCTCCCAGCCGCTGCGGAGGACTTCGAGCGCCGCGTCGCGCTTCGCCGCGCAGGTGGCCCCCCCCGCCGCCGCCGCGCGCGCGTCGATGAAGGCCTGCTTGATGGTGAGGTACAGCCCGGGCGTCTCGGCGGCCGGGTTGGTGCGGCGCTTCGCGTAGCCCGCCGAGAAGCGGTCCGGGTTGACCGCCGCCTTGGTGTCCATCGGGAAGCTGGGCCACGCGCCATACAGCGCGAGGATCCGATCGACCGTCGCGGGGGTGACTTCGCCTTCCAGCAACCGCAGCGCCTCATGGTAGTGGGCGCCCGCGAGCAGACCCTTCTCGAGCGCCTCCTGGAGATCCTGCCCGCGCGCCGAGAACAGCACCCCACCCAGACGCCCCCCGGTGGCAGGAGGTGGCTCTGCGGGCGTCCACGTGCCCGCTGCCGACGACTCGATCGACGCGAAGAGCGCCGGGAGCGACGCGGTGACCGCCGGCGCGGCGATGGACGAGAGGCTGGGCGTGCCGGCCTCGTACATGCTCTGGAGCTGCGCCGCGGTGGGCCGCGCATTCACGTCCTTCACCAGGGCGTTCATCGCCAGGAGCTGATCGGCCATGGCCAGCTCGGCGGAGGCGTTCGTCGCGAAGGCCTCGTCGGGGTAGGCGGGCCCGCCGGCGCAGGGATCTGCCGAGACGCCACCACCACAGCCCAGCACGAACAGCGCGACGAGACTTCCTTGCAACAGCCGCATGTTTCCTCCCTTGAGCTTCAATCGTTGTCCCCGGCCCCCTCCTGGGGGACGCGGAGGTTCAGCACGGTGACGAACTGCGACTTCAGGAGATCCGTGAAGGCCTTCACCTTCGCGTGGACGGCCTTCACGTCGTCGAGTTGGGACACGACAGCCTGATCCACGGGGACGGTCAGCGTGGCGACCGAGGCGATCGCCTCGTCCAGCGCCGCCACCATCTGATCGGCCAGCGGCTCCGCACCCCTGGCCGCGAGCAAGGCGTCGAAGCCCTTGCCGCTCCCGGTGAAGCCGCCGCGCAGCAGCGCCTTCGCCGCCTTCAGGTTCTCCACCAGCGCCTCGCGGGAGTAGCCGGACGGGACGGCCTCGGCGAGCTGGGGGCAGGCCAGGTCGAGGCAGGTGATCGTCAGGCCCGCGGGGTTGGCCAGCTTGTCGTCCTTGACGATGGCGTCGACGTAGAAGAGCGCGGCGAAGAGCTGATCGAGCGCCTCCTGGGCGGTGGGGAAGGGGCTGCCCGGCAGGCCGGCGGTGGTGAAGGCGGTGAGGAAGCCCCCTTCCTTCCACTGGCTCACCAGGCGGGCCGCGGTGGCCGCGACGTGCGCCGCCGCCGCCTTGGCGTACTCCGCCCGCCGGCGGGCCAGCTCGTCCGGGGAGAGCGCCGCCCAGGTGCCGTTGGTGTTGATGGGCGCGGTGGCGTCGCAGGTGTTGGCCGCCGCGTCGACGAAGAGCAGGTACTCCACGACGTCCAGCCCGGTGGAGGTCACCAGCGCGGTGTCGAAGAAGCCGGGCGCCTCCCAGGCCTTGTCCACGAGGTGGGTGTCCACGCGGCAGGTGTTCACCACCGACCAGGAGTAGATCGTGTCCCGCAGCGACAGCCCGCCAGTCATCGTCCCCGCGGGCCCGGCCGGTCCGACCTGCAGCACCTCCGCCACCTGCCACCGGAGGAAGGCGGTGCGAAAGGCGTCCCTCGCCGCCGTCAGCTCCGCCGAGGCCGGCCCCGCTGCCCGGGCCGTGGCGTACGCGTTGGCCGCCAGCTCCAGCGCGCGGGCCTCGGCGAGGAAGCCCTCCAGCGTGGGGAGGATCACGCCTTCCCCCACCGCCTTCAGCACCGCCCGCTTGGCGTCCCCTTCCGGCTCCGTCTTCGAGCTCGGACAGCCCAGCCCGGCGAGCAGCGCGCCGATCACCACGGCGAGGCCCAGGATTTTGAGAATCACTCGCAAAGTAATGCACGGCCTACCGTGCATCAGGCGAGCGCGTCAAGGCGCGCGTGGTTACAAGGGGCTGCCATGAGCGCCGCGCTGGAGCACGCGACACCGCAGACCTTCGACGCGCTGATGGCGGGGCCCGGCCCGCTGAGGGTGGCGTACTTCTGGGGGCCGGACTGCCCCAACTGCGAGATCTTCGCGCGCGAGCTGCCGGAGCTGCTGCCCGGGCTGCCCGCCGGCGTGCGGGTGGTGAAGGTGAACGCCTACGACTACCCGGAGCTGGCGCGGCGCTTCGCGATCGCCGGCATCCCCGCCTTCGTGCTGTTCAAGGACGGGAGGAAGCTGGGGATGATGCGGCAGTACTACGGGCGCGAGTACTGGCTGACGGTGGTGAAGGAGCAGGCGGCCGGCGCGGGCTCGTGAGGGCTTTCCCCGGGTGCTACAAGGCGCGGGCCCGTGCGCCTCGCCCTCGCCCTCGCCGCCCTCGCCCTCTGCGGCTGTCGCATCGAGACGGCGACTCCCGGCGGCGGCCCCGCCAGCGCCACGGGCCGGCCCGCGGGCGAGGTGTGGATCTACACCTCGATGTACCGGAGCGTGCTCGATGCGCTCGAGCCGGGCCTCAAGGCGGCGCTCCCGGGGGTGACGCTGCGCTGGTTCCAGGCGGGCAGCGAGAAGGTGACGGCGAAGCTGGAGGCGGAGCTTTCGGCGGGGGGCACACCCTGCGACGTGCTGGTGACGTCCGATCCCTTCCTCTACGAGCGCTTCAAGGACGAAGGCCGGCTCCTCCGGTACGTCTCCCCCAACGGGCTGCGCACGCCGGCGGGGCTGTCCGATCTCGACGGGCACTACGGGGCGGTGCGCCTGTCCACCATGGTGCTGATCCACCGCGCGGGCGCGCCGGCACCCGAGAGCTTCGAGGCGCTGACGACTCCGGCGTGGAAGGGCGAGGTGGCGCTGGGCGATCCCCTCACCAGCGGCACGGCGTACACCTGGGCGGTGGCGCTCGAGGCGAAGTACGGCCCGGGGTTCTTCACGGCGCTGCGGGCCAACGGCGCGCGGGTCGCCGGCGGCAACGCGGCGGTGCTGCAGAAGGTGGAGGGCGGCGAGGCGAAGGTGGGGGTGCTGCTCCTGGAGAACGCGCTGGCGGCGAAGGCGAAGGGCAGCCCGATCGAGATCGCCTGGCCCCGGGACGGCGCGGTGTTGATCCCCGGCTACGCGGCGATCCTCTCCACGGCGCGCAACCCGGAGGCCGCGAAGGCGGTGGTGGACGCGCTGCTCTCGCCGACGCTCCAGGCGATCATCGCCAGCCCCGGAGACATGCACGCGGTCGATCCGCGGATCCCCGGTCCGCGGAAGATCGTCTCGCTGACCGAGCTGGTCGCGCGCAGCCAGCCGTGGAACGAGGAGCTCCTCCGCCGGGGCCTGCGCGAAGGGGCGCGGGTGAAGTCTGACTTCAGCGAGGCCTTCTCTCGATGACGCGCCGCTGGCCCACCGCGCTGCTGGCCGCCGGCCTCTTCGTCTTCGCGGGCCTGCCGCTCTTGCTCCTCCTCGCCCGGGCCGCGCGCGCGGAGGACCTCGACTGGTGGGCGGTGTGGACGAGCGCCGACGCGGTGCGCGCGCTGGGTGGCACTGCGCTCACCTCACTGGGGGCGGCGCTGTTCGCCTTCCTGGTGGGCGTCCCGCTGGCGCTGCTGCTGGTGCGCACCGATCTCGGCCTCAAGAAGGCGCTCAAGGCCACCTTCACGCTGCCCACCGCGATTCCTCCGTTCATCCTCGGCATGGGCTGGGTGTCGCTGGCCAACCCGAAGGCGGGCCTGCTCAACCTGGCGCTGGGCGCGGGCACCTTCGACATCTACGGGGCGGCGGGGATCGCCTTCGTGCTGGGCTCCGCCGGCTTGCCGCTGGTCTTCCTCGCCACCACCGCGGCGCTCTCCCGCCTCGACTCGTCCCTGGAGGAGGCCGCCCGCATCTCCGGCGCCTCGCCCGCGCGCACACTCCTCACCATCTCGCTGCCGCTGGCGCTGCCGGCGGCGCTCTCGGGCACCGCCCTCACCTTCCTCTTCACGGCCTCGGCCTTCGGGGTGCCGTACCTGCTGGGGGTGACGGCGACGCCGCCCACGCCCACGCTGACGACACGTGTCTATGGCGAGGTGCTGATGGGCTCGACGGGCCTCGCGCGCGCCGCCGTGCTGTCGGTGGAGCTGCTGGTGCTGGCGGGCGTGGTGCTGCTGGTGAGCCGCTGGCTGACGCGCGCGGGCGAGGTGCGGCTGTCCTCGGGGAAGGGCCTCTCCCTCCGTCCCATGCCCCTGGGGCGCTGGCGCGGGCCCCTGACGGCGGTGGCGGTGGCGCTGGGAGTGATCCTGGTGGTGTTGCCGCTCCTCGCGGTGGCGCTCACCTCGGTGCAGCCGGTGTGGGGGCAGCTCACTGGACTGACGACGAAGCACTGGGGCGCGGTGTTGTCGAGCCCCAGGACGATCTCCGCGGCGGGGCGCAGTGTGCTGCTCGCCTTCTCCGCGGCCACGCTGGTGACGGGGCTGGGGCTCGCCGTGGCGTCGACGCGGCGCCGCTGGCTCGAGGCGCTGGCGGGCGCACCTTACGCAGTGCCGGGGACGGTGCTCGCGCTGGGGCTGCTGGTGGCCTTCTCCCGCGACGTGCGCTTCATCGCCTTCGAGCGGGTGGCCTTCGTGCTGGCGCTGGGGAACACGCTGTGGCTGCTGCTGGTCGCGTACGCGGTGAAGCACCTGGCCTTCGGCGCGAGGAGCGCCTCGGACGCGCTGGCGCAGGTGGATCCCAGCCTGGCGGAGGCGGCGCGGATCTTCGGGGCCTCGCGGGCGCGGGCCTTCGTCGACGCCACCTGGCCGCAGCTCAAGGGCGCCCTGGGCGCGGCCTTCTTGATCACCTTCCTCGTCTGCATGACCGAGCTGACCCTGAGCGTGCTGCTCATCCCCACCGGCGCGGACGTGCTGGGCACGCTGCTCTTCGAGCTGCAGAGCTACGCGGATCCGGGCGCGGCGGCGGTGATCGCCTGTGCCTTCGTGCTGCTGCTGCTGCTCGCGCAGGCGGCGCAGGCGCTGCTCACCCGGCGGGAGGCCCGCTGAAGATGGCCTCGGTCCAGCTCACCGACGTCCACAAGGCCTACGGCGCCACGCAGGTGGTGAAGGGCGTGTCGCTGTCCATCGCCAGCGGGGAGCTGGTGGCGCTGCTGGGGCCGTCGGGCTGCGGGAAGACGACCACGCTGCGGATGGTGGCGGGCCTGGAGCGCGTCGATCGCGGCGTCATCTGTATCGACGGGCAGGAGGTGGACGGCCCGAAGGGCAGCACGCCGCCCGAGCGCCGCGGCCTGGGAATGGTGTTCCAGAGCTACGCGGTGTGGCCCAACCGCACCGTGGCGCAGAACGTCGCCTACCCCTTGACGCTCCAGCGCGTGGCGAGGTCCGAGGTGGAGCGGCGCGTAGCCGAGGGCTTGAGCTGGGTGCGGCTGTCCGCGCTGGGCGATCGGCTGCCTCAACAGCTCTCCGGCGGGCAGCTCCAGCGCGTGGCCATCGCGCGCGCGCTGGTGGCGAACCCGAAGGTGCTGCTGCTGGACGAGCCGCTGTCCAACCTGGACGCGGCGCTGCGCGAGGAGCTCCGCGGTGAGATCGCCGCCCTGCGCGCCCGCCTCGGCACGACGATGATCTTCGTCACCCACGATCAAGGCGAGGCGCTGGCGCTGGCCGATCGCGTGGCGGTGATGAGCCGCGGAGTGATCGAACAGGTGGGCCGGCCGGACGTGGTGTACCGGGAGCCGGCGACGCCGTACGTGGCGAGCTTCGTGGGCGGCGCCAACCAGCTCGATGGCGTGGTGGAGGGCGGCTGCTTCGTGTGCGCCGGCGTGCGCTTCCCGCTCCCCGCAGGGAGTGACTCGGCCGAGGGCCCGGCCACCCTGGTGGTGCGGCCGGAGGATCTCCACGTCGGCGGCGACGGCCCCGCGCTCCCCTTGAGCGCGCGGCTCTTCCTCGGCAGCGCTACCGAGTACCGCTTCCTCCTCGGCGATCGGGTGCTGCGCGCGGTCGGCCCGCCCCGCGACGACGCCACGCCCTCGTCGAGGCTGCCCTTGCGCCTGGGCCGGATTCGCCTGTACCCGCCTGCCGCGTGAGCGCCCAGCAGAGGGCCTCCTCGTGCCAGCAAAGTGCTCTCCTCGTGCCAGCAAAGGGCCCTCCCTGTGCCAGCAAAGGGCCTCCCTGTGCCAGCAAAGGGCCTCCCTGTGCCAGCAAAGTGCCCTCCCTGTGCCAGCAAAGTGCCCTCCCTGTGCCAGCAAAGTGCTCTCCCTGTGCCAGCAAAGTGCTCTCCCTGTGCCAGCAAAGGGCCTCCTGGTCCGCGGCGACCACCCAGTGACGAAGGACACCGGCACCTGCTGGTGAGCCGCCCCGCTGAGCGGCTTGACCCAGGGCCCGGCGGGTGCGAACCACCCGGCCCATGGCTCTGGCGATCCGCTACCGCGTCTCCATGTCCCGGCCGCACTCCCACCTCTTCGAGGTGGAGGCCACCTTCCCAGCGGCGGGCGACACGCTGACCGTCTGCCTCCCGGTGTGGACGCCGGGCAGCTACCTGGTACGCGAGTACGCGCGGCACGTGCAGGAGTTCAGGGTGGTGGACGAGGCCGGCTTCTCGGTGCCCTTCGAGCGGCAGGACAAGCGCAGCTTCCTCATCCACGCCGCCAACAAGCCGGTGCGCTGCCTCTACAAGGTGTACGCCAACGAGCTGACCGTGCGGACCAGCCACCTCGACGGCACGCACGGCTACTTCAACGGCGCGACGGTGTTCTTCTACGCGGAGTCCCTGCGCCGGGCCGAGCACCGCGTCAGCGTGGAGCCGTACGCCGACTGGCGCGTCAGCGTGGCCCTGCCCTTGTCGGGCCGCGAGTACGTGGCGCGCGACTACGACGAGCTGGTCGACTCGCCCTTCGAGGTGGGGCCGCACACCCCCGTCCCCTTCACCGCCGCGGGCGTCCCGCACGAGGTCGTCCTCTGGGGCGAGCCGCAGTTGGACGAGAAGAAGCTGGTCGCCGACTTGACGAAGCTGGTCGAGACCGAGGCGGCGATGTTCGGCGGCCTGCCTGTGGCCCGCTACGTCTTCGTCGTGCACGCCTCCGACAAGGGCCGCGGGGGCCTCGAGCACAAGGCGTCCACCGTGCTGCTCTTCCCGCGCGGCGGCTTCTCGTCCAGCAAGGGCTGGGAGGACTTCCTCACCCTCGCCGCCCACGAGTACTTCCACCTGTGGAACGTGAAGCGGGTGAAGCCGCGCCGCCTGGTGCCCTTCGACTACGCGCAGGAGAACTACACGCAACTGCTCTGGTGGTTCGAAGGCTGCACCAGCTACTACGACAACCTGATCACCCGCCGCGCGGGGCTGATGACGGCGCCGCGCTACCTGACGCGGCTGGGGGAGTCCTTCACCGCGCTGTACACCACGCCGGGCCGGCTGGTGCTGCCGCTGGTGGACGCCTCGATGATCGCCTGGACCAAGCACTACCGGCCCGACGAGAACACCCCCAACACCGCGGTCAGCTACTACTTGAAGGGCGAGCTGGTCTGCGCGCTGCTCGATCTCACCATCCGCCAGGCGACGGGCGACGCGAAGAGCCTGGACGACCTGCAGCGGCTGCTCTGGAAGCGCTACGGCGACGAGTCGGGCGTCCCGGAGGACGGCGTCGAGGCCGCGGCGCAGGAGGTGGCCGGCGTCAACCTGAAGCCCTTCTTCGATCGCGCCCTGCGCGGCGTGGACGAGCTGGAGCTGTCGCCCTTCGCGCACGTGGGCCTCGAGGCGAAGTTCCGTCCGCGCGAGTCCAGCGGTGACAAGGGCGGCACGCCACCGCGCAGCAAGGGCGAGAAGAACCCGGGGTACCTCGGGGTGGCGACCAGGGGCTCCTCCACCATCGCCACGGTGTTCGACGGATCGCCCGCGATGCAGGCGGGTGTGTACGCGGACGATGAGCTCGCCGCGCTGGACGGCCTCAAGTGCGACGCGGGCCAACTGCTGAGCCGCTGCGAGGACAAGAAGCCCGGCGAGACGGTGAAGTTGACCCTCTTCCGTCGCGATCGGCTGATCGAGCTGCCGGTGGTGCTCGGCGCGCGGCCGGCGGACGCAGTGTGGCTGGCCAGAGTCGAGCACCCGACCGACGCGCAGAGGGCTGCCTTCCAGGCGTGGCTGGGCGCCCCGTGGGACGCTGACGCTGCCCCCGTTGAATCCCCGCCACGGGGGGTGTAGGTCGCTTGCCCCATGCGCCTCTTCGGCTCCCTGCTTGCCCTGTCCCTCGCCGCTGTCCTCGCTGGCTGCGGCACCAGCTACGACGCCTCCCTGCCTGACGGCGGGCGCGGCCAGGTCACCTGCTCGGACGTCGGCGTGAAGGCCCCGGTCACCGTCCTCGATCGGTCGGGCGCTCCCCAGTCCAACGCCGGCGTCGTCGTCACCTACGTCACCGCGGGTGAAGAGGTGGTGCTCGCCACCAACGGCAACGGCGTGGCGATCGTCCTCGACAAGGGCCCGGGCATCGTCCGCGTGCAGGGGCAGATCAACGATCTGCGCACCCAGACCGCCGAGTTCACCTTCATCGGCGGCGAGTGCAGCTCGTCCGTCACCCCCCGCGCCGCCACCCTCCAACTGCAGTAGGCCGCCGCCGACGTGGCCCGCCGGTCTGCTCCGGAGTCTCTTCCGCTCGCGAAGCTGCGCCAGCGCTACCTCGCCGACGGCCGGAGCGTGCCCAGACACGTCCTCGCCCAGCTCGAGGACGACGAGCGCCAGGGCGCCCAGGCGCTGCTCAAGGCCCTCCGGTCCCGCCAGGCCGACAACCGCGCCGAAGGCCAGCGCCTGCGCCACATGCTCAAGTTCGAGACGGCGCTCTGGGGCGAGGGCCACGTGCACATCGCCGGCGTGGACGAGGCGGGCATGGCGCCGCTCGCCGGGCCGATCTGCGCGGGCGCGGCGATCCTCCCCCGCGGGTACAAGCTCAAGGATCTCGACGACTCCAAGAAGATCCTCGACGAGGCCAAGCGCGATGACCTGGCCGCAGCGGTGAAGCGCGACGCCGTCGCCTGGGCCATCGGCTGGGCCTCGCTGGAGGACATCGACTCTCTCAACATCTACCACGCGGGCCTTCTGGCCATGCGCCGCGCCGTGGAGGGGCTCGCGGTTCCGCCAGACTACGTGCTGGTCGACGCCCGGAAGATCCCCGGCATCCCCCAGCCCCAGCGGGGGATCATCAAGGGCGACGCCCAGAGCCTGTCCATCGCCGCCGGCGCGATCCTCGCCAAGACGTCGCGCGATCACCTGCTCCACGAGTGGGACGAGAAGTACCCCGGCTACGGCTTCGCCTCTCACAAGGGCTACCCGACGCCCGAGCACCTGGACGCCATCGCCCGCCTGGGCGTGCTGGAGATCCACAGGAAGAGCTTCACCCCCATCAAGAAGGCGCTGGGGTTGATCCCCGAGCAGGAAGAGCTGTTCGAGCTGGCCCCCGCGAAGAAGGCCGCCCGGAGGTGAGCGCCGACGTGGAGATCGACGCCTGGCTCGCCGAAGCAGGCTTCGCCCTCCCCGACGTGAAGCGACAAGCCCGCGCCGCGCTGGAGGAGGCCGGCCTCACCCGCCCGGGGAAGTCGCGCCTGTCCACCGAGAAGCTCCCCCGCGCCCAGACGGCGCTGAGCGCGCGGTTCTTCCTGCACTGCGCCACGCCGGAGTGCGTGGCCTTCGCCAGGGCTTCCGGCAAACAAGCCGTGCGCTGCGAGCCGAAGTCCACCTGCCAGCGGTGCGGTGGTTCCGACAACCAGCGCGCGGTGAGAGAGCTGGTCGAGGCCTGCCGGCAGCGCGGGGCCTCGCGGCTCGTCGTCGTCGGGGGATCGCCGGCCGTGCGCGAGGAGCTGGCGCGGTTGATCGGGACCTCGCTGGAGCTCCGCCTCGTCGACGGGACGAAGGCCCGGCCCATCGAGCAGGCAAAGGCCGATCTGGCCTGGGCCGAGCTGGTGCTCCTCTGGGGCGCCACCGAGCTCCATCACAAGGTGTCCAACCAGTACCAGGACTCCGCCTTGGGCCCCGTCAGGAAGAAGCTCGTCCACGTGCCGAAGCGAGGGATCGCCCAGTTGCTCGCAGGGGCCGTGGAGCACTTGAGGAGGTGACTCGCCTCTCCCGCGCCCTCTCCCTCCTCTCACCCGATGGGAGAGAGGGAAACCATCCGTGCCAGCGCGCGGAAGGCGGCGCCCCGGTGAGAGACGGCGGACTTCTCGTCGCGCGTCAGCTCCGCCATCGTCTTCCCGTGGGGCAGCTCGAAGATCGGATCGTACCCGAAGCCGTGCGTGCCCCGTGGAGTGCCGATGATCCGCCCCTCGCAGGTGCCCCGGGTGAACGTCTCCTTCCCGTCCGGCGTCGCCAGGCACAGCGCACACACGAAGCGCGCCGTGCGCTGTCCAGCCGGCACGTCGCCAAGCTCGCCCAGCAGCTTGGCGATCCGATCGCCGTCCGTCCCCGGCGCGTAGCGGGCCGAGAAGACGCCCGGCCGGCCCTCGAGCGCGTCCACGCACAGCCCCGAGTCGTCCGCCAGCGCCATCAGCCCCGTCGCCTTCGCGAACGCGTGCGCCTTCTTCGCCGCGTTCCCCTCGAAGGTGGGCTGGTCCTCCTCCACCTCGGGCAGCTTGGGGAAGTCCGCCGCGCTCCGGACGAGCCACCCGGGCCCCAGCAGCGCCTCGAGCTCCTCCTTCTTGCCCAGGTTCGCGGTCGCGAAGACCAGCGTCCGCATCAGCCCAGGACCTGCTTCTGCAGCGCCACCAGCTTCTCGATGGTCGCCGTCCCCGCGTCCAGCATCTCGTCCAGCCGCGCGCGATCGAAGTGGCCGTTCTCCGCGGTGCCCTGCACCTCCACCAGCCGGCTGCCCTCGAGCGCCACGACGTTCAGATCCACCTCGGCGGTGGAGTCCTCGTCGTAGTCGAGGTCCACCACCACCTCGCCCTTCACCACGCCCACCGAGATCGCCGCCACGTGCGTCAAGGGAGGCAGTTGGTTGATGGTGCTCTTCTTCTTCAGCTTCCGCAGCGCCAGCACCATGGCCACCCACGCGCCGGTGATCGACGCGGTGCGCGTGCCGCCGTCCGCCTGGATCACGTCGCAGTCCAGGGTCAGCGTGCGCGGCCCCAGGGCCTTGAGATCGATGCTCGCCCGCAGCGCCCGGCCGATGAGTCGCTGGATCTCCAGCGTGCGCCCGCCCTGCTTGCCCTGCGCCGCCTCCCGCTTCATCCGCCCGTGCGTCGAGCGCGGCAGCATGCCGTACTCCGCCGTCACCCAGCCCCCGCCGGTGCCGAAGACGTGCGGGGGCACCTTCTCCTCCACGCTGCAGGTCACCAGCACCCTGGTGTCGCCGAACTCCACCTGGCAACTGCCCTCGGCGTGCTTGTTGACGCCGGGGGTGAGAGTCACGGGTCGAGCATCGAGCGCGCCGCGGCTGAAGGATCGCATGAGCGATCCTCTAGCACAGGGCTACTCCTTCTGGCCGTCCCGCGCCGTCACCTGCCGGAGGAAGCCCCCCACGCCCTGGGTGATCGCCGCCGCCAGCGTGGCCTGGTACTCGTCCTCCGCCAGCCGCTTGCCCTCCTGCGGGTGGGAGATGAAGCCGACCTCCACCAGCACCGCCGGGGCGTCCAGCCCCATCAGGACGTAGAAGGGCGCCTGCTGCACGCCGCGATCGACGGCCCCGGTGGCCTGGACGAGCGCCTCGTGCACCGCGTAGGCGAGCCGGCTGGAGTCGTGGTGCGCCTCGGAGCGCTGCAGGTCCGCGAGGATGAAGGACAAGGTGTCGCCCGCCGCGCCCTTCGGCTGCCCGCCCACTTCGGCGTTCTCCCGCGCCGCCACCTTCTTCGCCTGCTCGCCCGACGCCGCCGCCGAGAGGAAGTACGTCTCGATCCCCTCGTTGATCAGCCGCTGCTTCTGGGTGGGCATCGAGTTGGCGTGGATGGAGAGGAACAGATCCGGCTTCTTCCCGTTGGCCAGGGTGACCCGCTCGGACAACTGCACCAGCGCGTCGCGATCGCGGGTGAGGATGACGGTCGCCCCCAGCTCGTCCTCCAGCGACTTCTTCACCTTCTTCGCCAGGGTAAGCGCCAGGCTCTTCTCCTTGAGCCCCGAAGGAGCCGACGCGCCGGCCTGCTCTCCCCCGTGCCCGGGATCGAGGATGATCACCGGGCCTCCCGCCAGCGCGGGCAGGGGCAGCAGCACGAGCAGCGCGAGGAGGCGGGACGAGCGCACGCTGGCAAAGAAGTGTACCCCCGCCGGGGGGCTACACCACTTCGACCCCCGCCTTTCCCTTCGAGATCCACCCGATCGCCCAGGCCTCCACGCCCTTCTTCTCCAGGGCGCGCAGGGCCCTGGGCACCGCCTTCTCCGGCACGGCGGCGAGCAGCCCTCCGTTGGTCTGCGCGTCGGCCAGCACGTGGCGGATCGGCTCCGGCAGCCCTTCCGGGAAGCGCACCCACCGCTGCGCGTGCGCCAGGTTGGCCTTTGTCCCACCTGGCACCACCCCCTGCTCGGCCAGCGCGGCGATCTCCGGCAGCAGCGGTACGCGCTCCAGCTCCAGCGTCACCTTCAGCTTCGCGCCGCGCGCCACCTCGAGGCAGTGCCCGAGCAGCCCGAAGCCCGTCACGTCGGTGAGCGCGTGGACCGGGAAGGCCCCGCCGGCGAACACCTCGCCCGCCGCCTGGTTCAACGCGGCCATCTGCGCCGTCACCCGCTTCACCAGCGCGCTGGAGGCCAGGCCCCGCTTGAGCGCAGTGGTGGCGATGCCCGTGCCCACGGGCTTGGTGAGGAGGAGGACGTCGCCCGCCTTGCCGCCCGCGTTGGTGAGGATCTTCTTCGGGTGCACCACGCCCGTCACCGCCATGCCGTACTTGGGCTCCGGCGACTGCACCGAGTGCCCCCCGAGGATGGGGATGCCCGCCTCCGTCGCCTTGTCCGCCCCGCCGGCGAGGATCGCCTTGAGCATCGACACCGGCAGCTCCTTCGGGAAGGCCACCAGGTTGAGCGCGAACAGCGCCTTGCCGCCCATCGCCCACACGTCGCTCATCGCGTTGGCGGCGGCGATCTGCCCGTAGGCGTACGGGTCGTCGAGGACGGGCGGGAAGAAGTCCACCGTCTCCACCACCGCGAGATCCTTCGTGAGCTGGTACACCGCCGCGTCGTCGCTGGTGTCGAAGCCCACCAGCGCGGCTTTGGACTTCACCTTCGGCAGCCCGGCCAGCAGCTCTCCGAGGAGATCCGGGCGCAGCTTGGCCGCGCACCCAGCACAGGCAGACAGAGACGTGAGGCGGGGCACCGCGTTCGGGATCGCGCTCATGGGCGCGTCATAACGCAAATACGCCTGGCCCTACCGCACGGTCAGCCGACGCGCAGGTAGCCGCGCTCGATCAAGCTGACGATCATCGTCCCCGCGGTCAGATCGTCCTGCGGCGCGTGATCGAAGATGCCCTGCAGCGTGCCCCAGTTGAGCGACAGCTGGACCAGGTCCAGCTCATCCGCGCTCAAGTCCCTCAGCGGCACCTCCAGCGGCACCGAGATGGTCAGGGTCTGATCCGGCTGGGGCAGCGACGGCTGGATGCGGCGGAATTCGTCCAACTGCCGCAGCGCGTCCATCAGGAGGTGCTCGGTGGACTCGTCCAGCTCGGTCATGAACTCCTGGTTGTCGGGCGGCTGCAGCTCGAACTCGCCCTGCTCCCAGGTGACGATCCGGTTGAAGCTCTTCTGCGGCCCCAGCTCGTGGTTGTCGTCGATGACCGCGTAGTAGATCTTGCCCTGGCGCATGTAGATGCGCCCCTCGTGCTCGCCGCGCACCATCAGCACGCCGTTCTTCTTGGACGTGTGGAAGAGCTGCAGCAGATCGGGCAGCGGGACCTCTTCCAGCTTGCCGGTCATCGCCGTGCGGGTCTGCCGCGCCGACTGCACCGCGGCCACCTGCTCGAGCTGCTGCTTCACCTGCGCGTCGGACAACTCGGGGCCGCCCGCGCCGGCCTTCACCAGCTTCAAGATCGACGTGCCGATGAGGATCCGATCGCCTTCCTTGATCCGCGAGGTCTTCACCTTCTCGCCGTTGACGAAGGTGCCGTTGGTGCTGCCCAGATCCTCGATGGTGATCTTCCCGCCGGCCATGGTGATCTTCGCGTGCTTGCGCGACACCATGTCCTCGACCAGCACCATGTCCAGCTCGCTGGAGCGGCCGATGATGACCTGCTTCTCGCCCTTCAGCGGGAACTCGCCTCCCTGGTACTTCCCGCTGATGAACTTGAGCGCGAACCCGTCACTCACGATCAGTACTCCCCGCGGCACCTGACGCCCGAACGATTGTAGCATCATCACCCATTCGCCCCATCTTTCGTCGCCTCCTTCCCCGGGTCGCGGACGAGGCGGAGGTACATCTCAGCGCTCTTGTTGCCCGGGTTGCGGGCCAGCACGTCCTCCCAGATCGCGATCGCGTCGGCCTTCCGGCCCGCCGAGTAGAGGGTGATCCCGTAGTGGACCCGGCCCGGCAGGTAGTTGGGGTTGGCCTTCAGGATCGCCTCGAACTCCTTGAGCGACTCGTGGTGCTCGCCTTGATCGCGCAGGGCGTCGGCCAGCTTGAGGCGAATGTCGACGAAGGTGGGGCCCAGCTCCAGCGCGCGGCGGTACTCGGCGATCGCCTCGTCCAGCATCCCGCTGGAGGCGAAGACGTTGGCGATGTCTGCGTACATGTTCGCGATCTTCCCGCGCACGTACGGATCCATCTTGTTGGGGGTGGCGCGCTGCCGGGACATGGCGGCCGAGTAGACCTCCTTGGCTTCCCGGTACTTGCCCAGGTCGTTGTAGATGATGGCCAGGTTGAGCGCCGCGTCGGTGTAGGCCGGGTTGATTCGCAAGGCCGCCTCGAAGGCCCGCTGCGCCCGGGCGAACTGCCCCTGGTCGTGGTACACGACGCCCAGCATGTTGTAGACGTCGGCGAAGGACTGGTTCTGCTCGACGACCTGCGTGAGGTACTTCTCGGCCTCCGCCCACTGCTTCTTCTCGAAGTAGCCACGACTGAGCGTGAGCAGTTGCCTGAGCGCCTCGTCCATTACGGAACCCCGTGGAACCTTGAGGGAGCGCTACCCTACATGATGCCACCGCGGAAGGTGAACAATCCGGCGCTGTCCTCCACCAGTGACAGGCGGCGGGTCCCCTTGTCATCCACCGGGCGCTGCGGCGTGTCACCTGTCAGCCGGTAGTCCTCCGCCACCGTCACGTCCTCCCGCTCGCTGCGGATGTACCAGGCAAGGCTGGTGTAGGCGCGTCGCGTCAGCTGCTCCAGCGCGTCGAGCCCGGCGTCGGGGGGCAGGCGCGGCGACTCGAGCAGCTCTCGGCGCTGCTCCAGCGCGGTGAGGATCGCGAGGAGGCGGGGCGCGTCGGTGGACTGGGCCCGCCACTGCCCGTCGCGCAAGAGGTAGCGGGCGCGCTCGAGGCCCAGGGAGGAGACGGTGGTGCGGGCGACGGCGCCCGGGCGCTGGAGGTTGCCGGTGAGATCGAGGGTGCTGGTGATGGTGGCGCCCTGCCCGTCCGCGTCGAGCCGCACGGAGATCCGCTGAAAGGAGACCTGGGCGGCGTGGAGCGTCCCCGCGCCGGGCACCTCGAGCTCCAACCCGTTCTTCTCCAGCTTCTTGAGGCGCGTCACCAGCTCGGCTTCGGGACCGGCGGCGAGCCCCAGCAGGCGCGGGCCCAGCACGCCGACGGCGAGGACGAGCGCGGCGGTCGCGGCGAGGAAGCCCAGCGCGCGGTAGCCCTGGCTCATGTCCCCGCGTCTGGCTCGGCAGAGGGCGCTGGGGCAGGAGCAGGCGCGGGAGCGGCCGGCACGTCGGGCCCCAGCAGCTCACGGGCGCGGGAGGCGTCGCGCTCGTTGGGGTGCAGCGCCAGGTAGGAGCGCAGGGCTTCCTTCGCGCGCTTCTCGTCCTTCATCTTCAGGTAGGCCTCGTGCAGCCCGAAGTAGACCTTCTCGTCGTAGCCGGTGCCCGAGAAGTTCTTCGCCACGGTGGACAGGCGGCCGATCACCGCGGGCCAGCGATCGCGGCGCCGGTAGAAGTCAGCCACGTAGATCTCATGCTCGGCGAGCCGCGTCTTCACCTCGGTCAGCACCTTCCTCGCTTCGGGCACGTACTGGGAGTCGGGGTAGATGCGCAAAAAGTCGCTCATCGCGTTCATCGCCGCGCGCACCTCCTGCTGATCCTTCTCGCTGGCCGGGGGGAGGATGAAGAGATCGGACGGGATGTCCTTGTAGTGGGTCAGCGCGGCGCGGAAGGCGGCGTAGTCCACCTTCGGGTGCGTGGGGTGGAGGCGCACGAAGTTCTGGTAGCGATCCCGCGCCTCGATGAAGCGGTCGCGCAGGAAGTCGCAGTCGCCCAGCTTGAGCTCGGCCGTCTTGGCCGCCTCCAGGAAGGGGTACTTCGTCTTCACGTACTCGTAGTAGCGGGAGGCCTCGCCGAAGTTCTCCGACTCCATCGCCTCGTCGCCCAGCTTCATGTTCGACTCGGCGTCGTTGGCGAAGTCCACCTCGCCGCCCTCGTCGCTGCCCCCCAACGCGCCGAGCGTCTTGCAGCCAGAGAGGGCGAGCGCGCAGGACAGCACCAGGCAGGAGAGGACGGCACGGGGCGACATGGCGGGAGGACCTATACCCCTAACCGCTGCCTGCGTCAGTCGTCGCCTTCCCCCAGGCCCGTCACCCGGCGGATGAGCGCCTCCTCGTAGCCCCGGGAGGCGAGCAGGCGGGCTGCCTTCAGCCCGGTGACGCGGCGCCGGGCGATGAACGCGCGGGCTGACGCCTCGTCGTGGTGATCGACGTCCCGGGCTGCCTCCTCGGTGGCGCGCCGGGCGACGTCCTCGCTGACGCCGTGCGCCACCAGCCGCCGCGTGACGTCAGCCCGGCTCCTCCCCTCGGGGAGCTCCCTGCGCGCGCGCGCCTGGGCCACCCGCGCGTCGTCGAGGTAGCCCAGCGCCCGCACCCGCGCGATCGCCGGCTCCACCTCCGCCTCCGGGTGCCCCTTCGCCAGGAGCGCCGCCCGCAGCTCCTGGGTGGTGCGCTCGCGTCGTCCGAGCAGAGAGAGCGCGTGCTGGTAGGCGTCCTTCGGCTTGCGAGGCATCGCACGCACTCTCTCTCAAGGCGCCGGCAGTGTGCTACGCCCTCGCGTCACGCATGCACCCCGTCATCGCCCGCTTCCTCGACGTGGCCGCCGCGCTCAACGCCGTGGACAAGAGCCAGAACGAGGACACCCTGGACGCCGACGAGGCGGCCCTGGTGCAGATCGTCGCGACCGATCCAACGCTGGCGAAGGCGCTGGCCGAGGCCCGCGGGAAGAAGAGCGTGTCCCCTACGGTGCAGCAGCAGTTGATCGTCCTCGCCACGAAGGCGGCCACCCACCGGCTGTCGCAGGATCCGGCGATCGGCCCCCGCATCGCGTCGGCCACCAGCGCGCTCAAGGCCCAGGGCGCGTCCGACGAGGAGGCGCAGCACCTGGTCGCCCAGGCCGTGCTGGAGGAGGCCTTCGGCTTCGCGGAGGATCCTGACGTCTTCGACAAGGAGTTCCTCGGCGAGACGCTGGACTCGCTGACCCACCTCGCGGCGCTCTCCCAGGAGCAGGTGGACGACTGGAACGACGCCTTCGTCCGCGCGGGCAAGCCGGAGCAGCGCCCCTTCCGGCTCAAGGTGGCCGAGACGCTGCTGGAGGCCGCCTGGGGGGAAGGGCCCCAGCCGCTCAACCCCGAGCACCTCGACGACGCGCTCGAGCGCCTGTCGGGAGAGCTGTCCGAGGCCGAGCTGAACACGGCCGCGGGCACCCTGGCCGAGTTCCTCGGCTTCTTGTCCGGAAAGCACGTGGTGGGGCCGACCCGCCTGGCCCGCCTCACCGACATCCTCGAGAGCGCCGCGCGCTCAGGCGAGCTGGCCGACGACGCGGACGACGCGGACGACGCGGACAAGAACGAGTAGCGCCAGGCGAGGCCGCTACTCCGTCGCCTCGCCTTCGCCCGCCAGGCTGAACAGCCAGGGGAAGTTCACCACCACCTGGTCGCCGCCGTGCGTCGGGAAGCGCCACCGGCGGATCCGCGACAGCATGCAGGCCTGCGCGTCCGCCGAGTCGAGGCTGGCCTCGGAGATCTCCGCCGCCTCCACGTCTCCGGAGGGTGCGATCACCCACCGCGCCGACACCTTGCCCGACAGCGAGGGCTGCTTCTGCAGCGCGGACTCGAAGCAGAAGCGGATCTCGCTCTGGTGCCGCTGCACCACCCGCAGCACCTCGTCGCGGCTGAGGCCGTCAGTGAACGTTCCCGAGGGGAGCTCGCAGATCACCGTCACGTTCTTGTGGCCTGCCTTGAGCTCGGGCAGCCCCAAGCCCGGAAGGCCGCCCACCGTCCCTGTCCCGCCGATCCCCAGGCCGCGGGTGGACGCGCCCGGCCCGGTGCCGCGCGATCCCAGGCCGGCCAGCCCCGAGGCGTCCGCCGACGGAGCGGACGGGCCCAGGTTGGCGAGCGCCTCGTCCAGCCCTGCTCCGAAGCCCGCGGTGACCGCGTTGAGCGCGGGCCCGCCCATCATCGTCTCCAGCAGGCTTCGCGCCTCGGCTCTCTTGTCGCGCTCGCCGGCCGGATGGGCGGCGGCCTTCGCGGGCGTCCTCATCTCGCCCTGCTTGCCGGGATCGACGAGCGCTGGCGCGGCGTCCATCACCTTCTTCAGCACCGGGATCGGCTGGACGTAATGCGCCTGGGGCCCCAGCGCCGGCCCGTGGAAGAAGCCTAAGTCCCCGTCTTCGAGCGCCGGCGTCACCACCATCATCGCGATTGCGGCGAGGAGGCCCAGCGTGGCGAAGGCGAACACGCGAAGGAAGAAGAGCTGCTCGCGGGACGGCTCCAGGCCCTCGGGCGCGGCTTCCCGGCGGCGCAGCCGGGCCTCGAGAGTCAGCCCCGAGGGGAGCGGCACGGACACCACCGCGTCCGGAGTGATCCGGATCCGGGGCGATCTCGGCGGAGTGAGGCTGGGCCCAGCTTCCGTCCACGTCAGCGCGACGTCGCGTATGTGCGGGCGCTGGCCAGGGCCGACGTGCTCCAGCGAGAGCAGACGATCTCCCCAGCGCAGCGAGAGCGCGAGGACGGGCTCGTCGAGGGGTGCGGACACACGGGTAGCGCAGACACGGGATGTGTCGGACATGAGGCGGCTCCTGTTCGATGGGCCTGGGCGCTGGGCGCCGCGGCGGCAGGTATGAGCGGCACAGACAGCGCCCACCCGTTCCGGTTCCCTGCGGCGGCCCTGCCAATTCGTCACGGCCAGCGCCCCCCCACTGCCACGCTGGCAAAGCGCACACGCGCGTGAATCGGCTGGCGGGCGCCGTCGTTATCCCCCGCCATGATGCTCACCGTGTTGACCCTGGTCGCCGTCGCGCAGCCGTCCACCGAGCCCAGGCCCGAGTGCCGCACCTCGGGGATGAACGTCGCCTGCGGCTTCCAGTGCCGGGCCGAGCTGGACCAGGTCAAGTGCGCGCAAACGCCTCAGGGGGTGTGTCAGCGGCTCGAGCAGCAACTGGTGTGCTGGGATCCGCCGGAGGAGGCGCGGCTGCACGGCGGCGACGCGCTGAAGAGGGCCACATGCAAGGCGAAGTTCCGCGACGTGTCGTGCGGCTTCGCCTGCGCGAGCTCGCCCAACCATCTGGCGTGCGCGCAGACGCCGTGGGGGGTGTGCGCGACGCGCTTCGATCGCGTGGTGTGCTGGGATCCAGCGCCGGCGGCCATTCACCACTACAAGCCGGAGGAGCTGTCGGGCGCGGCGTGCCTGCAGACGGACGCCGCGTTCGCGTGCGGCTGGGACTGCAAGCGCTCGTACCAGGACGCGCAGTGCGCGCAGACACCGAAGGGGCGGTGCCGCGTGGTGGAAGGGCGCATCGCCTGCTTCGATCCGCCGCTGCCGCCCGTCAGCCACGAGGCGGTGAGCCAGACGACGTCGCGCTGAGATCCCTGGGCCCGCCCGCGACCGCCCTTGGCCTCCGGAGAAGGGCTTCGGCAGGGCCCAGAGCCAACGCGCTGCTGCTGCGCGGCGCGGCACGGCGCAGGGTTCAGGATCGAGGGAGGGCGAGGTCGCTCAGGTCGCCGGTGCGGGCTCGCTGGGCTGCGGTGCGGCGGCCGGCGTGGGTGCTCCCCCTTTGCGCGGGTGGACAATCAGGCTGCGCAACGTAATCGTCTCTCGGCGGGGGCACCCGATTCACGGCATCGCGAGGTCGCCTGATCAAACTCAACGCGCCGCGCGCGAGGTCGTCTTGCCTCCGCCACGCGCCCACTCCCGACGGAATCGATCAGAAGCGCTCGATCTGAAAGTCGTCGTCGGGCTTCGGCGCGGCGGGCTGGGTCGGCTTGGCGGCGGGGGCGGGCGCAGGCGCGGCGGCAGGAGGCGGCGCCTGCTGCGGGACGCTCCCCGTCACCGGGCGGGCCCCGGGCTGCTGAGGCTGGCCCTGGCGCCCTACCTGGGCGGCGGCCTGGGCGTTGGCGTTCATCTGCTGCACGTAGGCCATGCTGCCCGGGGCGGCGCGCTCCTCGCCCGGCTTGCGATCGAAGTCGTCCCACTTGGAGTCCGAGGTGGAGCTGATGCCCTGGAAGCGCAGCGCGAAGTCGTCCGGGTTGGACGCCTGCCGCAGGGCCTCCTGGTAGGTGATGGCGTTGGCCCGCACCAGCATCATCAGCGACTGATCGAAGGACTGCATGCCGTAGGACACGTGGCCCTGGGCGATCGCGTCGGCGATCTCCTTGGTGCGATCCTTGTCCTCGATGAGCTCGCGCATGCGGGCGGTCATCTTCATGATCTCTACCGCGGCCACGCGGCCCTTCCCGTCGGCCCGCGGGACCAGGCGCTGCGACACCACCCCGCGCAGCACGCTGGCCAGTTGGATGCGGATCTGCTTCTGCTGGTGCGGCGGGAACGCCGAGATGATGCGGTTGATCGTCTCCGTCGCGTCCAGCGTGTGCAGCGTCGACATCACCAGGTGGCCCGTCTCGGCCGCGAGCAGCGCCGTCTCGATCGTCTCGAGGTCGCGCATTTCGCCCACCAGCACCACGTCCGGGTCCTGCCGCAGGGCGCTCTTCAGGGCCTGGTTGAAGGACAGCGTGTCGACGCCCACCTCGCGCTGGTTGACGATCGAGCGCTTGTCGCGGATGAGGAACTCGATCGGGTCCTCGATGGTGATGACGTGGTTGGTTTCGTTGGCGTTGATGTGATCGATCATCGCCGCCAGGGTGGTGGACTTACCGGAGCCCGTCGTCCCGGTGACCAGGATGAGCCCGCGCTCCTCCAGCGCCATCTTCTCCAGCACCGGCGGCAGCATCAGCTCCTTGATGGAGTTGATCTTGAAGGGGATCACGCGCAGCACCGCGCCGATGGTGCCGCGCTGCTGGAAGACGTTGACGCGGAAGCGCCCCAGGCCGGGGACGCCGTACGCCAGGTCCACCTCGTTGGAGGTCTTGAACTTGTCCTTCTGGAACTCGTTCATGATCCCGAACGCCATCCGCGCCACCTCTTCGGGCGGCAGTCGCTTGCCGTCCTTGAGGGGCACCAGCGCGCCGTCCACGCGGAACATGGGGGGCAGGCCGGCCTTCAGGTGAATGTCGCTCGCTCCGCCGCGGAGGGCGATCTGCAGGATCTCGTTGAGCTCCATTGCCCGGACGGTAGCACGGTCCCACCCGGCCCAGCCCACGGTTTCCCGCGCAGGTACGGGCAGGTAGGGCTTGAAAAGCGACGAGCCGCCCACTCCGAACCAGGAGCGGCGGCTCGCGGCGGAGCGCCAGTTGGAGCGCTTTAGCGCTTGGAGAACTGGAAGCGCTTGCGGGCGCCCGGGCGACCCGGCTTCTTGCGCTCGACGGCGCGGGCGTCGCGGGTGAGGAAGCCCGCCTTCTTCAGCGGCGAGCGGAAGTCGGCGTTCAGCCGGCACAGGGCGCGGGACAGGCCGTGGCGGATCGCGCCGGCCTGGCCAGAGAGGCCACCGCCGCGCACGTTGACCGTCATGTCCACCTTGCCCATCTGCTCCAGCACCTGGAGAGGCTGGTTGATGATCATGATCGACGTCTCGCGCCCGAAGTACTCGTCGAGCGGGCGGCCGTTGACGATCATCGCGCCCGAGCCGGCCTTCAGCCACACGCGGGCGGTGGCCTCCTTGCGGCGGCCGGTTGCGTAGAAACCTTCAGTGCCGGACTTGGCCATGGTGTCTCGTCTCCCTCAAAGAATCAGGCGTCGATCTGCTTCGCCGCGGGCTTCTGGGCGGTGTGCAGGTGCTTGTCGTCGGCGTACACGCGCAGCTTGGTCATCATCTGCCGGCCCAGCGCGTTGCGGGGCAGCATGCGGCGCACCGCGTTCAGGATGATGTCTTCCGGGTGACGCTGCTGCAGCGTCGCGAAGTTGGTGCTCTTGAGCGCGCCCGGGAAGCCGGCGTTCGGGTGCCGGTAGTACATCTTGGCGCTCGCCTTGTTGCCGGTGACGCGCACCTTGGCGGCGTTGATCACCACCACGTGATCGCCGGTGTCGATGGACGGCGTGTACATCGGCTTGTGCTTGCCCTTGAGCAGCGTGGCGATCTGCGTCGCGGCGCGGCCGAGCACCTTGCCGGACACGTCGATCACGTGCCACTCGCGCTTGATGTCCTTGGCCTTCGCGCTGTACGTCCTCTGGTGCGGCATGGTCTTCAAAGCCTCCGGAAAGGGCGCCCGACTACCTGTCGAGCCCCACCCTGTCAAGCAGGCCCGCGGCTTTCCTCTAGGCCCCAGCCTTCAAGCGTTCCTTCAAGCTGGCGAAGAAGCTCTTCTCTTTCTCGGTGGGCGGCCCCTCGGGGATCGCACCGACGTCCATAACGTCGCAGAATGACTGCGGAATATCGCCCAGGAAGCGGCTGGGGGTGCGGAGGAGCTCGCGCCCGCGGCGGATGCGGCTGGTGCAGCGGGTCATCAGCAGGCGCTCGCGGGCCCGCGTCATGCCGACGTAGCAGAGGCGGCGCTCCTCCTCGGGGTTGGGGGCCTCGCCCTGCATGCCGGAGTGGGGCAGAAGATCCTCTTCGCAGCCGACGAGGAAGACGAGCCGCCACTCGAGGCCCTTGGCGCCGTGCAGGGTCATCAGCGTCACGCGGCCGGGGGTGTGGTGGGGCTCCTCCTCTTCCTCCTTGGTGTCGAGGGCGAGGCGGTTCAAGTAGATGAGCAGCGACGCCTTGGGGCCTTCCTTCTTCTCGTAGGCCTCCAGCGATTGGATCACCTGGGCCACGGCTTTGGCCTTGCGATCGCCCGCGGCCAGGCTGGGTGCATGCGAGCGGGCGGCCTCGACGAAGCCGATGTCGCCCAGCAGGTGGCGCGTCACCTCTGCCAGGTTCCCCTTGGTGAAGGCCTTGCGGTAGCGCTCGATGAGGGCGACGAACTCCAGCACCTTCTCGGGCGCGCCCTGCGGCAGCGCGTCGATCTCTCGAGCGCGGCGCATCGCCTCCCACAGCGGCACGTCCTCGGCGATGGCCCAGGAGGTGAGCCGCTCCATCGTCACGTCGCCGATGCCGCGCGCGGGCACGTTGACGATGCGCAGCAAGGACACCTCGTCCCTCGGGTTGGCGATCACCTTGAAGTAGGCGATCACGTCCTTCACCTCGCGGCGATCGAAGAACTCGCTCCCGCCCACCACCTCGTAGCGGACCTGCTTCTCGCGCAGGAACTCCTCGAAGAAGCGCGCCTGGCCGTTGACCCGGTAGAGGACGGCGATCTCGTCCGCCGGCACGCCCTGGGCGACCGCCTTCTTCACCTCCGCGGCGACCCAGCGGCCCTCCTCTTCCTCGTTGGGGGTGGAGACCACCTGGATCAGCGCGCCGCCCTTCTGGTCGGTCCACATGCGCTTGGGGCGGCGGTGCGGGTTCTTCTCGATCACGGCGTTGGCGGCGTCGAGGATCACCGAGGTCGAGCGGTAGTTCTGCTCGAGCCGCACCTCCTTCCCGCCGGGGAAGTGGCGCTCGAAGTCGAGGATGTTGCGCACCTCGGCGCCACGCCACGAGTAGATGCACTGATCGTCGTCGCCTACCACGCACACGTTCTGGTGGCCGCCCGCGAGGTGGACCAGCAGCTCCAGTTGGGCGCGGTTGGTGTCCTGGTACTCGTCCACCATCACGTAGCGGAAGCGGCGCGCGTACTCGCGCTTCACCTCGGGGAACTCGGTGAACAGCCGCGACGGGAAGACGATCAGATCGTCGAAGTCCACCGCGCCCTGGGCCTTGAGGCCCAATTGGTAGAGCGGGAAGACGAGGTGCGCGGCGAGATCGAGATCATCGCCCTGCCCTTCCGGCTTCGGCTGCGGCTCCACCCCGGAGTTCTTCGCGCGAGAGATGAGCGTCAGCACCTTGCGGGGATCGAAGGTCTTGTCGTCGATCTGCCGATCCCGCATCGCGCGGCGCACCAGGGCGACCTGATCGCCCGTGTCCGCGATGGCGAACTTCTTTGGCCAGCCCAGCCTGGTGAGGTGGGCCCGCAGCACCTCGGCCCCGAAGGCGTGGAAGGTGGACAGCGTGACGCCGGCGGCCTTCTGCCCGCCCAGGTGCACCACACGCTCCTTCATCTCCGCGGCGGCCTTGTTGGTGAAGGTCACCGCGAGGATCGACTTCGCCGGCACCTTCTTCTCCAGCAGGTGGACGATGCGGTGGGTGATCACGCGCGTCTTGCCGGATCCCGCGCCGGCGAGCACCAGCAGTGGGCCCTCGGTGGTGAGGACCGCTTCGCGCTGCGGCGGGTTCAGGTGCGACAAGTCCACGGCAGCGGCCTCTTACCCGATCTCCCGGGGCCGTCCGCCACCACAGAAAGCGGAGCCGAAGCGAGGCATAGTCTCGCCGCAGTCCCCACCGGAGCTGGGACCGGACGCATGGCGCGAAGCGCATCACGAAGGGACGCTCGAGCGCCCAGGCGTCTCCTCCTGGCGGCCGCGCTGCTCGTGGCGATTTCCGCCGCCACGCTCTGGCAAAGCCAGGGCGCGGTGACTCCTCCTGTGGGCTCCCCTCCTCCCGTGGCCTTCGTCGGTGGAGCCGCGTGCGGGGCCTGTCACGAAGAGGAGCTGCGCTCGTGGCGGACCTCGCAGCACGCGCGGGCCATGGCGCGGGTGAGCGACGCCACGGTGCTGGGCGACTTCGCTGACGCCAGCTTCACCTCGGGCGCAGTCACCTCCACCTTCTTCCGGCGCGACGGCGGCTTCTTCGTGCGCACCGACGGCCCCGACAGCGGGCTGGACGACTTCGCGATCTCCTGGACGTTCGGCGTGGAGCCGCTGCAGCAGTACCTGGTGGACTTCCCGGACGGGCGGAAGCAGGCGCTCGGCCTCGCCTGGGACGCGCGAGCTCCGGACGCCGGCGGCCAGCGCTGGTTCCAGCTCTACCCCGGCGGGCGCGTCGCGGCCGGCGATCGACTCCACTGGACGGCCATCGATCAGAACTGGAACTACCAGTGCGCCGACTGCCACTCGACCAACGTCCGGAAGGGCTTCGACGCGCAGAACAACGCCTTTGCCACCACCTGGACGGACGACTCGGTGAGCTGCGAGGCGTGCCACGGGCCGGGCTCCTCGCACCTCACCTGGGCGCGCGCCGCACCCGAAGACCGCGCCCGGAACGCCACCCGGGGCCTCACCGCCTCGCTCGATGAACGCCGCGGGGTGACCTGGACCCGGCCGCCCGGCGCGCGGCACGCGAGTCGATCGCGGCCGCGCGAGTCCAGCCGGGAGCTCGACGTGTGCGCCCGTTGCCACGCGCGCCGCGCCCAGCTCACCGACGCGCACGTGGCTGGCCAGCCTTTCCTCGACGCCTTCCGGCCGGCGCTGCTCGAGCCCGGGTTGTACTTCGCCGACGGCCAGCAGCGCGACGAGGTGTACACC
Organism: Myxococcales bacterium; assembly: GCA_020846875.1. Classification (GTDB taxonomy): domain Bacteria; phylum Myxococcota; class Myxococcia; order Myxococcales; family Myxococcaceae; genus JADLDB01. The sequence goes on along the minus strand of JADLDB010000064.1, from coordinate 4,626 downwards.
TGGGGCTCCTTCCTCCAGAGCAAGATGTACGCGCGCGGCGTCACCTGTTCCGACTGCCATGATCCCCACTCGGGGAAGCTCCGCGCAGCGGGCAGCGGAGTCTGCGCGCAGTGCCACGACGCGAAGGCCTTCGACGCACCGGAGCACCACCACCACGCGCAGGGGTCGCCGGGGGCCGCGTGCGCGGGCTGCCACCTGCCGCCGAGGACGTACATGGTGAATGATCCACGCCACGATCACTCGTTCCGCATTCCCCGGCCGGAGCTCTCCGTCAGGCTCGGCGTTCCGAACGCGTGCACCTCGTGCCATGCGGCTCAGAGCCCCGACTGGGCCGCGCAGGAGGTCGCCCGGTGGTTCCCACGACGCGCGCCCGGCTTTCAGGACTTCGCGCAAGCCTTCTCCGGCGTCGAGAAGGGAGATCCGGCGGCGCTCGTGGCGTTGAGGGAGCTGGCCGCGGATCCTGAGGAGCCGGCGTTCGTCCGCGCGAGCGCGCTCGGCCGGCTGGCGCGGCACCCGTCCGCCGCGACGACGGCCGCGCTGCGCCGCGGCCTCGAGGATCGCGACCCGCTGGTGCGGACGGCTGCCGTCGCTGGGCTGGGCCAGCGCGACCCGACGCCGTTCCTCGCGGAGCTGTCACCGCTGCTGGCCGATCCCTCGCGGCTGGTGCGCGTCGAGGCGGCGCGGGCGCTGTCGGGCACCACGCTGACAGGTCCGGCCATCGATCGCGCCCGCCAGGAACTCCTCGACGAGCTGCGCTTCCAGTCCGATCGCCCCGAGGCCCACTTCACCCTCGCCACCCTTGCCACCACGCGGGCAGACCCAGCGACGGCCCGCGCCGAGCTCGAGAAGGCCCTGGCGATCGATCCCTCGATGGTGGAGGCGTCGGTCAACCTCGCCGATCTCCACCGCGCCCAGGGTGAGGAGGCCCGGGCGGAGCAGGTCCTCAGGCGCGCGCTCCTCCGCGATCCCTCGGCGGCGGCCGCCCACCACGCGCTCGGCCTCGCGCTCGTCCGGCAGCGGCGCCTCCCGGAGGCCCTCGAGGCGCTCTCCCGCGCGTCCACCCTCGCCCCGGACGATCCGCGCTTCGCGTGGGTGTACGCCGTCGCGCTCCACGACACGGGGAGGGCTGGGGACGCCCTCCGCGTGGTGGACGGCGCCCTCGCGCATCATCCATTCGATCCCGAGCTGCTCTTCGCGGCGGCCCAGTGGCGCGCAGAGTCAGGAGACGGGGCAGCCGCGCTCACCTTCGCCGGGCGACTTGAGGCCGTCGCCGCGGACGATCCCCGCACCCGTGCGCTCCTGCAGCAACTCGGCGCTCACTGAATGCAGACCGGCGCCACGTCGAGCGACTGGTTGTTGCCGCTGCGGCACTCGTGGAACGTCGGGTTCAACGGATCGATGACGATGCGGGCGAAGAAGGTGTCCATCGCGCCGCCGCCGGTGAGCGCCGCGGTGAGCGCCTCGGTCTGGCCCGGCGCCAGCGGGTGGGTGGTGCTGGCGCGTCCCACCTCGGTGTCCGGCGTCCCTTTGCGGAAGACGGCCACCACCACGCCCGCGGGCAGCGACGCCAGCCCCTGGTTGCGCACCGCCACGTGCGCCTGGAGCGGGCTGAAGCACTCCACCGTCAGGCTGACCGTCGGATCCGGCGCGTCGAACAGCCCCCGGTCCTGCACGTTCTGCCGGAAGTTGTTGAGCCACGGGACGGCCCAGTTGCGGCGCTCGACCCGGGGAATGCTGCCGTACCCTCCCGCGGGCAGGCAGGCGCTGTCGCGATCGTCGCAGATGTTGCTCACGTGGTAGGCGTGCTGGTTCCACAGGGTGCGCGTGCCGACCCACGCGTTCGCCGAGTCGCCAAAGAGCGTCACGCCCCGGTACGCCTCACTCGCCGCTGGCCCCGGCACCCAGGTGACGCCGTTGACCACCGACGGGTTTCCGTTCGCGTCCTTGCACTTCCAGCCGGCGCTCGAAGGATCCGCGCCGTTGGACACCATCAGGATCTCTGCCCGGCCGTCACCGTCTACGTCGGCGACCAGGGAGGCCTCGGTCGCAGTGAAGGAGGAGGTGGAGGCTGCGAAGCGCACGTTGCCCGTCCTCCCATCGAAGACCCAGAGGAAGCACTCGTCGGCGTAGATCACCTCGGCACGGCCGTCGCCCTCGAAGTCGAACACGCTAGAGCCCGTCACCGACGAAGAGAGATCGTGGTTCGGCTTCTGCCAGAGCAGGTCCAGATCCATGCCCACGTAGTCGGGCTTGAGCACCGTGTAGAAGTTCGCCTGGGCCACGCCGATCTCCGCGCGGCCGTCCCCGTCGAAGTCAGCCACCGTGGGGGGCCCTCCGAAGCCGTTTCCTCCCAGCGTGCGGGCAGCCAGCACGGTGGCGCCGGTGGCGCCCGCGAGGACCGTGACTCTCCCGCCAGTGACCAGCACCACGTCGGGCTGGCCGTCGCGGTTGAAGTCGCCCACGCCGGGGAAGCCGTCGGTGAGATCCGTCCGGTTCCACAAGGTGGTGCCGTCGGCGCGGTAGGCGGTGTTGCCGGCGAGCAGCTCGAGGTGGTTGTCGGCCTGCCCGTCGAGATCGACGAAGGTGGACAGGGCCTCGTGAATGCCACCGCCCCCCTGCCCGGCCGCGCCCGAGAAGCGGCGGGTGATCGCGTTGTTGGTGGTGGTGAAGACGGTGGGTCCGTAGGCGATCTCGGGGAAGCCGTCGTTGTCCATGTCGGCGATCGACAAGCCTCCGCCCCAGCCGAAGGTCGCGTTGTTGCTCCCGGGGATGGGCAGATCGCTGGTGCGCCGCACCGTGCCCTTCGCGTCCACCATCACCACGTAGCCCTCGCCGGTGACCGCGACGATGTCGAGGCTCCCGTCGGCGTCGAGGTCGCCCAGCGCCACCGAGAGGCCGGCGAAGCCCCTCGAGCTGGCCGACGCCTTCTCCAGGGACCAGGCCTCCTGGCCGGTCCGCCCGTCCAGCACGCGGAGGACGCCGGTGAGGCAGGCGCTGGTGGTGGCGCCGGTGCACTGGCAGCAGGTGCCCACGCCGGTGGTGGCGTGGATGGCGCGGCCGGAGACGAAGACGACGTTGGGTGGATCGAGCTCGTCCACGCGCGAGTCGCAGTTGGCGTCCACCAGGCGGCCCACCGCGGGCGTCGCCCAGACATCGGTGACGTTGGGGCGCACGCGCGCCGTAGGCCCCCAGGTCCACCGCTTCACCGCCGTCAGCGGGCCCGCCGTGCCGCGGTACTCACAGGCCTCGATGCAGCCCCCGTCGGACACGCCGCCGTCCGCGCACACCTCGGGCCTCGCCAGGCACCGCCCGCCCAGCGGCAAGGGCTGGGTGCAGGCGCCGCCGTCCACAGCCGTGCCGCCGTCGGTGCCCAGCGCCGTCTCGCAGTACTCGCCCATCGCGCAGTCGTTGGCCGTCTGGCAGGCGCGGCCGGGAGTGACGCACTGGCTGAACAGGCACACCTGCGCGGACGAACAGCACGCGCCGCCGCACACCGAGGCCGCCGCGCAGCAACTGCCGCCGAGGCACACCCCCTGGGTGCAGGGCGTCGCGCAGCCTCCGTCGCTCGAGCCGCCGCCTCCGCCACCGGTGCCGCCCCCTCCACCGCCAACCCCGCCTCCGCCGCCCCCCGTGCCGCCGTCATTCCCGCTGATGTGGACCTCGCCGCAGGTACAGCCGGCGGCTGACAAGAGAAGGAGGAAGAGGGACGCACGCATGGGCCCGTAGCCTGCCACCCGGAGCAGCGAAAGTCCCACCGGCCAGGGCTGTTTCCACGCCGCGCGCAAGCAGGGCCCACCGTGCAGAAGCAGCCCGCGCAGGCGCGGCGAGGCGAGCGGTGGATCGCCTCTGGAGTAACGCGGTGGGTTGAATGGGGCGTCAGACGTCGCCGTAGTCGAGGCTCTTGGTTACCGGCGCGCCGGCCGGCGCGTCCAGCCGCAGCGGCTCCCGTGCGGGCGCGGCGGGCTCGAAGGCGGACACCGCCTGTGACGCGGCCTCGGGAGGCTCGGCACCAGCGGTGGGCGCCAGGCCGCGCATCACCACCGGCTCATGCCCACGGACCAAGTCCTCGTACTCACGCGCGTGCGGGCGATCGCGTCCACCCATGCCCGCGTGCCAGGCGCGCACCGCCTCCCAGTCGTCGCCGCCCACGCGCTGGGTGTAGTCGGCCAGGGTCCTGGCGAGGAACTCGACCTGCTTCTCGGGGGCGATCGTCACCGCGCTCCGCCCCCGCCCCACCCGCAGGCCCGACCAGCGCTCGAAGTCCGGCAACAGCCCGTTGTCGTCTAGCCCGACCAGCCCGTGCCCCGTCCCGTCGCGGTGCACGGTGTGGTTGATGAAGCTCGACTCCTGGCGGATGACCGCGGCGATCAACTCCGGTCGCACGCCGTACTGCGAGGCGTACTTGTCGATCCACGGCGCGAGTTGCTCGAGCGACAGCGTCGCGTCCCGCGCCTGGGGCAGCGCAGCCAGCGGGCGGGGGCCTCCGATGCCGGTCGTCGTCATTGGTAGATCCTGCCTCCGGCAGGGGTTTCGTTGAGTTGAATTCCACTGTCTCGGGCAGGACCCCCGTTCAAACCGTACGTGCGGATTTCCCGCATACGGCTTACCGACAGCCCTCTTCGGGCG
>JADLDB010000063.1 GCA_020846875.1 Myxococcales bacterium | reverse complement strand
GGTGAGTTGCGAGCAGACCAAGGCGCGACGAGGGAAGCTGCTGGTGGGCAACTGACCGAGGAGCAACGACGGGATGCGACGCAAATCGCCGATGTCACGACGGGAGCTAACCTGTTCGGCGCTCTAGGGGGCCCTTCAAGAATGCAGACCTTCGAGGAAGTGGCGGCCTTCATCCGGCAGAACGAGGTGGGGCGGCGCGCCTGGCTGGACACGCCGTACGGAAGGCGGCTGGTGACGTACGCGGATCTCACCGCCACCGGGCGCTACCTGCACTTCGTGGAGGCGTGGCTGCGGCGGGTGCGGCCCTTCTACGCGAACTCGCACACGGCCATCTCCTCCACCGGGCGGGTGATGACGGAGCTGCGCGAGGAGGCGCGGCGGGTGATTCGCCGGGCGGTGAACGCGGGCCCGAAGGACGAGGTGCTCTTCGTCGGCTCCGGCGCCACCGCCGCGGTGAACAAGCTGGTGGGCCTGTTGGGCTGGAGGATCAGCGAGCCGCTGGAGCGCGAGTTCGGGCTGTCGCAGGCCATTCCGCGCGAGCGCCGGCCGGTGGTGCTGGTGGGCCCGTATGAGCACCATTCCAACGAGCTGCCGTGGCTGGAGTCCATCGCCGAGGTGGTGGAGGTGGGGTTGACGCCGGACGGGGCGGTGGATCTGGCGGATCTGGAGCGCAAGCTGGTGCACTTCGCCGATCGCCCGCTCCGGCTGGGCAGCTTCAGCGCCGCGTCGAACGTGACGGGCGTGCTGACGGACGTGAGGGCGGTGGCGCGGGTGCTGCACCGCCACGGCGCGCTGGCGTGCTTCGACTTCGCCGCGGGCGGGCCGTACATGCCGATCGACATGCACCCCGCGGACGAGGGCGAGCGCGTCGACGCGCTGTTCCTCTCCACCCATAAGTTCATCGGCGGGCCGGAGGGCTCGGGGCTGCTGGTCGCGTCTCGGGACTTCTTCCGCACGCGCTCTCCGGAGCGCCCGGGCGGCGGCACGGTGGACTACGTCGCGTCCTTCGATCCGGTGTCGGTGGACTACGTGGGGAGGCTGGACGAGCGCGAGGAGGGCGGCACCCCGGCGATCCTCGGGGACGTCCGCGCAGGCATCGGCTTTCTGGTGAAGGAGATGATCGGCCCGGCCCGCATCCTCGAGCACGATCTGCACCTCGCGGAGCGCGCGCTCAAGCGGCTGGAGCGGCACCCGAAGATCGAGATCCTCGGGCCCACCCACCTGGCGAGGCTGCCGATCATCAGCTTCAACATCCAGCGGCTGCACCACGACTTCGTGTCGGCGCTGCTCGATCACCTCTTCGGGATCCAGAACCGGGCGGGGTGCAGCTGCGCCGGGCCGTACGGGCACCGCCTGCTGGGCATCGATCGCGAGAAGAGCGAGCAGTACCGCCGGCAGATCGCGCGCGGCCTGGGCGGGGTGAAGCCCGGCTGGGTGCGGGTGACGCTGCCCTACTACTCGGCGGACGAGGACATCGAGTTCGTCCTCTCGGCGATCGAGTTCGTCGCGGATCACGGGCACGCCTTCCTCGCGGAGTACCGGTTGGGCTGGCTGGACGGGGTGTGGCGGCACGTGGAGCGGCCGATGACTGACGTGAAGCCGATCGAGCTCACGGTGGACGCGCTGGTGGAGGCGGCGCAGAGCTTCGCGGCCGGCGATCACGAGCAGCCGATGTCGATCGCGCAGATCCGCGCCGAGCGGCGGCGCTACTTCGAGGAGGCCAGGGCACGAGCGGCGGAGCTCGAGGCCGCCGCGAAGGCGAAGGCCCCCGCGTGGAACCAGGGCACCGGCCAGGCCGACGTCGACGCGCTGGTGTGGTTCGACTACGCGCACACGGACGCGCCGTGGGAGCGCGTGCCGAAGGAGGCGCCGGATCGTCCGCTGCCCAGCCGCTGCGGCTTCTTCACCGAGGCCGTGGGCACGGTGAACTGAATAGCTTCAGGCCACCCGCGCGCCCTTGGGGATCACCACGATCCCGCTCTCGGTGAGGTGGAAGCGCTTCTTGTCCTCCACCGGATCGACGCCGATCTTCGCGTTGGCGGGGATCACCACGTTCTTGTCGATGATCGCCCGCTTCACCACCGCGTGCCGGCCGATCTCTACGTTCTCCATCACCACGCAGTCCTGCACCTCGGCCCAGCTGTTGACCCGCACCCGCGGCGACAGCACCGAGCGGTTCACCAGGCCGCCGGAGATGATGCAGCCTTCCGACACCAGCGAGTCCGTGGCGCGGCCCACGCGCTTGTTCGTCTCGTCCGCGAAGACGAACTTGGCGGGCGGGTTGGACGAGCGCCCGGTGTTGATGGGCCAGCGGGTGTTGTACAGGTTGAAGATCGGCTCCACCTGGATCAGATCCATGTTCGCCTGGAAGTAGGCGTCCAGCGTCCCCACGTCGCGCCAGTAGCCGCGCTCGCGGTGCCCCTGCCCGGGGATGTCGTTGAGCATGAAGTCGTACGCGTACACCTTGGCGCGCTGGTTGAGCGACGAGAGGATCGACTTGCCGAAGTCGTGCGCGCTGGCCTCGTGCTTCGCGTCCTCGGTGACCTCGCGGATCAAGGTCTCGGTGGAGAAGATGTAGTTGCCCATCGACGCCAGGCACTTGGTGGGATCTCCGGGCATGGGCGGCGGGTTCTTCGGCTTCTCGAGGAAGCTCTTCACCTCACCGTCGGCCGCCACGTCGAGGATCCCGAACTCGCTGCCTTCCTCGATCGGCACCGGCAGCACCGCCACCGTGCAGTCCGCGCGGCGCGTGAGGTGGAAGTCCAGCATCTGCCGCACGTCCATCATGTAGATGTGATCGGCGCCGAAGACGAAGACGTGGTTGGGGTTCTCGTCGGTGACCAGGTTCAGGTTCTGGTAGATGGCGTCGGCCGAGCCCTTGTACCAGTCGCCGCCGGTGCGCATCTGGGCGGGCACCGTCTCGCAGTAGTGCCCGAGGAAGGCCGTCATCCGCCAGGTGCGGCTCAAGTGGTTGTTGAGCGAGTCGGACTTGTACTGGGTCAGCACCTTCATCTTGAAGATGCCGGAGTTGGCGAAGTTCGACAGGCAGAAGTCGATGATCCGGTAGCGGCCGCCGAAGGGGACCGCCGGCTTGGCGCGCTCGCGCGTGAGCGGCTCGAGGCGGGTTCCGGCGCCCCCCGCGAGGATCATGGCCAGGGTGGACATGGGCTGACTGTACGCCCCCCGCGCGTGGCGTCGAGCGTCTTCCTGGGGGCACGGCGCCCTTCTGGCCTGCGCCTTCGCGCTGATCGCGCTAGGTTCCAGCTCCCTCATGAAGATGTACCTCCCTCCGCCCGGTGGACGAGACACGCGGCGCGGCTTCCTGAAGAAGGGCCTCTTGGGCGGCGCGCTGCTGGCCATCGGCGGAGGCACCTGGCTGGCCCTCAAGGGCAGCGCCTTGGCCACGCCGCCGCCCGGCCTCAAGGTGCTGGACGCGCGGCGCTACGCGGTGGTGCTGGCGCTGATCGACCGCTTCATCCCCGAGCGGCCCGGCTTCCCCTCGGCCAGGGCGCTCGACACCGCGCAGGCGGTGGACACCATCCTCACCCTGGTGGACGACAGCTCGCGCGTGGAGCTCAACCAACTGCTGATGCTCTTCGAGAACGCGCTGGCCAACTTCCTCTTCGGGCTGCGCACCACGCCCTTCACGAAGCTGAGCGCCGAGGAGCAGCAGGCGGTCCTGAACGAGTGGATGACCAGCAGCCTCCCGCTGCGCCGCACCGGCTACCTGGCGCTGCGCACCATCGTGATGAGCGCCTACTACGGCAACCCGCAGACCTGGCCGGCCACGAAGTACCCCGGCCCGCCGCCCGGCATCTTCGATCCCACCGCGCCGGTGTGGAAGGGCGACGGCCAGCCGCGGCCCATGGGGAACGGCGTGATGATCGAGCAGCAAGCGCCGGTGGACGGAGGCACCCCGTGACCGGGCGGATCTACACCGGCGACGAGGTGACCAAGGACACCACCGTGGAGTGCGACGTGTGCGTGGTGGGCTCGGGATCCGGCGGCGCCTGGGTGGCGCACGAGCTGGTGAAGGCCGGCAAGCGGGTGGTGATGCTGGAGGAAGGCGGGTACCACACGCGGCGCGAGTTCGACATGACCGAGGCCCGCGCCTTCCCCAACCTCTACCAGGAGCTGGGGAACCGGACGACGGACGACCTGGCCGTCTCCATGCTGCAGGGGCGCAGCGTGGGCGGCGGGACGACGGTGAACTGGTGCTCTTCGTTCCGCACGCCAGCGCGGATCCTGAAGGTGTGGCGTGACGTGCACGGGGTAGACACGCTGTCCACCGAGGTGCTGTCGCCGCACTGGGACGCGATCGAACAGCGGCTGCACATCGCCGAGTGGCCCGAGTCGGCGATGAACGAGAACAACAAGGCGCTGTGGGACGGCCTGGGCAAGCTGGGCTACGAGCGCGGGCTCATCCGCCGCAACGTGAACAACTGCTTGAACCTGGGCTACTGCGGCATGGGCTGCCCGGTGGACGCCAAGCAGTCGATGCTGGTGACGGTGCTGCCCGACGCGGTGGAGCAGGGGCTGACGATCTACGCCAACGCCTCGGCGCGCACGATCGAGTGGAGCGGCCGCAAGGTGTCGTCGGTGCGGGCGGAGGTCCTCGATCCGGTGAAGAACCGGCCGTCGGGGGCGATCCTCACCGTGAAGCCGAAGCTGCTGGTCGCCAGCGGCGGGGCGATCAACACGCCAGGGCTCTTCCTGCGGTCCGGCCTGGACGCCGACGGGCGGGTGGGGCGCCGCACCTGGATCCACCCGGTGGTGGTGATGATGGCGCAGTTCGATCGCGAGATCCGGGCCTTCTCGGGTGCCCCGCAGGGCGTCTACTCGCACCACTTCATCGAGCGCGGACCGGGGAAGGTGGGCTTCTTCCTCGAGGTGCCGCCGGTGCACCCCATGCTGGCGGCGACCGTGTCCACCGGGACGGGCGCGTGGCTGCAGGAGGTGATCGAGGACCTGCCGAAGCTGCAGGTGATGATCGGCATCTGCGTGGACGGGCTGCTGCCGGAGGAGGAGGGCGCCACCGTGGCGCTCAAGGACGGCGCCTACTCACGCTACACGCTGTCGTACAAGTTCACCGACGCGCAGGCGGAGGCCTTCCGGGTGGCGATGGTGGAGATGGCGAAGCTGCAGTTCGCCGCGGGCGCGAAGCGGGTGATGTCGCTGCACATGGACCCGGTGATCCTCGACTCGCCCAGCGAGCTTTCGAAGCTGGAGGCCGCCGAGTACGGGCCGCTCAAGCACAAGATCGTCACCGCCCACCAGATGGGCGGCTGCCCGATGGGGAAGGATCCGGCGCAGTCGGTGGTCGATCCGCACCTCCAGTTCCACGGCCTGGACAACCTGTTCGTGGTGGACGGCTCGGTGCTGCCGACGTCGCTGGGCGTCAACCCCCAGGAGACGATCTTTGGCATCGCCCGCTGGGCGGCGGGGCACCTGGCGCAGGCGGTGTAGCGTCAGAGCCCTTCGGGCTCGGCGGCGCCGTCGTCCTTCTTCGCAGGGACGACCTTCGGGATCTTCGGAGCGCGCGCCACGTCCTGCGGCGGGAACTTCGCAGCCGCCTCCAGGTACTGCTCCGGCGCGGGCTGCTTCGGCGCCTTCCTGGGCTTCTTCGCCTTCGACGCCAGCGCGGGCGAGGCCGGCTGGAAGGTGGGCACGTTCCCCGGGGTGGCCACCACCTTCGCCCCGTCGCAGAACTGCCACTCCAGCCTGCTCGTCTCGTCCTCGCACGCGTGGAACAGCACCGGAAGCTTCGCTCCGTCCGCGCACGTCTTCTCCCGCGCCTGCTGCTCCTGCGCCGGGTGCGCCTCCTTCCACTGCGCCAGCGCTACCTTCGCCTTCGCCACCTTGAGGAGATCCGGTGACTGCGCGAGGCGCTTCTTCGCCAGCTCGTTGAGCTCCTTCGCCTGGGCGAGGCCTTCGAATCGGCAGCCCGCCTGCTCCGCCGCGTCGATGGAGGCGGCCTCGAGGCTGAGCGCGATGGGGAGCAGCACCTGCGCGTCCTCGAGGACCCCTACCTGCTCCTCGCCCCAGTGGCCGTTGAGCCCGGCGGAGGTGCGCTCGAGGAACACGGCGAGCAGCGCGTTCATCGAGTCGAGGTCGCCCTTGAAGAGCGCCGGATCCTGCAGGCAGAGCTCCTCGGCCTGGGCCCACTGCCGGTACGACGCCTTCTTGCCCGCCAGCTCGACGAAGGCCTCGGCGGGAGGCTTGAGGATCTTCTTCGCGCACCCGACAACGCCCACCACCGCCAGGCAACCCACGACGACTGCGGCTCGCATCGTGCGCGAGAGGGTACCACGCGCCCTCCATCGTCCTGCCTCGCCTGAAGGGCTCACACCGTCCTACAGCGGCGATGATCCGCGTCCCGCGGGGAGCGGTGTGCTACGAAGCAATCCTGCATGGCGGGGCAGGAGACGCGAGTCACCAAGATCTCGAAGCTCAAGGACCGGATCGAGGTCAACACCGAGAGCTGTCTGGTGGTGATCTACGGCCCGGAGCTGGGCAAGAAGTACGTACTGACCGGCGACGAAGAGTTCACCCTGGGCCGCGACGACAAGAACTTCATCGTCATCGATCTCGACAACGTGTCCCGCCGCCACGCGTGCGTGCGCCTCAAGGCAGGCAAGTACTTCGTCGAGGATCTCGGCAGCACCAACGGCACGTACCTGAACGACGAGGAGATCCGCGAGCTGCAGCCGCTGCGCACCGGCGATCTGGTGAAGGTGGGCGGCGCGATCTTCAAGTTCCTGTCCGGCGGCGACATCGAGTCGCTCTACCACGACGAGATCTACAACCTGACCATCTGCGACGGCCTCACGCAGATCTCCAACAAGCGCTACTTCCTGGAGTTCCTCGAGAAGGAGATGGGCCGCGCCCACCGCTACAACCGCGCGCTGTGCCTGATGATGTTCGACATCGATCACTTCAAGTCGATCAACGACAGCAACGGGCACCTCGCCGGCGACTACGTGCTGCGCGAGCTGGCGGGGATCATCAAAGGCCGGGTGCGCAAGGAAGAGTGCTTCGCCCGCTACGGCGGCGAGGAGTTCGCCTACGTCATCCCCGAGGCCGGCGGCGAGAACACCCGCAAGCTGGCCGAGAAGCTGCGCAAGCTGGTGGAAGACCACCACTTCACCTTCGAGGGGAAGGACATCAAGGTCACCATCTCCATCGGCGTGGCGGATCTGACCGGCGACATGACCGAGCCGCTGCAGTTCATCAAGGTGGCCGACCAGAAGCTGTACCAGGCCAAGCGCTCGGGCCGGAACCGCGTGGTGGGCTGAGCGCCCGGACGACTCAGAACTCGAAGCGCGCCGCCCCGGAGAGCCCCAGGTAGCGATCCACCGAGCCCGCCGCGACGTACGTGTCGGTGGGCTGGGTGCTGAAGGTGGAGCCGTACTGCTCGAACTCGAAGGCCACGCGGATCTGGAAGAAGGACACGAGCTTCAGCGCGAGGCCGCCGTTGAACTCGAGCCCGAGGGTGGAGCCGCTGGGGAAGTAGGCCGCGCTGATCAGCTCCCCGGATGAGAAGGTGGGCATGATGCAGAAGCGGCCGAAGAAGATGAGGAAGTCGGGGAGGATCGGCAGCTCCAGCCCCAGACCCGCGCGCAGGCCCACGAAGCTGACGTCGGGCAGACCGTCAAGCGAGGTGCCGTCGGCGGCCGGCCCCACGGTGAAGCTGCGCACGTTGAGCCCCAGCATGGGGATGAAGGCCGCGGCGTACTTCTCGAAGGGCGCCCACCGGTAGCGCACGCCGCCGGTGATCCGCATGGTCGACGTGGGGTAGCTCTCGGGGCTGCTCTGCCGCCGCGACTTGAGGTACGGCGCCAGGCCGATGGAGAAGTCCACTCCCAGGGGCGCCAGGGCGTCGTTGCGCACCAGCGCCAGCGGGTAGAACTCGGCGCGCGCGTCGAGCTGCGGGAAGGGGAAGGGCAGCTCGTAGCGCCGCAGGTTCGGCGTGGCCGCCTGCACGTAGTCCAGCTTCCGCGACAAGAGCGACACGCCCACCTCGAAGGCGAGGAACATCGGCCCCTTCTTGCTGCTCTTCTTCGAAGGCTTCGCCGGCTCGGGCTCGGGCTCGGGGGTGGTGGGCTCCGGCTTCGCGCTCGGCTCCGCGGGCGGCGGCTTTGCGGCCACCGGCGGCGGCGGCGGCTCGGGGGGCGGCTTCGTCGAGGGCGGAGGCGGCACCGGCGGCGTAGGCTGGCTCGTGCCGAAGGCGCCCTGCATGAAGTCGATCGCGGCTTGCAGGTTCTTCGCCGAAAGCGTGCCGTTCCTCTCCAGCGGCCAGCTCTTGCGCGCCTTCCGGCCGGCGGGCTCGAAGACCTGCAGCTCGACGCTCTTCGCCTTCTTCGCCACCGCCCCGGTGATGATGAAGCCCACCTGGGCCTTCTTCGCCTTCTTCCAGTCCGGCTTGCCCTTGGTGGTCGTCTTCCCGGGGGCGATGCAGTCGGCGGTGTCGCAGACGGCGGTGACGAGCTGGTTGCGGACCCCCGCGGCGCCCGGGCCGGCGAAGTCGGTGAAGGAGATGCGCTCGGCCAGCGCGGGGGCGGCGCCCAGGGTGACCAACGCCGCCGACACCACCACGGTGAGGTTTTTCATGGGACGGGCGCGAGTGTAGTCGCAAGGACGTGCTAGGAAAGGTTCTTCGTGGCCCCCCCCAACCCGGCCCTCGAGGCCTTCATCAAGGGCATTCCGCTGTTCCAGTTCGTCGACGGCGAGGATCTGACCGAGGTGCTGCGCCTGCTGCGCCCGGTGGAGCTCGAGGCGGGACAGGTGCTCTTCCGCGAAGGCGACCCCGGCAAGGCGATGTGGGTGCTGTCCGAGGGCGCCGAGGTGTCGGTGGCGTCCACTCAGGGGAAGACGCGGCCGGTGGTGGTGGCCTATGCGAAGGGCGGCGACGTGCTGGGTGAGATGGCGCTCGTCGACGACGGGCCTCGATCGGGCACGGCGATCGTCACCCAGGGTGGCCACGCGCACGAGATCGACGCGCAGGAGTTCCACGCCATGCGCGCCACCTTCGTGCCGGCGGCCTTCAAGGTGCTGCGGAAGCTGTGCGTCGACCTCTGCGCGCGGCTGCGGCAGACCAACGAGCGGATCGTTCGCTCCGGTCACACGAAGGTACAGACGCCGGCGCTCCCCGCGGGACCGCGGCCCGAGGTGGCGATGCTCGATCGCTTCGCGCCCTTCAAGAGCCTGCCCAGCGTGGTGAAGTTCGCGCTGGCCCGGCAGCTCGAGGTGCTCGACGTGCTCGAGGTGACGCCGATCTTCGCGGAAGGCGAGCCCAACCAGGGCGCGTACTTCATCGTCGAGGGAGAGGTGTCGGTGGGCCGCAACGGGAAGACGCTGGCCAACCTGCCCGCGGGCTCGATGTTCGGCGTGGTGGCCTGCATCGACAGCGGGGCGCGCTCCGCCAGCTGCGTCACCACCGGCCCGGCCACCCTCTTCAAGATGACCGACCGCGACTTCGATCAGCTCTTCGCGTCCGGGCACCGCTTCGCCTTCCAGATGGTGGACCTGGTGGCCCGCCAGTTGGTGCAGCACGTGCGCGAAGCCAACCAGATGCTGCCCGCCCCCGGGCGCCCGGTGGGAAAGGCCGCCACCTCGAAGCCGGTGGAGCACATGCTGCCCACCAGCCCCGCCCCGGAAGATCTCGACCTCATCACTCGGGAGTTGGAGATCGACGCGGCGCTGCCCCTGGAGGTCGAGCTGGACATCGGCGAATTCAAGGCAGAGTCCGACCTGCTCGCCTGAGCCGGGGGTGCCTTGCTTTTCGGTCCGCGCGCCCTTAACTGATGGGGACGTCATTCTCTGGAAGGAGCTTCCCGTGGCCGTGAACATTCAGCTCGAGTGGACCCCCAACCCGAGCACCCTCAAGTACGTCGTCGACACGTCGCTGCTGCCCCGCGGGGCGATGAACTTCCAGTCGAGGGACGTGGCCGACGCGAAGTCCCCGCTGGCGCGGCGGCTGTTCGACATCAAGGGCGTGACCGCGGTGATGCTGGGCACCAACTTCGTCACCGTCACCAAGGGTGAAGAGGGCGAGTGGGACGAGCTGAACGACGGGGTGATGACCGCGATCGATCAGCACCTCACCGCCGGCGCCGAGGTGGTGAAGGCCCAGGTCCTCGACGAGTGGCTCAACGCGGTCTCGGCCGGCGGCGATCTCGAGAACAAGATCCGCGAGATCCTCGACGCGGAGATCCGCCCGGCGGTGGCGATGGACGGCGGCGACATCACCCTCGATCGGGTGGAGAACGGCACCGTCTACGTGCACATGCAGGGCAGTTGCTCCGGGTGCCCGTCCTCGACCGCCACCCTGCGCATGGGCATCGAGACGCGGCTGCGCGAGGCCTTCCCCGAACTGGTGGAGGTCGTCGCGGTCTGACGCCTCACCCGTGAGCGACGCGCGCCTCAAGGTCAGCGGCAAGGCCGTCAGGCGCGAGCTGCTGCCCAACCAGTCCCTCGCGCTGCTCAAGCTGCTGCACCTCGTCACGCGGGACGGGCAGCTCAACGCGGACGCGCGGCGCAAGCTGAAGCAGGTGAACCACCTGGTGGGCCTGCTGGAGCCCGCGCTGGACGACGTCTGGAAGCGCTTCCCGCAGCCGGTGGTGGTGGACGTGGGCAGCGGCAACGCGTACCTCGGCTTCATCCTCTACGAGCTGTTCTTCAAGGAGCGCGAGGCGGGCGAGCTGTGGTCGGTGGAGTCGAGGCCGGAGCTGACGGAGCAGGCGGCCGAGCGCGCGAGGGCGCTGGGCTACCTGCGCATGCGGTTTGGCACCGGGCAGATCACCGAGGCCCGGTACGCGGAGCGGATCCACCTGCTCACCGCGCTCCACGCCTGCGACACCGCGACGGACGACGCGATCGCGGTCGCGGTGCAGCACCGGGCGGACTACGTGGCGCTGGTGCCGTGCTGCCAGGCGGAGGTGGCCCAGCAGCTCAAGGGGCTGCGCGCGCAGGTGCCGCCGGCGATGGAGGCGCTCTTCGCCCACGCCTGGCACCGGCGGGAGTTCGGCTCGCACCTCACCAACGTGATCCGCGCGCTGGTCCTGGAGAGCCACGGCTACCAGGTGACGGTGACGGAGCTGACCGGCTGGAGCACAGCCTGAAGAACGAGCTGATCCTCGGGCGCAAGGTGCACCGGGAGAGCCGGGACGCGAAGGCGCGGCTCGAAGCCGTGCTGACCGCGACGGGCGTGCGACCGAAGATCGTGAGGGACTTGTTCCCGCTCCCCTGATGGGGGTGAGGGTCAGGGGAGAGGGGAAGAGTCGTGCCCCAGACGCTCTTCGTGGCAACGACGCCAGGGCTCGAGCCCGCGCTCGCCGAAGAGCTGTCGGAGCTCGGCTTTTCCGGGCGCCAGGCCCCAGGAGGCGTCGAGCTCAACACGCCCGACGGCGCGTACCGGGCGGTCAACCTCTACAGCCGCATCGCCAGCCGCGTCCTGCTGCGCGTCGCGGCCGTCGCTCACCCGAGCGAGCTGTCGAAGCTGTCGCTGGCGCCGTACGGGCAGGCCTTCAGGCTTGAGTTGGCAGGCGGCGTGGGCCGCTTCAAGGACGCCCTGCAGCGCCTCGCCGGCGGCGGACCTTCGCTCCACGCGCGCCTGGACGATGGCCGCTGCGTGCTCTCTGTCGACACCTCAGGCGAGCTCCTCCACTTCCGCGGGTACCGGCAGGAGATCGGCCGGGCTCCCCTGCGGGAGACGCTGGCGGCGGGCATCCTCCGCCTCGCGGGCTGGCGGCCGGGCGAGGCGCTGTGGGACGTGATGTGCGGCTCGGGGACGATCCTGATCGAAGCGGCGGAGCAGGCGGCGGGCCTGGCCCCGGGGCGGGCGCGGCGCTTTGCCTTCGAGGCCTTTCCTTCCCACGACGAGGCTGCGTGGAAGGTGCTCCCGCGGGAGAAGCAGCCCGTGCTCACCTCAGTCTTCGGCTCCGATCTCAACGCCGGCGCGCTGGGCACGGCGCGGCGCAACGCGAAGCGCGCGGGCGTCCTCCCTCGACTCACGCTGGAGCGCCTCGACGCGATGAAGCTGCCGCAGCGGGCCGGCCCCGGCCTCCTCGTCGCGAACCTCCCGTACGGCAAGCGGGTGGGGGAGAAGTCCGAGCTCGCCGCGCTGTACCGGGGGCTCGGCGCGGCCGTCCGCAGGCTGGGGCCCGCCTGGCGCTACGCCTTCCTCCTCGAAGAAGGCGCGCCCCACCTGGGGCTGCCCTTCCAGCGCACCTTCGCGGTGAACAACGGCGGGCTCCGGTGTGTAGTCGCGGCCGGTCACCTCGAAGCGTGACGCATGACGGCGCCCCCGGGCCTGGCCGAATGCGCTAAACCCCGCGGCATGTCCACCGACCGTGCGCTGGAGACGTTCGCGAAGAAGAAGGCCGAGTACCTCGAGGACTTGAAGACGCTGGTCCGCATCCCTTCGGTGTCCTTCGACGGCTTCGATCCGGCGCTGGTGCGCCAGAGCGCCCTGGCCACCGCCGAGCTGCTCAAGAAGCGCGGCTTTGCGAACGTGCAGTTGCTGGAGGTACAGGGCGCGCACCCGTACGTGTACGGAGAGCTCCTCAAGGCCCCGGGCAAGCCGACGGTGCTGCTCTACGCGCACCACGACGTACAGCCGGCGGGGGACGAGGAGCTGTGGAAGTCACCGCCTTTCGAGCCCACCGAGCGGGACGGCCGGCTCTTCGCGCGCGGCGCGGCGGACGACAAGGCGGGGATCGTCGTGCACACCTCGGCGGTGGACGCGTGGCTGCAAGCGGCCGGCAGCCTGCCGCTCAACGTGAAGATCCTGGTGGAGGGTGAGGAGGAGATCGGCTCCGAGCACCTGACGGCCTTCCTCCAGAAGCACGCGAAGCTGATGGCGGCGGACGCGATCGTCCTCACCGACACGTCCAACTTCGAGACCGGCGTGCCGTCGATCACCACCGCGCTGCGCGGGCTGGTGACGGTGGACGTGGAGGTGCGGGCGCTCAAGCAGTCGCTGCACTCCGGCATGTGGGGCGGGCCGGTGCCCGATCCGGTGATGGGCCTTGCGCGCATGCTGGCCACGCTGACTCACCCCGACGGCACCATCGCCATCCCGGGCATCCTCGAGAAGGTGAAGCCGCTCACCGAGGCGGAGAAGAAGTCGATTTCCTCGCTGCCCGGTGACCGCGCGCACTTCCGCAAGCAGGCGGGGCTCCTGGACGGGGTGCAGTTGCTGGGGGGGGATCGCCACCCGTGGGAGACGAACTGGCGCCAGCCGTCGATCGCCATCAACGCGATCCAGGCCTCCAGCCGGAAGGACGCGCGCAACATCGTCTGCGAGTCGGCGTGGGCGCGGGTGGGCATTCGCATCGTGCCGGATCTCGATCCACTCGACGTGCAGAAGAAGCTGGTCGCCGCGCTGGAGAAGGCGGTGCCGTGGGGCCTCGCGCTGACCATCAAGGCCGAGCAGGCGGCGAAGTGGTGGTACACGGATCCGTCCGGTCCGGCCTTTCAGGCGGCCTTCCGCGCCATGGAGAAGGGCTTCGGCGCGAAGGCGGTGGCGATCGGCTGCGGCGGCTCCATTCCCTTCGTCGAGCCGTTCTCGAAGGAACTGGGCGGCGTGCCCGCGCTGCTGATCGGCGTGGAGGATCCGTACACCAACGCCCACAGCGAGAACGAGAGCCTCCACCTGGGCGACTGGGAGAAGTCGGTGAAGAGCGCCATCCACCTCTACGAGGAGCTGGCGAAGGCACTCTCGAAGTAGACGAAAGAAGGCCCTCTCCCCGGCGACGAGGAGAGGGCCTTTGGACCGCTCAGGGAGAGGGGGGAAGTCTCCCTACGGCACGCAGCTTCCCATCACGCAGCGCAGGCTGGTCGGGCAGTCGCAGTTGGTGGTGCACACCACCGAGGTGGGCGGCAGGCAGTAGCCGATCCGGCAGGTGTTACCGCTGGAGCAGGTCGCGTCGCTGGTGCAGCGATCGCGGCACGTCCCGTCCACGCAGTCGGCGCTGGCGCCGCAGTCACCGGCGTTGCTGCAGGTGCCGGTGGGACGCGCCCGGCACAGGCCACCCTGGCAGGCCTCGGACGAGAGGCAGTCCGAGTCGGCGCTGCAGCCGAAGAAGCACTTGGCGTTCACGCACCACGCGCCCTGGCCGCAGTCGGCGTTGAAGGTGCAGGTTTCGGGAGGAGTGGGCCGGCCCGCGTCAGGCGTCGAGCCGCCGCCACCACCGCCGCCGGACCCTCCACCCGTGCCCGCGTCGGAGCCGCTCCCTCCACCCGCGCCGCCGCCCGCGCCGGAGCCTCCGCCGGTGCCGGTGTTGTTCACCCCGCAGAAGCCGTCCTTGCAGACGAGGCCGCCGCCGCAGTCGAGATCGAAGGCGCAGGGCCGCACGCACAGGCCGTTGATGCAGGGATCCAGCCCGCACTGGCTGCTGGCGGTGCACGTCTTCGCGCCCGGGGGCGTCACCCGGCAGGTGCCGGCGAGGCAGAACTGGCCCTGGTGACAGTCGCCATTCCTGGTGCAGAAGGGCAGACAGACGCCGGAGACGCAGGACTCGTCGTTGGCGCAGTCGGCGGCGGTGGCGCAGGTGTCGGCCTTCTCACAGGTGCCCGAGCTGCAGGCGCACGATGAATGACAGTCGGCCGTCTGGGTACACGAGGACCCGGGACAGCCCCAGGTACAGGAGTCGTCCCAGCCGTCGTAGTCGTAGATGGTGCAGCCGGAGGCCAGCAGGGGCACCGCCAGCAGCGCGAGGTGGAGCGGGAGAGTCCTTCTCGTCGTCGTGTCCATGGTTCCTTCCTTCGTCGGTGAGCGGCCCAGGCCGCCTTCACTCGCGTTCGATGCCGCGTGAAAAAAAAGCGATCACCGGGCGGCTTGAGGGTCATCGCCGGCGAGGCGGGCCGCGCGCCGTCGATCAGTTCCGGCGGGCGAGGCAACCAATCCGTCATGTTCCGGCTGGCGGTGGTGCCCTTCCCAGAATGTGAATCAACCCGGGGGCTTACCCGTCAGCGCGGCCACGACGGGAGGTCCACCGTGACATCCGCAGGCGCCATTCCGCTTCCGAGGTTGATCCCGACGCCGCCGCCCACGACGCAGGGCGAGGCGCGGCTGCTGCGCCTGGTCGAGCGCATCAAGAGGGACGACGCGCTGGCCTTCGAGGAGCTCTACCGCCTCACCCGCGACGACGTGGCGCGCACGCTCTTCCATCTGGTCGGCCGCCGACCTGATCTCGAGGATCTGGTGCAGGAGACGTACGTGAAGCTGCTCAAGGCGGTGCCGGCCTTCCGCGGCGAGTCACAGTTCCGCACCTTCCTCTACCGCGTGTGCGCGAACGTGGCGCTGATGCACCTGCGGTGGTGGCGGCGGCGGCGGGAGGAGGTGGTGGAGGACGTGCCGGATCGCATCGCCGTGGGTGAAGATCCCGAGCGGGCGGCGCAGGCGGCGCAGGCGGCGAGGCTGGTGCACCAGGCGCTCTCGAAGCTGTCGGCCCGGAAGCGGATCGTCTTCGTCTATTACGAGCTGTGCGGGATGGGCCCGGAGGAGATCGCCCAGACGGTGGGCAGCTCGTACAACACGGTGCGCTCGCGGCTGCACCACGCGCGGCTGGAGTTCACCGCGGCGTTGCGGGCGCTGGCGCGGGCCGGGGAGGAGCTGCCATGATCCGCCACGACGAGTCGGTGCTGTGGGAGTACGCCTCGAGGGAGATGGGCGCGGACGAGCGCCGGGTGATGGACGAGCACCTCGGCGAGTGCGCGGACTGCAGGGAGCGGCTGGCCACCGTGCAGGTGGCGCGCGAGGCGCTGGAGGCGGCGCGCGAGGCCTGGCCGGTCATCGACTGGACGAAGCCCGACGCGGCGGTGGGGGCGCTGGTGGAGAAGCGGTTGGCGTCGAAGGCGCGGCGCCCGCGGCTGGTCAAGCTGACGCTGGCCGGCGCGCTGGCCGCCGCCCTGGTGGTTGGGGCCTTCGCGCTGGCCCGGCTGGAGCCGCGTGAGCCTGTGAGTCCGAAGGGAGCGGGGGTGGTGTCGCCCGAGCCCGCGCCGTCGCCGGGTGCACGGGTGGATAGCGCGCAGGGGTTGACGCGGGTGGGCGTTCAGACGGCAGCGGTGGAAGACGGTGCGGAGCTGTCCAGCGGCGACGTGCTGCGGACGACGCTGGCTGGGCGGGCCTTCGTGCACCTGCCGGACGAGAGCCACGTGCGGGTGGCGGGCGGGACGCAGGTGGCGCTGACGCGGGCCCAGCCCGACGACGTGGCGCTGACGCTAGAGCGGGGCCGGGTGGCGGTGCGCGCGTCGCACGCCGCGCGCCGCGGCTTCGTGGTGCACACCGGCGGGCTGTCGGTGCGGGTGGTGGGGACGACCTTCTCGGTGTCCAACACCGGCGAGGCGATGGAGGTAGGCGTGTCGGAGGGGAAGGTGCGGGTCGAGCTGCCCGACGGCGACGCGCTGATGGTGGCGGCGGGGCAGCGGGTGCGGCTGGACTCGCGCAGCCAGAAGCCGCAGCGCCTCAAGCTGACGCCCGCGCTGGAGCGGGACTTGTCCGAGCTGGCGGAGGCGGCCGACGCGACGGCTGCGATCGAGAAGCAGGAGGTGGGTGGCTCGGTGGGCGGGCGGGCGCCGAGCGCGCCGCCGATGGTGCCGGCCAGGGGCAACCCGCGGACCCTCCCTCGCCTCTCCTCCGCCGAAGCCGCGCGCCGGCAGGCTGTTTCCTTCTCCCCCATCGGGGGAGAGGCCCAGGGAGGGGGCAAGACTCTCCTCGCCGAGGCGCCGGCCGTCACGCAGCGCCTCGAGCCCGTCACCGAAGTCGTCGTCGAGAGCCCGGGGGACACCTGGCCGTCGATGGCGGGTGGCTCGCTCAAGGGCGTGCCCGAGGCGAAGACGGCGTCAGCCCCCGACGAGTGGGCGCAGCCCCCCGAGCCGCAGGCGGAGGAGTGGGCGCCGATGCCTCCTGCCAGGGCTAAGCCCGCTCCCACGGAGGCGCCGGCCGAGGAGTGGGCGGGCCTGCCGCGGCCGGCTCCTGCGCCGAAGCCGGCGGCGGCGGTGAAGAAGGGCGTAGCGCCGAAGGACCTGGAGACGCTCTTCCTGCAGCGGGCGGAGGACGCGATCGCGAAGGCTGACTGCGACAAGTACCAACTGGGGCTGGAGGACATCGCGCAGGACGCGGATCGCAACGCGCGGACGGAGCAGGCGCGGGTGCTGCGGGCGCGGTGCTTCGACGTGCAGCTCCGGCCGAAGCAGGCGATGAACGAGTACCGCAAGTACCTGGGCGAGTACCCGAAGGGCCGCTTCGTGGACGAGGCGAAGCGCGCGCTGGGCGACTGATCACCTCTTCCTGCGCGCGAGCGTGTAGTGGCTGAACAGGTCGGCCTCGAGATCCCACGGGCTCTGCGGATCCGCGTCCCACTCCAGCACCTTCCCCATCGCGCGCGCCGGCGTCGGGTGCGGCGGCGAGGAAGAGCGCGAGGACGAGTCCCATGGCCGTGCACCGTACTCCGCGTACGGCTCCTCGGAGCGTGAGAACGCGGGTGGAGTCGGCGGGTCGCGGCCGCTGAATGAGACGGTGCCGGCACGCCCGAGCCGCGTCAGCGCAGCGGCACGGGCCGGCCCGCGTGGGCGACGATCGCCACCGTGGACGCGTCGGCCAGCGCCAGTCCATCCCCGCGCTCTTCCGGCTGGGTCACCCGCACCACGTCGCCGCGCTGCAGCTTGAAGAACAGCCGGTTCCGCTCGGTCTCGTGCCTCTCCTGCATCGCGAGGCCCACGCGCCCCGAGGGCCCGCAGCCCATGAAGCGCTGGCGCCCCTTGCCTTCCAGCGGCTCGGAGACGATGCGGAACACCTGGCCCTCGGGCGGCTCGGCCCAGGCCTCACCCCGCGGCGCGAGCGCCAGGTAGCTCATCTTCAGCGTCTCTTTCCGCAGGCCCGCGGCGCGGCCGATCGCCTCTACCATCGGAGGCAGCCGCCACTCGCGCTCCGCGTGACACCAGTCGCTCGGCCTCACCAGCGCGGGGCAGGCGCCACGCCACAGGCACGGCGCGCGCACCGCGACGCCGTGACTCACCAAGACGTCCCGCACCTGCAACAGCGCCCGCGACGTCTCGCGCAGCGCCGGCTCGAGGATGAGCAGCGTGCCGCCCTTGTTCACCCGCTCGAGGAGCTTCTCCACCAGCACTGCACGCCTGTTGAGGTCGCCCGCGTACAGTTCGTTGAGCACGTGCCCCAGGGTGATGAGATCGAACCGTCCTTCCGGGAGCGGACGCTCGGGCGCCCAGTCCCGCGTGCTGAGCGGCTCGCCCGCCTCCATCGCCAGCGCCTTCGCCAACTCCAGCGCGCTCTTGCTGCGATCCGCCGCTACGACGCCGCTCGCCCCTGCATCGAGCGCGGCGAAGGCGAGCGGACCCGGACCCGAGCCGAGATCGAGGGTGGCGCGCGGTCGGCTCGGCAGCTCCGACAGCGTCGCCCGTGCCTGCGCGTACGACACCGGCCAGTAGAAGAGCAGGTAGGCCCCGAGGAGCCGGGGATCGTCCATGTACCTCGCGCCGGCCAGCGCCCGCTCTCTCGTCAGCCCGTGAGAGAGCGCCTTCACTCCAGCCCCGACCTCCTTGAGTTCGTCGTGCGTCAGCTGCGTCTGGGGCGCCCGCGGCTCGTGGCGCGAGGGACGCCCGTGCTTTCCACCGCCGCCGCGCCCGCCTCGCCGCTGCTGCCGCCACACCGCCAGCAGCTTCGGGATCCACTGCTCGAGGTCGCGCATCGCGTCGCCGGTCATGTTCGATCCGGTCGTACCGTAACGGCTGCGCGCGCGCGAGAGCACGTCTCAGATCCGGGTCTGGTGCGCTACGATCCCTTGCCATGTGGCTTCCGGTGCTGATGCTCCTGTCCGCTGCCCCGACCAAGTCAGGCCGATGCGCTTCGTCGCCCCCGACTTGAAGGTCACCAACCTGAAGGCGTCCCTCGCCGGCGACTTCACCGACCACCTTGCGCTGCGGCTGTCCGAGCGCGGGCTCACCGTCAGCACCCGGTCGGACATCCTCGCGGTGCTGTCCGTGGAGCGGCAGAAGCAACTGCTGGGCTGCGCAGACGACGCTTCCTCGTGTTTCACGGAGCTCGCCGGCGCGCTGGGGGCCGACGGCATCGTCGTGGGCACGGTGTCCAAGGTGGGCAAGCGCGTGCAGGTGACGGTGCGCATCATCTCCGCGGCTGATGCCAAGGTGCTTGCGACCTTCGGCGAGAGCGCCGAGGGCGAGGCGGCGATCTTCGATGTGCTCGACCTGGCGGCGCAGAAGTTGGTGGATGATCTGCAGCCGGTGTTCGCTGCCCGGCGCAAGGCCGCTGCCCTGGTGCCGGTGAGCGATGCACCACGCGTGGCTTCGCCTGAGGTTGGTGCTGCCCCGGAGCGAAGCGGAGGCCTTCGGCGCTTCTGGTGGATCCCGGGTGCAGTGGGCCTCGGGCTGGGAACAGGGGCCGCCATCGCTTTCGCCCGGGCTGCCTCGGCCGACGCCGCCTTCACCATGCCGCCGCCGGATTTTTCGCCGAGCGACACCCGCGCCTCGGGACAAGCGGCGCAGACGGTCGGGTGGATCCTGGCCGGAACGAGCGCAGCCTGCCTGCTCGCGGCTGGAGCGCTGCTCTTGTTTGGAGGGGAGTCCGAGCCCGCCGTCACCCTCTGGACGACGGCTGAAGCTGTGGGTCTGGTGTGGACCGGGAGGTTTCCGTGAAGGCGCGTGTCCTGGTGCTGGCGGCAGCGATGGCAGCCGCGGCCTGCTTCAACTTTGACTCGCGCTACGAGGCGTACTGTGCCGATCATCACGAGCATCCCGACTGCGGTGGCGTCGACGGCGGCGGGGGGCAGGGAGGCGGAGCCGGTGGCGGAGGAGCCGGTGGCGGAGGAGCCGGTGGCGGAGGAGCCGGTGACGGCGGAGTCGGTGACGGCGGAGTCGGTGACGGCGGAGTCGGTGACGGCGGCACCGCCGAGGCCCCGTGTGTCCCAGAGACAGTCGGCGACGCCGATGGGATCTTCGTCGTCGTGGGCGGCGACGACACCAACCAGGGCTCCGTGGACTTCCCGAAGGCCACCGTCGAGGCGGCCATGGAGGCCGCGGCCGGTTCGACGAAGCCCCGCGTCTTCCTCGCCGAGGGAACCTACTCGGGGCCGGTCGCGCCGAGCATGTCCGGTCCAGTGTCGGTCGAGGGCGCCTGGGAGCAGAACGGTGCGACGTGGCAGAAGGACTGCCGGGCGGGGCGTCGCAGTCGAACTCGAATCGCGGCGGCGTGCCCTGCGATGGCGCTCTCCAACCTCAGCGCCGCCGTGACGCTCAAGGATCTGACGGTGACGACTATGCTCCCGGCCGATGCCGGGGCGGGGGCGTCGTGCCTGGCGGTGACGGTCAGCGGTGGACGCCTGGAGCTGGACAACGTCAGCGTCAGCGCGGCGCCGGGAAATCCAGGCCTCACGCCTCCGCAGCCGTCGCCGGCCAGTGCGTTGTGCCTCTTCGCCGCTCAGTGCGGTGACGGGACGGCTGGAGGCATGGGCGCGCCACCCGCGGTGCCCGGCGTCTGGAGCTTCAACAGCACCGGCTTCGTTCCCGCGACGGGGCGCAACGGGAGCGCAGGCTCGGACGGCGCCCACGGTACGCTCCCGACTGGCACCATCCCGTCCAACTCGAATTGCTGGGACAACAACAGGGGCTGCACGGGGGTCTGCCCAACGTCGTGCGGCTCACCCTACAAGTCGGGCCTGTCTGGTGGGGCGGGTGTCTGCGGGTGTGGGGGCCGGGGCGGACAGGCCGGCTGGGGTGGGGTGGGTGGCGGTGCCTCCGTGGCGCTCTTCGCGTCGGGCACCCAGGTGGTGCTGTCCTGGTCCGAGCTGAGGACGGGCAATGGCGGGAGCGGCTTTCCGGGATCGCCGGGCGGGTGGGGTGGAAGTGGAACCCCGGGCGACGGCGGAGCGCCCACCACCTGTCTGAACGCCGACACGGGGATGTGCACGTCGTCCTCCTCCACCATGCCCTGCAACTGCGTGCTGTCTGGCGCGTCGCTTCTGACCATCCCTGGTGGGCCTCCGGGGGGCCGAGGGGGCAACGGCGGTCCAGGCTCTTCGGGCAGCCCCGGCGGTGGTGGGCCCGCCATTGCACTCGTGGTGGTGGCCGGGTCCATCGACGCGGGCGTGGGCGTCGTGCTACTGCCCGGGGGCGGGGGCGCGGGTTCGTCGTCCGCGGGGCTTACGGCCGACGCGGGCGTGTCGCTGCCGATCCTGGTGCAATGACGAGACGTGCCCGCGCCCGGGCGCTTGGTTATGACGCGCGCGCATGATCCGCGTCCGGGCTCTCCAGAAGCACTACCGCGTCCACAAGCGCCCTCCCGGCTTCTCCGCGGCGATGAAGGCCATCTTCCGGCGCCAGTACACCTGGGTGAAGGCGGTCGACGGGATCGACTTCGACATCGAGCCCGGCGAGCGCGTCGGCTTCCTCGGGCCCAACGGCGCGGGCAAGACGACCACTCTCAAGATCCTCTCGGGCCTGTTGCACCCCACCGCCGGCGAGGTGGAGGTCGACGGACATGTGCCCCGCAAGCGAGAGGTGGCGCTGCTCAAGAAGATCATGCTGGTGATGGGGCAGAAGCAGCAGTTGTTGTGGGATCTGCCGCCGGCGGAGACCTTCGAGCTGAACCGCGCCATCTACGACGTGCCGCGCGCCGAGTTTCACAAGCGCGTGGGCGAGCTGATCGAGCTGCTCGAGCTGGGCGAGCTGATCACCAAGCCCACGCGTCAACTGTCCCTGGGCGAGCGGATGAAGTGCGAGCTCGCCGCGGCGCTGGTGCACGGCCCGAAGGTGCTCTTCCTCGACGAGCCCACCATCGGCCTCGACGTGTCCATGCAGGTGGTGATGCGCGACTTCATCCGCCGGTACAACGAGCAGCACGGCGCCACGCTGATCCTCACCTCGCACTACATGGACGACGTGGCGGCGCTGTGCCCGCGGGTGATCGTCATCGACAAGGGCCAGCTGTCCTTCGATGGAAGCCTGGAGTCGCTGGTGCAGCGGGTGCGGCCGGAGAAGCGGGTGACCTTGCGCTTCTCGAGGCCGGTCTCGAAGGAGGACGTGTCCACGCTGGGCACGGTGGTGAAGCACGAGGCGGCGGAGGCGGTGATCCAGGTCCCGCAGGACGGCGTGAACGCGGCGGTGAGCCGGGCGCTCGGGTCGCTGCCGGTGCACGATCTGAACGTGGAGAACGCGCCGCTGGAAGAGGTGATGAGCGAGCTGTTCTCGCGCAGCCGCGCAGCCCGTGAGGCGGAGGCGGCGTGAGGCGCGTCCTCAGAGCGATGCCCACCATGCTGAAGATCGGCTTCTCCGAGGCGGCGGCGTACCGCGCGGAGATGCTCGTCTGGGTGTTCGCCACGACCATGCCGCTGATCATGCTGATGGTGTGGACGGCGGTGTCGGAAGTGGCCCCGGTGCCTTCGGTGTCGGGCCGCACCTGGGGCACGGGCAGCTTCGTGGCGTATTTCCTGTCGGCCTTCATCGTGCGGCAGTTGATCAGCAGCTGGGCGGCCTGGGAGATCAACTACGAAGTGCGCCAGGGCACGCTGTCCATGCGCCTGCTGCGGCCTGTCCACCCGGTGCTGATGTACCTGGTGCAGAACCTGGCCTTCATGCCGCTGCGCTTCGCGGTGACGGCGCCGGTGGTGGTGATCCTGCTGGTGAGCCCCGGCGGCGCGCACCTGGAGAAGCACTGGGCCACCTGGCTGGTCTTCCTCGCCTCGCTGGCCGGCGGGTGGATGATCAACTTCTTCGCCAACATCGCGATCGGCGCCCTGAGCTTCACCATGGAGTCGAGCGTGAAGATCATGGACGTGTGGCTGGCGGCCTTCTTCGTCTTCTCCGGCTACCTGTTCCCGCTCGACCTCTTCCCACCGTGGCTCAGAGAGGTGAGCGCGTGGCTGCCGTTCCGCTACCAGCTCGGCCTGCCGGTGGAGCTGATGACCGGCGTGCACGAGCTGCCCACGGCGTTGACGTTGCTGGCGCGGCAGCTGGCCTGGGCGGCGGCGTTTCTGGTGGGTTCGCTCGCGCTGTGGCGCGCGGGCGTGAAGCGCTTCCAGGCGTACGGGGGCTGAGGTGACGCGCTACCTGCGGCTGCTGGGCTTGCAGTTGCGCACGTCGGGGTTGCTGGCGGCGCAGTACCGATGGGACTTCCTCATCGACGGGGTGATCTCCGTCTTCTGGGCGGCGACGGCGGTGGTGCCGCTCTTCGTGGTGTACGGCGAGGCGACGCGCCCCGGCATTCCCGGCTGGAACTTCGGTGAGGCGCTGGTGGTGACGGGCTGGTTCATCCTGCTGCAGGGGATCCTCGACGGGGCGATCAACCCGGGCCTGCAGGCGGTGGTGGAGCACATCCGCAAGGGCACGCTGGACTTCGTGCTGCTCAAGCCGGCGGACGCGCAGTTCCTGGTCTCCACCGCTCGGTTTCACGTCTGGCGGGTCTTCAGCCTGCTGAACGCAGGGGTGATCCTCGGGCTGGCCTTCCACCGGGTGGGGAGGCCGCCGTCGCTGCTGGGCGTGGCGATGGCGCTGGTGCTGCTGGTGGCGGCCACGCTGCTGCTCTACTCGCTGTGGATCCTGATCGTCAGCGCCGCCTTCTTCGTGGTGAAGGTGGACAACCTGACGTACCTGTTCAGCTCGATCTTCGACGCCGCGCGCTGGCCGTCGGCGGTGTTCCGCGGGGCGCTGCGCTTCGTCTTCACCTTCGTCATCCCGCTGGCGGTGATGACGACTTTTCCCGCCGAGGCGCTCCTGGGCAGGCTCGAGCCGCAGACGCTGGCCGGCGCGGTGCTGGGGGCCTGCGCCTTCGCGGGTCTGGCGCGGCTGGTGTGGCTCAAGTCGATCGGCCACTACACGTCCGCGGGCGGGTGAGGTCGCCGCGCCGCTGCGGTGCGCGTGCCCCTGGCTTCAGCCGTCTCGCAGGTCCGATGAACTCCCAGCGGATCGAGATCTTCTCGCGAGGCACGGGAGCTTCGTGGTTGATGACGCCGTACGGCCCCGGGGCACCGACTGCCGGTGCCGTCGCTGGGAATCGAACTCGACCTCGACGCGATCGACTTTAACCCCCGGAGATCGCCTGAGCAGAGCACGCCTCGCTGGTCCCTTGCCCGGATCTCGTCGTCGCTCGTCGGTCACGGGCCCACCAGCCCGCTCCCTCCTCGCTTCTCGACCTCCGGGCAACGTCCTGCGCGATCCATGCTCT
>JADLDB010000062.1 GCA_020846875.1 Myxococcales bacterium | reverse complement strand
GGAAACCTGCTATGGCTCGCGCATGGTGCGCGCCCCCCCCGCGAGGTCCTGGTGAGCCTCCCCTGGGCCGAGCTCAAGGCGCTCCTCCTCGCGGCGTACCGCACGGCGCTGTCGAAGGCGCTGCCGCCCAAGCCGCAGGTGGCGCGCCACTGGGAGACGCCGGACGCGCTGCACTGGCTGGCCTTCCTGGCGGCCGGTGACGGCTTTCACCTCGCCTACTCGCTGGGCCGGCTGCGCGGCGTCGCCGAGGTGGCCGGGCAGCGCCACACCTCCGGCCTCTTCCGCCTCTCTGGCGCTGTCTTCAAGGGGGTCGACGAGGCGGCGCTGCTGCGCGCGGTACAAGCGCAGCTCCCTCCTGCCGTCGACGGCGCTACGCGCGCCTTTCTCATCAGAGTCGTCGGTCAACTGGCGGCCGCCGAGACGGCGCTGGCGCTGGAGGGCGATCGCCCCTCGCTGCCCATGGCGGCTGCCGCCGACTTCATCTGCCACGTGCCCGCGCGGGCCGACGCCCTCTTCGAGCCCGCCGCGACGCCGCGCCTGAAGGATCACTCCCCCCAGCGGGTGCACGCCGCGCTCTGTGCGCTGGACGGCGCCTTGGCCGCGCGGGCGCTGGCCCTCTTCGAGGCGCCGGAGGCCGGGCTGCTCGACGCGCTCCGGCACCTCGGGGTGGTGCGCGCGTAGGAAAACGCACCTGGGCCGGCTGTTTCTTTGGATTGCCCACGGGCGACTGCGTACAAGCCACCCCTCGCGTGGGGCACATTCCTCTCCTCAACGAGTTGACGGCGATCGCGGCGCTGGGCGTGGTGGTCACCCTGGTGCTGGCCCGGCTGAGGCTGCCCGCGGTGGCGGGGCTGCTGCTGGCCGGCGCGCTGTGCGGCCCCCACGGGCTGAAGCTGGTGACGTCGTCCCAGGACATCGCGGTGCTGGCCGAGCTGGGCGTGGTGCTGCTGCTCTTCACCATCGGCCTGGAGTTCTCCGTGTCCCGGATGAGGGATCTCCTCAAGCGCGTCGCCCTGGGCGGGGTGCTGCAGGTGGGGCTCACCACCCTCGCGGTGATGGGCGCGGCGAAGGCCCTGGGCCAACCCACCGGGCGCGCCGTCTTCTTCGGGCTCGTCTTCGCGCTCTCCAGCACCGCCATCGTCCTGCGGGCCCTCACCGAGCGCCGCGAGCTGGACGCGCCGCACGGCCGCTTCATCGTCGGCACGTTGATCTTCCAGGATCTCTGCGTGGTGCCCATGGTGCTGGTGGTGCCGTTGCTGGGGCCGTCGGAAGGCAAAGGCGAGCTGACGTCGATCGGCCTGGCCTTGCTCAAGGCCGGCGGCGTGGTGGCCGGCACGCTCTTGGTCGCTCGCTTCGTGGTGCCCAGAATCCTGTCCTGGGTCGATCGCGCCCGCAGCCGGGAAGTCTTCCTCCTCGCCATCCTCGGCATCTCGCTGGGCGCGGCGTGGCTCACCTCGCTGGCCGGGCTGTCGCTGGCCCTGGGGGCCTTCCTCGGCGGCATGGTGGTGGCCGACACCGAGTTCGGCCACCGCGCGATGGGGGACGTGGCGCCCCTGCGCGACGCCTTCGTGTCCATCTTCTTCGTCTCCCTGGGAATGCTCTTCGACGTGCACGTGCTGCTGGCCTCGCCGCTGCTCCTCGCCGGGCTCACCGTGGGCCTCATCATCGGCAAGGGCCTGCTGGCGACGGCGGCGGCCCTGGTGATGCGCTTCCCGGCGCGGGTGGCGTGGCTGGCCGGGGTGGGGCTGGCCCAGTTCGGTGAGTTCGGCTTCGTGCTGGCGCAGTTGGGGCGGCAGAGCGGCGTGGTGGACGAGCCCACCCTGGCGCCGGTGCTGTCGGCCGGGGTGTTGACCATGTTCCTCACGCCGCTGTTGGTGCGCGTCGCGCCCCACGTCCGGGCCGGCGAGAAGCTGCTCGCGCCCCTCGCCCGGCGCCTGGGCGCCCGCGGCATCGACGACGCGCACGAGGCGCCCCAGGGCCTGGAAGGCCACGTGGTGGTGGTGGGCTACGGCGTGGCGGGGCGCGTGCTGGCGGGCGCGCTGGAGGCCTGCGAGGTGAAGACGGTGGTGCTGGAGCTCAACGCCGAGACGGTGCGCAAAGGGCGGACCGAGGGCGCGCACATCTACTACGCCGATGCCACCAGCGAGGAGGCGCTCCAGCACGCCTACCTGGCGAAGGCGCGCGCCATGGTGCTGGTGATGAACGATCCCGCCGCGGCCCGCCGCGTGCTGGACACCGCGCGCCGCGTCGCGCCCGACGTGCCCGTCCTGCTGCGGACCCACTACCTGGCCGAGGTGAAGGAGCTGCTGGGCCTGGGGGCAAGCGAGGTGGTGGCCGAGGAGGTGGAGAGCGCGGTGGAGATGCTGGTGCGCGTGCTGCGCTGGCTGGACGTGCCCCGTAACGTCATCGACCGGCAGATCCGCGTCTCCCGAGAGCGGACCTACAGCTCCGAGCGCAAGCCCACCGTGCCGCGGCGCACGCTGAGCGAGATCCCCGCGCTGGCCGAGCTGAAGCTGGAGCACGTGGTGGTGGAAGAAGGCAGCCCGGCCCTGGGCCAGTCGCTGCGGGCGCTGGAGCTGCGCAACCGCACCGGCGCTCTGGTGGTGGCCCTGCAGCGCGGCGGCCAGTTGGTGGAGGAGCTCGATCCCGAGGCGCCGCTGATTCGCGGCGACGTCGTCTTCCTCGCCGGCCGCGGGGAGTCGGTGCGGGCTGCCATCGCCGCGCTGTCCGCCCCGGCCTGACGCCTCACCCGCGCTGGGCCACCCGCCACCAGCGACACCCCGAAGGGCAGCTTCGCGAAGGACAGGGCCAGCCGCTCGCTGGCGAACAGCTCGGTGAGCAGCCGGTTGAGCGGCTCCTTCACCGGCGCCATGTCCGACTCGTCCGAGTCCTTCGGGGGCTTGAGCCGCTGCCACAGCCGCGCGCCGGCCACCGCCGGGAAGAGCAGGGCGTTGAAGTAGCTGGCCCAGGTGACGCGCAGGCCCGCGGCGGTGAGGTGCGAGACGAGCTCCAGCCGCCCGTAGCGCCGCCGGTGCTGGTTCACCTCGTCGTGCTGGCTCCAGAGGAAGCGGAAGGCCGGCACCGTCACCACCACCTGCCCGTCGAAGACCAGCCGGCTGCGCATGGCCCGCAGGGCCTCGATCGGCTCGTCGAGGTGCTCGATCACGTCAAAGGCGGTGAGGACGTCCCACCGTCCCTCCGGCAGGCCCTCGGGCAGCCGGCAGTCGGACACCTTCAGCTTCGGGAAGCGGCGAAGGGCCCGCGCGCGCGCGTCCGCGGAGGCCTCCGCGCCCTCCACCTGGCCGAACTCGGACAGCAGGGGGAACATGCCGCCCGTGCCGCTGCCCACGTCGAGGATCCTCCGGCCGCTGCGGGGCAACAACTGGCGGCGCAGGATGTCCCGCAGGAGGCGCCGGCGGCCCTCGAACCACCAGTGCGTGTCCTCCAGGCGCTCGAAGGCCTCGTACAGCGACGGATTCACGGCCGCTTCTCCACCGGCGTCGCGTCCAGCGTCCACTTCCCCTGCCGGGTGGGGGCGCCGACCAGCCGGGCCACCTCCTCGACGAACTTCTTCCGCGGCCAGGGCGCCGCGCCGAAGCGGGCCAGGTGCTCGGTCTGCTGCTGGCAGTCGATGAGCTGCACGCCCCAGCCGGCCAGCCACTCCACCAGCGTGACGAAGGCCACCTTGGACGCGTCGTCGGCGCGGGCGAACATCGACTCCCCGTAGAAGACGGCGCCCAGGGACACGCCGTACAGCCCGCCCATCAGCTCCTCCCCCTTCCACGCCTCGCAGGAGTGGGCCAGCCCCAGCCCGTGCAGCTTCACGTACGCCTTGCGCATGTCGCGGGTGATCCACGTGCCGCGCTGCCCGGGCCGCTTCGTCTTCGCGCACCCGTCGATCACCTGCTCGAAGGCCGTGTCCAGCGTCACCCGGTACTCGCCGCGCTTCATCGCCTTGCGCAGGCTCTTCGGGACGTGCAGCTCGCCGGGCACCAGCACGAAGCGCGGATCCGGACAGTGCCAGAGGATCGGCAGGCCCTCGCTGTACCAGGGGAAGACGCCGCGGCGGTACGCCGCCACCAGGCGCTCCGGCGAAAGATCGCCCCCCACGGCGAGAATGCCGTCTTCGTCGGTGGCGTCGACCGGCGGGAAGCGGGTGGGATCTGGCCCGAGGAAATGCATGGCTTGACGCGCGGCCCCGGCAGCCGTGCGGCGCGAAGGAGAACTCCAGTCTACTTCGGAGGGTTCAGCTTGATCTCCCCCTCGGCGGTCAGGGGCTCTACGTACATCGGCGCCTTGAGCGCTCCGCTGATGGAGAAGGGCAGCTTGAGGCCCTTGATCAGCTTCACCACGTCCTTGCCGTGCGACTCCTCGTTCACCGTCACGGTGACGTCGAACACCCCGGTGGACGAGGGGCTGATCTTCTCCCCCGCGCCGATGGTGCCCGTCTTGAGCTGCTTGCCCGCCACCGTCACCGCGTAGTCCAGCCCGGAGATGGACAGGTAGAAGGGGTTGGGGTTCTCCACCCCTAAGTGAAACACCGCCTGCACCTCGTTCTCCGCGAAGCGGCCGGCCTCGAACTCGCGCAGCTTGAGGTGCGGCAGCCGCGGGGTGCGCACGTCCTTCGAGCGGGCGAACTCCAGCTCCCAGGAAGCCGGGGCGCCGCCGGCCGAAGGCGCCTGCGCCCTCACCAGCAGGGTGCCGCGAAGGGCGGTGAGCAGCGAGCCGCCGCGGGTGTCCATCGCCTTCAGGTCGGCCTCGTCCTTCACGTAGGTGAGCGTCTCTTCCAGGCTGAAGCTGGCCTTCCCGCCCGCCGGCACCGCGATGCCCAGCTTCTTCTCACCCGCCCTTCGCACCTCGCCGTCCACGACGAATTCGAAGCGCGCGCTCTCGACGGTGACGGCCCGGTCCGCTGACGCCACCGTGCCGGTCAGCTTCACGTCGCAGTCGGTGAGCGACTGGCTGACGATCTCCATGTCCTGATCGATCAGCTCCGGCGCCGCGGCCTCGGCGATCACCTCGGGGCCTGACTTGCAGGCGGACAGCGCCAGCGCCGCGAGCCACAGCAGGCGGGTCGTCTTCATCTAGGGCCTCCCCAGGCTACAGGCGTCCGACCCACCGTCCGGCGAGCCGATGTCGCGGATCTTCTGCAGGCTGACCGCCACCGTGGTGCCGGGCACCAGGCTGAAGCTGGAGGCGAGCACCACGAAGCCCACGTCGGGCACGTACACCCGGCGCGGATCGGACCCGTGATCCGGCGTCTCGCCCACCAGCAGCTTGAGGCCGGAGGTGTACGTCTCCAGCGGGGTGCGCAGCTCGGAGGCCGACGCGGCCGCGGTGGTCATGCGGTAGGTGGTGGGCACCGTCATGGTGGAAGACTGGTTGGCGATGAAGGCGTCGGTGCTGGAGGTGTACGTCTCGCCGGCGGAGCTGCCCTGGGTGAGCCACTGCACGCCGGTGATGTCCATGCCCGTCTTGTAGGTGACGGACTGGCCGGTGCCGGCGAACTCGCGGCGCATCAGCCGCAGGTTGCCGTCGACGATCGAGAAGCTGTCGATCATCCGGATCTGCCCGTTCTGGCGGTACTCCACGGGGATCACCTTCACGCCGCCCTCCAGCGTGAAGACGGGGCGCACCCAGGCGCCCAGCGTGGGCGGATCCTGCGCGTTCAACGGATCGGACGAGTACTCGAAGCAGCGCTCGACGATGAGGCCGTAGCGGGCCTGGGCGACGCAGTCGAGGCCGCAGCTCGTGTCGGGGCCGGCGTCCTGCATGGTGGTGGGCTTGGGCCCGCAGGCCAGGACGAACAGGGACAGTCCGAGGGCGAGGAGTCTCATGCGCCGTTGCACTTAGCCGCCCGCCGCGCCTCCGTCGACACACTTTCCTCGCTCCCCACAGTGGCTAGTAGAGTCCCGTCAATGGCGTGCGTGTCGTCCGACACCTGGGTGGCGCTCCTCAAGGGGGCGCTCGCGCCGAGCGCTGAAGCGGAGGTGCGTGTCCACGCCGTCACCTGCGCCACCTGCGGGCCGCTGCTGGCCAAGCACGACGCCTCCCGGCCGGGCGCCGACGTGCCCACCATCGAGCTGTCGGGGACGGCCACGCCCATGCCGAAGGCCACCGCGTCGCCGGAGGCGCTGACGAAGGGCGACCAGGTGGGGCGCTTCCTGGTGCTGGACACGCTGGGCGTGGGGGGCATGGGCGCGGTGTACTCCGCGTACGATCCGGAGCTCGATCGCCGGGTGGCGGTGAAGACGCTGCGCGCCCAGAGCGGCAACGACGAGACGGCGGCCCACGCCCGCATGCTGCGCGAGGCCCAGGCGATGGCGCGGCTGTCGCACCCCAACGTGGTGAACGTCTTCGACGTGGGCGAGCACCAGGGCGGGATCTTCATCGCCATGGAGTACGTGCCCGGCACCACGCTGCGCTCGTGGATGAGGGCCAGGCAGCGCGGCTGGCGCGAGGTGGTGGCCGTCTTCCTCCAGGCGGGGCGGGGGCTGGCGGCGGCGCACGGCGCGCACCTGGTGCACCGGGACTTCAAGCCGGCCAACGTGCTGATGGGCGAGGACGGCCGGGTGCGCGTCACCGACTTCGGCGTGGCGCGGGCCGACGGCAGCCTGGAGCCGGTGGGGCCGATCATGCCCGCCAGCGGCGACGACTCCGGGCGCTCGGGCTCCCTGTCCGATCCGCTCACCCGCGGGGACATGGTGGTCGGCACCGTCGGCTACATGTCGCCGGAGCAGGCCCAGGCGAAGCCCCCCGACGCGCGCAGCGATCAATTCTCCTTCTGCGTGTGCCTGTGGGAAGCGCTGTACGGCGAGCGGCCCTTCTCCGGCGATGGCCCGGTGGCGATCACCAAGGCGACCATCGACGCGGTGTTGCCTCCGAGGCCTCGCGGGACGGAGGTGCCGGCGGGGGTGCACGCCCTGTTGGTGAGGGGGCTGGCGAAGGAGCCCGAGGCGCGCTTTCCCTCGATGGACGCGCTGCTCGAGGCGCTGGCGAAGGATCCGACGGAAGGGATGCGCAAGGCGCTGCCGTGGCTGGGCGTGGCGGTGGTGCTGGCGTTGATCGTCGGGGGGGTCTTCGTCGATCGCGCGCGCACGAAGGGCCGCTGCGAGGCGGTGGGGCAGGAGCTGGCCGGCGTCTGGGACGACGGGGTGCGCACCAAGGTGAAGCAGGCCTTCGGGGCGGTGCAGAAGCCCTTCGCGGCGGCGGCGCTGGCCTCGGTGGTGCGCGCCCTGGACACGCAGGCGGCGGCGTGGACCCAGGCCGCGGCGAGCGCCTGCGAGGCCACCTTCGTGCGCAAGGAGCAGAGCGAGGACGCCTGGCTGCTCCAGGACGCGTGCCTCAGGCGCCGGAGGAACGAGCTCAAGGCGGTCAGCGCGCTGATGGCGAGCGCGGACGAGGCGCTGGTGGAGAAGGGCGGGGCGGCGGCGTGGGGCCTCTCGCCGGTGGCGGCCTGCGCGGACGTGGCGCGGCTCAAGAAGGATCCGCGCCTGGTGCTGGGGACCAAGGACGATCGGATCCGCGCGCTCACCGACGCGCTGGTGCAGGCGCGCTCGCTGGTGGAGGCGGGCCAGGTGGCGGACGCGGGCAAGCTCCTGGACGGCGCGGTGACGCAGGCGCGGGAGCTGGGGCAGAAGGCGCTGGAGGCCGACGCGTTGATCCTCCAGGGCCAGGTGCTGCAGGCGGGCGCGAAGTTCCCCGAGGCGGCGCAGGCGTGGCTGGCGGCGCTCGCGGCGGCCCAGTCGGTCGGCTACGACGAGGCGGTGGCGGACGCGGCGATCCGCCTCACCTCGGTGGTGGGCTTCAGCCTGAACCGGCCGGCGGAGGGCCGCACCTGGGACGCGCTGGCGGAGGCCACCATCGAGCGGCTGGGCGGGGACGATCTGCTCACCGCGCAGCGGCTGGTGTCGGTGGCGCGGGTGGCGAGCGCGGAAGGGCAGCCCTTGAAGGCCGCGGCGCAGCACGAGGAGGCGCTGGCGCTCACGGTGAAGCTGCTGGGGGCCGATCACCCCCTGGTGTGGAAGGCGCACTTCGATCTCGGCACCAGCTACCTGGCGGCGAGGGAGATGCCGCGCGCGCTGGAGCACCTGGAGAAGGCGTTGAGCGTGCGCGAGCGCGAGGTGTCGGCGGATCACCCCGAGGTGGCGATGATCCGCAGCATGCTGGCGAACGCGTACTTCTTCGCCGGGCGGGAGGCGGCGTCGCGGGACACCTTCCAGAAGGCGCTGGACACCCGGGAGAAGCTCTTCGGCTTCGACAGCCCGCGCCTGGTGGTGCTGCTCAACAACTTCGGGGACACGCTGGCGAAGGCGGGGCGGCCGAAGGAAGGGCTGGCGCTGGTGGAGCGGGCGAGGGCGATAGCCGGGAAGAGCTTCCCTGACGAGCACCCCTACGTGACGGCGACGCGGCTGACGTGGGGCGAGGTGCAGTTGTCGCTGGGCCACGTGCAGGAGGCGAAGGAGGCGGTCAACGGCGTGCTGACGATGAAGCCGGAGCCCCAGGCGCCCTACATCGCGGAGGCGTCGGCGGTGCGGGCCTTCATCGCGCTGGGGGAGGAGCAGCCGCAGGAGGCGCTGGCGGTGGCCGAGCGGGGCGTGGCGGCGGGGACGAAGGTGGGCGAGAAGAGCGGGGAGCTGGTGTTGCCGCTGCTGGCGAAGGGGCAGGCCCAGGTGGCGCTGAAGCAGACGGGCGAGGCGGTGCAGACGCTGGAGCGCGCGCTCACGCTGGCCGACGAGACAGGGGCGTGGGAGGTGTACACGGCGGACGCGGCGTTCGCGCTGGCGAAGGCGAAGCAGGCGCAGAAGGCGGACGTGGGCGCGGTGCGGGCGCTGGCCGAGCGAGCGAAGGCGGCCTACGCGGCGGCGGAAGGACACGAGGCGCAGGTGAAGGCGGTGGACAGCTACCTGCGCTCCCTCTCCCCCTCGGGGGAGAGGGAGGGGACGAAATAGAGCCCGCCTCGTACCGACCTCTTCCGGGAGCCGCGGGCGCGGTTGGCTCCTCCGCGGGCAGAAGCCGGCGACGGTGGGCTGAC
This sequence comes from Myxococcales bacterium, assembly GCA_020846875.1. Lineage (GTDB taxonomy): Bacteria > Myxococcota > Myxococcia > Myxococcales > Myxococcaceae > JADLDB01. The sequence continues at coordinate 168,473 of JADLDB010000062.1, read as the reverse complement.
TCCTGGGGGGCTGGCCGTGGTCACGCAGGCAACATATAAGTGGCCTATGTCCCAGGTGACGATCTACCTCCCTCCCGACGTGGAACAACTGGTGCGCCGTGCCGCGCGCCGTTCCCGGCAGAGCGTCTCGGCGTGGTTTGCCGAGCTTGCGCGTCGCGAGGTGAAGCCCACGAGGTGGCCGGAGGGCTACTTTCAGCGCTTCGCAAGGCGGTCGCCGGATCCGATCGAGGTGCCGCCCGAGCTCGCTTCCGACGAGCCGGAGCCGATCGGGTGAGCTTTCTGCTCGATTCGGACGTCTGCGTCGCGATCCTGAACGGCGGAGAGCGCCAGCTTCTGGAGCGCCTCGCGCGATGCGATCCGGGGGATGTGCTGATCAGCGCCATCGTCCGCGCCGAGCTGTTCTACGGCGTGTACAACAGCGAGCGCGTGCAGGCGAACCTGGGCCGGCTCCGCGTGTTTCTCGCTCCGCTGGGCTCGCTCGACTTCGACGCGACGTGCGCCGAGGAGTACGGCCAGCTTCGAGCTCACCTCCGGAACTCCGGGACACCGATTGGAGCGCACGATCTCCTCATCGCGGCCCAGGCCCTTGCGCACGGCCACATCGTCGTGACACGAAACGTGCGCGAGTTCGGCCGGGTCGAGGGGCTCACCGTCGAGCGGTGGTAGCTCAGTGCGAACGAACGAGCGCTGCAGGTGGCTGCAGGTGCCTCGCTCTGGACGATCTCATTCGCAGTCGCAGCTGCTCATGGGGGCGGCCCCGGCCTTTGACTCGCCGCCCTCCGAAGGACGGCGCGCTGGACTGGCGCGGGAACCTGCGGTCCGCCTGTCTCTACGAGCTCCGACGGAATGCGCTCCAAGTCGTCCCCGTCCACCCGGTACACTCCGCGACGAGTGCCCCCGGTCCGCCGCCGCCCCGACTTCACCCACGCCGTCCGCGCGCTGATCGAGCACGTCGCGAGAACCTCCCCCGAGTACGCCCACGTCGACGCCTCGAAGCTCGTCATCGTCGCCGGCGAGGCCCGCCGCGCCTCCCGCGGCACCGTCCGCCCCCTCTGCTTCACCGGCGGCCGTCGTAAGGACTCGCTCGGGCGCAAGAAGCCCGTGGTGAAGCTGCACGGCGTGCGCTGCCTGTACACCATCACCCTGCGCCCGCTCTTCTTTCGCCGCTCCACGCCCCGCCAGCGCGTCGCCACCATCCTCCACGAGCTCTTCCACATCTCCCGCGCCTTTGACGGCACGCTCGATCACCACCGCCGCCACGAGCACGCCGGCGACGACTTCGAGGCCGCCTTCCGCCCCATCGAGCGCCGCTGCTGGACGGCCCTGCCCGACGAGCTCCGCGCCCCCTTCGCCTACGACGGCGAGATCCGCATCAAGCAGTGGCTCGAACGCCCCCAGGCGTGGCAAGCCGGCGAGCGCGCGTCCCACCGCGGCCTGTACACCGAGAAGCACCTCTTCGACGGCATCGTCCGCATGAGGTCGCCCGCGAAGCACCCGAAGAAGAAGCCCGCCAAGCTCGTCCATTGAAGTGCGCCCGCCCTGCGGTAAGAGAAGCCCTCCATGTCCGAGCTGCACCCGCTGGCCGACCGGTACCTCGACGCCCTGTACGAACTCCCCGACGAGCTGCGCGTCCGCCGCGGCCTCGAGGACGAGCTCGCCGCCCACATGACCGGCGGCCACCACGCCTGCATCCGCGGCTTCTGGCGGATCGGGAAGACCACCCTGATGAAGGGCGTCCTCCAGCGCGCCTGCGAGCGCACCGGCGGCGCCGCCTTCACCCTCGACCTGCGCGATCCCGATCGCGACGACGGCCTGCCTCAATCCCCCGAGGCGGTGCTCAACCGCGTCGCCGCCAAGGTGAACGACTTCCTCGGCCGCGTCGGCGCGAAGGAGCTCAAGGCCGACCCGAAGCAGCCGCTCGCCGTCCTCGGAGAGCTCGCCGCGCCCCTCTTCGTCGGCTTCGACGAGCTGATCGCCCTCCACGGCCTCGGCGCCGACAAGGCCCGCGCCGTCATCGACGCGCTGCTCAACGCCCCGAAGAACGTGAAGGTGTGCGTCGTCTGCCACCGGCACCGCGACCTGGACGCGCTCTTCGAGTCCGACGTGGTGGCCCGGCCCGGCGTCGCCACCGTGATGGTGCCCCCCGTCACCGACGACGAATTGGTGACGCTGGTGCAAACGCCCGCGCAGTCGCTCGGCGTCACCTTCTCCAACGAGGCCCTGGGCGCGCTGGCCGAGGCCACCGGTAACCGCCCGTGGGAAGTCTTCACCCTCTGCGCCCTCGCCGCCTCGCGCCTCAGGCCGGACTTCAAGGGTGAGGTCGCCCCCGACGCCATCGACGCCCTGCTGGACCTCGACGTCTTGTCCGAGTCCGAAGAAGGCCGCGCCGTGGTGGAGACGTACCTGCGCGTCCTCGTCACTGCAATGAACGCCGAAGAGCGCACCGTGATGGAGATGCTCTCTGCCGGCAAAGAAGGCGAAGCCACCGAGGACGCCCTCGCGCGCCTGGAGGCCGCCGGCTGGGTCGTCACCTCCGAAGAAGGCTCCGCCGTCAACGGCGACCTGATGGAAGGCCTCGCCCGCGCCGTCGCCGAGGGCGTCATCAAGGTCTCGCTCCAGTAGCGCTTCCGTCACGACGCGAATGGATGTTCGCCGCCCCGCCGCTTGCAGCCCCACGCCCACCGGGTAAGGGTGCGCCCGCTTTGAAGCCCCCCGCCCTCGTCCTCCTCGCCCTCGCGGCCGTGCTGCCCGCCTGCGGTCCGCAGACGCCTCCCGCCACGCGCGAGACGATCACCTTGAGCGGGGCGCCGTACGATCGCGGCCTCACGCACGGCACCGAGCTGCGCTCGAAGATCCGCAGCTTCTACACCACGCTGCTCACCAACTCGCTCTACCCGTACCTCTCCCGCGAGCAGCCGGACATCGCGTCGCTCCTCACCGAGTACCAGAAGGAGGAGTACCAGGACGGGCACTTCGCCTACGAGCTGCTCCTCGACTCCGCCAAGTCCGTCGAGCGCACGCTCAACCGCGCCACCCGTGAGGAGCTCCAGGGCATCTCCGACGGCAGCGGCCTCACCTACGACGAGGTGCTGGTGCTGAACACCTTCGTCGACTCGGTGCTGGCCACCCGCGGCGTCGCCCTCGCCATCCGCCAGTCCCGCGCGCCCACCATCGAGTCGCTGGAGCTGGTGGGCGCGTTGACCGACGGGGTGGACAACGACAACGACGGCGACGTCGACGAGGCTGGCGAAGGCGTCTTCTCCCCCTGGGTCCCCGAGCTCGACGCCCAGGCCGTGGAGCTCCCGGTGGACGTGAAGCTCAAGGCGCTGCTGAGCGATCCCGACGGCGTCGATCCCTCCACCGTGCGCGTCGCCTTCGGCACCGAGCTCTTCACCCAGGGCAGCCCCCAGTTGGTGATGACCTCGCCCGACGCCACGCGCCTCGAGCTCGTCGCCACGCCCTCTGCGCCGCTCACCCTGGGCAGCGTCGTCACCGTCGTCGTCTCCGCGGGCGACTCGAAGGTCCTCGACGATCCACCGCCGGCCCATGCCAGCTTCATGCGCGACGAAGAGCTCGTCTTCACCGTCCGCGGCGCCGGCCTCGACCGCCGCGACGTCCTCCGGCCGCGCCTCTACGACACCCGCACCCGGCCCCCCACCATCGCCACCGGCGTGCGCGGCACCGCCACCGCGGGAGACGGCGCGTACCTGGCCCAGCACTTCGCCCTGCTCGACGCCAACACCTCCCACAAGCACACCGTCGCCATCCGCCACCAGCCCGACAACGGCCCCGCCTTCGTCACCATCGGCTGGGCGGGAGTGATGTACGGCTTCTCTGGAATGTCCGAGCGCGGCGTGGGCTTCGTCTGCAACCCGGCCGACACGCTGGACAACTCCGTCGTCGGCTCGGTGCTGGAGAACATCGGCGATCTCTCCCAGGCCAAGCTGCTCGCCAAAGGCATGCCCATCGGCTTCGTCGGCCGGAAGATGATGCTGGAGGCCACCGACGCCGCCAGCGCCCGCGCGGTGATGCAGGGCGTCGCCCACGTCTACGGTTGGACCTGCCTCGTCGGTGACGCCGCAGGAGGCCTGGAAGCGGTGGAGGTCGACTCCGACGTCTTCCAGTCCGGTCAGAACGGCGTCTACCCGTACACGCCCGCCGACGTGGATGCCTCGGGCCGGCCCTTCGCCAGCGTGGGCGTGGACGATCTGCTCGCCGGCTCCAGCTACGCGAAGAACGTCAACGACGCGCCGGTGCTGCCCATCGCCGGCGCGCGCGTGGTGCCGCAGCGCCTGTGGTCGAGCTTCTTCTTCCGCAGCCGCCGCGCCATGGACGGGCTGGGCCGCAAGGTGAAGGCCGCGTACGGCGCCATCGACGTGCCCGCGCTGCAGACCTACCTCGCGGATCCGGAGCTGGTCGACCACAGCGACTCGATGAACGCGGTGGTGCTGGACCTGGGCGCGCGGCAGGTGCACTCCGCGATGGGACAGGTGCCCGCCACCGAAGGGCCCTTTGAGGTCACGGAGGTGCGGCCATGAAGCGCCTCGGCTTCGCGCTGGTGCTGTGGGCTTCGGCGTCGCTCGCGATGGAGACGCAGGTGCTGCCGAAGGGCACCTGGATGGTCGATCTCGCCTACATGCGCAGCACCATCGACAAGCAGTGGGACGGGGAGCGCCGCGCGGTGTCCCTCATCCCCGAGATGCCGCGCTACGAGCCCGGCGGCGGCCTGCAGGGCATTCTGCGCGCGCGCCCCGACGCCACCTTTCACTTTCTCCTGCTGCAGGTGATGTACGGCCTCACCGACAAGCTCAGCCTCGCCGTCTACCTGCCGATCGTCCTCGACACGACCATCCAGACCAACCTCTCGTGGGAGCCCGGCGACTACCAGAGCCAGCTCGGCCGCGCGTACTCGGAGGACGACTTCTGGGCCTGGGCCGCCAGCATGGGCCAGCCCCGCGTGCCCAACGTGTGGAGCGGCAACCACGGCCGCATCTCCGACATCATCCTGGGCGCGCGCTACCTGCTGCCCCAGTTCGAGTGGATGAAGTCGTCCGGCTTCCGCTGGGCCGGCACCCTGCAGGTCGCGCTCCCCACCGGCAGCAACCTGGATCCGGAAGAGGCCGTCAGCGCCGGCACCAACCTCTGGGAGCTCCACGCCGCCGGCACCATCGAGGCGCACCTGTCGGCCGACCAGCCCTTCCTCGAGGACGACGGCGTCTCCCGCGGCAACGTGGGCGCGGACCTCTTCTACGCGGCCTGCCTCCCCCGCAGGTACACCTCCGGCACTGGCGCCACCAACCCGCTCCTCACCAACGCCGCGCCGTACGTGGGCGAGACGTATTGGATCGACGGCGGCGACTGGCTGGGCGGCACCCTGAGCGTCGACGTGGTGCCCATCATCGGGCCCACCCGCGCCACCATCGTCTCCGGCAACAGCCTGGAGAAAGCGAAGACGCTGCCGCCGCTGCTCACCTTGTCCCTGGCGTACACGCACATCCGCACCCTGCAGTCGTATTGGAACGGGGACTCGGCGCTGTGGGCGTGGGATCGCGAGAAGCTCTGGCAGCCGGGCGAGAAGAACCTGGTGAAGGGCACCGTCACGCTGTCCTTCCTGCGCGTCGGCCTGCCCCTCCAGGTGTACGTCAGCTACCGCACGCAGGATCTGATCCCCGGGCGCTACACCCGGCCCGCCAACGTGCTGACCGCGGGGATCCGCACCGTCCTCAAGTTCTGGTGATGCGAGCTGCGTGGGGCAAGGGAAGCTGATGTCGAGGTTCAGCGTTCTCGATGAGGTGCGAGGGGATCTCCCTGGCAAAGCCACCCTCACTTCGTGATGAATCGACGGAGGAGGTCACCGTGACGGCCCACGTCGTCATCATCGGTGGAGGCTTCGGTGGGCTGGCCGCGGCGCGGCGGATCGCCCGTGGGCCCGTGCGCGTCACCCTCGTCGATCGCCAGAATCACCACCTCTTCCAGCCGCTGCTCTACCAGGTGGCGACCGCCGGACTCTCTCCCGCCGACATCGCCTCGCCCATTCGCTCCCTCGTCGCCGGCCACCCCAACGTCGAGACGCGCATGGCGGAGGTCGCCGGCGTGGACCTGCAGAAGAAGCAGGTGCGCCTGCGGGACGGTGGCTCGCTGGGCTACGACGCGCTGATCATCGCCGCCGGTGTTCGCCACGCGTACTTCGGCCACGACGAGTGGGAAGCCGCCGCCCCCGGCCTCAAGACGATCGACGACGCGCTGGAGATCCGCCGCCGCGTGCTGACCGCCTTCGAGGAAGCCGAGACGGAGCCCGACGCCGCCACCCGCGAGGCGTTGCTCTCTTTCGTGGTGGTGGGCGCAGGCCCCACCGGCGTCGAGCTGGCCGGCGCCATCGCCGAGCTGGCCCGCTTCACCGTGGCGAAGGAGTTCCGCCGCTTCGATCCCTGCAAGGCGCGCGTCGTCCTCGTCGAGGCCGGCCCGCGCATGCTGTCCGCCTTCGACGAGCGCCTGTCTGACTCGGCCCGGCGCGCGCTGGAGAAGCTGGGCGTCGAGGTGCGCCTGGGCACCCGCGTCACGTCGGTGCGCGCCGATGGCGTGACGCTGGGCGACGCCTTCCTCCCGGCGCGCACCGTGCTGTGGGCGGCCGGCGTGCAGGGGCCTCCTCTGGCTCGCGCGCTGGGCGTCGAGCTCGATCGCGCCGGCCGCGTGAAGGTGCAGAGCGACCTGACCATCCCCGGCCACCCCGAGGCGTACGTCATCGGCGATCTCGCCTCCTTCGAGGTGGAAGGTGGAGGCACGCTCCCCGGCCTCGCGCCCGTCGCCCTTCAGCAGGGCCGCCACGCCGCCGACAACGTGCTCACCGCGCTGGCAGGCAAGCCCCGCGCGCCGTTCCGCTACCTGGACAAGGGCATCATGGCCACCGTGGGCCGCGCCGCTGGCATCGCCCAGACGGGACGGCTCCGCTTCTCCGGCTTCCTCGGCTGGCTGGCGTGGCTCTTCATCCACATCCTCTACCTGGTCGGCTTCCGCAACCGGCTGCTGGTGATGATCCAATGGGCCTGGGCGTGGTTCACCTTCGGCCGCGGTGCGCGCCTCATCACCGGCGTCACCCCGCCTCTCCAGCCGGCGCCGGCGCCCACCACCCGGGAACGGGAGAAGGTGGCGTGAGCTGCCCCTGCGGCTCGGGCGACAGCTACGAGGCCTGCTGCGCGCCCCGGCACGACGGCGCTGTGCCCGCGGAGACCGCCGAGGCTCTGATGCGATCGCGCTACTGCGCCTTTGTGCGCGGCCTGGGCGACTACCTCGCGGCCACCCACGACGCGCCGTCTCACGCGAAGGAGAGCGCCGAGACGTCCCGCTGGGCGAAGTCCGTGGGCTGGCTCGGCCTGACGGTGCAGGGGCAGGAAGCGGGCGGGGTGGGGGACGAGCAGGGGACCGTCGAGTTTTCCGCCCGCTACCTCGAGGACGGCGCGGTGGTGACGCTGCAGGAGAAGTCGCGCTTCGTGAAGCGCGACGGGAAGTGGCTGTACGCGTCGGGGACGCCGACGGTGACGCGCACGAAGGTGGAGCGCAACGCGCCGTGCCCCTGCGGGAGCGGACGGAAGTTCAAGCAGTGCCACGCCTGAGGCTGAGGCGCTACTTGACGGCCGCCAGGCGCTTCAGGGCGTCGCGGGCCTCGGCGTGATCCAGCTTCGCCGCTGCCTCGTACTCCTTCTTCGCCTCGTCCTTCTTCCCGTCGTGCTCGTAGAGCTCGCCCAAGGAGAAGTGCGCCGCCGCGAAGCCTGGATCCACCTTGAGCGCCGCCTTGAAGGTCTCCTCCGCCCGCGCCTTCTGATCCCGCGCGTACAGGCACATGCCCAGGTAGTGCAGGCTCAAGACGTGCCGCGGCTCCGAGGTGAGGATGTCCGTCATGGTGATGATGCAGCGGTCGGCGTTCGATGGATCGCCGCGGAAGAGCAGGAAGGCGTACTCGGCTCGCGCGTCGTAGAGCAGCGGGTTCTGCTGAGCCACCTTCTCCAGAGGCTCCAGCGCCTGATCGGGCCGCCCCATGCGCGACTTGAGAATGCCGAAGCGCGCCAGGGCCTGCAGATCGTTCGCGTCCTTCTCGATCGCCTTCTTCAGCTCGATTTCCGCTTCGCCGTAGCGCCCCATCGCCAGGTACAGATCCACCAGCCCCATCTTCGCGTCGCGGTTCTCCGGCTCGGCCTTCAGGACTTCCTTGTAGAGCGGCTCGGCTTGCTTCGCGACGCGCTTCTTCGCCCAGGCCCGCGCCAGGTCCAGCCGGGCGTCGGTGGTGGGCTCCAGCGCCAGGCGCTCGGTGAGCTGCTCAATGGCCCCGTCATAGTTCCCCTGCGCCAGGTACGCGTCCCCCAGCGCCTCCCGTGCCGACGCGTCCTTCGGCATCGTCTCCACCGCCTGCTTCAGGGTAGCCACCGCCTCGTCCACCTTGCCCTGGCCCAGGTAGGCCAGCGCCAGGCCGCGGTAGGCGTCGGTGCTGCGCTTGCGATCGGACAGCTTCACCAACTGCAGGAAGCCGGCGTTCTTCTTGTCCTCGGCCTCGCCGGCGGCGATCGCCTTCTTGAAGGCCTCCACCGCGCGATCCCGCTTGCCCTGCTTCAGGTACAGCGTGCCCAGCTGCACGTAGGGGCCCGAGGAATCCGGCTCCAGCTTGAGCGCCTGCTCGAAGGCCTTCGTCGCCGCGGGCACCTGATCCAGCTTCATGTAGCTCATGCCCATGTTGAACCAGGCCTCGGCGTACGTCGGATCGAGCGTGGTGGCCTTCTTGAAGGCCTCCAGCGCCTTCTTGGTGTTGTTCACCGCGTCGTACGCCACGCCCAGGTTGTTCACCGCCGGCGCGTGCTTCGGGTTGATCGCCAGCGTGCGCTCGAACTCGGTGAGCGCCTGCCCCACCGCCCCCTCGCGCACCAGGATCACCCCCAGGTTGTAGTGCGCCTCCGCGTCGGCCAGCGTGGACTTGCTCACCGACGAGAGGATCTCCTTGGCCTCGCCGAACAACCCCTTCTCCGCCAGCGCCTTGCCCAGGTTCACCCTGGCGTCGGTCAGCTCCGCGTCCATCGCCAGCGCCTTCTTGTAGGTGGCGATCGCCTCGTCCAGGTTCTTGCGGCTCTTGTGCAGCGCCTCGCCCAGGTTGAAGACCAGCTGCGCGTCGTCGGGTGACAGCTCCACCGCCTTCCGGTAGTGCGTCACCGCCGTCTCGGTGTCGTCCAGGCTGCGGGCCAGCTGCGCGCGGGCGGCGTGCAGCGACGACTCGTCCGGCTTCGAGAGCAGCGCCTGGTCGAGCAGCTGCTTGGCCTTGTCCACCTCTCCCGACGCCTTGTAGGCGCGGGCCAGCAGCAGCTTGCCGTCCAGGGAGTCGGCGTCCTTCTGGATCAACGTCTCCAGCGGCTTCACCGCCTTCTTCGCGTCCCCCAGGGTCAGGTACGCCAGGCCCAGGCGGTAGAGCGCGTCGGTGTCCTCCGCGTTCTTCTCTACCGCGGCGGCCTCCACCGACACGGTGCGCTTGAGCGCCTCCAGCTCGGCGTTGGAGAGCTGGGACAGCGTGACGGCCAGGGCGAGCGTCAGCATCGTCATGGGGGCGGGTTACTCGACGTACGGGCTGGCGCGGGCGTCGAACGTCTTCTTGGCCAGCGCGGCGCGGGCTTGATCCCAGTCGGCCCGGAACTGCTCCGCCTCCGCGTTGGACTCCTTGAGGTTCTCCTTCAGCTCGGCGTAGTCCTCTTCGCAGCTCGTCACCTGGCCCTGGAACACCTCGGGATCGAGCGCCTCGCTCCCTTCCAGCTTGGCTTTGCGCGCGGCGTTGAGGCGGGCCAGCTCGTACCGGGTGTACGCGCAGTCCAGGTTCTGATCGGCCAGGTCCTCTTCCTTGCCGTTGATCCGCTGGCTTGCGCGCAGCCACTCGACCCGCTTCTCGGCCTCCACCACCGCCAGCTCCGCCACCTCGCGCGACAGATCGTCCTCCGCCCGGCCCACCTCGCTCTTGGCGGCGTCGAGGCGCTCCTTCGCCCGGCGGATCTGCTTGCGGGTCCGCTCGAATTCGTTCTTCGCCTCGTCCACCCGATCCACCGCCAGCGCGAGATCGTTCTCTGCCTCCAGCAGCTCGATCTTCGCCTCGTACGGCAGCTTCTCGAGGATGTTCCCGGGCACGCGCTTGATGCCGCACCCGCTGCACACCGCAGCCACCGCGATCGCACCGACCATGGACAGGCGCGTCATTGCACCACCTTGGCGTTGAAGTTGCCGAACACCGTGCGGCCGCTGGCCGCCTCGATGCCGTTCTCGAAGGTGACGTGGAAGTCACCGCTCACGTAGTCGTTGGGAATGCCGGCGTCGTCGGCGAGATCCCGGTTGATCAGCAGCGTTCCGCGGACGGCCCGGGGGAAAGACATGCGTGGATCCTGCCGCACGTTGCGCGAGAACACGGCCCGCTGGTTCATGTTGTTGTCTTCTTCCGTCAGGTCGACCCGCACGCCGATGGGCGTCGGCTGGCCCCGCAGATCCAGCGCCAGCTTGAACGGGTAGTCCTCGATCGTCCCCACCGTGCTGGACGAGCCGCCGTCCGCGGTGAGGGAGTCCAGCGGGAGGACCCGCACGAAGAGGACCGACACGTCCTGGACCGTCTGGCTGATCCGCACCTCGTCGTAGCCCAGGTCCATCACCTGGCCCACGCTGCCCTCGAGGCGGTACTTCGGCGGCGGCTTGCCAGGCTGTACGGATCCGCACGCGGCCAGCCACAGGCCAGCCACGCACAGCGCGGCGCCCTGGCGGCGCCGACAGGGGTTGCTCACTTGCACGACTTCCACTCCGGGTCCACGTCCGGCCCAGTCAGAATGCTGGTGTCCTTCACCACCGACAGCTCGCGCTTGGCCCCTTCCACGTCGAAGAAGCGGCAGCGCATCGCGCCCAGGTTGGCCCGGGCCTTGTCGAAGGTGGGATCCGCCTCCAGCGCGCGCGCATACTCGGCGCGGGCCGCCGACGCGTCTCCGTTCAACAGGAAGGCGAAGCCCAACGCGCTGTGCGCCGAGGCGCGCGCGTCGTCCACCTCCACCGCGCGGTTCAGGTTGAGAATGGCGTTGTTCACCTGGTTCGCGCCCAGGTAGGCCAGGCCCACCGCCTCGAAGTCCGCCGCGTTCTGCGTCGCCTCGGCCTTCTTCTTCAGCTCGTCTACGTTGACGGCGCGCTCGGCGGGCGGCCCCTTCAGCGGGTTGGCCGCTTCGTCGACCTTCTTGCGGCACCCCACCGCCGCCGCGCTGAAGACCTCCAGCTGCTCGGCCCGGGCCACGCACGTCTCGTACGCGCCGTTCGCCTGCTGCTTGAGCGGCTCCACCTGCTGCTTCACCGCGTTGCGGAACTCCTCCACCTCGGCGGGCTTCAGCCCGGGGGGCACCGGCGTGGCCTCCACCGCGTCCGCGATGTGCGCCAGCCCGTTGCCAATCCGCCACAGCGACGCCACCGCCCACTCCGCCGAGCCCATCGACGCGGCCTGCTGGAAGACGCCCTGCATCTGCTGGAGCGCGGCCACCTTGTCCTCAACCTTATCGGAAGGGATGGCCTTGTACTGCCGGTACAGCATGTCCCCAATGTACCAGAGCCCCTTGGCAGCGTCGTCGCCCACCCCGTTCGGGCTGTTGGTGACCGTCGTCATCATGGCGATCAAGGGCTCGAGCTTCTCGCCGGGTGACTGGGCCGCCACCTCACAGATGATCCCCGCCGCGGTGGGGTTGGTCTTGTCCAGCTTCATCGCCTGCTCGGCGGTGGTCCGCGCCTTCTGCGGCGCCTTCATCTTCATGTACACCTGCGCCAGCTGGACCAGCACCTCGGCCTTGCGCGCGCCGGCCTGCTCGATGGTCGTCTCCAGCACCTTCACCGCCCCGGGGAAGTCCCCCATCGCGATGCGCAGGCGCGCCGACGCCATCAAGCTGTCGAGGCCGGTGGCGTCGCCCGCGAAGTGCTTGCCCATCTGCTCGAAGTAGGCGGCGGCGTCGTCGAAGCGGCCGGACTCGGCGGCGTGCCGGCCCAGGGTCAGCATCACGTCCGAGAGGAACTGGGACTTGGGGTACTCGCCGATGAAGCGCTCGCCGATCTCCTTCTCCTTGCGCATGTCCCGCTTCTCGCGCGCCGCGGTGAAGGCGCCGTACAGGGCCTTCTCGCCGATCTCCTGCCCCTTGTTCTCGTCGGCTACCTTCAACAGGCCGGTGATCACGTCGCCCGTCTCCTCGGACGACTTGAGCGCCAGCTCGCCCAGCGCCTCGCTCTTGGTCTGGGTGAGGATCTTCTGCACGTCGGCCTTGAAGGGCGCGGGCAGGTTCGACGCCATGAAGGCCTTGCCGTACTCCTCGATGCCCTTGAAGTCGTTGAGCTGGCGCAGCGAGTCGAAGGCCAGCTGTCCGGCCACCTGCGCGTCCTTGTGATCGAAGTGGTTCAAGGCGAACTCCTTGAACAGCTCCGCCGACTTCTTGTATTCGCCGTCCTCGTAGTAGGCGCGCGCGATGTTGAACTTCACCTCCAGCGCGTGCTCGTTCTTCGGGTAGCGGGCGATGAACTGCGCGCCGAGCAGCTTCAGGGCCTGCCGCGCGTCGGCCACCTCGAAGGCCGTCATCCGCTCCACCTCGCCGGGCTTGAGGGACGAGTAGTGCGACAACAGCGCGCCGTAGAGCGCCTCGTCGTGGCTCTTCATCTCTCCGCCGATCGTCTTGGTGCCGGCGGTCGAGGCCACGCTCGCCGCGGCGGCCAGCTTGGGATCCTTCGGCTTCTCGGCAGGGGCCTCCTTGGCCCCCTCCTTGCCCCCCGCTGCTTCGCCGGCCTTGGACACGTCCAGCGTGTCCCCCGGCTTGGGCTGGTCCTTCTTCGCGCCCTTCGCGTCGCCGGCGCGCGCCGAGTCGAGGTACTGGGCCAGCTCCTCGAACTGCCGCGCGGCCTCGGGGAAGCGCTTGGCGGCGAACAGCGCGTCGGCGCGGTTCTGCATCATCACCGTGGCGTACTGCCGGGGGCGGAACAGCGACAGGTAGCGCTCGTAGGCGTCGGCCGCGTCCAGGTACAGCGCGCGGTCGTTCTTCCTCTGCGCCTGCACGTGGATACTGGTGGACAGGTCGCGAGACATCTCTTCCAGCTCCACCAGCACCTTCTTGCGGCTCACCTCGTCCTTGGTCGGGTCGATCTTCACCTGCACCGCGGCCCGCGCCAGGAAGGTGATGTCCTCCGGCTTGGGCTGCACCTTGCCCTTGGCCGCCTTGAGCGAGTCGTACAGCTTCTCTACCCGCTCCACCTCGAGCTCCGGGTCCGGTTGGATCTCCAGCAGCTTGCGCAGCGCGGGGATCGCGAACTCGTACTGCTGCTTGATGAAGTAGCGGTTGCCCAGCTTGTCCAGCGCCAGCGAGAAGGTGGCCCGCGAGTCGGACAGCTTCTCGAAGTACTGAATGGCGCCCTTGGCCGGCCGCGACTCGGTGTAGCTGTAGACCAGGTCGAGCAGCGCCTCGCGCTTGATCGACAGCGCCTTGGACACGTCCACCCCGGGCAGGGGCGCGCTGGCCGCCGCGGCCTCGAAGAAGGTGACCGCCTCGGCGTGGTTCGCCTGGTTGATGCGGATCCACCCCATCTTGTAGCGGGCCAGGTCGTGCACCGGCGAGGGCTGCGCGTCGAGGATCGCCCGGTAGTGATCTTCCGCCTGCTTGAGGTCCGCCTTGTCGAACCAGTAGTCGCCGAGGATCTGCTCGGAGTCGAGGCGCAGGGGCGAGCTGGGGTACTTCTTGATCAGGTCGCCCAACGTCTTGAGCATGTTGTCGAACTCGCCCAGCTCGCGCTGCTCGTGCGCCAGGTAGAAGGTCACCTTGTCCGCGTCGCGGAAGTCGGGGAACTCGCGCAGGATGCGGCTGTAGATCTGGATCGCCTTCTGCTTGAGCAGCTTGGTCTCGGGCGACACCATGGCGCCCTTCTGCCCTTCGGGCCGCGTCTCGGCCTGCAGGTAGTAGACGTAGCGGCTCTTCTCCACGTACAGCTCGGCCTGGCGGAACTGCAGATCCGGCAGGTACGGCGCGTTGCGGCTCTTGGCGATCAGCTTGTCCGTCTCGCCGAGGCTGCGGTCCACCTTGAAGATGTCGCGGCGCAGCTTCTCGATCAGATCCTGCTTCTCGCGCGCGCGGGTGACGAGCGGGTTCTCCAGCCGCGAGTTGGGGGCCTGGGCCAGCGCCACCGCCAGCACCACCGGGGTGAGCGCCATCATCGGGCCGTCTCCTCGATGCAGCGGGACTTGAGCGAGAAGCGGTAGGAGCGCAGCTCGTCGTTCCAGTACTCGTCGACGAAGCGGAACGCCACCTGGTGCGGGCCCAGGGGCTCCTCCTCGATCAGCTTCACCAGCTTCGCGCCCTTCTTCACGCGCTCGTAAAGCTTGAGCCCCACCTCGTACTCCATCAGGCGCACCTGCTCGGCGGCGCGCAAGAGCTTGTCCGCCTCCACCCGCACCGACTCACGCAGTCGCGCGTTGTAGACGCGCAAGGCCTCGGCTCGGGCCAGGTCGTAGAGGCCCGACATGTAGCCGAACATGCGATCGCCGAAGCTGCCGGCGTAGCGGCCCAGTTGCTCGCCTTCCAGGTCCAGCGACTCGAGGAAGCGCCGCGCCCGCTTGGTGCTGCCCCGGGCCGACGCCGCCCGCAGCAGCCGCGTGTCCTCGGTCAGATCGTACCGCTCGCGGATCGCGTCCAGCGAGTCGGCGTACTTCCGCGTCAGCTCCTTGGCCGCCCGCTTGGCGGGCAGGTAGTGGCACAGGTCGCGGTAGATGAGCGCCTTCAACAGGTACTTGTCGGGCAGGAACTCCTCGCGGAAGGACGGCGCGTCCAGCGTGGTGAGGATGCCCATCGCCGCGTGCACCTGGCCCAGCTGGTAGCGCGTCCAGGCCTCCTCCAGGTACAGCGAGGCGCGGCCGGGATCGAGCGGCGGCAACTGCACCTGGCCGTAGGCCTCCAGCGCCCCGTTGAAGTCCTTGAGCTCGTACCTGAGGCGCGCCACCGCCAGCATCGAGTCGTTGCGCGCGTCCGCCGTCAGCTTGTCGTCCTTCGCCAGCTCACCGAACTCCTCGATCATCTTCTCGGGGATGTCCTTCTTGGCCGTCTTGAGCCGCGTCACCAGCATCGCGTAGCGCGCGCGGGAAGCCTCGGACGAGCCTTCGGGCAGCTTGGAGAAGTGGGTCGTGGCCCACCGCTCGTTGCCCACCCGCAGGTCCACCAGGCCCTGCTGGTAGTGGGCGTAGCCGGCCACCTCTTCGGGCAGGAAGCCCAGGTCCAGCGCGCCGAAGACCTGCTCGTCGATCATCACCTCGTCGTGGGGCAGATCGGTCAGCTTCTGCAGCTCCTCCAGCGCCTTGGGCAGCACCGCCGGGTTGGTTCGCTCGCGGGCGATGCGGGCCAGGTACACCGCGCCCGCGTGGTTCAGCTTGAGCTCGATGAGGGAGCGGGCGAGGAAGAACTGGGCCCAGGCGTAGTTCTCGTCCGTCGACGGGACGTTCTCGGTGTACTCGAACAGCTTGGCGGCCGCGTCCTTGGGCCGGTTGCCGAAGTAGTCGTTGAGCGCCTCGTCGAAGAGCTTGGGGTCGATCTTCTTGGGCTGGGGTGTCGGCGAGGGGCCCGAGGCGCCGGCTCCGCCCGCGGACAAGGGCGCCGGGGCCACCGCGTCGAGGAGGCCGCCGTCGGCCACGCCTACCGCCTTCGGGGCGCCCGGCTCACCGGTGACCGGATCCGCAGGGCCCTGGGCGAACGCCGCGGCGCTCAGCAAGGCGGACAAGAGCAGGGTTCGCATGAGTCGCCGCCTCCGCCTCACTCGGCCCCGCCGAAGTTGAGCGCCAGGGCCAGCGTCATCGAAAGGACGTTGGTGAAGCTGGTGCTGCCACCGCCCACCGGGAGCACGATGTAGTCCGTCACGTCGAGCCGCAGGCTGACGTACTGCGAGATGAACCAGCGCCCGCCGCCGCCGATGTTGATGCCCGGGCGGAAGGTGTTGGTGAACTTGAAGCCCGCCCCGCCCAGGAGCAGCCACACCTCGCCGTGGATGACGGTGCGGTTCATCACCGAGAGCTTCCCGTAGAGCGGCTTCCACATCAGGTCTCCGCCGAAGAAGAACTGCACCTCGTCGAAGGCGGTGGGCAGCACGCCGAAGTCGCGCTCCAACTGTTGCCGCAGGCTGGTGGGCAGGTTGTAGGAGTACGTGAAGTAGCCCTGCGCGGCGAAGTAGTCGGTGAAGTGGAACCCGTACGAGCCCTTCACCGTCAGGCCCTTGTAGAAGGCGTCCTGCGGGAGCAAGCCGACCGCCAGGTTCAGCTCGTGCTGCATCCGGTACGCGCGCTCCTGAATCGCGCTCACCGTCCCGGGGTTCTCCAGCTCCTGAAGCTGCGCCAGCGCTGCCGTGGGAGCCAGCAGACTCAACACCACCAGTGTCTTGTGCACGTCAACCCTCCCGCGCGCCGCGCGAGTCGTGGAACGAGGACCGGCAGATGCAAGTACCCCGCGCGCTCGAATTCAAGGCGATTCATCGGCGCTACAGGTTGCGACGTCGCCACGCTTGACGAAGACCGCGCGATGCGTCTTGCGCGCGCCTTCGAGCTCTGCGCGAAGGATTCGTTGTCAGTACCCGACGGAGTTGAACATGAACGGGTAGGTGATGATCACGCCCGCGCCCTTGGCGGGCGGGAAGCGCCACGTCTTGAGTGACTGCAGAATGCAGCTCTCCACCGCCGGGCTCTGCATGCTGGACGACTTCGTCTTCGCGAAGCCCACCGAACCGGACGTGGTGATCTGCCACTCCAGCACGATCTTGCCGGCGAGGCCGGGCGTCTTGAGCAGCGCGCGCTCGTAGCAGCTCGACACCTCGTGCAGGTGGCTGTTGATCACCTTGGCCACCGCTTCCTTGTCGATGGTGCCCTGCGCGCCGACGTTGCGGGACACGGCGTGCGTCACGGTGCCGGCCACGTTGCCCTTGCCGATCCGCCCGGCGCCCAGGGCGCCGATCCCGCCGCCGCCCTTGCCGCGCAACAGCTCCGCACCCTTGATCCCCATGCCGCCGCCGCCGCCGCCCCCGAGGCCGAAGGTGCCCAGGCCCGCGCTGGCGATGGGCGCCTTGCCGATCATCCCCGACAGCTTGAAGTCATTCTTGGCGTTCTTCGCCCCGGGGCCGGATCCCAGCTTGTCCACCGCGGCCAGCAGGTCCTTCATCGCCGGGCCGGCGGCCTGCAGCTTCTCGATCGACTTGAGCGCCTTCTTCGTCTCCGCCGGCACTTCCTTCTTCTCGACGACCTTCGGAAGCTCCTTCTCGGGCTTCTTCTTGGCCTTCTCGATCTTCTTCTCCATCTTCTCCAGCTTCTTCTTCTCTTCCGGCTTGGGCGGGGCGATCAGCTTCACCGCCACGGGGTTGACGTTCTTGTTCTGGAAGTCCGCCCCCACCGGCATCTCCGCAAAATAGAAGACGAAGGTGAGGAAAGCGCTCGAGAAGAGCGCCAGGAACACCAGCGCCAGCCAGGGCAGCCCCCTCAAGGGGTTGACGAAGGGCTTGGGGATCGCCGGCTGCACGTAGGCGACCAGCGTGATGTCGTCGTCCCCGCTGAGCCGCAGCGCGTGGCCCGATCCCATGGTGACGCAGCGGCGCTGATCCGGACCGACCTCCAGCGTCTCCGTCTGCACCGGGTAGAAGTTGCCGTCCTGCGCGCGCCGCTCCACCGCCGCGCTGGGCGGGATGAAGACGCGGAAGAGGTCGCCCTTCTGCTCGGCGAAGACGAAGTCTTTGCCTTCGAGGTGGAAGCCCCAGATCGGCAGCGGCGCGGAGTCGTCTTCCCGCGCCACCAGCTTCTTCTTCGGGTCGATCTTCTTGAAGCCACGGGCGATCTTGCGGGTCTCGCCCCAGTAGAGCTCGACAAAGAGGTTCGGGCTGCCCCGCCCCTCGTTGGCGGACGGAATGGAAGGCAGCGGCCGCTCGCCCGAAGCGTGCCTCGCCTGCGGCCTGGCTCGTCCGTGGGCCTTCGCGGCGGGGACAGGTGCCGGCGCGGGAATGGCCTTCACGTGCGGTTGGTGCGCGGGCGAAGCGGCGGTGGCGGCAGCGTGAGACGCCGCTGCGGCCGGTGGGTGGGCTCTGGGCGCTGGCGCGACGGCGCGCGCGGGCGCAGGCGGGGGCGAGTGCGAGGACAGCGGCACCGTCTCGAGCGGATCGGGTCGCCTCGCGGCCCCGCCGCCCGGCACGGTGGGTCCGAACAGTTCGCTGCCCAGCGCCATGCTCTCGGTCTTCTGCTCGGCGTCCTCCACCGGAACAGGGGTGACGGGCCGGAGGTGTGGACCACCTCGAGCTTGCGGCGCCTCGTTCGGCGCAGGCGCGGCGCCGCCCGTGCGACGGCTGGAGACGACGGTCGCGGGCGCCTGGCCGGACTTGGCCGGCGTGGATCGGGCGACCGCTGGCGCAGGAGCGACGGGACGCACGGCTGGGACCGCGGGGTGCGGTGCCTCGGGCGCACCGCCGAGGATCGCCGCCACGTCCGGAGGCGGCGCGGGGCGGCTGGGCGCCTTCTGGGCCATCACCCGCACTTTGAGGGTGAAGGGGCCGCAGGCGATCTCGTCGACCGGGCGGACCTCACAGGCGTTGACGCGGTGCCCGTTGACGAAGACCGCGCCGCTGCCCGCGTCCTGGATCGCCGCACGGCCGTTCTGGAAGTAGAGGTAGGCGTGCGCCTCGCTCACCGTCGCGTCGTCGAGGTGCACGTCACAGTGCCCACCCGAGCCGAGCGTGTATTGACCCGGCATGAACACCTGGGTCCCAACCAACAGGCCGTCCCGCAGGATCACGACCTGGAGGACTGAGGGTTGTCCGCTCACGAGATGGCTCCTCGCCACAACAGGAAGGGAATCAGAGGTGGATCAGCTGTCGTACAGCGAGCCGACGATCTCGTCGCGGAAGTTCTCGCGCTTCTTGATCATCGAGCGGATCTTCAGTTCCTTGCGGTCGTACAAGTACACCGCGCCCGACTTGTTCGTCTGGCCCTGGATCAGCCGGTCGTCGAAGTCGATGCGGGTGGGCCCGCGGACCCCCGGCGCGCCACCGGAGTCTGCCGCGGCAGACGCGGCCTCTGGTGCGGGAGCCGGAGCAGCGGCGGGAGCCGGCGCAGGCGCGGGCCTCTTCCCCTTCTTGGGCTTCGCCTCCGCGGCGAAAGCCAGGATCAACGCAAGCGCGCAGAGCGCGTACCGAAATGAACGCATAGGAGTCTCGTCATGAAAGCGAACCGCGAGGCGCATCGTCAAGGTTTACCCGCGAGCTCGGGTGGTGGTTGTCGCACACCGTGTGCAACAACCCACAGAGGGTTGGGCGGAAGGCGAGTCGATCCATGTGTTCCGGGGCCGACACCGCGGTTCACTCGCTGGTTCCGGTGAGCCATCGCGGGCCGGGCTCGTAGTAAGGTGCGCCGCCACATGCGCTCATCACTCTGGCGTGGATCATCGGCGCTGCTGTCGTTGGCAGCGCTCGTCGTGACCGGCTGCACGGACGCGGGGCTGTACGCCGCGGGAGAAGGAGGGCCGAGCGGCCCGGATCGCTCCGAGTTCAAGGGCACGGTGTGCGTTCCCCTGGCCAGCGGCGAGGCCTTCCCGGTGAAGGTGCTGTTCGCGGTGGAAGGCGGCGCGGGCGTGGATCGGGCGATCGTCGGCAAGACGGTCGAGGCGCTCACCGCCGTCACCACCCAGTTCTCGGATCAGAACATCACCTTCTCGGTCATCGGCTACCACGCGATCGCGCAGGGCTTCCTGGGCAGCTTCGCGCGCGACGAGCGGGTGGCGCAGTCGATCGCCCAGTACAACGCCTTCCAGCAGACCGGCCCCGTCTCACACCGCGCGCCGCTCAAGCTGGCCCAGAGCATCATCAGCGGGGACATGCAGACGGGCTGCCGGGGGCAGGTGGCCCGCACCCGCTACTTCATCGTGCTGATCCTGGCCAGCGCCGACACGAGCTGCGCCAACCCGGTCTTCAACGCCGGCATCGACGATCAGTGCAACCGGCTGCTGCCCGACGAGGCCCAGTGCAGCTCCTGCGAGCTGGCGCGGGTCACCGAGGAGCTCAAGGCGATTGGCAAGAAGTACGGAGCAGGAGAGGTCACGATCCAGCCGGTGTTCGTCACCGACGCGCCGATGCCCGACGTCACCGCGCGCTACCAGGCGGCGGCGATCGCCCGCGCCGGCGGCACCGAGCTCAAGCAGGCCACGTCCGACAACGTCGAGGACGTGCTCACCTCGCTCAACTACGCCTCGCTGCAGCGCGCGCTCAAGCTCAAGCGCCTGGTGGCGATGAACCGCAACGCGTTGTCCCGCAACAGCGAGGTGCTGGTGGACAGCGATGGCGACGGCGTCTCGGACCTGCAGGAAGGAGAGATCGGCACCGACGCGACGCTGACGGACACCGACTTCGACGGCATCAGCGACGGCGTGGAGGTGAAGATGGGCCTCAAGCCGATGGTCATCCTGGACGCAGCAGGCGCGCCCACCGGGGAGAACATCGACGTGATCAAGGGGTGCAACTACGCCAACGACGAGGACGGCGATCGGCTCAACGACTGCGAAGAGCGGGTGCTGGGCACCGACAGCTGCATCACCGACACCGACGGCGACGGCCTGCCCGACCTGGCGGAGTTCCTCGGCGGCTCCAACCCGCTCATCGCCGAGGATCTCGCCGACGACGATCGCGACGGCCTGCCCAACGTCGGGGAGATCACCAAGCACACCGATCCGATCTCTGCCGACATCGCCTTCCAGCAGGAGCGGGGCTACGGCTATGCGGTGAAGGAGGTAGCGCCCACCGCCGACGGCCGCGCCTGCTACGAGCTCGACATCTACAACGTCACCGTGGTGGGCACCCAGAAGCGGCCGTCGCCCGATGGGACGGGGCTGGTCATTCCCCAGGGCACCAACGACATCTACATCTACTTCCAGGTGGGCCGCGACAACGATCCCCGCGGCACGGGCATCGGTTCCCTGTTCGTCCCTCAGATCAGGTTCACCCCGCCCGCCACCCGCAAGCCGCGCGGCATCGTCACCTTCACCCCCGACGACTTCGTGACCGGGCTCTGATCCAGAGGTGGGCTGTGGAGTCGGCTCCCCACTTCGAGTGGGGGGCGCCCCCCTCACCCCTCACCGAGCGAGGTCCATTCGTGCTCGCAACTCGTTGATGTCGTTGCTTGAAGTCGCCGAAAGGGAGCTGGATCATTGCTTGCTAATCCCCCGCTCGGTTTCGCCTCGAAAGGAGCCAACACATGAATCGCAAGCTGATGGTGGTGATGATTGGTGCGGTGACGGCGCTGTGGGCCGTCCCTGCGTTCGCGCAGAGCAACGACAACCCGGAGTGTCTCGGTTCGGCGTGCGGTAAGCCGAAGGAAGAGGGCGGGGGCTGCGGCTGCGGCTGTGGGTGTTCGGTGTGGGTGGCCTACACCGACGACGGGAAGACGCTGGCGTACACCGACGACGCGGACGGTGACGGCAAGGCGGACGGCAACGACAACTGCGCGTTCGTCTCCAACCGCGACCAGCTCGACGTGGACGGAGACGGCGTGGGCGACCTCTGCGACAACTGCGCGGGCTCGGCCAACTTCTCCCAGCTCGACGTGAACGGCGATGGGGTAGGCGACGCGTGCGACCCCGACATCGACGGTGATGGCCTTCTGAACGGGGCGGACAACTGCCAGTTCATCCCCAACGAGGACCAGTTGGACTTCGACGGCAACGGCGCTGGCAACATGTGCGACGACGATGACGACGGCGACGGCGTGCTGGACGTGAGCGACAACTGCCCCGGCATCGCCAACCCCGCGCAGAACCAGATCAACGACCCGCTGTGCAACGCGGACGCGGACGGCGACGGCATCAACGACGCGCGTGACAACTGCCTCACCACGATCAACGGCAGCCAGCTCGACACGGACCTGGACGGCCTCGGCGATGTGTGCGACCTCGACATCGACGCGGACGGCATCCTGAACACGGCGGACAACTGCTCGGCGGTGCGCAACCGCACCCAGTGGGACGATGACGGCGACGGCCTGGGCGACCTGTGCGACGCGCGGTACTGCGTGGTGGTGGATCGCTCGAACCCGAATGACTGCCTCGATCCCAACAGCCCGTTCCGCGTGCACGGTGGCGGCAGCATCATGCTGAAGGCCGGCGAGAAGTTCCGCCTCCCGCTGTTCGCCAACCGCAACGGCGCCGCGATCGAGTACTCGTGGACGGTGACCCAGCGCCCGGCCGGCTCCAAGGCCGCGGTGGAGAACCCGACGGGCGTGGTGACCATGTCGCGCCACTGGCAGTACGCGTACCAGGACGGCAGCGTGCCGACCTTCACCGCGGACGTGGACGGTGAGTTCACCATCCAGCTGCAGGGCCACCTGGCCTTCGCGGACCGCGCGTACCCGGAGCAGCGTGACTCAGTGTCCGACCTGAAGATGACGGCGACCCCGGACGGCAAGGGCGGTGGTCAGACCTGCTCCGCGGTGCCGATGGACGCCTCGGTGGCCGGCCTGGGCCTGGCGCTCCTCGCCCTCATCCGCCGCCGCCGCTAGAGAAGGGACGGGGGCGGGTGTGATGGCTCCACCCCCCTCTCCCCACACACGATGAACCTCTCGGGCCCCTCGTCGGCACTTGCTGACGGGGGGCTCGGCTTTCTTGTACGCTCTGCCAGTCTCCAAAGGGCCGAACTTCAGGAGAACTCCACCATGAAGCTGCTGCGCTTGTCGGTACTGGCCGTGCTGCCGGGAGCTGCGCTGTTCTTCGCCGCGTGCTCGGACGTCTTCATCGAGCCCAGGCAGAAGGACGTCACCAACGTCGATGATCGGTTGACGATCAGCGGCGAGGTCTGCACCTCTCAGCCGGACCCGACCGGCTTCCCCGTGAAGGTCGTGTTGATCGTCGACCAGTCGGGCTCGATGTGCATCTCCGATCCGCCCGGCTCTCAGGAGTCGAGCGGCTTCTGTGAGATGTACGCGACGGTGCCGCCGGGCGTCACGCAGCCTGGCCGCGTGCGGGCGCTCAACCGGCTCCTCGACCAATTCGAAAACCAGCCCAACGTGGAAGTGGCGCTGGTGCCCTTCGAGACCAACGTGAAGGGCGTGTGGCCAACCAACACCGGGGCGGGCGCGGCGCGCTTCGGGCGGGTCGACGCCACGCTGCGCACCCGGGTCAACACCCTGCAGGCCGAGCTGGGCAAGGGGACCGACTACCAGGGCGCGCTGTCCTACGCGTACGGGCTGGTGGCCAGCGACATCGCCCAGACGGAGATGACCAAGCCTGAGACGCTGCCGCGCACCCGCTACGTGGTGGTGTTCCTCACCGACGGCGTGCCTTTCCCCAAGTGCTCGGCCAACGACAACCTGTCGCAGTACGCCGACGACCTGAACCCGAACCTCACCTGGGCGGATTCCTACGGCGCGGGCGACTTCTGCAACCTGATCGACCCGGAAGATCCCGACGCCATCACCGGCTTCGTGGCCGGGACGGATCGCAACCAGAACTACCAGCTCTTCAGCTACGTGGATCAGCTCATGGAGCTCAAGCAGCAGTACAACATCGGCGACATTCGCCTGCACTCGGTGCTGCTCTTCAACCTGGAGGCGGTGCGCGCCTGCGGGCCCATCTGCCAGGACGTCTACGGGCAGTACGTGCGGTGGCCTGGCCCGGTGGCGGTGCCTGACGGCCCGGTGGCGGCGCGGGAAATCGCCCGGTGGATCCTCCGGGAGATCGCCCAGCGGGGCAACGGCGTGTACCAGGAGTTCAACGACTTCTCCGGCATCGGCCAGCTCAACCTGGGCGCGCTGGACTACTCGTCGCTGGCGTCGCGGAACGTGATGAAGGCGCTCATGGTGCAGGCCCTGTCCAGCGAGCCCGGGGACGTGAACCGGATCGTCGACACCGACGGCGACGGGTTGCCCGACGAAAAGGACAACGACTTCTCCAACAAGACGAACAAGTTCTTCGCCGACACCGACGACGACGGCTTCGACGACGCCTTCGAGGTGCGCAACTTCGACGACGGCTTCCGGCCGGACACGAGGGACGGGCGCGGCTGTGATCCCGCCTCGCCGCTCACTCCCGGCTGCCGGCCACGCGACACCGACGGCGACGGGCTGTCCCAGTACGCAGAGACGTACCTGAAGACGCGCGCCACGCTGGTGGACAGCGACGGCGACAGCGTGCCGGACGGCCTCGAGACCCGCTACGGGCTCGATCCGCTCAAGCCTCAGGCCGGCGGGCTGGACACGGACGGCGACGGCGTGCCCGACGCGGAGGAGTTCCGCATGGGCTCGAACCCCATTCGCAGCGACAAGGAGTTCCAGCAGAAGAACGCGTACCAGTACGCTCTTCAGAGCGAGGTGCAGGCCGACGGCCGCATCTGCTACCAGTTCAGCGTGTCGAACCTGCAGTTGGTGACGCCCCCCAACCGCGCCGGCCTGCGCCAGGGCTTCAACCTGTTCAAGGTGTGGTTCGGCGAGGCGCCGGAGAGCGGCGTGGCGACCGACTACGGCGTGTGGAAGACGGCGTGCGCGTGGGCGCAGTTCGATCCGCCGTCGGTGCGCCGGCCGGCCGGACCCGAGACGCCCCCGATGGATGACAGCAACTTCCTGTCACCTGATCAGTTGACGGGCGATCCTGCGGGCTACGAGCAGCAGTGCGTGGGCATCTCACCGACCCAGGGGCAGCGGCCGTGAAAAGAGCCACGCGGGTGGTGCTGGCCGCCGTGACGGCGGTGGCCATGACCCTGTCCTGCACGGACTCGTACCTGTACGACCAGCGCCGCGAAGATCAGCTCCCTCGTGATCGCACGGTCGCCGTGGAAGGGGAGTTCTGCACCCCTTCCACCAACGAGGTGATCCGGCCGATCAAGATCCTGGTGGCGATGGACGCCTCGCAGTCGATGCGGGTGACGGATCCCAACGGTAGCCGCGCCCAGGCGGCCGTCGACTTGATCGAGAGCCTGCCCCAGGAAGACGAGGTGTTCATCCTGGTCATGCTGTTCGCCGGCAGCACCACCGCCTGGCTGTCGCGATCCGGCACGCAGACCTTCGAGAGCATCAACAGCTACACCCAGGCGGACAAGGACAACCTGCGGCAGCGGATCCTCACCTTCACCGCGCCCGGCAACATGGCGAACCGGGACTCCACGGACTTCGTCAAGCCGCTGTCGGACATCTACGCGGTGATCAACCGGGACCTGGCCGACAGCCGCCTGAACGCGATGGGCGACGAGACGCGCGCCCGCTACTCGGTGATCTTCCTCTCTGACGGTCAGCCGACCAACAACCAGGACGACGAGCTGTTGTGTGGGGACGCGGTGCGCCGGATCCGCCAACTGAAGGACCTGGCGGACGACGTGAAGGTGAACACGGTGCACGTCTTCCTCCCGGATCAGCCAGTGGCCTCGAGCAACTGCGACTTCGACGGGGGCGTCAACATTCCCGGAGGTGGCTCGAGCTGCCGGATCCCCAACCTCCCGCCGGGGGCCTGTCCGCTGCTCATCGTCAACCAGAACGCCGAGCGCCTCTCGCGCATGGCCGACCTGGGGGGCGGTGACTTCCGCGACTTCCGGAACAACGAGCCGATCAACTTCCTCAACTTCCGCTTCGGACAGGTGCGGCGGAACTTCATCTTCGACAAGCTGGTCGCGTCGAACTTCTCGGCGCCGGCCGGCAGCCCGCTGGATCTGGCCGATACCGACAGCGACGGCCTGCTCGATTTTCACCCGGATCCGATGGTACCGGACGAAGTGAAGGAAGGGACGAGCCCCTGGGTCCTGGACACGGACACCGACGGCTTCTCCGACGGGGTGGAGGTCTACTTCCGGGGCCGCGGCGGCAACTTCACGCCCAACCAGGTCTTTGATCCCACCCTCGACGGGGGTGGCGTCGACCCAGGCTGTCCACCGGAGCTTCGCGGCGTGGACCAGGACTGCGACGCGCTGCTCGACTGCGACGAGCAGATCATCGGCACCAACGCCCTGCGCATGGACAGCGACGACGACGGCATCGCCGACTCGGTGGAGTTCAAGCTGGGCTCGCAGCCGTCCTCGAAGGACCTGGACCAGGATCCGGACAACGATCGGTTGAACAACCGGTCGGAGCTGATGATGCACACGGATCCGCTGGTGGTCGACTCCGAGAACCTGTCGGTGATCGGCTACCGCTACGAGACGCTGAAGGACGGCGGCCTCGACGGGCAGGGACGGCAGTGCTTCACCTTCCGGATCAGCAACATCTCTCTGGCCAACACGTTGCCGGACACGCGCGACGCGGGTAACCCAGACGGCGGGGCGGATCTCTACCGCCGCGGCGCGGGGTACAACGACATCTTCGTCACCACGTCGATGCGTCCGGCGGACGATCCGACGGGGCGGTCGATCATGCGCGGCTTCCGCCACACCACCACGCGCTTCCCGGTCGGAGGGATCAAGTCGCCGCACGACGGGATCATCCGGGTGACGACGGACGACTTCCTGCCCGGCTGCGTGCCGTCACAGGTGCAGCCCGCGACTCCGTGACGTAACGTGAAGGGCCGGCCGGCTTCTCTCGACCAAAGGTTGAACGACTCCATGCGAACCAGCTTCGTCCGCGCGTCCATCGCCGTCCTGGCGTTGGGCGCGCTCACCGCCTGCCCCCCCCCCGGGCCCCAGGAGTGCATCGAAGGCGACGAGGAGGTCTGTGACGCCGGCCTTCCGGAGGACTTCTGCGACTCCATCGAGGAAGCCGAGGCGGACAGTGAGCACTGCCACCTCACCGTGGGCACCATGGCCGGGCAGATGGTGCGCAAGACGGACCTCTACATCAGCACCCTGGGCGACGGGGGCATCGACAAGGACTTCTACTTCGCGCAGATGCCGGGCACGCTGACGCCTCGCAGCCTGTTGCACATCAACGGCGGCTACCAGGCGCCCCAGTCGGCGGTGGACTTCTCCATCAACGTGCTGCAGCGGCAGGCGGACGGCGGCGTGGGCAGCGTGGTTGCGGGCTCGGATCGCCACGGGGCGGGGGCGCCTCGGCCGGTGGACATCATCATCCCCTTCGCGGACGCCAACGCGAAGCTCTTCGTCCTGGCGGCCCACGAGCAACTCAACAGCCAGGTGAAGGTGGACAACCGCAACCCCTACTCGCTCCTCGTGGAGGTCCTGGACAACCCGGACACCAACGAGCCGAACGACAGCGCGGCGATGGCCACCACCATTCCCATGGCGGCCGGCGGCGGCGGGCAGCAGGGCACCCAGTCCGGCTACCTGGCCACCACCGACGACGTCGATCAGTACAAGTTCACGATGAACGTCGGGGGCCGGCAGATCATCTACCTGCGCATCCTCGGGCCGGATCCGCACCCCACCAACCCGCCTCCTCCCTTCCGGCTCGCGTACGTGCTGTCCGATCCGTCGGGCAACCCGATCTCTGAGGGCCAGGTGGAGAACGAGTTCGTGCGGATCGACCTGTCGACCGCGCGCCTGGCGCCCACCATGGGCGACTACACGATCAAGCTCAGCGCCTACAAGCCGTCTGGAAGCACGGCGCCGGTGAAGGGCGATCTGCGCATCCGCTACGACATCGAGGTGCGGATCATTCCGGATCTCGACATGCAGGAGCCGAACGACACCCTGATGACGGCCCGCCCCGTCTCGCCGGCCCCCAACTCCAGCCAGACCATCACCGGCAAGCTGTCCACGGTGCCCGACGAAGAGTGGTTCCGCGTCTCGCTGCCGGCCCGGGGCACGCCGTCGGTGCTGCGCTGGGAGCTGACGGTGGCCAATGGAGGGGGCCGCTTCCCGCCGCTCGCGCCCACCGCCACCCGCCAGGTGCGCTTCATGAAGCAGGTGACGCAGGGGGCCACCACGCAGGATCGCCAGAACGCCTGCATCCAGGATCCAGTGGCCTGCCCCAAGGGGTACGACGATCCCTCCTCGGATCCGGCGCTGCTGGTGGAGGCGGTGTGCAAGACGGCCGATCCGGCCCCGTGCCTGTGGGCGCAGCGCAACGAGCACCCGGACTACGACAACCTGAAGAACGTGGTGGGCGCGCTGCCCATCGCCGCCAACCAGGCCGCCGAGTTCTACCTGCTGGTGCGCGACGAGGGTCGCGGGCGCCTCAAGTACGCGGACGATCGCGACTGGACGATGAACCTGCGCTGGGAGGATGACCCCGACGAGGCGCGGGCGAGCCCCATCGTCTCCAACCTCGGCGGCTCCACCACCGAGGTGACCGGCGAGCTCACCTACGGCTACGGCCGCTTCCTCAACTTCGACTTCGAGGATCGTCGCGGCTCGGGCATTCGCGGGCCGGAGGACTACGACGCTTACGACACCGACCGGGATCTCTTCCAGTTCAACGTGAGCGGCACGGTGGACCAGTCCTGGCAGTTGGAGTGGGTCATCGAGCACGGCGACGGCGGCTCACCGCCCGGGGAAGTGGCCTTCGAGTTCACCTTCTGCGGCACCGGCGCGGCGGGGGACGGCGGGCTGTGCGGTGGATCGCAGACGCGCATCTTCGCCTTCACCACCGATCCGCAGACGCCCTGGTACACGCCGCCTACCCTTCAGTACGCGACGATGCTCATCTCGCGGCAGACGCAGGCCAACGCCACGACGCTGACGGTACAGCCGGTCGCCTGCCAGTGCCTGATGGCGCCGCGCGTGGCCGCTGGCCGCTTCTACGCCAACCTGCTGGCCGTCGATCGGGTGGGGAACGCGCCCCTGGTCTACCGGGTGCGGCAGAGCCTCGGGGCCTACCCGACCAGCTACACGGGCGACGGCGGGGTGTCGGTCAGCTGCCCGGCCCTCGATGGCGGCTGCGGCTTCGCCCGGTAGCGTCGCATGGCGGTCGCGGAAGACACGACGGGCGCAGTCGACTCGTGAAACCACTCGAGCGGGCTGCGCCCCGGTGCTGGAGCGGGAGTCAGCGGCTTTCAGGGCCCGCCGTCGCGATAGCAGGGCGACGTGCCACCGTCGGTGGGGACGCCGCAGCCGGTGACCGCGAAGGTCTGGGTGCCCCCGGTGACGTTGACGGCGTTGCTCTTCACCGTCAGCGTGCCCGAATACGCCTTGGCCTCAGTGGGCGCGAAGGTGAGGCGGACGTACTGGTTCTTGCCTCCCTTGATGGTGCTGGGGGGCATCGGCTCCGGGAGCATGGTGAAGGCCGAGTCACCAGAGAAGGTAATCTCGCTGATCTGGAGGTCGGGCGTGCCGCCGTTGCGAATGGACAGGGACTCCTGGGCCGAGGTGCCGATGAAGGTGCCGCTGCCGAACTCCTGTGAGAAGCCGATGCTGGCGCGGTCCGGGCAGGAGTGGGGCTCGGGCATGTATGAATCGCCGTCACACGGGACAGGTGCCTTCCCACAGGCAGGGAAAATGGAAAGAATGCCTCCGGCAATGGAGCCCAACAACAGCGCGCGCGTCATGCGGTTCCCTCGGTCAGCGGGTCCACCTAATAACGGGGCGGTTCTACCTCATGTGGTGGCCGCCGTCGCCTTCCTTGCGCTGGCCTCCTCGGGCTGCCAGGGGCTGGAGGCGCAGTTCATCGGTACCCGGGTGCCCGACGACTGCAGCGGGGAGTGGAGCGTGTGCAGCACCACGGTGGGCTGCTTCCTGGGCGACCGGAGCTACGTCGAAGGGCGCTTCCCCGGGCAGAACAAGGTGGCCGTTCAGCTGTTCGAGCCGTCGGAGGTGACGGTGTCCTTCTACCTGTCGGAGACGGCGGGCACCGGCGAAGAGACGGTGATCAACTTCTTCGAGCAGAGCTGTTCGAGCCGGGTGCGCATTCCGGTCACCGGACGCAGCTTCGTGGGAGAGCAGGAGCAGAAGGGCTTCGTGTCCCGCAAGGCTGAGCTGTCGGGCATCGGCGATCACCTGATCGACGTGGAGTCGGACGCGCGCACCAAGTACCTGCTGAAGATCGACGTGCTGCCCCTGCGCCTGCGCGATCTCTAAGAAGGCCTGTCCCGCTACTTCGCCTTGAGGGTGGGGGCCTCGCCGTCCTTCCACAGGTACATGCTGGCTGCCCCGCGCTCGTTCTGCGCCCAGGGATCCTCGCCCGGCCCGTCCCAGCCGTAGGGATCGACCACCGAGGGGTTCCCCGTGCGGGTGCCGGTGAGGCGCTTCACCTCGAAGTAGAGCAGCGGCTGCAGCGCGCAGCCCGACTGGCCCGAAAGGCCGATGCGCTGGCCGGCCACGACCTGGTCTCCGGGCTTGACCAGCGCCTTCGAGAGGTGCACGTAGCGGGTGATGAAGCCGATGCCCCCGAGGGTGTCGTGGCGTAAGTCGACTGACGTCTGATCCTCCACCAGCCTCATGGTGAGGGGACAGGCGAAGGGGGCCATGGTGCCGGCGGCGATCACCTCTCCGTCGGCGGCGGCGAAGACGGGCGTTCCGGCAGGCAGCCCGAAGGCGTACCCCGGGTACCCCTCGGCGAGGCCGAGCGCCTGGATCCCGCAGTAGGTGAGCTCCTTGTCGGCGACGGCGGCGGCGCGGATCTCACCGGGCAGCGGCAGGTCGTGATCGAAGAGGTTGTAGACGGGGTAGTGGCCGTCGAAGGGCCGCTGCAGCAGGGGCTTCAGGGCATTCTTCGGGCCGGGCTTGCCGGAGCAGCGCTGCGCGCCCAGCTTGCCGTCGCGGGGCGGAGGTGGAGGGGCGGGATCGCTCTTGGGGCAGGCCCACAGGCACGCGGCCAGGGCCAGGAGCACGGGCGCGCGGGTCATGCGCCTTTCTTGAGCCGCTGCACCAGGCGGTCGGCCACCCGGAAGGAGTTGGCGGCGATGGTGAGGGTGATCGGCACGCCGCCGCTGGTGGGCATGAAGCTGCCGTCGACGACGTACAGGTTCTTCACCGCGTGGGCGCGGCAGTCCTTGTCCAGCACGCTGGTGGCGGGATCGTTCCCGAAGCGGCAGGTGCCCCCCTGGAGGATGGTGGTTTCCCCCGCGGTGCCGACGCGGTCGACCTTGTCCGGCTTGAGCAGCGACAGCACCTCTTCCCCGCGCTCCACCAGGAACTGGGTCATCTTGAAGTCCAGCGGGTGGCGCTTGATGGTGATCGCCGCCACCGGCAGGCCGTACTTGTCCTTCACGTTGGGATCGACGCCCACGTAGGTGTCGGGGTTGGACAGGAACTCGCCGTAGATCTCGAACTCCAGGATGCGGCTGTCCCGGTATTCGCGCAGCTTGTCCTTGAGCGCCTTGCCGAAGATGCCGCGCTCGCCCTTCTTCGCGATCCCCACCGCCGCGAAGATGGGGTTGGGGTGGGCCCACATGAAGCCCAGCGTGCCGCCCTTGCGGAAGCCGAACTTGTCGTCGGGCATCAGGTAGAAGTCCTGCATCCCGCGATCGACGAAGGGCGCGGTGGCGGTGAGCCAGGGCAGCTCCTTGCCCCGCTTTGCCACGCTGAAGGTGGCCTTGGACTGGCCGAAGCTGGAGAAGACCAGGTTCTTCCCCACCAGAGCGTTGTCGTTGGCCAGCCCGTTGGGGAAGCGGGAGGACTTCGAGTTGAGCAGCAGGCGGGCCGACTCCACCGCGGTGGCCGACACCACGACGACCTTCGCCGGCTGCTCCTGCTCCACGCCGTCTTGATCGACGTACACCACGCTCTTCGCGTTGCCCTTCGCGTCGACGGCGATCTCCTTCGCCATCGAGCGGGGCCGCAGCTCCACCTTCCCGGTGGCCAGCGCGGCGGGGATCAGGGACGCGGCGGTGCTGCTCTTGGCGCCGTGCTCGCAGCCGTAGCTGCCGCACAGGGTGCAGTACACGCAGGGGCTGCGGCCCCTGTACGAGGTGGAGAGGATGGCGCGCGCGGTGCGGACCGCGTGCCACCCGAGCTGCTTGCAGGCCTTCTCGATCTCCTCGGCCACCGGGTGGGAGGCCAGCGGCGGCACGGGGTAGTTCTTCGTGCGCGGCTCGAGGAAGGGGTGGGGCGTGGCGTTGCCCGAGACGCCCAGCTCCTCTTCGGCCTTGTCGTAGTAGGGCGCGAGCTCGGCGTAGGTGATGGGCCAGTCGGCGAGGTTCGCTCCGGGGACGGCGCCCAGCTCGCTCTTCAGGCGGAAGTCGACGGGCTTCAAGCGGTAGAAGTACCCGCTCATGTGCACCGTGCCGCCGCCCACGCAGTTGGCGGTCCAGGCCTCGTTGGTGCGGGAGTACGGCTTGTCGGCCCCGGCGCGCCACAGGTGCGGCTCGTCCCACGGCAGCGGCATGAAGAAGTTCCGCCGCGAGTTCAGGATCTCGTCGTGGACGAAGTCCTCCTGCTTGTACCAGGCGCCCTTCTCCAGCAGCACCACCTTGAAGCCGGCGCGGCCCAGCTCGAGCGCCATGGGCGCGCCGCCTGCGCCGGAGCCGATGATCACCACGTCGACAGGATCCTTCGCCACCTTCAGCAGCCCCGCTTTCCACCGCAGCGCAGCTCTTCGAGGCGCTTCGAGCCGTCGTACGGCGCCTTCGGATCGCCCTTCACGTTGCGGCCCACCAGGGTGAAGCCCACCAGCTTCCAGCCCACCTCGCCCTGGTTGCCCCCGTAGGAAGGGTCGCCCAGGAAGCCTTCCAGGGTGAGCACCACCAGCATCTCGTACCAGCGGGCCTCGCCGGTGTTCTCGGGGCTGTTCTTGAAGATCGTGAGCAGCTCGTCCTGCTGGGCGGCGGTGGCCTTCCAGAAGCTGGTCTTGAACATCTTCTGCGCGCGGCGCTCCAGCGCGGCCACGCCGGGGACGAAGTTCTTCCGCATCTGCTCCATCTGCGGCGTCTGCAGCATGCGATCGATGTACTCGGGCACCCCGGCCTCCAGCGCGCCGGGATCCTCGTCTTTGGGCAGCACGCGATCGACGGCCGCGGACAGGGTGGCCCACTCGTCGTTGGTGAAGGTCTTGTGGCTGGAGGCGAGGGCCTGCGGGGGAGGCGGCGCGGGCGGCGTCTTCGGCTTCTCGTCCTTGCAGGCGGATCCCAGCAGCACCACGCCGCCGCCCACGAAGGCCATTCGGTGCACGAAGACGCGCCGCGAGAGCTCGTCCTCGTCGGGGGAAGAAGACTCGGTGGGCGCCGTCGCGGGGTCGTCGCGCGTCATGGGCTGGCCGAGAATCCTCCCGAGCGCCACCCCACGCAAGCCTCGAAACACACCGTGACTCCGCCTTCCCTACACGGTGGCTGTTCGCTCGCCCGGCGTGGCCTGTTTGGGTACGCTGCGATACTGCGTTCCAGGCCGGTCGACCCTCATTTCCCCATCGGAACCCACTGTCATGCGAAGACTTCTGCTGGCTCCTTTCGTGCTGGCGCCCCTGGTTCTGGCGGCCCCGGTGGCCCTCCTGTCGGCCTGTGGAGGCGGCGGCGGTGGCACGGGAGGAGGAGGGGGAGGGGGTGGCGCGGGCGGGGGCGGCGGAGGGAGCACGGATCCATGGGCGATCGCCTCGCTGGATCCGGCCGCCCGGCAGATCGACTACTTCGCGGTGGCCTTCGATCCCACCGCTCGCCGGGTGGGCGTCGTCTACTACGCGCCGCGGGGCACGCAGACGATGGCGGGCCACCCCGACTACGACATCAAGTACGTGGAGTGGAACGATCCTGACGGCGACGGCGTGGGCGCGGTGTCGCCCGTCGAGACCATTCGCTACGTGCAGCGGAAGATCGGCCTCGCCATCGCCTTCCACCCCACCACGGGAGAGCCGACCGTGTCGTACCTGGGCGGGGATCCAGGTTTCATCATGGGCATGTCCATCTACTGGTTCCAGAGCGACGGGGTGATCAACCGGCGCAGCAACGGCACCTGGACGGAGACGATCGTCGTGGCCACCGGAGACGTCGTGAACTGCGGCAACCCGGTGTCGGATCGCGGGCTGTTGGTGGGCCTGTGGCCGGCGCTGCTGTACGATCCGACAGGACTGCTCTTCTACGCGTACCGCGACGGGCACGACGCGCAGTTTCCGCAGCAGGACTGGAACGGCAGCGACGTGGAGCTCTTCGAGGGCGCGACTGGCAAGTGCGTCAGCGCGGGAGGCAACAACAAGCAGGCGTGGGGCGGCCACAACCAGCTGGTGATGGGCAACGGCCAGCCGGCGATCGTGTACGACCAGATGTTCGGCACCAGCGACACCAACGGCTCCAACGTCGTGTTCCAGGAGCGCGACTCGGCGGGCAGCTGGGGCAGCCCCGCGGTGCTGCTCAACATCAGCAACACGCAGTCGGGGCCGTCGATCGCGTACGACTCGATGGAGGGCCTCGGCGTGGCGGTGGTCGATCGCGCCACCAACGAGCTCAGCTACATCAACCGGCCGCCGGGCAGCAGCACCTGGTCCTCGGTGGATCCGGTGTTCGGCACCGGCTCGGGCGGCTGGTGGCCGTCGCTGGCGATGGATCCCGCCTTCAATGAGCCGGCGATCGCCTTCTACGTGTGCTCGCCGCGCAACGCGATCAACGAGACCAACTGCCTCACCAACGAGGACGAGCTGCGGATCCGCCAGCGGGTCGCGGGTAACTGGCGCGAGACGGTGGTGGACAAGGCCGGCGGCTACCAGCCCAAGCTGGGCTTCTTCGTCCAGGGCACGGGGCCGAGCGCGGTGTCCAAGCGGGTGGTGGTGTACCGGCAGCCCCGGTCCATCGATCCGGGCACGGGCCTCCCGGTGACCAACGAGGGCGAGTTGAAGATCGCGGTGGAGCGATGAGCAGGCGTCTTTGCCTCGCGGTCGCCTTGTCCTCGATGGTGCTCGTGTCCTGCGGGCCCGAGAACGGGCTGGGGGGCAGCCTGGGGGCGGTATTCCCCCTCGACATCTCCAAGGTGGAGATCGCCCGCAACCTGGAGGCCCTTCAGGTCACCTACTTCCTGAACCGCGGCGTCTTCCTCGACGTGGTGGCGCGGGTGTCGGTGTCGCTGGAAGGCGTGGAGCTGCAGCCCGGCGTGACGATCCCCCTGGGCGGGATGACGGACGGTGGCATTCAGCGGTGCACGGTGACGCACGCGCCGGGCGGCGAGCCGGTGCGGACCATGCCGCCGGTGAGGCGGGGCGACCTGGTCTTGCGCGCTGGCGGCGAGCCGGGGCAGTTGACCAAGGGCGACTTCTCGGTGCTCTTCGAGTCGGAAGGTGGGGACCTCGGCCAGGGGCGTACGCTGTACGGCGGCTTCTCGGCCGAGGCCACCGACGCGGGCTTCGGCGAGCTGCCTTGATCAGGCCTTCTCCAGCAGCACCCGCAGGTTGGCGCTGCTGTCCGCCACCACCTCCGCGGTGCGCTCGACCGCCTTGAAGCCCGCCATCTCGATCTTCACCGTGTGCTTCCCGGCGGTGAGCGTGAGGGTGCGGGGCGTGACGCCCTCGTAGACGCCGTCGACGCTGACCGCGGCGTTGGCGGCCTTGCCCCGGGCGGTGACCACCACCCGCAGCTGCCCCGTCCGGGCCGGCGGCTCCTCGGGGGGCTCCTCTTCCTCAGAGGCGGCGCCGGGATCGGTGGTGTGGCGGGGGTGCTCACCCATGTCGTCGACGCGCATCACCACGGTGCGCAGGTCCGAGTGCGACTCGCTCACCGGGCGCAGGTTGGTGACGGACTCGCCCACCGGGTGCAGGTTGGTGACGGCCGCGCTCACCGCGGCGCTGGGCACCGAGACGACGTCGCCGGACTCGGCCATCGGCACCTCGCCGCTGGTGCTCTCACGGGTGTCGTGAGGCGGGAGCGACCCGGGCGCGTCCTTCGTCGGCGGGGCGCGGGGCGGGGCGGGCTTCACGATGCGCGTCTGATCGCCGCGGGTCTCGTCCCGGCTCTTCGAGGGCTCGGGCTTCTTGCCGGCGAAGGAGAAGCGGCGGGCCAGGTCGACCTTCTTCGGGCCGGCGGCGGCTTCCAGCTCCGCGACCAGCTCGGTGACGGTGTCGGGGCGATCGTCGCGCCGCTTGGACAGGCCGCCCATCAGCACCTGGGCCACGTTCTTCGGAATGGTGCTCTGGACCTTCGAGGCGTCAGGGGGGGGCAGGTTCTTGTGGCCGTAGAGGACCTCGAAGTTGTTCTCGCCGAGGAAGGGCGGCCGGCCGGTGAGCAGCTCGAAGGTCATCGCCGCCAGCGCGTACACGTCGGTGCGCTTGTCGATGTCCTCCGCGCCCAGGATCTGCTCGGGCGACATGTAATACGGGGTGCCCACCATCGCGCCGGGGCGGGTGAGGCCGGGGTTGGCCTGGTCGCGCACCACGCCGAGGTCGAGCAGGGTGACGCGCCCCTCCCCGTTGACGATCACGTTCTGCGGCTTCACGTCGCGGTGGACCAGGCCATTCTTGTGGAGGAAGCCCAGGCCCTGCGCGAGCTGCTTCACCAGGGCGATCGTCTCGGGCAGGGGCAGGGTGCCGCCTTCGTGCTGGAGCACGTCGGCCAGCGTCAGGCCGGCGAGGTACTCCATGACGATGAAGGGGAGTGCCCCGCGCCGGCCGTGGCCGTGCAACTGGACGATGTTGGGGTGGCGCAGACCGGTCATCTTCTCGGCCTCGCGCTCGAAGCGGGCCAGCACCTTGGGCTTGCGGCAGTGCTCGGGCGCGAGGATCTTGATCGCCACCGGACCCTGAGTGGTGAGATCGCGCCCACGGAAGACGCTGCCCATCGCGCCCTGGCCCAAGCGGCTCTCGACGCGCCAGCGGTCGCCCAGCACTTCTCCGGGCGTGACGTGGATGACGACCGTGTGCTCCTGACTGTCTGCGGCCACGACGGGCCTACTCTACACGTGGAGGCGCCTTTGGGGCGCCTCGGAAGTTTCCGGTGGAAGTGAGCGGGACTCTCCCGAACGTCCGCGTCCTTTCAGGCCGCCCAGATGCGGAAAGGCCGTCAGCGCGTCAGCCCGAGGAGGGCGGCGGCGTTGTCGCGGGCCACGCGCTCGGCGACGCGACGGGAGAGGCCCGAGGCGAGGAGGCGATTCGCGGCGCGGCTGACCGCGAGGAGCTCGCTGGCGCCGTCGCCCGCTGCCGAGGACAGCACCAGCCGCTCCGGGCCCAGCTGGCGGACGAGGGACACTGCGCGCTCCACGGTGAGGTGATCCGGGTGCAGGGTGAGGCCGGCGTGAAAGCCCAGCTCGCGGATGACGCGCACCGTCCGCCCGACGGCGCCGTCCACGAGGATGCGATCGGCCGGCAGCTTCGCGCCTCGCAGGACCGTCAACAGGCGACGCGTCAGGGCCTCCCGCTGGGCGGCAGGGGTGGTGACCAGCGCGGGGAGGTTGAAGCGTCGGGCCAGGGCGAGCTGCTCGAGCAGCGCCTCTTCTTCATGTTCTCCCCCTCGAGCCAGGCCGAGCAGCCCCAGCGCTACCACCCGGCCGCCCCCGAGGTAGGAGGGGAGCGTCTCCAGCACGTGCAAGAGCCCCCGGCGCGGCACCACGGCGGGGTGGACGCCGAGCGCCGCCCAGGCGTGGAGGCCGGCCCGCTGCAGCCGGGGCAGCTCCCGCTCCAGCAGGTGCTCGAAGTGGGCGAAGAGGCCTTCGGGGGTGCGCGGCGCGGCGGTGGCGTCGGCGACGGCCACCACGCCGGTGATGCCGAAGAGGAGCAGCGTCTCGAGATCGCGATCGTCCAGGCCCTGGGGGTGCACGCGGGGGTCGACCAGCCCGGTGAGCAGCGCGGTGCGTCGCTTCGGCGGCGGGGGCGACGACGGTGGCGGGCGGACGGCCATGAAGGCCTGCATTCAACCACCCGGCGGCGCGCCGCGATCGCGATTCCTCGATTGCCACACGCACGCCAGGTGGTCTGTCCCCGAGGCGCTGGGCTTCACCGAGCCGGCGCGCTTCCCTCCCGCGGTGTACCCAGCAGTTCTCCACATGGCTGTGGAGAACTGTGTCTTCCGAGGCGGCAGATCGGCTGTGGAGGCTCGCCCTGCGTTCTCCACAGGCAGTGGAGAAGACGCCGCGGTACACTGTGGGCGGGCCGGATGCGCGAGGGTGGCGTGGGGCTCGCTCCGTGGTGGCGATCGACGCTGGGCTGGCTGGTGTGGAGCGTCCCTTCGCTGGCCGGGGCGCCCGCGGCGGTGCACGCGATGTTGCGGGCCGCCCACGGGCTGGCGCTGGAGCGCGGCCTCTTCTGGCTTCCGCCGGAGTCGGCCCAGGCGCTCGACGCGCTGCGGATCGCGCTGGGTGAGGTGGGGCTGTGCGTGGTGACGGCCCGCGACGACAGCGAGGGGTGCGCGGCGTTACTGAGGTCGGCTCAGCGCGCCCTGACCGAGGCCAGCGCGACGACGATTCCTCAACTGGAGGCGATGCTGGCCGACGTGCGCACGCCTCCCGCGGTGTTGATCCGCTCGCTCGATGGGCTGGAGGCGCTCGCGTGCAGCGCGGAGCTCTGGAGCCGCACGCTGGGTCCACTGCGGCGGGATCTGGCGGGCGCGGTGCCGGAGCTCGCCCGGCGGGTCGATGAAGCGCTGACGGCGCGGCTGGTGGCCTGAGCGGACTCGTCCTACTGGCCCGACGGCGCACCTTCGTTACGGGGATCCGACGCGGCGGTGCGCAGCCCGGTGGAGGGATCGACCAGCACGGCCTCCGCGTCCCCCCAGCCGAGGTTGCCCAGGTCCCGGAGCGTGTGCCCCTTTGCCTTGAGCGCGGCGGCGGTGGCGGGATCGAGCGTGTTCGGCTCGACCCACACTTCGTCGGGCATCCACTGGTGGTGCAGCCGACCCTCGCCGGCCGCCCGCACCACGTCCAGCTTCGCGTCCACCACCTGCGAGAGGACCTGCAGCACGGTGGTGGGAATGGTGGAGCCTCCCGGCGAGCCGACGGCGAGCAACACCTTCGAGGCGTCGTCCTTCATGAAGACGAGCGTCGGCGTCATCGAGGAGAGGGGGATCTTCCCCGGCGCGATGGCGTTGGGCTCGCCCTGGATCAACCCGTAGGAGTTGGGCGCGCCTGGCTGGCCGGCGAAGTCGTCCATCTCGTCGTTGAGCAGCACGCCGGTGCCCTTCGCCACCACGCAGGAGCCGAAGCTGTAGTTGACGGTGGTGGTCAGGGCCACCGCGTTGCCCTCGGCATCGACGACGGAGAGGTGGGTGGTGTTCTTCGCGCCGGGCGCGGGCTCCGGCTTCGGAGGGGCGAGCTCCCTTGGCATCAGCGAGGTGGACTTCGTCGCCTTGCTGGAGTCGATCCGCTTGAGCTGCGCCGTCAGGTAGTCGCGGGCCAGCAGCTTCTCGAGGGGGATCTTGGTGAAGGCGGGGTCGCCCATGAAGACGGCGCGATCGACGAAGGCGAGGCGCAGGGCCTCGATGAAGGCGTGCAGCGTGTCCACGTCGCGCGAGGAGGGGCCGAGCGGCCCGCGCTGCTCCAGCATGCCCAGCACCTGCAGCAGCACCACGCCGCCCGCGGATGGAGGTGGCATGGTCACCACCCGGTGCCCGCGGTAGGTGCCGGTGAGCGGCTCGCGCCAACGGGTGGCGTAGGCCTGCAGGTCCTCCCGCGTCAGCACGCCGCCGCCCCGCTGGACGGTGTCGGCCACGGCCTTGCCGATGGCGCCCTGGTAGAACGGTGTGTCGCCCTGCTTCGCGAGGGCCCAGAGCGTCTTTGCCAACTCGGGCTGCTTGAGCAGCGTGCCCAGGGCAGGCGTCACCGGCCCCCCGTCCACGCCGGGGCGCAGGAAGATGCGCGCGGCCTCGGGATCGGAGGCGAGGCAGCGCTCGCGGTGCTTCGCCATGGCGACGTACCTGGGCGTGACGGGGAAGCCCTGCGTCGCGGCGCGGATCGCCGGGGCCAGCACCTTCGCGCGGGGCAGCCTGCCGTACTTCGCGTGCAGCTCGAGGTAGCCCTTCACCGCGCCCGGCACGGCGACCGAAAGCGCTCCGTCGGTGGCGAGGGCGGGCACGAAGGCGCCGTCCCTTACGTACATGTCGCGCGACGCCCCCTTCGGTGCCACTTCGCGGAAGTCGAAGGCCAGGTCCTTGCCCTCCTTCGCCAGGTGGACGACGGCGAAGCCCCCTCCGCCGAGGCCGGAGTGGTACGGGCCGACGACGGCCATGGTGAAGGCGGCCGCCACCGCGGCGTCGATGGCGTTGCCTCCGGCGTCGAGCATCTCTTTCCCGGCGGCGCTGCCGGTGGAGTGGGCCGCGGCGACGGCGCCCTTCGAGAAGGGCGGCGCAGCGAAGGCAGGCAACGCCAGCAGCAGCATCGTCAGGGCGACCCATCGGGCGAAGCGCATGCAACTGCTTCTACACGGCGGGCACTGTTTGCCCATGGTGTAGAAACAGTTCGCCTCGCAGCTTGGCTGCACGCGCCAACCGAGTGGCGGGGCCAAGAGTCGCCATGGCAATTCCGCCATGCCTGGGCCTCCAGTAGGCCTGTAACTCACTGAAAAAACGACACTCACCTCGTGGCACAGGGTGTGCTGACACGGTGCGCCACGATGTTCGCTGAACACCGTCACTTCCGCCGTGCACCCCTCACGGGGCCGGTGCGCTTCTGGGACTGGAGCCAGCCCCGGACGGCGCTCGCGCGGGAGGTGTCGGCCGGCGGCGTCTTCGTGCAGACGCCCTCGCCGATGCCTGAGGGGGCGCACGTCACGGTGCGGCTGGAGCTGCCCGGCGCGCAGGGGATGACGGTGCTGGGCCGCGTCGTGCGCACGGTGCAGGGCGGCGTGCTGGCGGCGGCGGGCATGGGCATCCGCTTTCTCGATCTCTCGCCGTCGCAGCAGCGGCGGATCTCCGACTTCGTGGCGGCGCGCGCCCTGCCCTGAGGGAGCCTGGCATGGAAAACGTTACCCTCTTCTTGAAGCCGTCCTTTCAGATCGCCGTGCAGCCAGGCACTGGCTTCCTCGAGGTGCAGGTGCAGGCCGACAAGAAGCCGGCGCCGCCGCCAGCCCTCCAGGGGCCGGCGCTGGTCCGGTGGGTGTCCCGTCATTGACCGGCAGCGGGGCGTCTGCAAAACCCCGCGACATGAACCCTTCACTCGCGGCGGTGGTGCTCTGTGCGGGCAAGGGCACCCGAATGAAGTCCGAGCAGGCCAAGGTGCTGCACCCGCTGCTCGGCCGGCCGATGGCGTGGCATGTCCTCTCACGAGCCTTCGAACTGGGCGCGCAGCAGGTGGTTGCGGTGGTGGGGCACCAGGCCGAGGAGGTGAAGGCGTCGCTGGCGGCGCTCTTCCCGCAGCACCCCTTGTCCTTCGCGATCCAGGCGCAGCAGCGGGGCACGGGCGACGCGGTGTCCTCCGCGCGCGGCGCGCTCACCAGCTTCCACGGGGCGGTGCTGATCCTCTACGGCGACGTGCCGCTCCTCTCGCTGGAGACGCTGCAGCGCCTGGTCCACGCGTACAAGTCGTCGAAGGGCCCGCTGGCGATGATCAGCACCCGGCCGCCCAACCCCACCGGTTACGGGCGCGTGCTGCGCGGCCCCGGCCACGTCGTGCAGGGCGTGGTGGAGGAGAAGGACGCCTCGCTGGAGCAGAGGTCTATTCCCGAGGTGAACGCCGGCCTCTACTGCGTGGAGGCGAAGTTCCTCTGGGGCGCGCTGGAGAAGCTGACCCCCGCCAACGCGCAGGGCGAGCTCTACCTCACGGACATCGTGGCCCAGGCGGCCAGGGCCGGCGAGGTGACGGTGGTGGAGGCGGGCCACGTGGAGACCGCGGGCGTGAACGATCGCGCCGAATTGGCCGAGCGCGCCGAGGTGCTGCGCGCCCGCCTCAACCAGAGGCACATGCGCGCGGGGGTGACGCTCCTGCACCCCGCCACCACCTTCATCGACGAAGGGGTGGAGATCGGCCCTGACACCACCCTCGGCCCCAACGTCTCGCTGCAGGGCGAGTGCGAGATTGGAAGCGGCGTCACCATCGGGCAGGGGTCGGTGTTGACGCATTCCACCGTGGGCGATGGCACCGAGGTGAAGCCGTACAGTGTCCTGGAGGACGCGGTGGTGGGGCCGAACTGCCACGTGGGCCCGTTCGCGCGCCTGCGCCCGGGGACGCGCCTCGACGAACGCGTCCACGTCGGCAACTTCGTGGAGACGAAGAAGGCGCACCTGAAGAGGGGCACCAAGGCCAGCCACCTGTCGTACCTGGGCGACGCGGAGATCGGCGCCGGCTGCAACATCGGCGCGGGGACCATCACCTGCAATTACGACGGGGTGAACAAGCACGTCACCACGCTGGGCGACGGCGTCTTCATCGGCAGCGACACGCAGTTGGTGGCGCCGGTGAAGGTGGGCGACGGGGCCTTCGTGGCGGCGGGGTCGACCATCGTGGAGGACGTTCCTCCGGGGGCCCTGGCCCTGTCGCGGGCGCAGCAGGTGAACAAGGAAGGCTGGGCCGAGCGCCAGAAGAAGGTGCTCGACGGGATGAAGCAGCCGGAGAAGCCGAAGCAGCCGAAGTGAACGGCGGGCCCGGCCGGGGCCACCGGACACCACAGCAAGGCGGACAGAAACGCATGTGCGGAATCGTCGGGTACGTCGGAGACAAGCAGGCGGCGCCCATCCTGGTGGCGGGGCTCAAGCGCCTCGAGTACCGCGGGTATGACTCCGCGGGCGTGGCGGTGCTCAACGGCGGCGCGCTCACCGTGGTGCGGGCGACGGGGAAGCTCAGGAACCTCGAAGGCAAGGTGGAGAAGGAGTCCCCCAGGGGCATGGTGGGGATCGGTCACACGCGGTGGGCGACGCACGGCCGCCCCAGCGACGACAACGCGCACCCACACACCTTCGAGGGCGTGTCGGTGGTGCACAACGGGATCATCGAGAACCACCTGGCGCTCAAGGCCGAGCTCAAGGCGAAGGGCCACGTCTTCTCCTCGGAGACGGACAGCGAGGTGTTCGCCCACCTGATCCGCGAGGAGCTCAAGGGGGGGAAGGACCTGCCCGCGGCGGTGAAGGCGGCGGTGGCCCGGGTGAAGGGCACGTACGCGCTGGTGGCGGTGGCGGAGGCGGATCCGAAGCGCATCGTCGCCACCCGGGAGGCGCAGCCGATGGTGCTGGGGCTCTCGCAGGGAGAGAACTTCGTGGCCAGTGACGTGCCGGCGCTGCTCGAGCACACCCGCGACGTGATCTTCATGGAGGACGGAGATCTGGCGGTGGTGATGAAGGAGCAGGTGCAGCTCTTCTCGAGGGACGGCGCGGTGGCGAAGCGGTCGGTGCGGCGCATCGACTGGACGCCGGGCATGGCGGAGAAGGGCGGCCACAAGCACTTCATGCACAAGGAGATCTGCGAGCAGCCGCGCGCGGTGGCGGACACCCTGCGGGGGCGGATGCTGCGCAGCGAAGGCACGGTGCACTTCGACGGCTGGTCGCTCACCGACGAGCAGGTGAAGGCGATGGATCGGGTGTGGATCCTCGCCTGCGGCACCTCGTACCACTCGGGCCTGGCGGGCAAGTGGATGATCGAGCACCTGGCGAAGCTGCCGGTGGAGGTCGAGCTGGCCAGCGAGTTCCGCTACCGCGATCCGCTGGTGACGAAGGGGCAGTTGGCCGTCGCCATCTCCCAGTCGGGCGAGACCCTGGACACGCTGGCGGCGATGCGCGAGGCGAAGGCGCGCGGCGCGACGACGATGACGCTGTGCAACGCGGTCGGCTCGGCGATGACGCGCGAGGCGGACTTCACGGTGCTGACCAACGCCGGGCCGGAGATCGGCGTGGCGTCCACCAAGGCCTTCACCACGCAGTTGGTGGGGCTGTACCTGCTCGCCATCAAGCTGGGGCGGGCGAAGGGCACGCTGACGGTGGCGCAGGCGCAGGAACACCTGAAGGCGCTCGCGGAGGTGCCGGCCCACGTCGAGCACGTGCTGAAGGCGGAGCCGCACGTGAAGGAGGTGGCGCGCAAGTACATGAACGCGACGGACTTCCTGTTCCTCGGGC
Source organism: Myxococcales bacterium (assembly GCA_020846875.1). Taxonomy (GTDB): domain Bacteria; phylum Myxococcota; class Myxococcia; order Myxococcales; family Myxococcaceae; genus JADLDB01. The sequence goes on along the minus strand of JADLDB010000062.1, from coordinate 124,728 downwards.
GCGGGCCGATGCAGTCGGTGGCGCTGGAGGGCGCGCTGAAGCTGAAGGAGATCTCGTACATCCACGCGGAGGGCTACGCGGGCGGGGAGATGAAGCACGGGCCGATCGCGCTCATCGACGAGAAGCTGCCGGTGGTGGTGGCGGCGCCGTCGGAGCCGCACGTGCACTACGAGAAGATCATCGGGAACCTCGAAGAGGTGAAGGCGCGCAGTGGGCTGGTGATCGCGGTGGTGGAGGAAGGCGACTCCCACGTGAAGGGCCTCGCCGACGACGTGATCGAGATTCCGAAGACGAGCGCGCTGGTGGCGCCGATCATCGCCACCGTGCCGCTGCAGCTGCTCGCGTACCACGTGGCGGACTTGCGCGGGACGGACGTGGATCAGCCGCGGAACCTGGCCAAGAGCGTAACGGTGGAATGAGGCGCCTCCCCTCTTCCCCATCGGGAGGAGAGGATCAGGGCGAGGAGACGAACGCCGCCGGTGTCGTCAGGAATTTCTCCCGGCAGATCTCGGCGCAGAAGAAGAACGTGCCGCCGTCGAAGCTCGTCGTGGGCGTGCTGTCGGTGACGCGGACCTTCATGTGGCACACGGGATCGGCTTCGACGCGCGCCGCGCCGGCGCTCTCTTCCGGAGGGGCAGGCATCGCCATCACGTAGTCCACGAGCGCTTTGAGCCGCGCTTCGTCGAGCAGCGCGTCGTATGCCGGCATCAGCAGGGTGTACCCGCGCACCATCCTCACCTGTGGGGTGAGGATCGACTCGGTGACGTACGCGTCGTCGAACACGGCCAACTGCCCGTTGGTGAGCTCCTGGCGCTTCCCGGCGCGCCCACCCAGCGGAGGCGCCAGGTCCGGCCGCTCGTGGCACCCGGCGCAGGAGAGTTGGTGGTAGAGCGACGGCCCATCCACCGCGAGCGCGGGCGCCTGCTTCGTCTCCTGGCCCGCCAGCTTCTTCGCCGCCTTCACCAGCGCCAGGAAGTCGGCCCGGTCCTCGCTGGAGAAGGCCCCGCGCACCACGCCCCGGCCGTCGACCAGCACGAAGACGGCGCTGTGGATGATCGGATCCACGCCGCTGTCGGACTGCGCCGCGGCGATCTTGAACCCCGCCGCCGTGGCCGCCAGCGTCTTCTCGTCAGTGGAGAGCAACGTCCACCGCGTCTCCTCCGGCGCCCACTTGTCCTGGTACGCCCTCAGCACCTCGGGTGAGTCGTGCGCGGGATCGACGGACACGGACACGAAGCGCACGTCCACCCCCGCGAGCAGCCGCTGCAGCTGCACCAGCTTCGAGGTGAGCAAGGGGCACACCGTGCGGCACTGGGTGAAGATGAAGTTGGCCACCCACACCTGCCCGCGCAGCGCCTGGGGCGTCACCGTCTTGCCGTGTTGATCGAGGTAGCTGAAGTCCGGCACCGGCCAGAGCTCGGGCAGCGCTTCCGCCTTGTCCGCCTGGTGCGCGTACGACTCCGCGGCGGACCCGTCGGCCGGCCCCAGCTTCCTCAACGCGAAGAGGGCCGCCAGGCCGAGCGCCAGTCCGACGATGACGACCAGGGCGATGTCTCGCGGCTGCATGGCGCTTCCTTACCGGCGCAGGGGGCGGCTGTCTCGCGGCCCAGCGCCGCACGGCCAGTTGCGGGGCGCGCGGGCCTCGCGTACGCGGGCGGACATGACGCACTCCATCTCCGAGCGCAGCGCGAAGGCCCTTTTGGCGCTGTTCCCCACCGCGCAGGGACGACCCGACGGGCCGTCGTGGCTGGTGGATCAGGTGGTGGACGCGGAGCTGCACCGCCGCGGCTACCCGGACGCGGTGTCCGGGGCCTTCCACGCCCTGGCGCTCAAGGACGGGTCGCTGCTCAAGGAGGAGTACGATCTGTCCACCCACGGCCACTCCGACGGCTGGGTGCTGGGCGCGGTGCTGGTCGATCCCCTGGAGTTCACCGTCTTCAACATGGAGCACGGTCTGCCCGCCGGTGACGCCGCGCTCCGGGCGATGGTGGAGGCGATGAAGTCCGTCTGCCCCCGCGCCAAGGTGGTGCGCCTTCACACCGACGGCTTCGCGGTGCTGCTGGGGCCGACCGCCGATCAACCGCTCACCGACGCGCTGGTGCCGGCGACGCGGACCGCGCTGGCTGCGAAGCTTCCGGGCCTCGAGTTCACCTTGAGCGCGCTGGAGCTCACGGTGGTGGATCCGTCCCACTGGCAGGTGCTGGGCCCGCTGGTCTGGGCGGAGTGCGAGCGCGCGCTGGTCATCGCCCGCCGCGCAGGCGTCACCTCCATTCAGCGCCGCCGCGTGGTGCTGGACGGGCGCCTGCCGCCCTTCGACTGACTACTTCTTCCGCCGGGACACGGGCGCGGGCTCCCACAGCTCGAGCTCGCGGCCTTCCGGATCGTAGACCCAGGCGAAGCGCTCACCTCCATCGGCTTCCTGTCGATCTTCACCTTCGCGCCCTCCCTCCAGTCGAACGCCGCGCCGGCCCAGTCCCGCACGTCCACTCCCAGGTGCTTGCGGTACCACGCCCCCAGCTTCTTCGGGTCCTTCGACTTGAAGAACACCCCGCCAAGGCCCGCGACGCGCGCCATCAGCCCTCCTTGGGGTTCACCGTCGATCGATGTGCTTCCCCAGCACTTTCCACGCACCCACCGGGAGCCGCGTCGCCAGCAGCACCAGGGTCAGCAGCGCGAAGAAGAAGCGCAGCCCGCCGGACAGCTGCATCGCCAGCACCGCGCTCACCACGATGGCGATCCACACCCCGACGTAGCGGATCAGCTCGTCGTTGCCTCCGCCGTGAGCGCGCTTGATGTCGTCGAGCTGCTTCTCCAGCACTGCGCGCTGGCCCTGGCGAAGCTGCGCGGCGTCGGCGATCTCCGCTTCGCGTCTTGCCTCCACCCGGGCCTGCTCTTCCGCGCGCTCGGTTTCCAGCCCCTTCAGCCGCTCCAGGTTGTGCGCGCGCGCTTCGCGGGTGTCGAGCCGCGTGCCGCAGTTGAAGCAGGACACGTCGAACTTGCCCGCCTGACCTCCGCACGCGGGGCACACCAGGAAGGGGAGGGCCGCCAGCTCGTCGTCGTTGGTCCGCACGGCGTCGCTGCCGTCGGACGAGAAGCGGTCCAGGGTGCCGGCCGGGCCGGGCGCCTGGTCCTCCAGAGGCGCGGGGGCGGGCGCCTCGCTGAAGCGCTCGAGGGAGGCGCCGGACTTCTGCTCGGCGGCCGGCCGGCGCTCGTTCTCGAGCTTGTCGAAGCGGGACGCGCGGGACATCGCCGCCATTGTCGCGCCGTCGGGGACGCAGCGCCACCGGAAGGCTCAGGCGCTCCTCAAGACGCCGGCGCTCCTCGCGGTCAACCGCTCGAGCCGGCGGTGGATGCCCTCGCCCGCCCTCAGAGACAGGGCCATGATCGTCACCTGCGGGTTGACCCCCAGCGAGGACGGGACCACCGAGCCGTCGCACACGAAGAGGTTGTTCAAGTCGTGCAGCTCGTGATCGACGTTCACCACCGACTGCAGCGGATCGACGCCCATTCTCGCGGTCCCCAGCGGGTGGTAGGCGGTGAGATCCATGTGGCGCGCCGGCACCTTCGCCCGCTCGAAGCGGTCCACGTCGGCCAGCGAGCGCAGCCGCTCGAAGCCCAGGACGGGCAGGTACACCGCCTTCGCGCCCGCGGCGAAGTAGACCCGCGCCAACAGGCCGAACCCGCGCTGCAGCTTCGCCCGGTCGCGCTCGTTCACCACGTAGGTGATGCGGGGCGCGCCGTCCTTCCCGCTCGTCACCCTTCCGCGCGAGCTGTCCTTCACCATGAAGCCGAAGGTGAAGGTCTGGTTGAAGCGCTCCATCAGCGCGACGAAGGACGGGCCGAAGCCGGACAAGGACACCGCGGAGAGGTCCAGCGGTACCTGCCCACCTTCGAAGTACAGCCCGTCGCCGGCGAACTCGTCGATCGCGTAGCCCTGCGGCACGGTGCGCCAGGCGTTGGTGTCCTCGTCGAAGAGGCCCATGCCCGCCGACGCCGGGTGAATGCTCAGGTTGCGCCCGAGCTGTCCGGACGTGCGGCCCAGTCCGTTGCGGTGCAACAGCCCGGGGGTGAGGAGCGAGCCGCAGGCCAGCACCACCGCCTTCGCGCGCACGCTGAGGCGCGTCTGCTGCCCGGCGACGACGCCCTCCACGCCCACCGCCGCGTCGCCTTCGGTGAGCACCTTCGTCACCTCGAAGCCCGTCATCAACTGCGCGCCCTTCTCAAGCGCCAGCGGGACGTACGAGACGTTGGTGGAGCGCTTCGCGTCCGTCGGGCAGCCAAAGCAGCACAGGCCCTGGCCGTCGCAGCCGGGGGCGTTGCGCCGTAGCGGGTGGTGGGACCAGCCCAGCGCGTCGCAGCCCTTCGCGATCAGCCGCGCCGGCGCGCCGAGCGCCTCCGGAGAGGACGGGCCCACGCCCAGCACCTCTTCCACCTCGTCGTAGAAGCGCGTCAGCCCGTCGCCGCCCAGCGCGGTCAGCCCTTCCCCGGCCCACCCATCGAGCACCGGGCGCGGCGCGCGGAAGCAGGTGCCCGAGTTGATCAGCGTGGTGCCGCCGACTCCGCGCCCCAGGGGAATGGGGATGGCGGTGTTCCCGAAGGCCACCGTGGCGCCGGCGCGCCGGTACATCTGCTTCATCATCTGGAGCGGCCGGCCGGTGAAGTCCTGGCGGGTGAAGAGGGGACCTTCTTCCACCAGCAGCACCGCGTGGCCGCGCTCGGCCAGCACTTTGGCCACCGGCGCTCCACCTGCGCCCGTGCCCACCACCACCACGTCGCACTCGAGCGCCTCGCCGGCCGGCAGGGTGGAGGCGTCGAAGACCTGCGAGCGCCAACGGGCCCGCTCCGGCCTGAGGGGGGGATCGACGGCGTACCGGCAGCCCAGCGCCGCGTAGACGTGGGGATCGTCGAAGTGCGCCAGCTTGAGGGGCGCGAGGAGGCCGCGCAGCGCCAGGCGGGAGAACTCGCCCTGCTCCAGGCGGGACAGCACGTCGAGGCGCTTGCCCAGGGGGAGCTCGACGAAGCGCGCGCGGTGGCCGAGTAATGACTGTGCGTCGAGCGTGACGAGGAGGCGCCGGTAGCCGGAAGAGATGGACGCGGGGAGCTCGGCGAGGAGGCGCTCGGCGCGGGTGACGGTGGCGTCGGTGGCGCCCGGGAGCAGGCGCCCCGGAGGGAGCGCCGTCACCGCCAGCAGGGACAGGGCATGACGCTCGGCGTCGGTGAAGGACGTCACGGTTGGGTGCCCCTCTCTCCGGCGCTCTTCCCAGGGGGAGAGGGTGAGACGTGCTCGGAGTCGGTGAAGGTCGTCACGGTGGAGGTGCCTCTCAGCCGAGCAGCTCGCGCCGGGCCACGGCCACGCGCCGCGCCTCGAGCTGCCGGCGGGCCTTCGACGGCATCGGTAACCACGAGGCGAGGAAGCCGGGCAGGTCCATCAAGTCGAAGCGCAACGTCCCTTCGGCCAGCGCGAGGCCGGCCTCGTCCGACAGCGTCACGCCCAGCACCGTCATCGACTTGACCGGCGCGAACAGGCTGGGCCGCTTGGCCCCGTGCAACCGCAGCGTCTTCCCGTCGCGCGCGCGGAAGCGCACGTCGTAGGCGATGGAGGCGGGCAGGGCGGAGATGACCAACGTCCCGGCGGCCACCGTCTCCTCGGCCCAGGGCGCCGCGTGCACCACCCCGGACAGCTCGAAGTGTCCGCCCGAGCCACCGGAGGCGCGGACGTGGAAGTCGACGGGGCGCTCGGCGCCGGCTCCGTCCCGCAGGGCGCCGCGCATGGTCTCCACGAAGGCGATGGGCATGAGGTGCTCTCCTTGGAAGTCAGACGACGTGGGGGAAGCGGGGATCCGGCTCGCGGCGGAGGAACTCCAGCGCGCCCCCGTGCGCGCTCGTGCAGGTGAAGGACGCGTCGTCGGCCGGCCGCACCGTCAGCGTCACCTTCGCCAGCTTGCTGTTGAAGCAGTACGAGGGCTGCCCATCCGGGTTGCCATAGCCCAGGCACACCATCGGCTTGCCCGAGGCGTCCATCGCCAGGCTGGCCTCCCCGTCGCCGCTGCGCAGGGTGAGCGCCCAGGTGTCCAGGCCCACCTCCGCCTGCTGGCGCCACACGTCGAAGAGGGTGTCGAAGCGGAAGGTGCGGGCGCCCCGGCGCACCACCAGCGCGGACATGCGGGGGGTGGTCCGGCCCGCCACCCGAACCCGCCCCGAGAAGCCTTCCACCATCACGTCCTCCGCCGGGAAGAGGCACTGGCCCCACGCGTACTCGAAGGCGTGCTCCTTGCCCCAGTTGTGGCCCTGCATGCCGTGCCAGTCGGACAGCTCCACCACGCCGCCGGGCAGGCGGACGCGGCCCACGAAGCGCAGCGCGGGGAAGGGCGTGAGCAGCTTGGACTTGGGGAAGGGCCCGGTGCGCAGCAGCTTCCACGGGTAGATGGAGAGCGGCCGCGCGATGGGCGAGGTGTCCGCGTGCCAGCGCAGCTCGAGCGAGGCGGTGCCCTGGGGCGCGGTGAAGGTGCCGGTGGCCGCGCCCGGCGTCCCCAGGGACAGGGACAGGCCCGCGGCCCTCACCTCCAGGGCCGGCGCGCCCGGGCCCGAGAAGGATGCTTCGGGGAAGGGCTGCGTCTGCCGGTGGGCGAAGGTGGTGCCCTGCTCGCCGTCGAAGAAGATGAACCACGCTTCAGCCACCGGCGGCCCGTCCAGCGGCGCGAGGAGGGTGGCCTTGAGCCAGAGCGCCAGCGGGCGCGACGGGTGGTTGGCGCGCAGGAAGTAGCTCTCCACGAGCCCGGGGCGGCCGGCGAAGCGCAGCGCGTTGTCCGGCGCCTCGGAGGAGAAGAGGCCTCGCAGTGGGGCGGTCATGCGGTCTCCTTTCGCAGCAGCGTGAGGGCGGACGCGGCGTGGGCGCGCATCGTGTCGCCGGCGACCTTGACGTCCCTGGCCTTGATCGCGGCAACCGCGCGGCGGTGGTGCCCCGCGTCGAACACGTCGGGACGGTAGAGAGGCAGGAAGCGCTCCGGCGCGCGGAAGTAGATGTCGCGCACCACCCTCGAGAAGAGGACCAGCAGTTGGTTCCCGGTGATCGCCACCAACTGCTCGAAGAAGTCGTAGTCCAGCGCCTGGGCCTCGGCGGGCTTGAGCTTCGGCTCCGAGAGCCTTCGCGCCAGCTCGTCCAGGCGCGCCACCGAGGAAGGATCCGCCCGTCGCGCCGCCTGCTCCGCGCTCCACCCCAAGAGCAGCCCGCGCAGCTCGTGGAGATCGCCCAGGACGCTGGTGCCCAACTGCCCGCCGGACTCGAGCAGCTCCGGCAGCACCGACAGCCCGGCGTTCAAGAGGAACTCCGTCACCCGGGTGGCCCCGCCGTGGCGGATCGTCACCAGGCCCCAGCCCTCCAGCCGCTTCATCGCCTCGCGGATGCTGGAGCGGTTGACGTCGTACTGCTCCGCCAGCTCGCGCTCCGACGGCAGCGCGGCCCCCGGCTGGAAGCGCCCCCTCACGATGGCCGACTTGAGCGTCGAGGCGATCCGCTCGGCGACGTTCTTCTTCGGGGTTGCGCGGCTCATGACTGGTCCGACCAGTTAGCAGGCCGGTGAGTGCCGACGCAAGGGCGTCCCGTTGACTTGTCCGCCCCCGTGTGGCCAGTTCTGGTCCGACCAGTCAAGCAGGGGGTGACACACGATGCAGGCGCGCAACCAGGTGAACGACGTGCAGGTGGCCTACGAGAAGCTGCGGCGCGCGCAGGGGGCGGCGCCCTTCCCGTCCGCCGCAGAGCGGGAGGATCGGCTGGCCCGCCTGGAGAAGCTGCTCACGCGCCACCGCGACGACTTCGTGAAGGCGGTGAGCGACGACTTCGGCACCCGCGCCCGGGGGGAGACGCTCAGCGCCGACGTGCTGCTCACCCTGGACGGCGTGCGCGCCGCGAAGCGCCACGCGCGGGAGTGGATGCAGCGGCGCTCGGTGAGCCCCCACCCCTTCTTCCAGCCCTCGCGCGCCTTCATCGAGTACCTGCCGAAGGGCGTGGTGGGGGTGATCGCTCCGTGGAACTACCCGGTGAACCTCGCCCTGGGGCCGCTGGCGGGGGCGCTGGCCGCGGGCAACCGCTGCCTGGTGAAGCCGTCGGAGCTGACCCCGCGCACCTCGTCGCTCATCGCCGACGCGGTGGCGGAGGCCTTCACCGCCGAGGAGATCGCCGTGGTGGAGGGCGGGGCGGAGGTGGCGCAGGCGGTGACGCGGCTGCCCCTGGACGCGCTGCTCTTCACCGGATCGACGCAGGTGGGCCGGCTGGTGGCGAAGGCCGCGGCGGAGCACCTGGTGCCGGTGACGCTGGAGCTGGGCGGCAAGTCGCCCGCGCTGGTGCACGCCTCGTACGAGCTGGAGAAGGCCGCCGATCGGATCGCCCTGGGCAAGCTGTTCAACGGCGGGCAGACCTGCATCGCGCCGGACTACGCGCTGGTCCCCGCCGGCAAGGAGCGGCCCTTCGTCGCCGCGCTGGCCCGCGCGGTCGGGCGCATGTACCCGCGGCTGGAAGGCTTCACCTCGGTGGCCAGCGACAAGGGCCACGCCCGGCTGCGGGCGCTGGTGGCGGACGCGAAGGCGAAGGGCGCGGAGGTGGTGGAGCTGGGCGCGCTGGGCCTGGCCGGGCGGGTGATGACGCCGGTGGCGCTCCTGGGCGTCACCGATGAGATGAAGGTGATGCAGGAGGAGATCTTCGGTCCCATCCTCCCGGTGGAGACGTACTCCTCGCTGGACGAGGCGGTGGCGCGCATCGCCGCCCGGCCACGCCCGCTGGCCTTCTATTACTTCGACGACGACTCCGGCCGCGCCGACGACGTGCTGAAGCGCGTCACCTCGGGCGGGGCGTGCGTCAACGACACGCTGGTGCACTTCGCCCAGGAAGGCCTGCCCTTCGGAGGCGTGGGCCCCAGCGGCATGGGCGCGTACCACGGGCGCGCCGGCTTCGAGACCTTCAGCCACGCGCGCAGCGTGCTGGTAGCCAGCGGCTTGAGCCCCGCGCGGCAGATGCTGAAGCCGCCCTTCGGCAAGGTTGTGGAGTCGACGCTGGAGCTGCTCATCTCCGGCGCGCGGCAGTTGTTGGGGCGCTGAGGGGCCCGGCAGCCCTTTTCCCGAACGGGAAAAACGGCAGAAGGAGGACATGGACACCCCCTGGAGCTCGGGCGGCGCCTCCGACAGGCCCGGCGAGCCCGCGGGCTGTCGCTGGAACAACTGTCGGCGCGGACTGGGCTGAGCCTGCGCTTCCTCTCCGAGCTCGAGCGCGGAAAGGCCGGGCATCGGAGGGCCGGGTCCTGTGGGTGGCCGAAGCGGTCGGCCTGGAGCTGACGGCGAGGCGCCGCGCGGCGCCGCGGGTGGAGCTCGCCCGGTTCCCACAGTTGGCGAGTCTGGCCTGGAGCCGCCCTGGCACCCGCACGCTCGACGAAGAGGAGGCGTTCGCGCTCTACGAGGCGAACTGGCGTTTCGTCGACGCGGAGCGGCTGACCGCGCGTGAGCGGGCGCTCATCGAGCAGCTCGCGCAGCGGTGCGGTGGAGGGGTCCTTCAGGTTCGCTCGTGAACCTCACCAGCGGATCGCGACCTCGATGCGGCGCCTGGCGTCGCCGCGGAGATCGCCCGGAGTCTCCGCACGGGCCTCGGGGCACGGACGCGCTCGTCGCGGCGGCGCTGACGTCGTCCGCCGAACGCCGTGGGAAGAGCGCTCTTCGTTCAGGGCGTGACGGTGACCTCGAGCTGGTAGCTGCCCGCGTCGGCGTCGGAGTCCACCACGATGAACCACGCCCCCGCCGCCGGGTTGTCAACTCCGGCGGTCGCCGTTCCGCTCCCGCCCGCCACGGTGCAGGCCCCCTCGGTCCCACCGCACTCCGCCTGGCGCAGCGAGAGGACGGGGGTGAAGCCGTTGCCCGTCACGGTGGCCTCGAGCCTGGTCGCCGTCGCTTCGAGCCGCAGCAGGTGCACGCGCTCCGGGCCGCCCCCGCCCCCGCACGTCGCGCTGAGCGTGGCCGGCGCGCCCACCGTCGTGCCGGTGGCGAAGGGGACCCTGGTGAGGCCCACCACGTCGTGGGTCCCGCACGCGCCGGGGTGCAACCACCGGTACAGCCACGCGCTGCCCTCCAGCACGCCGCGCTGGCCGTCGGTGATGGCGAGCGGCTCGCCGGTGGGGAAGAAGGGGAACATCAGGTTGCGCGCGTCGGGGCACCCCGAGGCAGAGGGGTCGTCGCACTCCGGCGTGTCGCGGATCAGGTCCGGGCCCAGGAAGCCGTCCGTGGAGTGGAACAGGCCCAGGTAGTGCGACACCTCGTGCGCCAGGAGTACGCCGGTGCTGGCTGGCCCGGAGCCGAGCGGCGCGAGGGTGATGCCGCTGCCCGGCCGTCCGTACACGCCCGGTGCGCCCGGCACGCCGCCCGCGAGCCCGCCGGCGAAGGTGAGCTCGTCCACCACCATCACGTTGATCATCCGCGAGGCGGGCGCGCCCACCGAGTACGCCGCCCACAGCGCGCGGCTCTCCGTCGAGGAGTCGATGGTGACGCCGGCGTCGAGTGGGAGCAGATCCATGCGCACCTGGCCCAGCGCCACTCCCAGCTTGTCGCGCGCCACCGCGTCGAAGCGGGACAACAGGGTGCGGACCCAGGTGCCGCCCCCGTCCGCCACGCTGTAGCCGACCTCCGGCGCCATGTGGATCCACACGTCCACCACGCCGCCGGGCGCTCGACGCTTGAGGGCCGCGGCGAGCCGCTCCACCCGGCCGGACGCGCGCGTCGGCATCAGGGGGAAGCCGGCGGCCTGGTAGGTGACGAACTCCAGTTGGTAGCGGCCCGGGCGGGCGGCGCCACGAGGATCGTCCGTGCCCGGCACCAGCACCGTGGCGGTCCCAGGCGAGCTGGAGCACCGGGCGAGGTCGAGCGAGCCCGCGTCCGCCGGCTGGGGGTTGCCGATCAACACCGTCCCGTCGGGGCCGACCAGGCGTGTCACCACCGGCACCAGGTTCTCCGCGTCCTCCAACACCAGGGTGAAGGCGTCGAAGCCGGGCGGCAGCTCGAAGCTCGCGCTGGCAGCGGTGGCGGCGGGGGTGTCGAAGGCGCCCAGCTCCAGCTCCGGCTGCACCGGCCACCAGGTGCAGACTCCGTGATCGAGAGACAGGCCCGCGCGGGAGAGGGTGGCCGGCTGGCACTCGAACTCGGTGGGGCAGGTGCCGCAGGGCGAGGAGCAATGGCCGTCGTGGCAGATCCCCGAGCGGCACTGGCCGTCACCGGTGCACGTCTCGGCGGCGTAGCGATCGCCCGTCACCGCGGTGCAGGCCAGGCGCAAGCGGCTGCCTTCGGCGCGCGCGTCGGTGGCCACCGCGCACCGGCCCGAGGTGCAGTCCGACGCGCTCTGGCAGGCGGTGGCGCACAGGCCGGCCCCGTCGGTGAACAGACACGCGCCGCCCTGGCAGTGGGCGTCATGGCGGCACGCCACTCCGTCGGCGGCCGGAGGAGGCGCGGCGCACCGGCCGTCGGGGCCACACACCGCGGGGAGCTGACAGTCCGCCTCCGAGGTGCAGCTCTTCTCACCGCATCCGCTCGCGGCCAGCAGCGCGGCGGGGAGCACCAGCCAGAGTCGCATTCGCACGAGCATCTCCCGTGAGGTGGCCCGGCGCCAGCGTCAGGACGCGGGCCGGGTGCGCGACTTCGCCCAGTCTCGCAGGCGCCGCACGTCCTCGGCCATGGTCACCGCCAGGGGCAGGGTCTCCTGCACCGCCATCACCAGGTGGTGCGCCTCCAGCTCCGCCCCGTCGGCGAAGGCGTCGTACAGCGCGCTGACCACCACCTGCTCCAGCTCGGCGCCGCTGAAGTTCTCCGTCTGAATGGCCAGTTCCTCCAGCGGGAAGAGGGCCGGGTTGCGCCCCCGCCGCTTGAGCTGGATGTCGAGGATGTCCTGGCGCTCCTTCGCCGAGGGGAGATCGATGAAGAAGATCTCGTCGAAGCGGCCCTTGCGCAACAGCTCCGGGGGCAGCGAGTCGATCCGGTTGGCGGTGGCCACCACGAAGACCGGGGCCGTCTTCTCCTGCAGCCAGGTGAGCAGCGTGCCGAAGACGCGCGCCGACACCCCGGTGTCCTGGCTGCCTCCGCTCGCGCCGGCCAGCCCCTTCTCCACCTCGTCCACCCACAGCACCACCGGGGCCAGGCTCTCCACCACGCGAATGGCCTTGCGCAGGTTCTCCTCGGACGAGCCCACCAGCCCGCTGTAGATGCGCCCCATGTCCAGCCGCACCAGGGGCATCTTCCAACTGGTGGCGATGGCCTTGGCGGTGAGCGACTTGCCGCAGCCCTGCACGCCCAGCAGCAGCAGGCCCTTGGGCTCGGGCAGGCCGAACTTCCGCGCGGCCTCGCTGAAGGCCTGGCGCCGGCGCTCCAGCCAGCGCTTGAGGTGGGACAGCCCGCCCACGTCCGCCAGCGACTGATCGGTCGCGTAGTACTCGAGCAGCCCGCTCTTGCGGATCACCTGGCTCTTCTCTTCGAGGATGAGGCGCAGGTCGCCCCCGTCGAGGCGGTTGTCCTGGGCGATGGCCTTGGCGAAGGCGTTCTCGGCTTCGGTCAGGGTGAGGCCGTGGGCGGCGCCCACCAGCGCCTCGGCCTGCTCGACGGTCAGCTCCACCACCGCGCGCCTGCTCTTGGTCACCACGCGGGCGATGTCGCGGAGCAACTGCATGAGATCGTCGCGCGTGGGCAGCGGCACGTCGATCACCGACACGTCCTTCTCCAGCTCGTCGGGAAGCTTGAGGGTAGGGCCGATCAGCAGCACGGTGGTGAAGGCCGACTTGAGCTTCGTGCCCAGCTCCCGCAGCGCGCGCACCACCACCGGCCCTTCGAGCGCGTGGTGGAAGTCCTTGAGCAGCACCAGCGACGGGTTCTGCAGCTTGCCGACCGCCTGCAGCGCGGCCACCGGCTCCCGCGACTCGTCCTGGTCCACGCCTCGCAGCGAGCCGGCCAGGGCGCAGAGGCCGCGGGTGGCGGTCCACTCCAGCAGATCCTTTCCGTGGGAGCGCGCGAGATCGCCCAAGAGCGCCTCCACCCGCTGCTCCTCCCACGTCACCAGGTAGATGAGCGGGTAGCGGGCGCGGATCATCGTGTCGAGCTCGCGCAGGAAGCGGGGCTGGGCGTCGGCCATGAGGGCCCGCAAGCCTACACCCGTCACGCTGGGCGCGGCGTCACCACGTGGCCCCGGTGGCGCGCGTCATCGCCTGGCTCAGGCCGGCGGCCCGTGGCCCACGTCGGGGGTCGGCGTGGGCCACGAGACGACGGGGTGCCCCCCCGCTTCGTGCTGCTCCCTGGGAGAAGAACGGCACGAAGGCGGTATGGACGGAGGCACTACAAGGTTGCCCTGACGGGCCGAACTGCGGAGGAAGGCGTGAGCTCTACATTCGGCACCGAGGCGTCGGCGACGTCGGACCTGACAGGGACAAGCACCTCGACGGCGTCGCGGACGATGGAGTGCGGCGGGTTGGCGACGGGCGCCACGCCGGCCAGCGAGGTGAGGGCGCCGGTCGCGAGCAGGATCCACCCCGCCAACAGCGCAACTCCGAAAACCAGCGGGCTCTTCAACATGGCGCTTCCTCCTTCCTCGAGCCGGGCAGAGAGCAAGAGCAGTGCCGCGGCGCACCAGTGCCAGGGTCGCGAATTCCGGTGGGACGAACGGGGGTGCAACAGGTGGCAGGTGTTGCACCTGTTGCAGGTGCCGCCGGCCTCAGGGGCGCTTGAAGTCCTTCGGATCCAGCCCGAACCGGGCCATCCACCGTTGGATCTGCATGCGGGCCTTGCCCATCGCGCGCGCCACCGCCGAGACGTTGCCCCCGTGGGTGGTCAGCATCGCCTCCAGGCGCGCCTTGAGGGCCTCGTCCTCCGCCGCCGCCGCGACCGGCTTCGGGGGGCTGGGCTTCTCGGACGGCGCGGGGCCTCCGCGCATCGCCTCGGGCAGGTGCTCCAGGTCGATCGGCCGGGACCCCGCCAGTACTGCCGCGGCCTCGAGCGCCTTCTCCAGCTCGCGCACGTTGAGCGGCCAGCTCCAGGAGAACAGCGCGCGCGCGGCGGGCAGGGTGAGCTGCGCCGACGGGGCCCTCGGGCCGGCCACCCGCTGCAGCAGCAGGGCCACCAGCAGGCCCAGATCCTCGCGCCGCTCGACGAGGCGCGGCAGGGCCAGTTGGAAGCCGGACAGTCGGGCCCGGAGATCATCGCGGAAGGCTCCGCGCCGGCAGAGCGCGACGAGATCCCGGTGGGTGGCGGACACCACGCGCAGATCGACCGGCACCGGGCTGGTGGCCCCCACCGGCACCACCTGTTTCTCCTGCAGCACCCGCAGCAGCGCCGGCTGCGCGGCCAGGGGAAGATCGCCCACCTCGTCGAGGAAGAGCGTGCCGCCGTGGGCCGAGCGCACCAGCCCCGGACGATCCTCGGCGGCGCCGGAGAAGGCGCCCTTGCGGTGACCGAACAGCTCCGACTCCACCAGCTCGTCGGGCAGCGCGCCGCAGTTGACCGCCACGAAGGGGCCGGCGCGGCCGGACAGCGCGTGGATGGCCCGGGCCAGCACCTCCTTGCCGGTGCCCGACTCGCCGGCCAGCGCCACCGTGACGCTGGAGCGCGCCACCCGCATCAACTGCGCCAGGCTCTCGGCCAGCGCGGGCTGCAGGGTGACGAGCCCGGGCGGCCCGGCGGCGAGGCGATCGCTCTCTACGTCCCGCTCGGTGGCGTGCAGCGCGGGTTGCTCGGCGCGGAAGACGAAGAAGGTCCGCCCCAGCTCGAAGACGTCGCCGTCCGCGAGCTCGGCGCGGCTCACCTGGTTCCCGTTGAGGCGCACCCCATTCTTCGAGCCCGCGTCCTCCAGCACCCACCGGCGCATCACCCGGGAGAGGCGCGCGTGCTGGCCGGACATCCATCGATCGGCCACCTCGATGGACAACACCCGGGTGCTGTTCTCTTGCTCGCGTCGCACGGCGCGCGCGCCTCCCCGGCCCAGGCGCACCACCTCCACGTCGGCGAGGGCGAAGCGGCCGGACGGCGACAAGGGGGCGTCGGTGTCCAGCACGCGAAACAGGAAGGCCTCGCGCCGGCGCCCGGCGTCGTCCGTCGACTGGAAGCCCTCGGTCAGCGTGCTCTGCACGCGCCCTGCTTACCTCAACCCCTCGATGACATAGAGCTCATCGAGCCGCTGGTTCGTCGAGTACACGTAGTGCTTCGCGTCGGGCGTCACCAGGCCCTTCTTGAGGCCCATGACGCCCACCGTGTCCACCGGGGCGATGGAAGCCAGCAGCGTGCTCTTGCCGCTGGCGATCTCGAAGCGCCAGAGCTGCATGGCGATCTCGTCGCCCTCATTGGGCCGGGTGACGATCAACCCCTTGCCGTCCTCGGTCCACTGCTGGGGGTAGTTCTCGGGAGGCAGACCTCTGAGGGGTGCCTTCTGGCCGCTCTCCAGGTCCAGCATCACCACCGCTCGCTCCTCGGTGATGGCCACCACCTTCTTCCCGTCGGGAGAAGGCGGCGCCATGGAGCGCAGCTCGTCATCCGCCACGCGCTCCGGGGGGCTCGAGGGGCGCTCGAGGCCGGGATTGGCGCCCGTCGCCGGCAGCGGCTGAACGTAGACGTGGGGCTTCCCGTCCGGGCCGCGCGCGGAGATGAGGAGCTGCTTCCCGTCGGGGAAGAAGGAAGCGCAGAGGATGGCGGTGAAGTCGCCCTTCGGCAGCGCGATGGGATCTCCCGGCCCGGTGGGCACCAGGGCCAGGCTGGTGAACGGGGGCGCCGGGGAGATCAGCGCCCACTTCCCGTCCGGGGACAGCGCGCGGCCCCAGCCGGAGGACAGGCGGATCGGCGCGGGACCGTCGTCGAAGACGCGCAGGTAGGTCTCGATCTCCTGCGAGTCCGCACCGGCACCCTCGATGAAGAGCATCTGCTTACCGTCCCAAGAGAGCGCCGCTGGCTCCGAGCCGTCGAACCAGCTCAAGGGCCGCTCGCGCTCATCGCCGGCCACCTTTCCGAAGATCCGCGACCGCTGAATGCTGGTGCCCACCAGGGCGCGGCCCTTCGCGTCCACGTCGTGGATCCGCAAGGTGCCCGGCGTCGCGAAGACCTCCCGTTCGTTCCCCGAGCTGGACAGCGCGCGGATGGAGCGCTGCAGGTTGCGGTTCGCGGCGGTGAACCACACCTCGTCGCCGCCGGGCGGCCAGGCCAGCCCGTCCAGCGTCCAGTAGTCGCTCGACCGCACGAGCAGCTTCCCCGAGAGATCGACGACCTCGACGCGGCCCCGATCGTCGAAGGGGACCGGGTGGCGGGTGAAGGCGACGCGATCGCCCGAAGGCGAGAAGCGCGCGGAGCGGATCAGCTCCTTCGACTCGACCAGCACGTGCCCGGGGGGGAACTCGAGGGTCCAGGAGTTGCTGCCGGCCCGCACGGTGAGCAGCTGCTGCCCGTCGGGCGAGAAGTCCGCGCTGACCACGTTCTCCAGCATCGCCCGGGGCGTCCCGCCGGCCAGCGCCACCCGCGACAGCACGGCCCCCTTCTGATCGCCCTTCTTCTTGTCGAGGGTGGCGATCGCCAGCTCGTCGTCGGGGGACGCGTCGAGGAGCGTGCTCCAGCTCGCCGCCACCGGCCGCGTCTGCGCGGAGCCGAGCTGTCCGCTCACCACCTGCGGCGGTCCACCCTCGAAAGCGCCGGAGTAGACCAGGCCCTTGTCGGCGGCGGTGAAGCGCGCCGCGAAGATGGTTCCGTTGCGGAAGCTGACCCGCGTGATGGCGGGCCGGGCGGGCCCGGGAGGCAGCACGGCCGGCGGCGGGGGAGCAGCGGCCTCGTGCTGGCCGATGAGCGAGCCCAAGGCCAGGAGCGCCGCGCCGGCCACCACCAGGCCCACCCGGCGCCACGGCGTCTTCCGCGCGGGCGCCAGGGGGAGGTGACGGCCCGAGTCGTGGGTGATGGCCTCGAGCGCGAAGGCCAGATCGCGCGCGTGCTGGAAGCGCTGCTCGGGCTCCTTCTCCAGGCAGCGGCGCACCACCCTGTCGAGGGCCGGCGCCACGGACACGCCGGCCTCCTCGAAGCCGGGCGGATCGTGGTTCAAGATCGCGTAGCCGCGCTCCACCGGCGTCTCCCCGGGGAAGGCCATGGATCCGGTCAACATCTCGTACAGCACCGCGCCGAGGGAGAAGAGATCGCTGCGCGGGTCGGCGGGCCGGCCGCGCACCTGCTCGGGGGACATGTACCCGGCGGTGCCCATCACCGCGCCCGTCTGGGTCAGCGGGAGGGTGTTGGTGGCGCGGGGCAGCTCCTCCATCGCCCGCGCCACGCCGAAGTCGAGGATCTTCACCCGCCCGTCGCGCGTGAGGAAGACGTTCTCGGGCTTCAAGTCCCGGTGGACGATGCCCTTCTCGTGCACCGCCGACAGGCCGGCGGCGAGCTGCACGGCGATCTCGATCGCCTTGCGCGGGGGCAGGGGGCCTTCGTCGATCCGCTCCCGCAGGGTGAGGCCTTCCAAGAGCTCGCTGACGAGGAAGGGCGTGCCGTCGTGCTGCCCCGCGTCGTACACCACCACCAGGTTGGGGTGGTTGAGCGCACTGGCGGCCTGGGCTTCCTGCTCGAAGCGCTGCAGCCGCACCGGGTCGGCCGCGCTCACCTTCGGCAGCATCTTGAGCGCCACCTCGCGGCCCAGCTTCGTGTCCCGCGCGCGGTACACCACCCCCATGCCGCCCGCCCCCAGCGGGCCGACGATGTCGTACTGCCCAAAGCGCTCACCGGGATTCACGCCGCAGCCCCCATCGCCTTCCATTGTGCACTGAACGCCCCTTCGGTTTCGGACGTACCGGGTAGCTCTAACGCTCGGGCAGGGCGCTGATTGCAGCCGGCGTGCCTGGGCCGGGCTCAGGGGCGCGGAACGCCTGGAGCTCGAAGGGCTCACTGGCCAGGTTGACCGACTCGCCGACGCCGCCCATGGGCAGGCCCAGGAGGCGCAGCCGTCCGCGCTGCACCTCGAAGCGCAGCCGGTAGGTGCCCCCGGGGAGGCTGGCGTCGAGCAGGTAGTCGAAGAGGACCAGCGACGACGGCGGGGTGATCAGCAAGGGGAGGATGCAGGCGCGGCTGGGCTCGGGGGCGCGGTGCCAGTTGTCCTCCTCCTTCAGCTCCAGGTGCGCGAGGCACAGCGCGCCGTGCTGCAGCTCGTACACGCTGGACCCGTTGGCCAGCGAGCCGGAGATCTGCTGGCCGGCGGTGAAGGACTCTCCGTGCACGCGCAGCGACGCGGACGGCGTGGTGGCGCAGGCCGAGGCGACGAGCGCTGCAGCGACGAGGAGGACGAGCCGCACGGCGGGGAGCCTGACAGGTCGAGAGCGCCCCGGGCAGTGAGAAAGACGAGGAGCCGCTCGCGGCGCTTAGCACCTGGGGCCGCCGGGGCTATACGCGCGCCATGAACCGCTTCGCGCTGCCGTTCCTGTGTCTGGGCGCCGCCTGCGCCAGCACGCCCGAGCCCTCGGCCGTCTTCGAGGCCCCGAGGGCCGCCCCGGTCGTCCGCCTCCCCGAAGAGACGCACCTCACCGAGCTGCACCAGCTCACCTTCGAGGGTGAGAACGCCGAGGCCTACTGGCGCTTCGACGGCACCGGCGTGTCGCTGCAGCGGCGCTCGGGCGACGTGGGGTGCGATCGCATCTACACGATGGCCCTGTTCGCCGACGGCAAGCGGATCGAGAGCCCCGCGCTCAACCTGGTGTCGTCGGGGAAGGGCGCCACCACCTGCGCGCACTACCTGACCGGCGATCGCCAGCTCCTCTACGCCTCCACCCACCTGGGCGGAGACGCCTGTCCGCCGAAGCCGGACATGAAGCAGGGCTACGTGTGGGCGCTCTACGACTCGTACGATATCTTCCGCGCCAACGAGGACGGCTCGGGGCTCACTCGCCTCACCGACTCGCCCGGCTACGACGCGGAGGCCACGGTGTGCGCGAAGGACGGCAGCATCGTCTTCACCAGCGTGCGCGACGGCGATCTCGAGCTGTACCGCATGGACAAGGACGGAAAGAACGTGAAGCGGCTCACCTTCACGCCCGGCTACGACGGAGGGGCCTTCTTCAGCGCGGACTGCTCGAAGCTGGTGTGGCGGGCCTCGCGCCCGAGGCCCGGCCAGGAGCTGGAGGACTTCCAGGCGTTGCTCAAGCAGGGCCTGGTGCGGCCGTCGAAGCTGGAGCTGGTCGTGGCCAACGCGGACGGGAGCGACGCGCAGCAGGTGACGTACCTGAGCGCGGCGTCCTTCGCGCCCTTCTTCACGCCCGACGGGAAGCGGATCATCTTCTCCTCAAACTACGGCGATCCGAAGGGGCGCGAGTTCGACTTGTGGGCGGTGAACGTCGACGGCACCCAGCTGGAGCGCATCACCTGGACGAAGGGCTTCGACGGCTTTCCCATGTTCTCGCCCGACGGGCAGTGGCTGATCTTCGCGTCCAACCGGATGACGGCGGAGGGGAAGTCGGACACCAACCTCTTCCTCGCGAGGTGGGACGGTCATGCGCCGAAGGCGGCGACGGCGGGCGCGCCCGAGCGGCTGAAGGACGACGCGATCTGGCTGGCGGATCCCTCGCGCGAGGGCCGCGGGCTGGGGACGAAGGGGTTGGACGCGGCGGGCGAGTGGGTGGAGGCGCGCTTCAAGGCGCTGGGCCTGGAGCCGGCGGGCACCAAGGGCTACCGCGCACCCTTCGAGGTGACGACGGCGGTGAAGTCGGGGGCGGCGACATCGCTCAAGGTGGCGGGCAAGGCGGCGGAGGCGGCGGACTTCGTGCCGCTGGGCTTCTCGGCGCAGGCGAAGGCGAAGGGCGCGGCGGTCCTGGCGGGCTACGGGATTCAGGACGCGGCGCTGGGCCTCGACGACTTCAAGGGGCTCAACGTGAAGGGGAAGGTGGTGGTGCTGCGGCGCTTCACGCCCGAGCACGAGAAGCTGGCCACGCCGGAGGCGCAGCGGAAGGCGGGCGACCTGCGGAAGAAGGTCTTCACCGCGAAGCAGGCGGGGGCGGCGGCGGTGATCGTCGTCGACTGGCCGGCGCCGTCGAAGGCTCCTGCGGGCGGCGCGGCGTCCGGAGGCGGGGAGCACGGTGCAGGTCCCGCAGCTCCTCCGGCAGGCAGGCCTGCGCCGGGTGGTCCTGCGGCGGCCGGTCCAGCGGCGGGGGCTCCCCCGGCGCACGGCGCTCCGGCCCTGGCGCCGACTACCGCCGTGGGCGCGAAGGCTGGCCCAGAGTTGCCCCGCGAGGCGCCGCTCCCCACGCTGCGCACGGAAGGCGTGGGGGACTCCGGCATTCCGGTGCTGGTGGTGAAGCGGTCCGTGCTGGAGCCGGTGTGGAAGAAGCTGGAGGCGAAGCAGCGGGTCGACGTCGAGCTCGCCGTGGCGCTCGACTTCGAGAAGTCCACCGCCTTCAACGTGGTCGGCCGCATCGCCGCGGGGAAGAAGCGCGGCGACGGCGTGGTGGTGATCGGCGCGCACTACGATCACCTCGGCTACGGCGGGCCGGACTCGCTGGCGCCCGACAAGAAGGAGCCGCACCTGGGCGCTGACGACAACGCCTCGGGCACGGTGACGCTCCTGGAGATCGCCCGCACCCTGGCCGAGCAGCGCGCCGCGCTCACCCAGGACGTGATCATCGTCAGCTTCTCCGCCGAGGAAGGCGGGGTCCACGGGAGCAGCGCGCTCCTCACCGCGAAGCCGCCCTGGCTCACCAGCGCGGTGGCCATGCTGAACCTCGACATGGTGGGCCGCCTGCGGAACAACACGCTGTCGGTGCTGGGCAGCGACACCGCGCCCGAGTGGATGGACCTGGTGCAGGCCTCCTGCGCCGACGCCCGCGTGTCCTGCAAGGCCAGCGGCGACGGCTACGGCCCGTCGGATCACCTGCCCTTCTACACGGCGGGCCTGCCGGTGCTGCACTTCTTCACCGGCGCGCACTCCGACTACCACAAGCCCTCCGACTCGGCGGACAAGCTGAACGAGGTGGGCATGGCGCGGGTAGCGCAGGTGGTGGTGGGGCTGGCGACGCGGGTGCAGGGCGCGAAGCTGACGTACACGAAGATCCCCGCGCCGGCCGGCCGGGGCGACGCGCGCAGCTTCAACGCCTCCCTGGGCACGGTGCCGGACTACGGCGGACCGCCTCCCGGAGTGGCCGGCGTGCTGCTGTCCGACGTGCGGCCGGGTGGAGGCGCGGACCAGGCTGGCATGCGCCGCGGCGACGTGCTGCAGAGGCTGGGCTCCTTCGAGATCCGCAGCGTGGAGGACCTGATGTTCGTCCTCATGCAGGCCAAGCCGGGCGAGACGGTGACGGCGATCGTCCTGCGCGACGGCAAGCCGGTGGCGCTGGAGGCGACCTACCAGGAAGGCCGCCGCCGCTGATCGGGCTTGAGGCCTGCTCACGGGCCGCGGCAGGAGCTCACCATGCCCCCGGAGCGTCTCTGGAGCTCAGCTACGGCTTCGGCGCGCGCTTGATGGTGATGAAGGTCCCCGCCGGCTCCGCGCTCTGTGCGGCGGCGGGGGCGCTCTTGTCGGGCACGTCGGCCTCGGTGGCCCGCTGGTGGATCTCCTCGTCGCTCAAGAAGCCCACCGCCGCGCCCTGCTTGTTCATGAAGCGCACCGCCTTCTCGGACAGCGTCAGCAGCTCCTCGGCCACCGCCGGCGGCACCAGCGCGTGCTCGATCTTGTCCGGATCCGGGCGCTCCACCACCGCCAATTCTCCCGCCTGCAGCTTCGCCGCCTGGGCCTCGGATAGCTCGAGCCGCCGCAGCTTGTTCTTCCGGGTGACGAAGTAGAAGACGGTGGCGCCCGGCTCCACCGGCACCTCCGCCGCCTGCACCTTCTCGCGGATCGCGCGATCGGTCTGCTGCTGCTGCCGCGCCAGCTGCCGGTTGGCTTCCTTGCTCCCGGCCATGGGCGCCAGCTTGGGGATGCGGCTGTCCTCGTCGCGGCGCGCGGGCCGTGCCTCGCGGCGCTCGGGCGCTCGCTCCGGCTTCAGGGGAGGGGTCTTCTTCTCCGCCTCGGCGCGCTTCGCGTCCGCTTCCGACACCAGCCCCGCCTTGAGCAGCTTGTCCTTCAGGCTCTGCATGCGACGCGCGCGTTCAGCACGCTCAGCGCGTCTTGTCCACCCGGTCGGGCTGCCTTCGGGTGAGCGCCCCTCAAGCGACCTCGGCGCCGAGGGCGTCCTTGAAGAGCGCATCGACGCTACACGATCGAGCGTGATTCTCGAGCACCGACCGAGGGCCACGCTGAAAGAGGGTTGAAGAGGGAAGACCAGTCAGCCGATCGCAGGCGTTGAGAGACCGCCGGTGCCCGAGTCGAAGACTCCCAGGGGCGGGCCGAGACGTCATGGCTCGTCGTCTGCGCTATCGCAGGCACCGGCGGAAGAGGACGCTCAGCGGGTGACGAGCCGGCTCAGCAGGCGCCCCGTCTCGCCGGGCGCGCCGTTCACCGTGGTGGTGATGAGCACGGTGACCCCCGTGGGGCCCGTCGCGAGCGCCGGCCAGGCCGCCTGCTCGGGTAGCGTGACGTCTTCGCCGGGTGAGACGCCCATCGCGTCGACGTACCGGACGCGCAGGCGCCACTCGACGCGGCGGTTGCGCTGCGGGTTCTCCACCCGGTTGACGAACGCCACCGTCCCATTGGGAGCCACCGCGGGACGCAACACCTCACGCGCCCCACCGTTGGGCTTCAACGCGACGAGCTGTTGCAGCCCGGCGTCCGGGCCATCGACGGACACCAGGGCCGCGTTGTGTGCGGGCAGCCCTTCGTTGCCGCGATTGCGGAGATCGTTCCAGGCGATGAGCACGTTCCCGTCGCTCTGCGCTGCGACCGCTGGAGCGGACACGCGTGACTGCGTGGCGGGGATCGCGTAGGCCGCGGGCACCAGCACCGCCGCCGTCGCCGCGTCGATGATCGCCCGGCCGATGCGAATATCCTGGGAGCCGCCCAGGTTCCCCATCCATGCGACCAGCACCCGGCCACCGACGGCCGCAACGCGCACGTCCTGCGCGTAGGCCCGCGAGAGCGCGCGATGGGCAAAGTCTTCTCCCGCCGTCCACGGGCGCGCCGTGGTGAGGACCACCGGGGGGCCGAGCGGCCTGCCGTCGGCGCCCAGGGCGCGCGCCCACGCCTCCGTCCCCTGGCCGTCGGGCGTCGCCTGCGCCCAGGCCACGATGAAGCCCGTCGCGGTCGCCACCACGTCGGCCATGCGGGCACCCGGCGCCTCGGACAACTTCAGACCGTCCAGGTCCAGCACCTGTCCCGAGCCATCGACGCGCGCGCCATACACCGCGTACTGGCCGTCGCGCAGGTCGCTCCAGACCACGAAGGCTGCGCCATGGCCGTAGGTCACCCCAGGCTCGAAGCGGCCACCGGTGCCCTGGGCGACGGTGAAGCCGGAGGGATCCAGAGACGCCCCGTTGAGCCCCAAGCGCGCGGCGCGGACCGTCGCGCTCCGCCCGACGCCGGCCTGCCAGACCACGACGAAGCCCGACGGCGTGCCCACCACGCGAGCCTGCCCCTGACCCTCGGTCGTCACCGTGAGCGTCACCGGCACCGACGCGCTCAACGTCACCTGCGCGGGGGCTCCTCGCGCCACCAGCAGCAGCGCGCCCACCACGACGCCGAAGCGCTTCATTCCAGCCTCCGCAGCAGCACCAGGCGCGGCCAGACGCTGTAACCGAAGTAGCCGTTGCCCGAGTCATCGAAGGCCAACGTGCTGGGCCAGGTTCCGAAGAGCCTGTTGCGCACGTTGTCGCCGATGCACCATTCGAAGAGCTCCTCGCCCGCGTCCGAGAGCACGCGGCACAGGCTCTCGACGATGCCGCGGTCCGGATCGAAGCGGCGGAAGGTCAGGCCGTCCCCCGCGCCGATGTACACGAAGCCCTCGGCGTCGATGGACAGGCCAGCGGGGTTCGCCATCTCGAGGCCGGCGACGGGCCCGTCCGAGAGGTACTGAGCCGGGGTCCGACCGCCGGTCGCTTCGTGGTTGAGCCACTCGAGCGCGCCGCCCTCGAGGGACCAGCGGTAGAAGGCGCCGGACTCGCGGTTGCGGTCGAGGCCGTAGGCCAACCCGCGCACCTCATCCACCACCATGAAGCCGATGGTCCCACCCGCGGACACCAGCGGGCGCGTCTCGACGTGGCCGTCAGGGAAGAGGACGTCCATGCGCGAGGGCTCATAGTTGACGACGTACAGGTTCCCCGAGTCACGCCCCACCGCGAGCGCCCGTGGAGTGAAGGCCGTCGGCACCGTGGACGCTTCGCCTGTCTCCACGTCCACCTTGCGCACCGCGAAGGGCGAGGTGAAGACGAAGGAGCGCTGGTCGGGAGTGAGGCCCAGGCCGCCGTTCTGGTAGAAGTTGGTCTCGAATTGGGCGATGGTCGCCGGCCCGTCGACTTCGCCCGGCCAGCCGATGCCCGAGAGCGTCTCGACCCTCGCGCTGGTGGTGTCCACCCGCATCACCACGGCCGAGTCGACGACGTAGAGGTAGCGCCCGTTGCGTGAAGCGACGAGACAGTCGAATTCACCGAACGCAGACCGGCCGACCGCGTCGCGCGTGGAGAATGACGAGCCGATCGCGTGACCTGCCAGCGTCTCGCCACGATAGAGCCGATGCGGGCCCTGCGCGACGGCCACGCATGCGCGTGTGCCCCGATCACACCGCTGCCCCGCGGGACAGCCTGCCGCCACGCAGCCCAGCGGCAGACAGGTGCCGGTCGATAGATCGCACGACAGGCCAGTCCCGCACGCCTCGTCCGTCGCACAGCGGTCCGCGGGGCCGGCGTCTGCTCCGCTTTGCCCGCCCACGACGCCCGTGCAGGCCGCCGTGGCGAGCAACCAAGAGAGCAGCAGGGCCTCAGTAGTGAAGTTGGCGCCGTGCATGATCAGGGGACACGGTCAGAGAGCCGAGCAGCGGACTCGCCGGGAGAAAACTCGCCAGCGCAGAATTCATCGAGTTCACCGCTCGCCCGGATAGTGGGCACCAGGGTACTGGACGACCATATCGATGCTCTGGTGGTCGCGCATGTCCTCTTGGAGCATCCGGTCCAACTCGTTGATCGCCGTCTGCTCCGTGTCGTACCGGGACACCTCGATGCACCCAGCGCTACCGGATCGTCGTCGCCGGCTCGCTGCTCCCGAAGAAGCCAGGCGACAGTGCCGACCGCTGGGTTGTTGCTCAGGTGAACTCGGTCGCCACCCAGCCGTCGCCGTCAAACCGCGCGACTTCGTTATAGCCCCCCGCGAAGAGGTAACGTTCGCTGGAATTGAGGTGGAAGCTGAAGACGTTGTCCTTGAACGGCACCACCGCGTCCCCCTCGAGCACTTCGAGGCCTCGGTGCCCAGCCCCCAGGTAAAGCTTGCCGCAATAGAATGTCAGATCGCGGTAGTCCCGGTCGCCGGGGGCCTTGTAGACGCGCAGGCCTTCTTCCGTCCAG
This sequence comes from Myxococcales bacterium, assembly GCA_020846875.1. Classification (GTDB taxonomy): domain Bacteria; phylum Myxococcota; class Myxococcia; order Myxococcales; family Myxococcaceae; genus JADLDB01. The sequence continues at coordinate 99,300 of JADLDB010000062.1, read as the reverse complement.
CGGGCGCAGAACCCGTTCGAGCCTGCGAGGATCGCCTCGTTGTGAGCGAGCGCCTCGACCCGGTATATCTCAACGTTGGTGGCCAGCTCGATCTTGCGCCAGGCGCCACCCTGGAACCGGAACAACCCGCCCGCTCCGGCGGACGCAAGGATGGCACCATCGGGCGCCTGTGAGGCGTAGTAGAGGGTGGCCACCCCTGGAACCGACAGCTCGACCAAGGTGGCTCCGCGCAGCAATCCCAGATAGCCGTTCAGGCCAAGGACGAAAACCCCGTCCCGGGCGGGGAGCAGGCGGGTCATGTCGGCCTCGACCGTCAGCAGCACCTGCGGATCGGCATGGCTGCCAAGGCGGATGGTCTTGCCGCTGTGGCAGAGCACCACCTGCTCGTCCCCGGTCTGCAGCATCGAATAGATGTGACCCTTCATCGAGAAGACGGTTTCAGGATCTTCAGTCTTGAAGTCGCTGCAGAGGTTGATCTCGCTCTGATGCTGGTCGCGATCCGCGTTCGACAGCACGACCAGACAGCCGATGCCGTCCGTTCGGTAGGGAAACACCTCCATGACAACGGGAGTGAAGCCTTCAGGGTTGACGTAGAGTTCTTTTCCCATTTCGTTTTGACCTTCTTGGAGGACGGGCGTCGTCTCGATGGCTTCGAGTTCTTACTGCTTGACCACGGCTTGGTTGCGCCCTCAAGACGGCGCCGCTGCTGAGTTGTCGCGATGAGTTCGAGTTGGCTGCAGGGTCAGGTTGTCTCCGGTGGCCACGAGGAAGAGCGGTGCTAGGGTGGCGCGCCTCACGTGAAGCGGAAAGTCGTCATCGCGCTGGTGCTGTCCCTGTCTGCCTGCTCTGACCAGGTCGACAAGGCCGCCAAGAAGCGCATCTTCTCTCCGGAGGATCCGCCCCAGGCGGTCGCCGCCGCCAGCGAGAAGCTGCCCCCGCAAGACGTCGCCGAGAAGCCCGCCGTCGCCCGCCGCGTGCTGGGCATGAGCGCCGCCGAGGCCACCGAGCGCATCGGCGCGCACCGCTACGTCGCCACCATCAGCTGGGAGTGGTCCGCGGCCGCCGGGACTGGAGGCAAGACGGTGCGCCTCAAAGAGAGCCGCGAGCTGCTCGCCGGCGCGGGTGGCATGTCCGGCGACTTCTTCGCCACCCTGTCCAACACCAACAACATGGGCCTCGAGGTGATGCGCGTGGGCGGCAAGGTGTACGCGCGGTCCACCTACGGCAAGGACGGCGCGGGGAAGTTCCGCCAGCGGCTGCGCGATCGCGGCATGGCCGAGCGGATGCGCGACGAGGCCTTCGGCGCGGTGCGCGACTTCGATCAGCTCTTCCGGGGCCGGCTGAAGCTGGTCGCTCAGGGCACCTCGTCCTTCGAGGGCCGCACCGCGTGGAAGTACGTCGTGTCGCTGGCCGACGCGGCCGAGGAAACCCCGTCTGCCCTGCCGCCCCTGCTCGAGCCGAAGGGCGGCGTCGACGACACCACCCGCCGCCGCCGCGCCTTCTACGAGCAGCGCGCGCCGAAGAGCCTGCAGGGAGAGATCTACGTCGACGCCGACACCTCCGTCGTCTTGAAGGCGCACCTCGACGGGCGCATGGGCGTTACCGGCACCGACGGCGGCGCCGACGCCGAGCTCCGCCTCGCCCTCGACTCCTCGATGAGCGACCTCGGCAAGAGCCCACGCATCGAAGTCCCCAAGGACTTCCTCCCCGACGAGGACAAGCCCGCCGGCATCGCCGCCGCCTTGAAGCGCTTTGGCATCGCGCGCGCCGGGGCCGATGGGGGTGTCGCGGCTTCGGGCGGCGACCTCCCCGAAGACGACGAATAGGCGCTCCTAACTGTCTGAAATACGGCCTGTTCCAGCCGCTACAGGCTGGTTGAACGACATTCGGCGGGCGCGCCGGCCAAAAATTTGCCGCTTCGAGGTCGATCGCTACACTGCCCAGCAGTTGCGGCTCAGCCGCATCGTACATGGCCGGTTGTTCAGGTAACGGAACGAGGGCACACAACATGGAGCGCAAGGGTGGCAGCACGGCGGTGGTGACGGCGGAGACGGTGGCGGTGGCGTTGACGAAGACGGCGACCACGGCGGCGGAAGAGCAGGTCCTGCGCATGCGGTACGGCGCGGCGCTCGACCACGACACCCCGTTGCCCCAGGCGCACGGCGGCAACGAGGAGCTGGAGGACGAGCTGCTCGTCATCGAGATGGCGCTGCTGCGGGCCTTGAAGCGCCGCGCGGCCGAGTCGAAGGCGAAGGCGAAGGCCGCGGCCCCGAAGAGCGCGACGAAGAGCAAGATCGTCAGCGCGCTCAAGGGCAAGAAGAAGAGCTGACCTGCTTTGAGGTCGGCCGGGCGCTTTCAGGCGCCCATCACCGTGACGCGGCGCCGGCCGGCGCGCAGCACGTCGAGGGCTTCGTCCCCGAGCGCTGCCGCCACCTGCGCCGCGTCGTCGCGTTGGCCCTTCCCCCACGCCTCGACGAGCCAGCGGCCCGCGGCCGGGTTGCGGAAGAAGTCTTCGTTGAAGCGCTCGCGCAGCGACTCGGCCAGCCGCCCCTCCAGCGCCCAGCCGTCCAGGGACAGGACGGCGTCGCCCAGCAGGTCGCCTTCCACCAGCGTCCGCCCGCGTGAGACGTCCGCGCCCAGCGCGTCGGCCAGCCGCGGCACCGCGTCGTCGACGGGGAAGGCGCCGCGGGCGAGATGCTCTTTGTGCACCAGCGTGAGCGCCGCGTCGCGCCGCAGCTCCACCAACTGGAAGAAGGCGAACAGCCGGGCGGCCTCGCGCGCCTGGGGACTGGTGAGGCGCAGGTAGCGCTTGAGCCACGCCTCCTCCAGGAGGAAGGACGCGAACAGTCGCCCCTGTGCCTGCACCACCGCGTGATCGCCCAGCCGGCGCTCGACGAAGGGCAGGCTGCGGCCCACGTGCGCGCGTGACAGCGCCATGCCCCAGCCCGAAAGCCAGGACGCGTACACCGGGTAGCCGAGGTCCGGCTGGAGCAGCAGCCGCAGTTGCTCGGGCACCCGCAGCTCGAAGAGGTGGGCGCCGGCGGCGCGGCCTTCCTTCGCCTCCTGGTCCACGGTGATGCGGCCTTCGGCGCTGGGGTGCAGGCCGAGATCTCCCAGGCACCGCGTCACCGCGTGGAAGAGATCTTCCCGGCGGAACAGCTCGCACAGCCAGGGCGCCCCGGAGGCGCGCCGCACGTCGTGGACGCGGGCCTGTCCGGGGGCGAGCTGCGTGTCGAGGCGCCTGAGCGCGTAGCCGAGCAGATCGCGGAAGGCGTCCTCGGTGTCCCGGAGGAGCGCGGTGGCCTGCACCTGGCGGGGTGTGAGCGGCCGGCCGTGCAGCAACTCGACGAGCGCGGGCGGCTCGAAGCGCAGCTCCGCAGCGGCGGCCACCAGGGCGTCGTCCCGCCGGGTGAAGAGATCGCGCTGCTCCCACAGGTGGGCGGAGAGCTCGCGCTCCAGCGCGTCGCGCAGCTCACGGGACGCCAGGCGTGGCAGCTCGAGCAGGGCCTCGGCCGGCGTCCAGCGCTTCGCGGCGGAGAGGAAGGTGTCTTTGCGCAGCAGCTCGTCTACGACGCGGCGCGGCTCGCCGGCGCGGAAGCGGAGGAAGCGGCGGGCCACTTCGCGACGCAAGAGCACCAGGCGCGCGCGCTTGCCCTCGTCGGTGCGGGGGCTGTCGATCAGCTCGGACACGTATTGAAAGGCGTCCGGCCGGGTCAGCTCGGGCAGCTCGGGCACCGGCGGCGCGTCGGGCGTTACGCCGGAGAAGACACGCCAGTCCCGCGTCGCCTGCTCGAACAGGTGATCGTCCAGGTGCTCGACGAGCGCGTTGAGTGACAGCTCCACGGCGCTATCGGGCACCAGCTTGGGCGATCCGTCAACTCCTCGAGGTGGTGCGATGTAGTGCGGTGGCGGATCTCCCCGTGCACCCGTCACTGCGGCGACGCTGTCCCCACCCCGCGGGCGTTGCGGGTAGGTTCGACTCGCCTTCATGAAGCGGCGCACCTTTCACGGCGAGGCGGCGGGGCGGGTGGACGCGGCGGTGGCGCGCGGGCTCAGCGTGGCGGAGGTGGAAGCCACGAAGCTGGTGGAGGCCGGCGCGGTCTACGTAGGAGGCCGCCGGGTGAGGGACGCCGGGACGCGCGTGGAGGTGGGCGCGACCATCACGGTGGTGCTGGAGGAGGGTGGCCGCGCGGTGACGGAGCAGGCCGCGCCAGCGCCGCCCCTCACCATCCTCTATGAGGACGCGCACGTCATCGCCGTGGACAAGCCGGCGGGCGTCACCGCGCAACCGACGCCGGGGCGCAGCGGAGACAGCCTGGTGGATCTGGTGAGCGCGCGCCTGGGGCGCGAGGCCGGCCTCGTCCATCGGCTGGACAAGGAGACGTCGGGCGTCACCATCTTCGGCAAGCACGAGAAGGCCACGACGCGCCTCGCCGCCGCCTTCCGCGAGGGCCGCGCGAAGAAGCAGTACCTGGCGCTCACCTCGCCCGGCCTTCCCACCGACGGACGCATCGCCCTGCCGCTGTCGAAGGATCCTGCCCGCCCCGGGCGGTGGCGGGCCAGCGCGCAGGCCAACGGCGTGCCCGCCGAGACGGAGTACACCCGGCTGGCCGACGGACCGGTCTGCCTGGTCGCGCTCTTCCCGCGCACCGGGCGCACCCACCAACTGCGCGCCCACCTCGCCGCCCTGGGTCACCCCATCGTCGGAGATCGCCTCTACGGTGGGCCAGAAGGGCCGCGATGTCTGCTGCACGCGTGGAAGCTCGACGTCGACGGGCTCGAGCTCGTCGCGCCGGTGCCGCCGGACCTGGTGCAAGCGCTGGCGTCCGCCTTTCCCGGCCAGGCGGTGGTGCCCAGGTGACGCGGAGCGCCACGTGCGCCTCGAGGAGTCCGGCTAGAGTCCTGCGGATGCGCTCTGCTCTCGTCGCCCTGGTGCTCGCCCCCTTCGTCTCCGGCTGCAGCCACGCGAAGCCCGTCCTCGAGCTCACCTCGCCGGACGCCCTGGCGGTGGCCGCCTTCGGCGCCGCCCTCGGCCAGCAGTTCCAGGACAACGAGCAGCTGCCTCCCAACCTGCGCCAGCCCGAGGCCGGCGACCAGGTGACGCAGGCGTCGCTCAACTACTACGCCGATCAGGCCGGCTTTCAGCGCCCCTACCCGGGCCCCGACCTCCTCGACTACCTCAAGGGCTCGCAGCTTCGGTTCGAGCACGTGAAGATGGTCGTCTCGGCGGTGGAGACGGCGATCCACGTGGCGAAGCTGGTCGGCCCGCTGCTGCAGATCTACGCCGAGCTGTTGCTGACGATCCCGCGCATCCTCATCGGCATCAAATGACGGCCGTCACTTCACCGGCAGGAAGTCCCCGGTGAACTGGAAGCCCACGCCCAGGAGTGGCAGCGCCCGGCTCACGTCCGCTCCCGTGCGGTAGGGGTGCTTCAGGAACCACTGGATGAGGAGGAACACGGTGGGGTTGTTGAACTTCGCCCCGTCCGCGCTCTTGAAGGTGTAGCCGAGGAAGGGTCCCACCCGGTGCGTGGAGTTGTCCGGGACGGACTCGCCTGGGGCCACGTGCTTGCTCGGATCGTAGAAGGGCGCGCTCGCGGTGTAGCGCAGGCCGGCGAAGAGCTTGTTGGACAGCCCCTGCCACAGCACGTCCAGGTCGTTGGTGAAGAACCAGCCCCGGTTGGGCACGCCCAGATCGTAGAACTGATCGTAGTAGATTCGATCGCCGGTCCCCATGTCGGGGCGCAGCAGCCGCGCCTGGCTGCGGATCACCATCGGCCCCACCTTGAGCTGCAGGTTGGCGCCGAAGGTGACTTCCCAGCCGTTGGCCGTGGTGCCCGCCGTCTGCTTGAGCGCGGTGTCGGAGAAGTTCGAGTTCGCCGAAGGGAAGCCCTGGTACAGGTTGAAGGTGCCGAAGTACTGCACGAACTGGACGGCGGCGAAGAGGCCGAAGACCGTCAGCGGGTTCACCTCGATCATCGGGCCCACCCGCACGAAGGCGGGGCTGGCGATGAGGTTGAGGCCACCGCCGACGAAGTTGTCGCGCAGGGCCACGCTGGGCGTCTCGTACAGCCGGTAGCGGTAGGTGAAGCTGCCGCTGTAGAGCAGCCCCAGCGGGTTGTAGCGGAGCGCGAAGGTGTTCTTGTGGACGAGGCGGTGCTGCGGCGGGCCCTGGTCGGCCAGCAACTGGGCGGCGGCGGGCGTGGACACCACGAGGGCGGCGAGGAGAGCGGGAGCGCGCATGAGGGGCGAGAATCAGGGCTGGCGGGTGAGGCCGCAACGCTTTTCAAGCGGCGCTCCACGACGGAAAAGTCGCGTTCTCCAGGGCACGCCACGCGGCGCGCTTGTCTTCGATCACGCAGGACTCTGCGCAACCACGCGGGACTGCGCAGGCGCCGGCACACCCGCGGTCGAGTTTCCTCAAGGCTCCGTGGTGGCATCGCGGCTGCAACTCCGCCCGCGCTCGTGGGGAGTCGCTGCCGTTGATCTCGCTCAACCCGGAGTGCGCCATGTCGCCTCGTCACCTCGTCGCGTCCCTCGCCGTTCTGCTGTTGGCCTCCTGTGCGCGGCCGGCGGTGGTGCCGAAGAGCTCGGGCTCGATCGCGGTGAGCCGGGACGATGCGCTCCTCTTCGTCGCCGACGCCGATCACGATCGCCTCACCGTCATCGACACCGCCACCCGCGCGGTGCTCCGTCAGACGCCGCTGGCGAAGGGCCCCGAGCGGGTGCTGGTGGCGCCGGACGGGGCCATCTTCGTGTCGAGCCGCGGCGCGCGCACGGTGTCGAAGCTGACGGCCGACGGCGCGGGTGTCGAGGCCACCGCCACGGTGGGCGCGGAGCCGGTGGGGCTGGCGCTGTCCAGCGATCTCACGCAGCTCTTCGTCGCCAACTCCATGTCGGGGACCATCTCGGTGCTGGACGCGGCCACGCTGGAGCCGCGCCGCGAGGTGACGGTGGGCGGCCAGCCGTGGGCGGTGACGGCGGCGGCCGACGGGAGGCGCCTGTACGTGACGGACTTCTTGGCCGGCGGAGTGGGGGTGCTCGATCTCGAGCGCAACGTCCTCTCTACCCTCACCCTCGAGCAGCCGTCCGTCGCGGAGTGCGCCTTCGGTGAGGTGCCCGAGCGCACCCCCGCCCAGCCGGCCGACGTCGTCCTCTCTCCCGAGGGAGATCGCGTGTACGTGGCGCACGTGCAGAGCCGGACCGGCGTGACGCAAGGCTTCAACGTGTCGCTCCGCCTCGCGGTCGCCCCGGCGATGAGCACCATCGACACCGACACCGACGCCGTCTTCCAGGACGTGGCGCGCACCACCAACCCGCTCACCGGCGAGGTGGTGACCACCCCGCCCCCGTACCCCCCCGCGCTCCTGGGCACCAACCTCGACGAGTCCTGCCGCGAGGCCGGCGCCGGCACGGGCATGGACGCGCCGTCGTCGCTGGTGGTGGACGGGCTTGGGCAGTGGATCTTCGTGGCCGATCACAACTCCAACGCGGTGGCGATCGTCTCCGCCATGGGCCGCAGCGCGCCCGACTACCGGGTGCCGGAGCGCGGCATCGCCGACGTGGTGCGGGTGGGGGCGCGGCCGACGGGCATCGCGGTGTCGGGCGATCTGCGCCGGGCGTGGGTGCACAACGCGCTCGACTACACCGTGTCCGTCATCGAGAACCGCTCGGGGCGGCTGGTGGAGAGCGAGGTCATCGCCTTCGATCGCTCGCCCTTGCCTGCCGAGGTCGACCAGGGGCGCCGGCTCTTCTACTCCGCGGTCGATCCGCGCCTCACCCAGCCCGAGTTCGGCGGCGTGTCGTGCTCGAGCTGCCACCCCGACGGCCGAACCGACGGGCTGTCCTGGGTGTTGCCTGAGGGCGCCACCTCCACCGGGCCCTGGGAGGCGCCGGGGAACCGCCCGAGCCGCAACACGCCCGCGCTGTGGGGCGTCACCGGCACCGCGCCCTACCACTGGGACGGCGCGCTGGCCGATCTCCCCGCCTTCTCCGCGCGCATGGTGTCGCAGATGGGCGGCTTCGGGCTCGACGCGCGCGAGGTGAACCAGCTCTCCTCCTACCTCGCCACCGTGAAGCCGCCGGACAACCCGGCCGAAGGCCTGCTGGCCCCTGGCCTCGTCGCGCGCGGGGAGGCGCTCTTCGGGGCGCGCTGCGGCGCTTGTCACGCCGGGGAGGCGTTGACGGACGGCCGCGCCCACGCTGCCCTCGGCTCGGGCCAGAAGCTGGACACGCCGTCGCTGCGAGGCGTGTTCGCCACCGCGCCGTACCTGCACGACGGCTCGCGCTCGACGCTTCGCGGGGTGCTGGTGGACTCGCGGCCCACCATCGCTGCGCACGCGCAGGCCGGCCTGTCCGCGAGCGACCTCGACGCGCTGGAGGCCTTCCTTCGCACGAAGTGAGCTCGGCGGCTCGGCCTACGCTACGCAGGTGAAGTCACGCAGCTCGACGTACCCGCGCCCGGCCAGCCAAACGCGGATGTCTTCGCGCGCGCCCTTCGCGGCCACGCAGGCCAGCAGGTGGCCCTCGCCCGGCCCCGGCAGCGCATTGGGGGAAACGACCTTCGCCCCGTGGATCGTCTGGCCCAGCTTGCGCGGCGAGAGCTCCACGAAGCGCTCCACCCGCGCGCCCCGCTGGAGCAGCCGCCTCGCCAGGCCGCGCCCCGTCTCCGTCGCGCCCCACAGGGTCAGCGGCACTCCGGAGAAGCGCCGGGCGAGGACGTCGGCCTTGAGGTCGAGGTGCCGCGCCAGGGCGTAGCGCTCGTCCTGCCGGGTGAGGCGGCGATCGTGATCTCTCCAGCGGTGCAGCACTTCCGGCAGCACCGTCAGGCGGTGGCCGCGCTCCAGCAGCCGCAGCCAGAGCTCCCAGTCCTCGGGAAAGTCGCCGTCGCGCCAGCCGCCCACGTCCTCCAGCGCGCTGCGCCTGAGCGTCACCGACGGGTGGCACAGCGGCGACTCGATGAGGCGATCGCGGAACACCAGCTCCGGTGAGGTGAGCGACGACAGCCAGCGCCCGTAGGCCTGGAGGTTGGGGCTGGGCGGGCGATCGTCGCGGAAGATCTCCACCCCCGTGCCCACGCCCGAGAGGGAAGGATCCGCCTCCAGCGCCGCGACGCTGGCCGCGAGGCGGCCCGGCAGGCTCTCGTCGTCCGCATCCATGCGCGCGATGAGGCTGGCCCGGCACGCCTCCAGGCCCACCGTCAGCGCGCCCACCAACCCCAGCCCAGCAGTCCTCAGCACCCGCACCCGTGCGTCCTCGGCCGCGAGGCGCCGGAGCAGCTCGCCCGTGCCGTCCACGCTGCCGTCGTCCACGGCCACCAGCTCGAAGTCGGTGAAGGACTGGCCCAGCACGCTGGCCATCGCCTGGCGCACGGTGGCCAGCGCGTCCCGGGCGGGGAGCAGCACGCTGACGCGGGGAGGGGCGCTCAAGGCCCGCGCACTCTTTCGTGAGGAAGCCGGGGTTGACAAGCCGCCAGCCGCCCAGGTCGTGGTGCTTCTCGCAGTGCCCGTCGGTCGCCGGACCGCGCAGCACCTTCACCGCGACGCGGCCCTCGAGCGCAGGATCGTGCGCCTCGAAGACGACTCCCATGGCGCCGCCACCGACGCGCCGGCGTCCGACGTACCGCCCCAACGCGATCCCTTCGCCGATCCACCCCGGCGATCGCCTTGTGGAGCTTCGCGAGGACCCGCTCATCGAGCAACCGCAAAGCCACCGCGCCTGCGCGCCGCCAGGTGGCGCGTGAACGCCTCCGCCCGTACGGCGCCCGGCCAGGCCTCACGCGCCGCCTGCCCAACGCCCGCCAGCGACCCAGGCTGAAACGCCGCGAGCAGCGCCATCTTGTCCATGCTCGGGGCCTTACCGTGCCCCCAACGGCTCGAAGACCCTGCCCGGCGCCTCACCGGCCGAGGCGCGCGAAGGCCTGCCGGAAGACGTCGGCCGACTGCGCGCCCTGGATGACGAAGCGGTCCGCCACGAGGAAGGTGGGCACCGCCTGCACCCCCATGTCCGTCGCCTCGTCCAGCGCGGCTTGCGTCACTTCGCGCCACTGGCCCGCGGCCACCTCCCGGCGCATCGCGGCGGCGTCGAGGCCCGCGGCCACCGCGGCGGCCTCGAGCACGGGCCACTCGTGCAGATCGTCGCCCTTCGACCAGTACCGCTCCAGCACCTGCGCGTGGAAGGCGTCGAGGCGGCCGTGCGCCCGGGCGAACTCGGTGCACTCGTGGGCCCGCCGCGAGTTGGGGATGTGCGCCCGCTCCACCAGCGTCAGCCCCAGCGCCCTGGCGCGCGCGGTGAGCGGGTTGTCGGGCGAGCTCATGCGGGCGCGGATGGCCTCGGGCAAGGGCCAACCTTCCTCGGCGGCGTCGGGCCGCAAGAGGAAGGGCCGCCAGTCCAGCCGCAGCCTGTATTCCTGCCTCAAGCTGTCGACCTCGCCGAGGCCGATGTAGCACCAGGGTCAGACGTAGTCCGACCAGACGGTGACGGCGATCTCGCTCATGGGGCAGGAGGAATAGCCGGGTGGCGGCGGCGCGCAACTGGAAGTCGAGGCCTGGCCCGGCTCGCTCGGCCGTTCAGCGGTAGGCTCGGGCGTGTGCCACCCCCGCCCCGCCGCGGCGCGCCGCCAAGGCCTCCAGCGAAAGAGCTCGAGGACGCGGTCCGCGCGCGTCGGCGCCAGGTGGCGCTGCAAGGGGGCGGCGGGCACCCCGCAGTCCGAGCGCCAGCCCCACGGGCTGACGAGCCGCCGCAGGCGCAGGCGCCGCTGGAGCCCGGGCGCATCGGCCCTCCGCCCGTCCGGCACATCAGCCAGACGCGGCCAGCCGGCGCGACTTCGGAGTACCTCGACGAGGGCTACTGCGGGCCCACCTGCCTGGCGATGGTCGCGCGCGCCTACGGCCTGGGCTCGCAGTTCACCGACGCGGAGCTGGTCATGCGGCTGTGCCGCATCGCGGGCGCGACGGCGCGACGCGGTACGGATCGCACCGGCCTCTACCGCATGGCGACCCACCTGCGACTCAGCTCACAGGACTGGGACGGTGAGGCCACCTTCTGGATGGCCCGGCACCTGGAGCAGGGCCACTACGTCGTCGCGGCGGGAAACCCGTACGTCCTGCCGCCGTACGAGAAACTCGAGGGCTACGGCGGACACTTCATCGTCGTCGACGGCATGGACGAGACGGGCAACTTCCTCATGAAGAACCCGTGGCCCGACGGCGTGCACGCCGTGCCTCCCCTGAAGATGTGGCAGTTCCTGATGACGCATGGCCGGCCGTACCAGTACGCCTTCTGGCGCTGACCACGGCCCCGAGCCGCGCGCCTCACTGCCAGCGGAACAGCCGCAGCGCCACCGCGAAGGGCAGCACGCCCCACGCCGCCAGCACGGCCACCTGCGGCCACTGCGAGGCCAGCGGCAAGGCCTCGTTGATGACGGCGCGCAGGGCGTCGTTGAGCGCCGTCAGCGGCAGCGCGCGGATGAGCGGCTGCAACCAGTCGGGGAAGTGCGAGGCCGAGAAGAAGGCCCCCGACAAGAGGTACATCGGCATCATCACCAGGTTCATCAGTCCGGTAGCCACCTCGGTGCTGGCGGTGCGCGCGGCGACGAGCAGCGCCAGCCCCGCGAAGCCGAAGCCGCCCAGCAGTGACAGTGCTCCTACCGCCGCCAGGCTGCCCTGCACCTCCACCCCGAAGGCGAAGTGGCCCACCGTCACCAGGGCCACCGTCTCCCCCACCAGGAAGATCAGCCGCGCGAGCAGCACCGACAGCAGGTAGTCCCGCCGCCGCATCGGCGTCGCCGCCAGCCGCTTGAGCAGGTTGCGCCTGCGCGCGTCCACCAGCCCGTAGCCGAGGCCCCACATCGAGCTGCCCATCAGGTTCATCCCCAGGAGCCCGGGGAGCAGGAAGTCGATGTAGCGCGAGCCCGGCTCGGTCACCTTCTCGTCGCGCTGTGGCACCGCCGGCCGCTGGCCAGCCGCAACCGCGAGCGCGCGATCGACGGCCAGCCGCGCGGTGCGCCCCTCGGGCCGCGACTCGTCGTAGCGGAAGAGCACCTCGGCGCCCAGCTCCTGCACCAGCACGTCGGCCTGCGCGCGGCGCAGCTTCCAGCGGGCGTCCTCGAGGCCGGCCTCCTCCACCTTCAAGGTGGGATCGACGCGCAGCGCCGCGGCCAGCCCGGGGCTGTCGGCGACCACCACCCGGATCGGCTCGGGCGCGCGGTTGCGGAAGGCGAGGCCCAGCCCCACCGCCAACAGCACGGGGGCGACGAAGACCCAGAAGAGCGCGCCCGGGTCGCGCAACGTCTCCAGCACCCGCATCCTGGTGAGCTCGAAGAGCGCCGAGCGGGTTTGGGCCTTCGCCTCAGGCATCGCGCAGCTCCGCCCCGGTGAGGTGCACAAAGACGTCCTCCAGCGTGGCGTCGCGGGTGGTGGCGTGCTTCACCGCCGCGCCGCGGGCGCGCGCCAGCTCGAGCGCGGCGGGCAGGGTGACCGTCACGTCGGCCACGTGCAGCACCCGCGCGTCCGCCTTGGCGGTCACCCGCGCCACCCCCGGCAGCGCCGAGAGCGGGGCGTCGTCGAGGCCGGGCTCGGTCACCAGCTCGAGCACCTGCGGCGCCCCCAGCGAGGCGATGAGCTCGGCGGGCGTGCCGCGCGCGATGACCCTGCCGTGATCCACGATGGCGATGCGATCGCACAGGCGCGCGGCCTCTTCCATGTAGTGGGTGGTGAGCAGCACCGTGCCGCCCTGGGCCTTGAAGGCCAGCACCAGCTCCCAGACCTTGAGCCGCGCCTGGGGATCCAGGCCGGTGGAGGGCTCGTCGAGGAACAACAGGTCCGGGTCGCCCACCATCGCGCAGGCCAGCGCCAGGCGCTGCCGCTGCCCGCCCGAGAGCTTCGCCACCCGCGCGTGCCGCTTCTCCTCGAGCTCGAGCTGGGCGATGACCTGATCCACCTCGCGGCCGCTGGCGTAGAACGAGCGGAAGACGCGCAGGCACTCCTGCACGGTGAGCCGGTCGGGCAGCTGCGTCTCCTGCAGGGCGATGCCCACCCGCGCCCGCACCGCCACGTCGCCCGGCGGCAGGCCAAACACCTTCACCTCGCCGCCGTCCAGGGAAGTGAGCCCCTCGAGGATCTCGATGGTGGTCGTCTTGCCGGCGCCGTTGGGCCCCAGCAGCCCGAAGCACTCGCGGGCCCGCAGCTCCAGATCCACCCCCTGCACGGCGCGCACTTCGCCGAAGCTCTTCCTCAGCGCGGTGCAGGTGAGGACGGTATCGCTCATGCGGACCTGGGGCGCATACCCGACGAGGTACCACCGCGCCAGCGCGCGATTTCAGAGGTGAGCGAGTGAGGCATCGGGTGCGCCTGCAGGCGTTCGGAGGGCCTCAGCCCTGATCGTCCGCAGCCCCAATCCGCTCCCGCATCTCCGCCGCCTTCTCTCGTGCCGCGAGGATGCGGTTCTGGAGGCTCGCGTTGGTCTGCTCCGCGTCGGCGATGGCGACCAGCGTCTGCTCCAGCTCCTTCTGGAGCGCGGCGAGGCGCTCGCCGGCCAGGGCCTCGTGCCCTTCCCGGACGGCGGTGCGCAGGCGCTCGAGCTCGGCCTCGGTGGCCTTCAGCGCGTCGTCGAGCTCATCGACCCCGTTCACCTGAAGAGCCCCTGCACCATGAGGAGGATGAGGAGGCCGCCGATCCCGATCAGCGGGATGATCAGCAGCACCTTGGCGAGGTCTGGTCCGTTGTCGTCCTGACTCCTGGACATGTTCGCAAGGCCCTCGCTCAGGTGGTGGCCGAGCTGCCGGGCGATGACCGCGTTGTAGCGGGGCTTCAGGTCGTCCACTTCCGCCCTGACGGCTGCGAGCTCCTCCTCGAGCTTCGCCGCGCGATCGAGCTCGGACGCGAGCCGCTCCTTCCCTCGCGCCACCGTCGCCTCGAGGGACGACACCGCGGCCTGGCTGTCCTCCGTCAGGGTGGCCAGCTTTGCTCTCGCCTGGCGCACCTCCTGCTGCAGTCGCTCGAGGCGCTCGCGGCGCTCACGATCGGACGTCCCGGAGGCCGCTGGCGCTTCGTGTTCCACCGCCTCCCAGTCTACCTCCACCGATCGCCAGGGGTGAGCCCTGTCGTCCCGGCCGGAGCGCCGCTTCTGACGCTGCCACGGCGGGCGGATCGTCTAGGCTGCTCGCGCGATGTCCACGGACCCGAGCGCCCGCACGCTCAGCGATCTCTCTGGCGAGAAGTCGATGCAGAGCGTCCAGGCGCAGACCGTCGCCCCCGAGGTCCAGAGCGTCGTCGACATGCACCGCCGCATCGCCGCCCGCCTGCTGGCCGAAGGCGCGCCGGTGCGGGCCTTCAACGAGCTGGTCCGCGCCAGCCGCGCGGTGACGATGAATCGGCGCCTCGCCTCCTCGCTCACCCGCATGGCGCTGCTCGCCCAGACCTACGGGCCGGCCGCCCTGGTGCTCAACCAGGGGCTCGAGGAGTGCGGCGGAGCCGAGCGGGTCGCCGTCCTGCGGCAGTTGGCCCGCCTCACCCGTCGCGCGGGGCACCTCGAGGAGAGCCGCGAGGCCCTGGTGCACCTCCTGGCCGAGCGCCCCGGCGATCGCCGCGCCCGGGCGGTGCTCAACGCCCTGCTCGAGCGCGAGGGCCGGTGGGACGAGCTCGACGCCTCCCTGGAGAAGGAGATCAAGGAAGCCCTGCGCCGCGGCGCCACCTTCACCGCCTCCCGGGCCTCGCTGCGCCGCGCCCGGATGTGGGACGAGCAGCGGCAGGACCCCGCGCGCGCCGCCCTGCGCTACGGCCAGGCCGCCCAGTACGCCGAGCAGGCGTCCCGCTTCGCCCACGCCTTCCCGCTGCGCCTGTTGTGGCTGCGAGCGCTCAAGAAGAGCGCCCCGCCCAGACGCGCGCTGGAGGACGGCGTGAAGCTGGTGCTCGCCGCGGGAGACCGCGCAGGCCAGGCCGCGCGCGCGCGGGCGATGATCGGCGAGCTCGGGCTGTCACAGGAGCCGTCCACCTCCGCCGAGCGCCCCACCGCCAGCCTCGAGACCTCTCCCGTGGTGGAGGCGGTGCCCGAGCCGGGGAGGGCTGCGCCGGCCGCCGCGCCCGGGCCCCGCCGCATCTCCACCCAGATCGAGCTGATGGCGATCGCCGACGACGTAGCGCGCATCGGCAAGGCCGCCGCCGAGGTGGCCGCCGTGCTGTCGGCCGCCGCCCGCGAGGGGCCGGATCCCCAGGCCGCCAAGAAGCTCGAAGCCCACTACATCGCGCGCGGCGCGTGGAGAGAGCTGGCGCGCTTCTACAAGGACGCGATCGCCCGCGCGCAGGCGAAGCCGGAGAAGGCGGCGTGGGCAGAGAAGCTGGCCGAGCTGCTGGAGTCGGAGCTGCAGGATCCGGCCGGGGCCGCCCAGGCCTGGGGCGACGTGGTCTCAGCCACCGGCGACACCCGCGCCGTGTCCGAGCAGGTGCGCCTGCTGGCCCAGTCGAAGGACAGCACCGGCGTCCGTCATGCCCTGGACGAAGGCGTCAAGCGCGCCCAGTCGAACCCGGAGAAGGCGCGGGCCCTGGTGCTGCGGGCGGAAGAGGCGCTCACCCGGCGGGAGGTGGCCGCCGCCCGGCGCGACTTCGAGGCGGCGCTCGCCCTGGTCTCCACCCACGCCGGGGCCGCCGCCGGCTTGGCCGAGCTCGCCGCGGTGCAGGGCGACGTCGGCCCGGTGCGCGCCCTGGAGAAGGCGCTCGCGGCCATTCCGCGCCGTGCCAGCGGGCGGGGAGAACTCTACCGCCGCCTGGCGCGCCTCGCCGGAACCCCCCTCAACGATCAACGCCTGTCGCGCGCCGCGTGGACCGAGGTGCTGGCCGAGCTGCCCGGCGACGAAGAGGCCACCGCCCAGGTGCTCCAGCTGACGCGCGGGGCGGGCGACGACGTGGCGCTCGAGCAGCAGCTGCGTGAACTGCTGGAGCGCGAACCGCGGGGGCCGAAGAGCCGCACCGCCTGGCTCGAGTTGGTGGCGCTGCTCGATCGCGCGGGCCGTGGCGCCGAGGCGCTGGCGGCGCTGAAGAACGCGGTGCGCTTCGAGCCCGGCCACCGCGCCGCCTGGTTGGCCTACGCCGATCGCCTGCTCTCTCTCGGCGGCCGTGACGCGGAGGCCGCCTGGGCGCTGGAGCACGCGGCGACCGCCACCGAGGATCGCACCCAGCGCCTCGAGCTGTGGCGCCGGCTGGCTCGCCTCACCCGCGAGGCGCTCAAAGACGACGCGAAGGCCGCCACCTTCTCGCAGCGCGCCGATCGCCTCCAGCAGGAGCTGGCCGCCGAGGCGCCCCCGAAGACGAGCACGCTCCCGGGCGGACCGCTGGTGGTCCCCAGGCGCCCGGGGCTCAAGGCGCCCGCGCCAGCCGGGCGGGCCCCGGACTTCGAGATGGTGGCGAAGCTGCTCCAGGCGCGGGTCGAGGCGGATCCGCCGTCGCGCGCGCACAACCGGGTGCCCGATCGCATCGCGCGCCAGTTGGCCGAGCTGGGCCTGTCGGACGAGACGCCCCAGAGCCATGAGCCCGCGGACGTCGACGCCGAGGAGGCCGGACCGACCCGCCTGCTGGAGGTCGACGAGCTGGACGACTCGGCCGAGGCCCCGCCTCCCGATGACACGCCGCTCCCCGACGACTCCGGAGAGGTGCAGGAGGTTGGCTCCTCCGACGTAGAGCCGCCTCCGGAGGAGTGGCCCCACGGCGACGCCCGGGCGGTGGCGCAGTCGCAGGAAGAGGAAGAGGACGAGGCCAGCACGCCTCGTCCGGTCTCGCGCCGCACGCAGGAGCTCCCGGTCGCGCTGGGAGATCCAGACGAAGCGGTGCCGCCGTCCTTTGGGCCGTCGCCGTCGAAGGCGCTGTCAAAAGAGCGCAAGGCGCTGTTCGAGCGGGTCCGCGCCGAGCCGCTCGAGGCCGACGGGTACCGGCTGTTGGCCGAGCACTTCGACACGGGGAATGATCCTTCGCGGTCCTCGCTGATGCTGGAGATCGCCCGCGCGCTGGAGGGTGATCCCAACGCCGCGCCGCGCACGCCGCGCCTCATCCTCAACGCCACCGACAGGCTGGGCCTCAAGCACCCCAGCCTGCGCGGCGAGGCAGGAGAGCTGATGGGGCTGGTGGGCGCGGCCCTGTGCCGCCTGTACCCCGCCACCGGCAAGGCCGCGGGCACCGACGAGGAGTTCAACCTCGAGGCGGGCAAGGGCGCGCGGGCGGCGGCGGACGCGCTCCTGGCCGCGGTGCGGATCCTCGGCCTGCGCGCGCCCGACGTGTACGTGGCCGAAGACGCCGGCCCGCCCTTCTCGCTGGCGTACGCGGGCGAGCCGCGGCTGTTGGTGGGCAAGCTGGCGGTGAAGAAGGAGACGGACGCGGCCGAGCTGCGCTTCTTCGCCGGGCGCGCACTCTTCACCCAACTGCCGGAGCTGATGGCCTTGAGGAACCTGCGGCGCGATCAACTGCTCAAGGGGCTGCAGGTGATCGCCGACGTGGCGGCGGGCCGCGCGAAGTCCGCCGAGGCGCGGGTGGCGAAGGAAGCCGTCACCCCCCGGGCCTGGGAGCGGGTGCGGGAGCTGATCCAGCGGGTGGGCCGCAAGCTGAACTACGCGCAGCTGGCCGAAGGCGCGCGCTACTCGTCGAACCGCGCCGGGCTGGTGGTGTGCGGGGGCATCGCGCCGGCGGTGGCGGCGCTGCGGGTGAAGCGGGCCTTGCCGGCCGAGATGATGGCCCTGGTGCGCTTCGCCGCCAGCGAGCGCTACCTGCAGCTGCGGGGCCGCATCGTCCCGCGCAAGTAAGGCCCTCTACGGCTCCTTGTCCTCGGCCTCGGCGCTGGGCTGCACCAGCCCGTACTTGTGCAAGAGCGAGTAGAGGTGCTTGCGATCGAGCCCCGCGTCGCGCGCCGCCTTGGCGATGTTGCCCTTCGTCTTGGACAGCAGCCGCGTCAGGTACTCCCGCTCGAAGGCCCGCACCAGCGCCTCCTTCGACTCCTTGAAGGCGCCGGCGAAGTCCGCCGGCAGGCTCTCGCCTTCCTGCACCGCGGGCCCGTTGTACTCGCGCAGGAAGTTCTCGCTGGCCAGCTCGGGAATGTCCGCCACGTGCTTGAGGCGCTCCACCGCGTTGCGCAGCTCGCGCACGTTGCCCGGCCAGGTGTGGCCAGAGAACTGCTCCCGCTGCCTCTCCGACAGCCGTCCCCACAGCGGGTTGCCGGCCAGGGCGTCCACCAGCAGGGGCAAGTCTTCCTTGCGATCGCGCAGGGTGGGCAGCGTCAGGGTGAAGACGGACAGGCGGAAGTAGAGATCTTCCCGGAAGCGGCCGGCCTGGGTCTCGGCCCACAGATCCTTCTTGGAGGCGGCGATCACCCGGGTGTCGAACTTGTGCGCGCCGCCGGACTGGCCCAAGCGGCGGAACTCGCGGTCCTCCAGCGCGCGCAACAGCTTGGGCTGGAGATCGAGCGGCAGGTCGTCGATCTCATCGAGGAAGAGGGTGCCGGCGTTGGCGCGCTCCAGGCAGCCCACGCGCTGGGCCACCGCGCCGGTGAAGGCGCCCTTCTCGTGGCCGAACAGCTCGGACTCGATCAGGTTCTCCGACACCGAGGCGCAGTCGAAGATGACGAAGGGCCCGGTGGCGCGGCCCGACAGCTTGTGGATGGTGCGCGCGGCGGCGCCCTTGCCGCAGCCGGTCTCGCCGATCAGCAGCAGGGTGGAGTCGGTGGGCGCGATGCGCTGGATGAGGGCGAAGATCTGCCGCATCGGCACCGAGGCACCGACCAGGTCGCCCAGCCGGTTGTCGTCGGTGGGGGACACCTCCAGCGACTTGAGCTGCGGCTGGAAGCGCAACTGCACGTCGCCCACCTCCAGGAGCGCGCCGGGGCGGAGGAAGCCTTCGCGCACCTGAGCGCCGTCGATGAAGGTGCCGTTGGTGCTGCCGAGATCCTGCACGAGAAACTGGTCGCCCTGGCGGCGCACCACCAGGTGGTTGCGGCTGACGGTGGGGTGCTCGATCACCACGTCGTTGTCCGGCGCCTTACCGATCCGCAGCGCCTCGACCAGGGGGTAGTTCTTCCCCGCGTCGGGCGTGTTCACCAGCACCAGGTGGTACTCCTGGGACGCGAAGCGCTCGATGCTCGCGGCGCGCAGGCCCAGCCGGGTGCGCTGGGGACTGGAGGACTCGGTCGCCATGGAGGCCCCGCACTCTAGGCGGTAGTGTGCGGTGCGTCATGCCCTTGTCGGTGATCGGCAGCGACGTCGCGCTGGACTTCTACGTGCGGCAGGTGCCGCGGGGCGCACCGGTGCTGATCCTCGGCGCGGGGGAAGGCCAGCTGGCCTGCGCGCTGGGGCGGCGAGGGCACGAGGTGGTGGCGCTGGAGCCGTCGGCGAAGCTGCTCGCGCTGGCCATCGAGCGGCGCGAGGCGGAGACGGCGCGGGCGTCGATTCGCTTCCTCAACGCGGATCCCCGCACCGAGCGGCTGGGCCGGCTGTTCCTCGCGGTGCTGCTGCCGAGGAACGCGCTGGGGCTGGCGCGGGCCGACGGGGAGCTGCGCGCCCTGCTGGCGACGGTGGAGGCGCACCTGGCCGCGGAAGGCGCCTTCGCCCTGGATGTGCGCGTTGAGTCGGCGCCGGACGAGGTGCGCGGAAGGGCGGTCCCCCACCTGCTGGGGCGGCAGGGCGGGCAGAGGGCGCTCCACCGGCTGGAGCGGTCGGGCGTGTCGGCGGCTCACCTCGACGCCCTGCTCCGCGACGTGGGGCTCGAGGCGCGCGAGCGCTACCAGGACTTCTCGGGGACGCCGGCGGCTGACGACGCCCAACTGCAGGTGGTGGTGGGTGGCCGGCGCTGACTACGCGGCGCGCGAGTCGAGGCTCACCGTCACCGGCCCGTCGTTGACGAGCGCCACGTCCATGTGGGCGGCGAAGACGCCTTCCTGCACCTCGAGGCCCAGCGCCCGGCACCTCTCGCAGAACAGCGCGTACAGCCGCTTCGCCTCCTCGGGCGGCATGGCGTCGATGAAGCTGGGGCGCCGGCCCTTCTTCGCGTCGGCGAAGAGGGTGAACTGGCTCACCGCGAGCAGCGCCTTCGAGGTGTCCAGCAGGGACAGGTTCATCTTCCCCGCGCCGTCCTCGAAGATCCGCAGGGCGGGGATCTTGTCCACCATGAAGTCCACGTCGGCCTCGGTGTCGCCCTTGCCCACGCCGAGCAGCACCAAGAGGCCGCTTCCGATCTTCCCGGTGACGCGGCCGTCCACCGTCACCGACGCCTCCTTCACCCGCTGCAGAATGGCTCTCACGGGCCGTGACCTTCGCACGAAGCCGCGCTCTCGAGCCGTGCTATCGATGCGCCGTGCTCTGGCTCGTTCGCTCCGCCATCGTCGCGCTGTACCCGTCCGGTGGGGCGCTGCCGGGCGCCGCGGACTGCGGGCTCGACGGCTTCCTTCGCCGCTTCCGCCGGGAGGCGCCGGCGCTCGTGTGGCTGGGGGTGGTGCTGGGGGCGCTCGTCTTCCACTTCTCTGCGTTCTTCACCGTCTTCGTGCCGCTGCCGGCCTTTCTCCTGCCCGCGGGGCTGCGCGACCGGCACGCCTCGCGCATCGCCTCCACCAACGTCTACCTGGCGCGCCAGGGCATCTTCCTGGTGAAGCTGGCCGCCGGCCTGTGCTGGGGGGCAGACGCGGAGGTCCGCAGGAGGCTGGCGCTTCCCCCGCTGCCGGCCGATCCCGGCACCTGGAGGACGTCGTGAGGCACGTGGCCTTCCGCGCGGCGGGGGAAGGGCCGCTGGACGGCGACTTCGACTTCGTGGTGGTCGGCTCTGGCGCGGGTGGGGCTTCCGCCGCGGTGACGCTCGCGCGCGGCGGCGCCTCGGTGGCCGTCGTCGAGGCGGGGCCGTGGCGCGATCCTTCGGACTACCCGTCGTCGGCCTACGGGGGGATGCGGGACCTGATGGACGACTTCGGCTCGCAGGTGGCCGTGGGCCGCGCCCTGTGGCCCATCGTGCAGGCGCGCGTCGTCGGCGGCACCACCGTCATCAACTCCGCCATCTGCGTGCGCACGCCCGGCGACATCTTCGCGCAGTGGGAAGCGCAGCACGGCCTCACCGGCCTCGAGGCCCCGGTGCGCGCCGCGCAGGAGCGGCTCGAGCGGGAACTGTCCGCCGAAGAAGCGCCCGAGGCCTCGCGGGGGCGCTCCAACCTGCTGGCGAAGGCGGGGGCGGACGGGCTGGGCTGGTCCGACTCGCACTACATGGTGCGCTACGTGAAGCGCTGCGCGGGCGCGGGGCAGTGCCTGCAGGGCTGCCGCGGGGGCCAGAAGCAGAGCCTCAACCTCACCTTCGTCCCCGAGGTCCTCTCCCGCGGCGGCACCGTC
This sequence comes from Myxococcales bacterium, assembly GCA_020846875.1. Classification (GTDB taxonomy): domain Bacteria; phylum Myxococcota; class Myxococcia; order Myxococcales; family Myxococcaceae; genus JADLDB01. The sequence goes on along the minus strand of JADLDB010000062.1, from coordinate 77,963 downwards.
CTGTCCTGCGCGCCGGTGGAGCGGCTCGTCCTTGACGGGAGGCGCGCGGCGGGCGTGCGGGGCCGCTTCGTGCACCCGGCGTCGCGCGCGAAGGGCGCTTCCTTCTTCCTGCGCGCGAAGAGGGCGGTGGTGGTGGCCGCGTCGGCGACCCACTCACCGGTGCTGCTGCTGCGCTCGGGCCTGAAGCTGCCCGCGCTGGGCGAGTTCTTCCGCGCGCACCCGGGCACCGGCGTCTTCGGCAACTACGACTCGCCGGTGGACATGAACGTCGGCACTACCCAGGGCTGGGCGTCGATGGCCTTCCGTCAGGCGCCGGGCCTCAAGCTGGAAACGCTGGCGATCCCCCCGGAGCTGGTGGCGAGCCGCTTGGCCGGCGGCGGGCGCGAGCTGATGGAGCGGCTGACCCGCTACCGGCACTTCGCGATGTGGGTCCACGCCGTGCGGGCCGAGTCGACGGGCACGGTGAAGCCGTCGCTCTTCGGCCGGCCCGTCGTCCGCTACACGCTCGATCGCCCCGACATGGAGCGCTTCCGACAGGGGATGTTGCTGGTGGCCCGGCAGCACTTCGCCGCCGGCGCGCGCAGCGTCATTCCCGGCATCACCGGCCTGCCCTACGAGCTCACCGCGGATCAGCTCCCGCTGATGGAGAGCGCGCCGCTCGATCCCCGGAGGTACGTCGCCATCTTGAGCCACCTCTTCGGGGGCTGCGTGATGGGTCGAGACGAGAAGACCAGCGTCACCGACGCGCGCGGCCGGGTGCACGGGGTGCAGGGGCTGGTGGTGGCCGACGCGTCCGTCATCCCCACCAACCTCGGCGTCAACCCGCAGCACACCATCATGGGCCTGGCGCAGGTCTTCGCGCAGGCGCTGCTGGACGAAGGGGCACCCGCGCGGCCCGTGCCCGCCGGCACGGTGGCGTGACGTCGCCGGGGCACGGCCTGACGAGGCTCACCTCCGCTTGCCGCGCGCCGCGCGCCTGGGGGCCTTCTTCTTCGCCGCGGCCGCCCGCGCGGGCGCCTCCTTCCGGGGCTTCGCCTTGGCCTTCTTCACCGGCCGCTTCACCTCCGCCCGGCCCGTGGTGGCCACCCCGTTCAAGTCGACCCGCCAGACCTTCACGCCCTGGTCCACCGGCGACGGCGTGTAGTGGACCGTGTAGTGCTCGTCCTCAGAGCGCCCCACGGTGTCGCCTTCGGGCAGCGCCTCGCCGCGCCGCACCACGTAGGCCAGCAGATCGTAGAAGAACTCCAGCGCGCTGCCGCTGGCCTCGGAGGTGGTGAGCAGCAGATCGGGCAGGCCCAGCTGGTTCATCCCGATGCTGAGCAACTCCACGCCGCGCTTGCCGCTCGCCAGCGACACGCCCACCCACAAGGGGAGCGGGAGATCCGAGGAGGCCAGCTCGACGAAGAGGTCCGGGTGGTGGGTGACGTGGCCTTCTCCCCAGTACACCCCCACCGCCTTCGCCGCCCGGGCGATCGCCGCGACGACCCGGGTGAAGCGCACCATCTCGGCCAGCCCGCTGTCGCCGGATCGGAGGATGCACACCAGGTGTGAGGTGTGCGCGGGGAGCGTCCACTGGCGGGACACGCCGGAGATGCTGTGCTCCGTCGCCGCGTCTGCTTCGCCGTTGGGCACGGGCGCGCGCATGAAGGCGGCCATCACCTCCACGCCGCCGGCCTCCAGCGCCAGCGCGTCGTCCTTCACCTCGCCCAGCCACGTCGCCGGCGCCAGGCCTGGCCACGCAGTGAGCGCTTGATCGACCGCGGCGGGAGGAGGCAACCGCTTCGCATTGGTCAGGACGAAGGCCATCCGCATCCCTCAACGCTCGCACGCTGTGCGGCCCGACGCACCGACTTTCCCAAGGCGCTTCACGACGTTGGCGCGCCGCAGCGGCCCTTCAAACTTCTTCATCCCCGCCCCGGCGGATCCTTCACAGACGCTCCCTACTGTCCCTCCACGAAAGGCGAATGGGAGCAGGCCTTCGATGGGCGCCATTCCGGCGCCGCAGAGTGGAAAGGGAAGACACCATGTTTGGATTCGTGATCGGCACCTTGAGCCTGTTGGGCCTCATCAAGGTGTGGAGGTGGGGGCGGTACGGCCGGCACGGCTGGGGCCGCTCCTTTGGCCCGCGCCGCTGGATGATGCGGCGCCTCTTCGAGCACCTCGACACCACGCCCGGCCAGGAGAAGGTGATCGCCAGCGCGCTGGTGGACGCCGAGCGCAAGCTGGTGGCGGCGCGCGAGGAGCTCTTCAAGAGCCGCGGGGCGCTCGGCAAGGCGGTGCGGGGCGAGCACTTCGACGGCGCGGCGGTGGACGCGGCCTTCGACACCCAGCAGGCGGCGGTGGACGAGCTGAAGAAGACGGTGCGCGAGGGCCTCCTGGCCATTCACGAGGCGCTCAACCCCGAGCAGCGGGTGCGCTTGGGTGAGTTGCTCGAGTTCGGCCCCTCGCGGGTGCACGGCGGCTGCGGCTCCGGGCGCTTCCACCACGGCCACGGCTACCGCCACGGCGGCGGCGAGGCCTCCGCCGTCAACCTCTGAATTGAGAAACGGAAAGGAACACGTCATGCGCAGAATTCTCATGGTCGTCCTCGGTCTGGGCGTCATCTTCGGCTTCGGCTCTGGCATCGCCAGCCTCAGGTACCGGATGCACGGCGGCTGTCACGGCGACTGGCGCCAGGGCCGCTGGGGCGCCGGCGCTGGTGACTGGCGGCGCGCCGAGGCGGAAGTGAAGGCCCCCGCACCCACGCCGCAGACGGTGGTGGTGCAGCAGCCCGCCGCGCCGCCGGCCGCCGCGAGCGCGCCGCAGGTGTTCGTGATCCTGCCGCAGGGAGCTGCCCCCGCGCCGCAGGTGATCACCGTGCCGGTCGCCGCGCCCCTCACCGCCGCGCAGCCGATCGCCGTGCCTGTCCAGTCGCCCGCGCCGAGCGGGAACGTGGCGCCTGCCGCCAGCGCTCCCTAGAGTCGGCATGGCGATGGCTTCCCGGGTCCTGTTGATCGACGACGACGAGCGGCTGCCCGAGCTGCTCTCGTCGTACCTGGCGCAGAACGGCGTGACGTTGGCGCACGCGCCGGACGGGGCCCGGGGCCTGGTGATGCTGGAGCAGGGCGCGTACGACGCGGTGCTGCTCGACGTGATGATGCCGGGCCTGGACGGGCTGGAGGTGTGCCGCCGCATCCGCGCGAAGAGCCAGGTGCCGGTGATCATGCTCACCGCGCGCGGCGACGAGACGGATCGGGTGGTGGGGCTGGAGCTGGGCGCCGACGACTACGTAGGCAAGCCCTTCAGCCCGCGGGAGCTGCTCGCCCGCCTGCGCGCGGTGCTGCGGCGGAGCCGGCCCGAGGTGATGAGCGAGGCCCTGCAGGTGGCCGACGTGGCGATCGACGTGCCCGCCCGCAGCGTGACGCGCGCGGGGGCGCCCATCGAGCTCACCGGCATCGAGTTCGACATCCTGGTGGCGCTGGTGCGGCGCGCCGGCCGGGTGGTGCCGCGCGACGCGCTGTTGTCCGAGGCGGGGCGCAGCGACGTGGTGGTGGGCGAGCGGACGGTGGACGTGCACATCAGCCACCTGCGCCAGAAGCTCAAGGACGATCCCCCGAAGCTGATCAAGACGGTGCGCGGCGTCGGCTACGTGCTGGCGAAGGACTGACCGTGTTCCCGCACCACCCCCATCACCGGCGAGGACCTCCCTGGCGGCGGCGCATGGGGCCGCTCGGCCGCTACGTGGGGGCGAAGCTGCGCCGGCGGATCTTCGCCTGGTTCACCTGGGGCATCGTCTCCACCGCCATCGTGGTGGTGCTGGCGATGACCGTGCTGGCGCGCGTGCAGGAGCCGCCCTGGGCGCAGACCTTCGAGAAGAGCCGCGCCTGGGTGGGCAAGCAGTTCGCCCGCGACTGGGACGATCCAGCGGCCCGGCAGCGCTTCGCCCAGGAAGCGGCGGGCGATCTGTCGGCCGACGTGGAGCTCTTCGACGCGCAGGGCACGGCGCTGTACGCCACCGGCGGCGCCTGCGGGGAGCACGGCCTCGACATCCCCATCAGCCGGAGGGGGGCGCTCCTGGGGAGCGCGAAGGTGTGCTGGCGGCACCCGCCCGGCTACGGGTGGCGCTGGGTGGTGGGGCTGGTGGTGGGGCTGGCGGCGGTGTGGATGGCGTCGGGCCGCGTCGCCAGGCGCCTGGCGCGTCCCCTCGACGAGCTGTCCGACGTGGTGCAGCGGATCGGCGAAGGGGACCTGTCCGCGCGCGCGGAGCTGTCCTGCCACGAGCCCGACGAGATCGGCGTGGTGGCGGACACGGTGAACGTGATGGCCACCCGCATCCAGAAGCAGATGGCGGATCAACGCGAGCTGTTGGCCACCGTCTCCCACGAGCTGCGCACGCCCCTGGCGCGGGTGCGGATCATCAGCGAGCTGGGCCGCGACGCCGGCGCCACCCCGAAGACGTTCGACGATCTCGATCGCGAGGTGGAAGAGATGGACGCGCTGGTGGGCGAGCTGCTCGCGTCGTCGCGGGTGGAGTTCGGCCAACTGGCGCGGCGCGATCTCGAGGTGAACGACCTGGGCGTGCGCGCCCTGGAGCGCTCGGGCCTCCCGCCGCAGGCGCTGGCGGTGACGGGCGAAGGCCAGACGGTCCACGCGGATCCCACCCTGCTGCAGCGGGCGCTGGCCAACCTGTTCGACAACGCCAGGCGGCACGGCGGCGGAGCGGATCGGCTGGAGGTGGAGGTAGGCCCGGAGCTGACGCGCTTCGAGGTGCTCGATCGCGGCGAGGGCGTGCCCGAGGACGTGGAGCCGCTCTTCCACAAGTTCACCCGCGGACCCAATGGAGAGAGCAGCGAAGGCCTGGGGCTCGGCCTGGCGCTGGTGCGGCGCATCGCCCAAGCGCACGGCGGCACCGCCTGGGCGAAGAACCGGGAAGGCGGCGGCGCCACCGTCGGCTTCTCGGTGAAGACGAAGGCGTGAGAGAGTGGCGCTTCATGCGCGCGCTCCTGCTCCTCGCGGCTCTCCTGCTGCTCCCCTCGTGCGGCCCCACCGCTTCCTCCTGCGGCCCCAGCCCCTGCGGCGCGTGCCAGGCTGGCTGCACCGCGGCGGACGTGTGCTCCGGCGGCCAGTGGCAGTGCCGCTGCTCCTGTCCCGACGCGGGCAACTGCGGCCCCAGCGCCTGCGGCGCGTGTCCCACCGGGTGTGTGCCGATGGATCAATGCGTGGCGGGCGCCTGGGACTGCCAGTGCGCGTGTCCGTGAGCCCTCGCGCGCGAGGTTTGCGCACGCGCTCCTGCCGGAGTGTGATGTCAGCTCAGGTGCGGCGCCTTCTTCTCCTCGCGGTGGTGTGGGCCACTCCGGCGCTGGCGGGGGTGAAGGTCCCGGCCGACGTGGGCGTGGGGCCCGCCGGCTTCTGGTGGTACGGGCCGTTGCTCGACAACCGCGGCGCCGTCCCGCACTTCGCGTTGATGCTCAACGTCCACGCGGTGATCGACAAGTACTGGATCGAAGAGCACCGCGACGCGATCCCCCCGAAGTACCAGAAGATGGCCGACAGCGTCACCGAGGTGCGGATCGGCGCGTCCCTCTTCATCCCGCAGACGCTCTTCATCTCCCCCGCCATCGACGTGCTGGGGGGCGTCGGCATGTACGGGGCGACGTGGGCGCCGCTGGGCCTCACGCTGATCAGCACCGGCCAGAAGTCCCCGCGCGAGTGGAACAAGAGCCGCGGCCGCTTCTACCTGGACGCCTCGGTGCTGCTCACGCTGTTGGCCATCCACTCCATCCGCGACGAGTTCCCCTTCACCTTCTTCGCCCGCCCCGGGCTGCAGCTCAAGGCCACCATTCAGCTCGCCGCCACCGAGCGCTTCCTCGTCAGCTTCGGGGGAGGCGCGCAGGTCTACGTGCCCCAGGCGCTGGGCAGCTTCGGGTGGAACCCCATCGAGCAGGCGCTGTGGCTCAATTGGTTTGCCTTCTTGAAGTTCCACGTCCGTTTCCCCTACGAAGTGTCGTTCTGATTCCCGGGAGGAAGAAATGACAGGCCGTATCCGCAACAACCCCGTCACCACGCCGCAGCCGATCCGCGACACCCCGCCCGCCGCGGCGACCACGCCGTCCACGCCCGCCGGCGAGCCCGCCCCCCGCGGCTGGAGCCCTCGCGGAGCCGCCACCGCGCGCGTCGCCGGCACGGTGTCGAACGCGCTCAAGAGCGCCGGCCCTTCCAGCATGGAGATGCTGCCCGGCCGCTACCCCGACGCGGTGTCCTTCCCCACGGTGCTCAAGGCGGTGGGCGCCTCGCCCCAGGGCCAGGCGGCGCTCAAGGAGGTCCTCGACGGGATCAAGGCGAAGACGGGCGTGGAGGTGCCGGCCGAGCTGCGCGCCGCGGTGCTGGCCAACCCCGAGGCCTTGACGAAGGCGCTGGAGGTCACCCCGGGCCAACTGTCCGGCGGCATCCTCGGGATGAACGCGGCGTACCAGGCGGGCAAGCTGAAGGCCCCGGGGGAGTCGCCCAGGCTGTTGCCGCAGAAGTTCGACCTGAAGGACCTGGCCAGCCTCGACGTCGCGCGCCCGAAGTCCGAGCTGAAGGAACTGGCCCCCGGGCTGTTCCAGGGCGACCTGCCCAGCGCCGCGTCCGATGCGCAGGTGAAGCAGAACCGCGTGCTGGCCGAGGTCTTCCACCGCCTCGCCGGCAACGCCAGCGCCGCCGGCGATCAGAAGTTCGAGGTGACGTACAACGGCAAGTCCTTCTCTACGTTGTCCGACTTCACCGCCGCGCTGAAGAAGGACGGCTACGAGGTGAACGTGCGCTTCGACGAGCGCATCGCCAACTTCTCCAACCTGAAGACGGCGGTGCCCGGCACCAACCCGCCGAAGTTCGTCGACGTGCCCGCTCCGTTGATGATCAAGACGGGCATCAAGGACGGCGCGGGCAAGGAGGCGCTGGTGCCCGCCGTGCATAGCGAGATGATCATCAGCCTCAAGCCCGGGCCGAACACGAAGGGCCCGAAGTTCGAAGCCGAGCTCAAGTACTACCAGGGCGTCAGCGCCACCGGCTTCTTCCCCGCCAACGTGCACGCCGATCCCTCGTGGTGCGGCCGGAAGACGGTGGGCGAGGCGTCAGGTGACAAGGCGCTCAAGGCGATCAAGCTGGCCGGCGCCTTCACCGACCTCGTCAACACCACCGCGAAGGACAAGCACCTGTACGCCGCGGGCTACGGTGTCACCGGCGTGTGCAACGACTCGGTGGCGGTGGTGCAGCAGGCGCTCACCGGCAAGGCCAGCCAGTACCCGCTCTTGATGAAGGACTCGGTGCTGATGGGCGAAATCGACAAGCGCCTGTCCGACGCCAACCGGGCCGACGACGCCACCTTCAAGTCGCTGCGCAACGCGATCAAGGATCTGCCTTCGGACACGCGCATGACGCCGTCGACGAAGGCGCGCGCGCTGGCCTCGCTGCCCTGGGCCGAGGGGAAAGAGCCTTTCCAGTCCAGCGTGGACGCGCGCCGCATCCTCAGCGAGTAGCGCGAATTCCCCAGCGGGGAAGCGGGGTTGCGGCGGTAGACAACCGGCCACCTACATCGGGCGACAATTGGAACGTGAACGTCCTCCGGTCCTTCGCCCGCGACCTGGTCCAGTTCCTTCAGGCCGATCGCCAGGCCCGCTCGGCGACGCCGGTGGAGGCGGGCGGCAAGAGCCTGCAGCCGGTGCGCGAGCAGAGGGTGCCGGCGGTGCTGGGCCTCTCGCGCTTCCGCGATGCCTTCGAGCAATTCCCTCAGGGGATGGCCGGCACCATGCGCACGCTGCAGACCGAGCGCGCGTTCCAGCGAGCGGCCCCGGCGCAGCTCCAGAGCTTCTCCCGCGACGGCTTCGAGGCAGCGCGCCGTGCGCCGGTCAACCTCTCCGGGGGGCTCAAGGCACCGGCCCAGGCGTCGATGCCCGAAGCCCCGGCCCCGGCGGCGGGCAGCTTCAGCGCCTCGCTCGACGACCTCGCCGGCCTCTGAGCTGATCGCACGCCCCGCGCCGTCTGTTGCAGCAGCGGGTGGCGCCATGGCCTCGAGCTCAGGCTTGGCCGAGGTTCTTCAGCTTGTGCCCTTCCTTGAGCTTGAGGCCCACCGCCTCCGGCCCCTCCGTCTCCAGGCCCAGGGCCAGCTCCAGCAGGTCGATCAGCGCGGCGCGCGAGTCGGTGTCGTCGGGCGAGAGCACGGTCACCTCGACGGGCAGGCGATCTTCGGCGGGCACCGGCTCGGCCTCCAGCGGCTTGCCGTCCGGGCCCAGCTCCTCGACCAGCAGATCTCCATCGCGGTGGACGGTGTAGCGGCGGTGCATGCCGGGCACCTTACGCCTGGCCGAGACGCGGCGGCCACCCACAACGCACGTTCCGCGCGTCCGGCGATCGTCTAGAGTGCCGCTTCGTGTCATTTGGCCTCTCTGTCCTCGCGCGCCGCCTGATGGTCGACCCGGCCGGGGCGAAGGCCAGCCTGAAGGTGCCCGCGCTGCTATGGGAGGCGCCGCCGCAGGACGGCACCGACTCCGGCCACTGGATGATGACGGACGCCGGGCACTCACTGCGCCGCCCCCGCGCCGGCGAGCCGCTGATCATGCTGGTGGAGAAGGTCCCCGGCCGGAAGAACCCCTTCGCCATGGGCGTCACCGTCGGCCGCGTCGAGTCCAACGACATCATCGTCGACGACGGCTCCGTCAGCCGCTTCCACGCCTGGCTCCAGTACGACGAGCGCCTCCACACCTGGCAGCTCACCGACGCCGAGAGCAAGAACGGCACCTGGATCAACGGCCAGAAGCTGCCCGGAAAGCAGCGCACCACCCTGGCCGACGGCGCGGAGCTCAAGCTGGGCGACGTGCTGCTGCGCTTCCTGCTGCCCGACGCGCTGCTGGCCTTCGTGGACCAGGCCTCGCGGCGCTGACGCTCAGGGATCGAAGCGGTAGCCCAGCCCGCGCACGGTCTTGAAGTGCCTGGGCTCGTCCGGGTTCACCTCGAACTTCTGCCGTAGCTGGCTGACGAAGTTGTCCACCGTGCGGGCCGTCCCCTCGTAGCCGTAGCCCCAGGCGCCGGACAGCAGCTCGTCGCGGCTGAAGGTGCGCCCCGGGTGGGTGGCGAAGTGGGCCAGCAGCTTGAACTCCTGCGCGGTGAGCTCCACCGGCTGGCCCGAGCGCGTCACCGTCTTGGCGCGCAGGTCCAGTCGGGTGTCCGAGAAGGCGACCGCGTCGTCGTCGCGCAGGCGCCGCCGCAGCACCGCGCGGATCCGCGCCAACAGCTCCTGCAGCCCGAAGGGCTTCACCACGTAGTCGTCGGCGCCCAGGTTGAGGCCCGTCACCTTGTCCGGCTCCAGGCCGCGCGCCGACAGCACCACCACCGGCACCTGCTTGCCGCGCGCGCGCAGCTCCTCCAGCAGCTCGAAGCCGTTCATCTGCGGCAGCATCACGTCCAGCACCAGCAGATCGGGGTTCTCGTCGAGCGCCTTCTGCAGGCCGGTCCGCCCGTCCTGCGCCTGCAGCACCTCGTAGCCCTCGTAGCGCAGGCTCATCGACAGCCCGGTGAGGATGGAGAGATCGTCCTCGACGATCAGGATCTTCAGGCGCTGGTCACTCATGCGGCACGGGCAGGTGGATGCGGAAGGTACTGCCACGATGGGGAGCGGATTCCACGGAGATTCGACCGCCGTGGGCCAGGGCGATCCGCTGCGCGATGGCCAGCCCCAGGCCGGACCCTTCGGTGTCGCGCGAGAGCAGGTTGTCCACCCGGTAGAAGCGCTCGAAGATCTTCCGCTGCTCGCCACGGGGAATGCCGATGCCGTTGTCCTGGACCTCGAACACCACGTGCCCGTCGTCCTGCCTGACCCGCAGGGCGATCTTCTTGTCGTCCTTCTGCGTGTACTTGAAGGCGTTCTGCAGCAGGTTGAGCAGCGCGCCGCCCAGCGCCGCGCGATCGACGAAGAGGCGGGGCAGCCTGTCGGCCACCTCCACCTGGAAGTCCATCGCCGCGTCCATGTGCTGGGCGCGGAAGGCCGCCACCGCGGCGTCCACCAGCCCGTGGGGCTCGGTCAGCTCCTTCTTGTACTCCTTGCGGCCGCTCTCGATGCGCGCCCAGTCCAGCACCGACTCGATCATCTCCGACAGCCGCGCCGTCTCCCGCGACAGCAGGTCGAGCACCGTCTGCATCTCGTCGCCCTTCACCCGCCCCAGGGCCAGCATCTCGATGAACATGCGGATCGAGGTGAGCGGCGTGCGCAGCTCGTGGCTCACCAGCGACACGAAGTCCGTCTTGAGGCGGGACAGGCGCGCTTCCCGGTACAGCGTGCGGCCGGTGAAGATCACCCCCAGCGCCAGGGTGACGTAGAAGATGCCCAGCAGCACGCCGTACAGCGCGCGGTTGCGGGTAGACGCCGCCGCCACCGGATCCTCGCCGTCGGCCAGCGCCACCAGGCGGAAGTGGCTGAGCGGGGCGGGCAGGGTGAAGCTGGCCAGCTCGCGCGGGCCCGACACCGCCTCCCTCACCTCCGACACGCCCGACACCAGCCGCGCCACCACCCCCTCCGGCGCCTCGCGCTGCACCGGCACCAGCGCCAGCCGCGCCGGCTCGCCCGCCGGCACCACCCGCGCCGCCGACTCGGACAGCAGCGCCTCCAGCGCCGGCAGCGAGAGCCGCGCGCCCACCACCTTCGCCCCGGTGCGCATCGCCGCCAACAGCACCGTCTGCGGGCCCGCCACCGAGAAGAAGACCGGCCGCTCCGGCAACTGCGCCAGCTCCGGGCCCAAGCCCTGCACCGTCGCCACCAGCTTCGCGTCCGGGGAGCTCACCTGGCCGTTGACGCTGAAGCCCACGTCGGTGAGCCGCTTGCCGTTGAGCGTCAGCGACAGCCCGCCTTCCTCCGCCACCGGTGTCGCCGCCGCCAGCGACGCCGTCAGAGCCGCCTGCGCCGCCGCCAGCCGCGCGCCCCACGCCGTCTCCAGCCGCTTCTCCACCGCCGCCCGCTCGTTGACGATCGCCACCACCCCGAAGCCCGACAGCCCCGCCGACGGGAGCACCACCAGCAGGATGAGCAGCGTGAAGGTCCTTCGAAACGACAGGAACTCCACAGTCTCGGGGCTGGACATGGCGGGTGGGCGCCCGTGGACGCCCGCGCTGCGCAGTTGCAGCGCAGAATTCTGCGCGGCGCAATGATTGAAAGAGCTACTACTAGCACCTAACAGCCCGTCGAAAGTGGTGTGCCGGCGGGCATGCGCCCTGCAAAACAGGGCGAGCCGGGAGCAATGTCGTTGAAATTCGGGAAAGAAATGCCCTTCTCGAGCGTCGTCAAGCAGGGCGCCGCGACATCGGTGGCAGGGTGGGCGAGGCCGAGTTTAGAGTGACGCAGGTCAAACGCTGAAATTGGAGCGGGGGAGCACATGAACCAGTTGAAGCGGACGATGCTGGTGGGCGCGCTGGCGGGAGCGGCTGTCCTTTCGGCGTGCACGCCTGCGGCGAACGGGAGCGCGAACCGGGGCTCGGGCTCGCTGGCCCTGTCGACGGACGACGCGCTGCTCTACGCGGTGGACACCGACAACCAGATCCTCGCGGTGGTGGACACGTCCACCCACCAGAAGCTCGCCGAGGTGAAGGTGGGCAAGGGCCCGACGCGCGTGCTGGTGGGCGCGGACGACACCATCTACGTCACCAACCGCGGCGAGCGCACGGTGTCCGTCATCACCCGCGGCGACTGGGCGGTGGCGAAGACGCTGGACGTGGGCATCGAGCCCAACGGCCTGGCGCTGACGCCCGACGGGAAGACGCTGCTGGTGGTGTCCGCCACCTCGCGCACCCAGGTGGAGACGGGCACGCTGACGGCCTTCGACACCGCCACCCTGGCGCCGAAGTGGGAGCTCAACGTGGGCAACGAGCCCCGCGGCGTGGCGGTGGTGGGCAAGGGCGATCGCGCCGTCGTCTCGCTGCTTAAGACGGGGGCCGGAGGCCAGGGCAGCCAGGTGGTGGAGGTCGAACTGGGCAACGCGCGGCTGGGCCAGACGGATCTCGGCCTCTACAACCAGGCCAACGCGTCGCGCGACAGCGCGGGCCTCGGCGCGGCCTTCTCTACCTTCCGGCCGCGGGCGATGAACGATCTGATCGTCACCCCCGACGGCAGCCGCGTCTTCGCCCCTGTGGTGTGGGCGCGGGAGGACGCGATCGGCCGGGCGCCGTCGAGCGCGGGCGGGTACTACTCGGCCGGCGGCCCCTGCAACATCGGCTCGGTGGCCACCGCCGGCATCGTCACCGTGGAGACGGCTTCGACGCCCACGCCGCAGGTGGACGACCTGACGTCCTGCTTCACGGTGGGCACCAACTCCGAGAACAAGGACTACCCGGCGTCCACGCTGGCGCCGCGCGCGGCCGGCTCAGGCGAGGCGATCCAGGGGCCGACGGTGGGCGTGGTGGATCCAACCGGCACCTGGCTCTTCGTGGTCAACCGCGAGTCGCAGAACGTAGCGATCATGCCCACCTGGCGCCGCACAGGTGGCGACCTCGACTTCAACCGCACCGGCACCTCGGTGCGCGCGCTGGTGCACGTGGGCGCGGGCGCCGACGGTATCGCGCTGACCCGCGACGGCACCCGGGCCTTCGTCTACAGCCAGTTCGACCACCAGATCGACGTGCTGGTGGCGAAGGGCCGTGGCGACTCCGCCGAGGTGGTGAACCTGGGCACGCCGATCAAGGTGGCGCAGGACACGCTGCCGGCCGACCTCGCCGCCGGCCGCCGCCTCTTCTTCGACGCCATGGACACGCGGATGAGCTCGGCGCTGACCAACGTGGCCTGCTCCACCTGCCACCTCGAGGGCCGCGAGGACGGCCACGTGTGGCAGTTCCCCGACGGGCCGCGGCAGACGCCCGCGCTCGCCGGCCGGCACCTGCTCAAGACGGCGCCGTACCACTGGAGCGGCGAGTTCACCACGCTGGAGGCCTTCAACGTCCACACCATCACCGAGCGCATGGGCGGCTCGGGCCTCGACGCCACCGCGGCGGGGAACCTGGACGCCTTCCTCGATCAACTGCCCTTCGGGGAGAACCCGCTCAAGACGGCCATGCCCACCGAGGCGGTCGCGCGCGGGCGCGCGGCCTTCGAGAGGGCGGGCTGCGCCGGCTGCCACACGGGCGAGCTCTTCACCAACAACCTGAACGCGGACGTGGGCACGTTGAACCGGGTGTCCTCCAACGCCGACAACGGGCCGGTGATGACGCGCGGCTTCAACGTGCCGTCGCTCCTGGGCGTGGGCCGCACCGCGCCGTACCTGCACGACGGCAGCCAGGGCACGCTGGAGGACCGCATCTTCAACAACCCGTCGGATCGCCACGGACTGACCTCGGCGCTGTCCGACCAGGAGAAGTCGGACCTGGTGCTCTTCCTCAAGTCGCTCTGACGGCGCTGCCGGCCGGGCGCCTGTCGTGACAGACTGCCGGCCGTGAGGACGCGCGTGCGCAGGTTTTTCATCCTCGGGGTGGCGCTCCTGGCCGGGGCCGCCCTCGGCCAGTCACCGGATGAGGACTGGGGCACCTTCCCGGGGGGCCCGCCTCCCGCACCCGAGCCCGCCCCCTGGCCGCTGCCCGCGCTCCCGCCTCCACCCCGGGAGCGCCCCGCGCCCGCGCCCGTGCCCGTGGCTCCGCCGGTGCCTCCGCCATCCACCTTCGCCCAGCCGCAGCGCCCGCCCGAGGAGCCCAACACCGTGAGCATGATGGGCGCGCCCTCGCTGGGGCCCTGGGGGCGGGGGCAGCTCTTCCTGCTGGGCTTCCCGCTCTTGTCGATTCGCGCCTCCTTCGGGCTGGCGTCCTGGTTCGATCTGGGCGTGGGCTTCGACACCTTCTACGGGACGATGAACGAGCCGCGGCTCACCATGCGCTTCGGCTTCTTCCAGGATGACTCCTGGTCGATGGCGGTGACGCTGGAGGGCGGCTACGCCTGGTTCACCCAGCCGGCCTCGCGGGAGAACCGCGGCGCACGGTGGATCACCGGCCGGAGGAACGTCAACCTGTCGCCGGCCTTCGTCGTCAGCTACCGCGCCGGTAGCCGGCGGGCGGCGCGCCTCTTCTTCGAGGCGCGCTACCTGATGGCCTTCGACACCGAGCCGGTGGCGCAGGATCCGCTGGGCGGGGTGCCGCCGGACGTGGTGATCGGCCACAACGGCGGCCTGCGCGGCGGGGCGGAGCTGCCCCTGTCCACCAAGACGTCCTTCGTCTTCCAGTTGGGCCTCGACTTCCACGGGCGCCCGGAGGACTCGGTGGCCATGCCGGTGTGCAGCGTAGGCCTGGTGACGGGGATCTAAAGGCCCGCGGACGGACGGCCCACAACGGCCCGGCGCGTGGTAGACGAGCGCCCATGAAGAAGGCGACCGTCTTCGGCGCGGGCAGCTTCGGGACCGCGGTGGCGCAGGTGCTGACGCCCAACTTCGACGAGGTCATGCTGTGGAGCCGCGACGCGGCCCAGGCCGAGGCGATCAACGCGGCCCACGAGAACGCGGACTACCTGCCGGGCCTGAAGCTCTCCGAGAAGGTGAAGGCGTCGAGCGACCTGGCCGCGGCCGCGGCGCACGCCGAGCTGTGCGTCATCGCCATTCCGTCCCAGGCCACCCGCGGCTTCCTCAAGGGGGCGGCCCACGTCTTCCCCGCGCACGTGCCGATCGTCACCGTGGCCAAGGGCATCGAGAACGAGACCCTCAACACGATGACGGAGGTGCTGGAGCAGTGCCTGCCGGAGGACTACGCGCCCGACGTGGCGGTGCTGTCCGGCCCTTCGTTCGCGAAGGAGATGATGCACAAGCTGCCCACGGTGGTGACCATCGCCAGCCGATGGGAGAAGACGGCGCGCGCGGTGCAGGCGGCCTTCGCGTCGGAGTTCTTCCGCAGCTACACCTCCACCGACGTGGTGGGGGTGCAGGTGGGCGGGGCGCTCAAGAACGTGATCGCCATCGCCGCGGGCATCTCTGACGGGATGGGGCTGGGGCACAACTCGCGGGCGGCGATCATCACCCGCGGGCTGGCAGAGATCAGCCGCATGGCAGTGCGCATGGGCGGCAACCCGCTGACCCTGTCGGGCCTCGCGGGCATGGGGGACCTGGTGTTGACCTGCACCGGCGAGCTGTCGCGAAACCGCACCGTGGGCCTCGCGCTGGGCAAGGGGCGCTCGATGGACGACATCATGAAAGAGATGACCCAGGTGGCCGAGGGCGTGAAGACGGCGAAGAGCGCGCGCGATCTGCAGACGAGGTACGGCGTGGAGTTGCCGATCTGCGAGCAGGTGTACCTGATCTGCTACGAGAAGAAGTCCCCGAAGGCCGCGGTGGTCGACCTGATGGTGCGCGCCCCCAAGTCCGAGCTGGTGTGACGAGCCGGTCCGCCAGAAGAAACGTCCGGAGAAGACGATGAGCAAGCAACTGGCAGCGGTGGTGATGGTCCTGGTGGCGGGGTCGCTTCAGGCGTGCAGTTGCGGCACGCAGACCAACACCCGGTTCCCGAAGATCGAGGTGCTGGACGAGCTGGGCAACTCCCGGTCCAACGTGGACTTCGGGCAGGTGCAGGTGAACGTCACCGGGACGCAGGCGGTGCGGATCCGCAACGGCGGGGCGGCGGTGCTGACGCTCAACGGGGTGACCTTCTCCAACGCGCACTTCGGCCTGGGCACCACCGCGCCGGTGTCCATCGCGGTGGGCGAGGAATTCCAGTTGCCGCTCACCTTCACGCCCACCACGCCGGATCTGCGTGAGACGGGCACGGCCACCATCGCGTGCGACGATCCCGCCACGCCCACCGTGGCGCTGAACGTGGCCGGCACGGGCGTCACCGCGGTGGCCACCGTCGTCCCCGCGGCGCTCGCCTTCGGGGAGGTGTACGTGACGGAGACGAAGGCGATCACCGTCAGCCTCACCAACTCGGGCTCGAACGATCTGGTGGTGTCGGACGCGCACTTCACGGGCACGCCGGCCTCGGTGACGGCGGACCTGTCAACCCTGGTGAAGACGCTCAAGGCCGGAGAGAGCGCCAGCGCGGTTGTCACCTTCGCGCCCACCACGGCCGACGCGCTGGGCGGCTCCCTGGACATCGTGCTGCCGGCGGAATTGGGGACGAAGTCGCTGGCCCTCACGGGCCAGGGGATCCAGGCGCTGCCGCGGCTGTGCGTGAAGTGGGACGACTCGCCGCAGGAGCAGTGCACGGACCAGGCGGTGACCTTCCTGCCGGTGGTGGCCGGCTCGCTGTGCGACGGCCGCCTGTACCCGGCTGACGGGGGGGCCAGCCCGTGCATCGGCCTCGACGGAGGCGCGGCGCCGTACCAGCGCGCGGGGCGGCTGTACTTCCGCAACGACGGCAACACGCCGGTGACCTACACGCTGCAGTTCCAGAGCCAGGTGGGCACGAGCTGCGACGGCGGCTCGTCGATCGACTGGGAGTTCGCCAACGCGCCTGGGCTGCCGGACGGGGGTACGCAGGCCTCGTGGATGGAGGGGAACGTGAAGGTCCCCGCTTCCACGATGGATCCGAAGCCGTGGGAGACGGCGCCGGTGGCGCTCACCTACCTTGCGCGCAGCGGCTGCCGGGAAGACGCCGCGGACCAGGCTCGAGTGCTGTGGACGCGGCAGGGCGAGCCCTCCGGCAGCAGCCGCCCGCCTCAGACGTTGATCGTCAACCTCACCGGCCAGTCGCTGTTGCCGCGGGGGGTGCCGCAGGACATCACCATGATGGGGACGGTGCCACTGACGGCGGAGTTCTACGGGGCGGGCAACGCGGGCGACGCGCCGCTGCAGGCGCGGACGGTGTCGCTGTGGCAGGCGGAGTACCTGCTGGACGGCGGCCGCGGCAACGTGCCCTACGAATTGTGCGACTCCACCAGCACCGGCGACTGCCGCTTCTTCAACTGGGCGCCGGACGGCGGCGACCCGGCGCTGCGCCTGCCGCTGACCCTGGCGGGCACGCCCAACGCCTCGGTGCCGACCCGCGTCGCGATGGGGCGGCTCGAGTTCGGCCCGGCGCCGGACGGCGGCGTGTCGCCGCAGCTCAACCGGCAGTACTTCGTGTTCGCGGTGGTGGACACCAGCGATCCGTACCTGCCGCAGGTGATCTCGCGGATCAGCGGCGTCGCGCGCTGACTCGGCCGGCGTAGATCCGGTGGGCTCGGAGCCCCGGGACGAATCCGCCGGCGCTTCACGCCCGCGCGCTCTGGGCTTGATCCGCAGCGCACCCGTCAAAGACTGTTCGACAGCCCCTTCATCTTCCACGTGGTGACCCGCTGCGTGTCGGTCCGCGCCTCGAGGATGTTGTCGGCCTGCATCTCCTCGAGGATCTTGAGCAGCTTGAACCGCGGCACCCCCACGTTCTTCGACAGCGCGTCGGCGGTCATGCCCCAGATCTCCCGGCGCAATTCGCGGATGATCTCCCGCTTGAGCTCGGCCTTCTGCAGCCCGCTCATGTCCTCGCTGCGCCACGCGCTGATCACCCCGAAGGCGATCAGCGCCACCACCACCACCGCCAGCAGCGGGTAGATGATGTGCGAGTTGTTCTCCAGCAGCTCGATGTACTTCACCTTCGTCGCGCCGACCGGCTTCGCGTAGGGCGTCGGCTCCCCCGGCATGTCGATCAACAGCGCTGCGGAGAGGATCAGAGCGATCACGATTGAAAAGTGTACCCTCTTGGGCCACTGGGGGAAGCTCCCCGCCCGATGGACCTGGTGATCTCCAACGCTACCGTGGTGACGATGAACGCCGCGCGCGAGGTGCTCCGCGACGCCGAAATCGTCATCCAGGGCAAGCGGATCGCGAAGGTGGGCCCACCGTCCAGGGGTCCGAAGAGCGGCGTGCGGCGCCTCATCGACGCGAAGGGGCGGGTGGTCATCCCCGGGCTCATCCACAGCCACCTCCACGCCTGCCAGACGCTCTGCCGCAACCACGCCGACGGCCTGGAGCTGCTCGACTGGCTGCGCGAGCGGATCTGGCCCTTCGAGGCCTCCCACGACAAGGAGTCGATGCGGGCCTCCGCCGATCTCACCTTCCTCGAGTGCATCAGGTCCGGCGCCACGGCCGCGCTCGATATGGGCAGCGTGCGCCACTACGACGCCGTCTTCGAGTCCGCCCGCGACTGCGGCATCCGCCTGGTGGGCGGCAAGTGCATGATGGACGCGGGGCAGGGCGTGCCCGCGGGCCTGCGCGAGACCACCGAGTCCAGCCTCGCCGAGAGCCTCAAGCTGATCGAGAAGTGGCACGGGGCAGAGAATGGCCGCCTGCGCTACGCCTTGGCCCCCCGCTTCGTCCTGTCCTGCACCGAGAAGCTCCTGCGCCAGGTGGGCGTGCTGGCCGGCGATCACCAGGTGCGCATTCACACCCACGCCAGCGAGAACCCCACCGAGTGCGACGTGGTGCGCGACAAGACCGGCATGGACAACGTGTCGTACTTCGCCCACGTCGGGCTGCTCGGCCCCCACACCACCCTGGCCCACTGCGTGTGGCTCACCGCCGAGGAACAGAGACACCTGCGCGAGAGCCACACCCGCGTCGCCCACTGCCCCAGCGCCAACCTCAAGCTGGCCTCCGGCTACGCCAAGGTGCCGGAGCTGCTCGCCCAGGGCGTCGTGGTGGGCCTGGGCGCCGACGGCGCGCCCTGCAACAACAACCTCGACCTCTTCGTGGAGATGCGCCTCGCCGCCCTCCTCCACAAGCCCCGCACCGGCCCCACCTCCATGAGCGCCCAGGAGGTGCTGGAGCTCGCCACCCTGAATGGCGCGAAGGCCCTCGGCCTCGACGGCGAGGTGGGCAGCCTCGAGGAAGGGCGCCTGGCCGACCTGGTCACCGTCGAGCTGTGTCAACCCCACTCCACCCCCACCAGCGACGACGTCGTCTCCACGCTGGTGTACTCCGGGCAGAGCCGCGACGTGCGCGACGTGATCGTCGACGGCCACGTGCTGATGCGCGATCGCCAGGTCCGCACCCTCGACGAGCGACGGGTGCTCGCCTCCGCCTCCCGCCACGCCGCGCGCCTGGTGGCATCGCTCGACTGACGGCCTGACAGCTTCCTGTCGGCCCGCCGGATCCACGCGGATCCACAGGCCGAAAACCCGAATGACGACGGGGGCTTGTCAAATGGCGTTGCCTTTGCTTCATACCTCCTACATCAGCTCTTTTTTCTGCCGGGAGCAGACCGGGTGTCCTCAGGCCGAGCGTGGACGACATGGGTGGGGATTGGCCTGGCGCTGGTGCTGGGTGGATCGGCGTGCCAATGCGGCCCCGGCGAAGGCGACCCGGATGGCGGCGTGGAAGACCCCGACGGCGGGCGGCGCCGGCCGGACTCGGGGACCATCATCGTCCGCTACCCCGACGCGTCCATCGAATACCCCGAGGTGTACGCGGGGGAGGACTGCCCCGCTGAGTCCTACGGCCTGACGACGGACGAAGACGGCGGCGTGGTGAGCGGCGGAGTGGACGGCGGCGTGCGCTACGGGCTGTGCGTGGCCCTGCGGGAGCTGACTGGCGAGGCCTTGCTCAACGGCGCGCCGGTGAGCTCCTTCAACCTCCTCTTCCTCGGCGGCGGGTTCCGCTCGGAGGTCGATCGCTCCCCCGACTCCCTCGGCCGCTACGACGTGAAGGTGATGCGGTCCCGCTACGACATGCTGAAGTACTGGCCCAAAGGCGTCTTCCCCACCCACGAGGGCCACCAGAACCTGGGCTTCCTCGACATGACGAAGGACCAGGCGCGCGGCCTGGTGGCCAACTCGCACCAACTGCGCGGCAGCGCCCTCTTCGGCGGCCTGCCCTTCATCTCCAGCGTCTTCCCCCAGGACATCTTCTTCCGCGCCTACGGCATCCCCGAAGGGCAGACGGTGGCCACGCCCAGCCACGCCGGCGCCTACGAGCTGTCGCTGCTGGAAGGCACCTTCACCCTCTTCCTCGACACGCCGCCCTCCGCCCTCTACGGCACTCAGTTGAGCAACTACCAGGTCGTCAACCGCAACTTGAGCTTCTTGACCGATCAGGAGCTGGACATCGACATCCCCACCTCGCTGCTGGAAGGCGAGCTGACCCTGGACGGCCTGCCCATGCCGGATCGCCGCGTGGGCGCCGACTACCAGTTGGCCTTCGTGCGGCCCGGCGACGCCGAGGCCCAGGCGATCACCCACCACGAAGGAGGGCTGCCCGGGTACTCGGCGCTCGTCCCGAAGGGGCGGTACGGAGTGCAGTTGCGCTTCGAGGGCGCGCCCGACAGGCACCTGCCCTCGGAGATCTGGAACAAGCCGCTCACGCCCTTCCTCGACCTGACCCAGGACGGGCAGTTGTCGGCGAACCTCACCACCCACTGGATCGAAGGCGGGCTGCTCATCGACGGCAAGCCGCCGCCGGCCAACCCCAACTACAACTGGCGCCTGTTCATGTTCGGCGCCTCCAACGCCGCCGAGACGTCCAGCTTCCTCCTGTACGAGGTGCCGCTGGAGTCGGGCGCCTTCCAGCTTCGCACCTTCCCCGGCGACTACTTCACCATCCTCTGGGTGGACGAGGGGCTGGGGGCCGACCTGGCCGAAGGCTTCTACGTCGTCGACCGCTTCCTGCAGGTGCACCAGGATCGCAGCTTGCCCATCCTGATCGAGACTGCCATGTTCAGCGGGCGGCTCACCATCGACGGCACGGTGCCAGCGCCGGGGCGGCGCGCCGGGTGGCTGTCCTTCCGCAACCGGGCGATGAGCGGCCAGTACAGTTGGTACCGGCGCGCGGTGACGCTGGGCGAAGACGGCTTCTTCCGCGTGCGGCTGCCCAAGGGCGAGTACGAGGTCTTCTTCACCATCGACAACGAGACCTTCCCTGAATACGCGACGGGCCGGGAGCTGCTGGTGCCGCGCCTGCTGGTGGACGAGCCGGTGGTGCAGGATCTCAAGTACGAGACGGTCGTCGTGTCCGGCCCCCTGCGCGTCGCCGGCAAGGTGGTGGAAGACACCCTGGGCGGCTTCGACGTCGGCCTGAAGATGACCCGGCAGAGCGATCTGCGGGACTGGGAATGGGGCTTCCTCGGCGGGAAGAGCGATTACGTGATGCGAGTGCCCGAAGGCGACTACGCGCTGGACTTCGTCATCTACGAGAACGCCATCGACGGGGTGGCCTTCGGCAACGCGCCCATGGGTCGGCGGATCAACGTGCTCAAGCAGCCAGGCCAGCTGGATCCCCGCTGAAGGCGGCGAGACCGGAAACGAGGCGACTTCCCTGGGGCCGGCCGTCATCGAGGTGCACGACATCGTCCGCGACTTCGGCCCGGTGCGCGCGGTGGACGGCGTGTCCTTCGAGGTGCGCCCGGGCGAGGTGGTGGGCCTCTTGGGCCCCAACGGCGCGGGGAAGACGACCACCCTGCGGGTGCTGGCCGGGCTGCTCACTCCCGCGTCGGGGCGCGCGGCGTTGAACGGGGTGGATGTGCACCGCGATCCGCTGGCGGCGCGGCGGCACCTGGGCTTCCTCACCTCCTCCACCGGGCTGTACGAGCGGCTCACCGGGCGCGAGGTGCTGATCACCTTCGGGCGGCTGCAGGGGCTGACCGGCGCGGCGCTCCTCGGGCGTGTGGAGGAGGTGGCCCGCGAGCTCGAGCTGGCCCCGTTTCTGGAGAAGCGCTGTGGGGCGATGTCCAGCGGGCAGAAGCAGCGGATCAGCATCGGCCGCGCGGTGGTGCACGATCCCCTCGCCTACGTCCTGGACGAGCCCACCGCCACCCTCGATCCGCTGGCCTCCCGCGACATCCTCGCGCTGGTGCAGCGGGCGCGCGCGCGGGGCAAGGCGGTGCTCTTCTCCACCCACCGCATGGAGGAAGCGGAGCACCTGTGCACCCGGCTCCTCTTCGTCCGCGCAGGGAGGATCGTCGCCCGCGGCAGCCCCGAGGAGCTGCGGCGCGAGAGCGGCCAGCCCACGCTGACAGGCGCCTTCCTCCACTTCGCCGGAGGCCAGGGGTGAGCCCGCTGCCGGTGCTCTTCAAGAAGGAGCTGCTCGACGTGGTGCGCGATCGCCGCACCGTGCTGCTCACCCTGGTGCTGCCGGTGCTGCTCTACCCGGGCATCCTCACCCTGATGGGGGCGATCATCTCCGCGGGGAAGGACCGGCTGAAGAACGAGCCCCTGGTGGTGGCCGTCACCAGCGGCGACGCCCAGGCCTTCCTCGACGGCCAGCCCACGCCTGGGCGCACCTCCTGGCTGCGGGTGGAGCGGCCGGCCGCCGAGCAGTTGCTGCGCGAGCAGAAGGTGGCGGCGATCGTCGCCGCGCCGGAAGGCTCCACCCGCGCCGTGGCCGAGGATCGCCAGGCCACCGTCACCGTGCTGTACACCAAGCGCTTCGATCGCTCGATGGAGGCCCTGGAGCGCCTGCGGCCCGTGCTGGAGGCCGTCAACGCCCGGGCCCTCACCCTGCGGCTCGAGGCGCGCCAGCTCGATCCCTCCTTCGCCACGCCGGTGAAGCTGGAGGCCAGCGACCTCGACTTTCAGAAGGATCTGGGGCCGCTCATCGCCTCGCGGCTGTTGCCCGTCGTGCTGCTGATGATGCTCTTCATCGGCGCGCTCTACCCGGCGGTGGACTTGACCGCCGGCGAGAAGGAGCGCGGCACCCTGGAGACGCTGCTGGTGGCGCCGGTGCGCCCGGTGCAGGTGATGGCCGCGAAGTACCTCACCGTGGCGCTGGTCTCCATCGCGTCCACGCTGGCCAACCTGGCTGCCATGGCCGGCACCTTCGGGGCGGGCCTGTCACTGGCGGGGGAAGCCAGCACCTCCATGCGCTTCACCTGGGGCCAGGTGGGGGTGATGCTGGCGTGCCTGCTGCCCGCGGCGCTGCTGGTGTCCGGCGTGGCGCTGGCGGTGGCGTCCATGGCGCGCACCTTCAAGGAAGGCCAGGCGCTGATGACGCCGGTGCTGCTGGTGGGGCTGGCCCCCGCCCTGGTGGCCCAGATGCCCGGCATCGAGCTCAACACCGCCACCGCGCTGATCCCGCTGCTCAACGTGGCGCTCCTCGTGAAGGCTGCGGTGCTGGGAACGGCCACCCTGGCGGACGTGTTGCTCACGCAGGCCTCGGTGCTGCTGTGCGCCGGCGCGGCGCTCAAGTGGGCCGCAAGTGCCTTTGACAGCGAGGTTTTTCGCTTCGGCGGGGCAATCAACACCTTCCAACGACGTCGCGCGTAATAGCGTGTAGAGTTTCCAACGTACCCACCTCACGGGAGAACGTCCCACCATGTGGCAACGCTTCAAGCGCGCGATGCGCAGCTTCGTCGGCTTCTTCGTCAGCACCATCGAGGATCCGGAGCTGATCCTCGAGCAGAACATCCGGGACCTGAACGACCAGGTGCCGAAGATGAACGAGTCGATCGCCATGGTGCGGGCGAACCAGACGCTGCTGGAGAAGGAGAACAGCAAGTACAAGCAGGAGGTGGGCGATCTGACCGCCAAGGTGAAGGCGGCGATCCAGGCCGGGCGGGACGATCTCGCCGCGCAGTACGCCACCCGGCTGCAGATGGAGAAGGGCGCGCTGGCCCGCAACGAGGCGCAGCTCGCCACCGCCAAGGCCGCCTACGACAAGGCGCTCAACGTGAAGAAGGCCTTCATGCGGGAGAAGGACCGCAAGACGGCCGAGGCGCTGGCCGCCATTCGGGACGCACGGCGCTCCAAGTGGCAGGCCAAGGTGGCCGACGCCATGGAGTCCTTCGAGGTGGCCGGCATCGATGCCACCCACGACGAGATGCTGCGCAAGGTGGAAGAGCAGACCGCCATCAACGAGGCGCGCATGCAGATGGCGCTGGAAGGCGTCGACCACCAGGCCCTGAAGATCGAAGAAGAAGCCGAGGCCATCCAGGCGCAGGAGCTGGTCAAGCAGTTCAAGATGGAGATGGGCCTGCAGAGCCCCGCGCCGGTGTCCGAGGTGTCCGCCGGCGGCGAGAAGACGATCGGCAAGAAGGTCGAGGTCAAGTAGCGCTTCGCTGAAGAGCGACTCTTGGCGGAAGAACCCCACGCGGGCGGTGGCCGGAAGCGACTCAAGGTCGGCCGGCTGCTGCTCGCGTCGCTCTTCGTGGCCCTGGCGGCCGGCAGCGTGGTGGCTTCCCGGCTGGGCTTTGTGGATCGTCTGCGCGATCGCCTGCAGGGCCGCGCCCCACGCCTGGCGGCAGGCGACTTTCCCGCCGGGGTGATGGCGCCCGTCGACGACGTGGTGAAGGTGCCGACGCGCCCCGTGCTGCTGGGGCTGGTCCCGCGAGGCAGCGTGGCGCCGGTGCTGCTCGCCGCGGGCGACGCCGATCGGGTGGGCCTGTTTCGCGCCAGCTACGCCATCGACGTGAAGGTGATCGTCTTCGAGCGCGAGGAGGAGCTGCGCAAGGCGCTGGTGAAGGGCGGGGAGAACGGAGGCGTGGACGTCGCCGCCCTGCCGGTGTCTTCCCTCGCCATGTCCGCTTCGCTCCTGCGCGACGCGGCGCCGAGGGTGGTGATGCTGCTGGGCCGGAGCCGCGGGCACGAGGTGATCGGCGCGCGCGCGGGCCTCGGCACCTTCAACGAGCTGGCCGGCAAGAAGGTGGGCGTCGAGGAGCGCGCCCTGCCCTGGTACGTGCTGCTCTGGGCGCTGTCCCGGGCGGGCCTGTCCCTGCGCGACGTGCAACTGGTGCCGCTGGAGTCCAGCTTCGAGGCGGGGGCCGCGCTCGAGGCCAAGCGGGTGGACGCGGTGGCCGGCTTCGCGGGCGACGTGGGTCCTGCGGTGAAGGAGGTGGGCGGCAGCGTGATCGCCACCACGGCCGACGCGCCGCACCTGGTGGCCACGGTGCTGGTGGCGCGGGGGGACTTCGCGGCCCGCTACCCCGACGGCATTCGCCGGCTGTTGCGCGGGGTGCTGGACGCCAACGCCGCGGTGACGAAGGATCTCACCGAGGCGGCCCGGGTGCTGGGCACCGTCGCGCCGCAGTTGGGCGATCCGACCGAGGCGATCCGCGCCGCGCCGCCCGCGTCGCTGAAAGACAACCTGGCCTTCTTCGGGCTGGCCGACGAGGCGCCCGTCACCTTCTCGGAGCTCTTCGACAGCGCCGCCGCCCTCAACCAGAAGCTCTTCGGCGCCCCGCCTGCGCCCACCGCCGAAGACACTGCGGACCTGGGCGCGCTGAAGTACGTTGCCGCTGCGCGAAGTCCTTAAGAGAGAGAGCCCGTGAAGAAGCGCTCGCCCAACTACTTCAAGGCGGCCCTGCTGATGCCCGCCAACCTCTTCGCGCTGGCCGCGGGTGGCGTCGCGTCGCTGGTGATGGGGGACTGGGTGCCGCTGGCGGCCGCGAGCGGCGCGTCGGGCCTGTACCTGATGCTCCTGTCCACCATGCCGTCCTTCCGGCGGGCAGTGCGGGCGCGCGCGGCCGAGCTGGATGACGTGGCGTCTCCCGACGAATTGGAGGCGCTGCTCAACGAGCTCGCCCCGTCCCAGCGCCAGCACTACCAGGAGCTGCAGGCGCTCAAGGAGCGGATCCTCGACAGCTACCGGAAGATGCCGGGCGGCCGGGTGTTGGTGGCCTCGAGCGAGCGGCGGCTGGACGGGCTGCTCACCAGCTTCCTGCGGCTCGTCAGCACGCTCAACAGCTACCGCCGCTTCCTGTCCGCCACCGATCGCGAGGCGATCGAGAAGGAGACCTCCGAGCTGGAGAAGGAGCTCGCCCAGGAGAAGAACGAGCGGCTGCGCGACGTGAAGGCCCGACGGGTGGAGATCTTGAAGAAGCGGGTACAGCGCTTCGTCCAGGCCGAGGAGAGCCGGGAAGTGGTCAGCCACCAACTGGCCGGGATCGAGGACGTGTTGCGCCTGACGCACGAGCAGTCCATCGCCATTCGGGATCCCGAGGTGGTCAGCCGCCAACTGGACGCGCTCACCGCCGAGGTGGCCGCCACGGAGGAGACGGTGCGCGAGATGGAGCAGTTCATGCAGATCACCGAAGAGCTGTCCTCCACGCCGTCGCTGCCCGCGGGCCAGGAGCGGGTGCGATGAGGGGGGAAAGGCACGTTCGCCTCGTCGCGCTGGCCGGGCTGGCGTTGCTCGCAGGGTGCTCGAAGTGCGGCAAGGCTGGCCCGCAGGTAGAGGGAGTGGAGCGCGTCCTGCCGAAGGGGGCGGTGGTGGTGGTGGTGGTGCCGCAGGTGGAGGCGGTGGGGCAGAAGCTGGCCATCGTCGAGAAGCTGAAGGTGGCGGGCTTTTTGGCGCAGCTCAAGGGCTTCGCCGACGCCAGGGGCTTCTCCGACGCGCTGGTGGGCGAGCTGGGCGTCGACGTGCGCAGCAAGGAGGCGCTGGAGCAGGCCGGCATCGACGGGCAGCGGGCGATGGGCGCGGCGGTGTTGATGACGGGCCACGCGTACCTGGCGCTGCCGGTGAAGGACGCGGCCAAGCTGCACACCGCGCTGGAGACGCTGTCCTTCCGCCGGCTGGGTGCGGGCGCGGGCGGAGCGCAGAAGGCCGGCGAGGTGGTGGTGAAGACGTTCAGCCCACAGGCGGGACAGCCGCCGCGGCTGGGCTACGTGCTGGCTCACGGCTACGCGCTGGTGGCCACCGAGGACGCGATCGGCAAGCTGGCCATGCTGGCGACGCTGCCTGAGACGGACGCGCTGTCCAGCGACGCGAAGCTGAAGGAGGCCCAGGCGCGGCTGGGCGGGGAGCGCGATCTGTTCGCCTGGCTGCCGCCGGGCTCTCCCGTGCTGGGGGGCGTGCCGGTGTCCAGCGCGCTGGTGACGGCCTCGCTGACGCCGCAGGGACTCACCGTGGCGGTGGACGCGCCGTGGAAGGGTGATCCGCAGCAGCTCGCCGTGCTGGAGGCCAGGCCGGGGCCGGAGCTGCTGGGCGTGCTGCCCCGCGACGCCTTCCTGGTGGCCCGCTTCAACGGAGATCCGCAGCGGCTCGCGCCCTTCACCGGGGAGTTGCTCGGGCCGTACCTCTCCCGCGCCTTCGCCGAGGCCCAGTTCGACGTGAAGAGCGAGGTGCTGGAGAAGCTGAAGCCCGGGGCGGTGGTGGCGCTCTCCCTCGCCGAGCGCCCGCCGATGGATCGCGGCCTGCCGTCCTTCGACATCCGCCAGACCAACCCCTTCACCTACGCCCACCTGTCCGGCGCCGCGCCGCTGTCCTCCGCCGATCAAGCCTGGCCCACGCTGGAGAAGGTGGCGCAGGTGTCGCCCCGCTTCGGCGCGCAGATGCAGAAGGCGGAGCGCGAAGGGACGCCGGTGCTGCTCACCTCGTACGCGCAGGGTGAAGGCGTGCACTTCGCGGTGAAGGGCGACACGGTGCTCTTCGCTTCCCCGGTGCAGCGGCTGGACGCGCTGGTGAAGCGCCAGGCGGAAGGGGGATCGCCGGTGGCGGGCCTGGGGACGGACGCGCTGGCGGTGGCGGTCGATCTGACCCGGCTCAACCAGTCGGTGCGCGCCCTGCCGGAGAGCGCCTGGGGCATCGGCGGCTTCGCGATCAAGGCCACTACCGTGCGCTGGCTGGACGCGATGGACGACTTGAAGGCCGTCACGGTGGCGGTGGGGGCGAAGGACCGCGTGGTGCAGGCGAAGGCGGTGCTCAAGCTGGGCGGAGCCGAGGCGGCGAAGGCGCCGTGATCTCCGCGCGCAGGTTGTCTCGCAGCTACGACGACGGGGAGCGCGGCCAGGTGCGCGTGCTGGACGCCGTGTCGCTGGAGGTGCAGGCCGGCGAGTTCGTGGCGGTGGTGGGGCGCAGCGGGAGCGGCAAGTCCACGCTGCTTCACGTGCTGGGCGGGCTGGACACCGGGTACTCGGGCGAGGTCACCGTGGCGGGCACCGCGCTGGCCTGCCTGGGCGATCTGGCGCTCTCCCGCTTCCGCAACGAGCAGGTGGGCTTCGTCTTCCAGTCCTTCCACCTGGTGCAGGGGCTCACCGCGCGCGACAACGTGGCGCTGCCTTCCTTCTTCGCGGCTGCCCCGCCGGCCGACACGCTGGCCCGCGCGCAGGAGGCCCTGGAGCGCGTGGGGCTGCAAGGCAAGGCCGCGCGGCTCCCCAGCCAGTTGTCGGGAGGAGAGCGGCAGCGCGTCGCCATCGCCCGCGCGCTCTTCGCCCGCCCGAAGGTGCTGTTGTGCGACGAGCCCACCGGCAACCTCGACGCGGCCACCAGCGAGCAGGTGGTGGCGCTCTTCCGGGAGTTGAACCGGGGCGGCCTCACCGTGCTGGCGGTGACGCACGAGGAGCGCCTGCGCGGCGCGGCCACCCGCGTCCTCACCCTGGCGGAAGGGAAGCTTCAGTGAACGGCGCGGCCTTGCGGCGCCTGGTGCGGCTCAACGTGGCGCGGGATCGCCGCGCGTCCGTGTCCTCGGTGTTCGGCGTGGGCGTGGGCATCGCCTCGCTCGTCTTCTTCGTGGCGCTGGGCCTGGGGGTGGGCCACGTGGTGCGCGAGAAGGTCTTCCCCGTCGACACCAGCCTGGTGGAGGTGGTGCCCTCGCAGCTCTCGCTGGGCCTGCTGGGCGGCAAGCTGGATCAGAGCGCGGTGGATCGCCTCGCCGCGCTGCCGGGCGTGAAGCGCGCCTACCGGAAGATGCAGGTGCGGGTGCCGGCGGTCAGCGTGTACGACGGGGACTTCTTCGGGCGCCGCCTGCGCATGGGCATCGAGGTGCTGGCGGTGGGCGTCGATCCCGACTTCGTGCGCCGAGACGTGCAGTTGGGCGACTTCAGCGATCCAGGGGAAGGCCAGCCGATCCCCTCCGTCGCCGCCTCGCGCCTGCTGGAGATCTACAACAAGACCTTCGCCCCGGCCCGCGGGCTGCCGCAGCTCTCGCACGGCATGGTGACGGGCTTCACCTTCCCGGTGGACTGGAACCGCAGCTTCGTGGCCGAGACGAAGCCGGGGCCGGTGACGCGCAGCCAGGCGCAGCTCGTCGGCGTGTCGGATCGCGGGCTCTTGGCGGGCATCGTCATTCCGCTGGAGGCGGCGGTGCGGCTCAATGCGGCCGCGGGGGCCGACGCCACCACCTTCACCGGCGTGGCGCTGGAGGCCGTCGATCCTTCGCAGGTGCCGGCCCTCGTCGAGGCGGTGAAGGCGATGGGCCTGCGGGTGGACGATCAGGAGCGGCGCCTGGCGGAGAACGCGGGCGCCGCGGTGGCGATCACCACCTCGGCGATGGCGCTGCTGTCGCTCTTGATCTGCGTGCTGGCGGCCTTCAACATCGCCCACGCCCTGTCTGCGGCGGTGCGGGCCCGGGAGCGCGAGCTGGGGGTGATGCGGGCGGTGGGCGCGTCCCGACGAGACGTCTTCCGCCTGGTGATGGCCGAGGCCACCCTGCTGGGCCTGATGGGGGGACTGGGGGGCACGCTGCTCGCGCTGGCCGCGGCGACGGGCGTGGATATGCTGGCGGCCCGCGTGCTCCCGGAGTTCCCCTTCAAGCCCGACAGCTTCTTCAGCCTGCCTGCCTGGCTGCTCACCGGGGGGGTGGTGCTGGGGGTGATCGCCGCGGTGGCCGGCGCCTTCCTTCCGGCTCGTCGCGCCAGCGCCATCGATCCCGCGCGGGTCCTGGCCGGGCAGGTGGGGTGATGGCCGAGGCCGCTGCACCGAAGAAGCTGACGCCGGCGGCCCTCGCCATGCACGGGCTGCTGCTGCTCGTCCTCCTCTGGTGGTACGGCGGCGATCTGCTGCGCTACCTGCGCGCCTCGTCCGCCGAGGTGGCCTTCGTGGCCGAGCTGCCCAGCCTGGGGCTGTCCGTGGCGGGCCTGGTCGTCTTCCTCGTCGCCTTTGGGCTGATCGCCGCGGGACTGATGCAGCGGAAGGGCGCCTCGTGGAAGGGGTACCGCCTGGGGCCGATCGCCGGCGTGGTGCTGCTCTTCTTCGACTTCGCCGTCCTGTCCTCGGTGCGCTCGCCCATGTCCGCGGAGGATCGCGCCCTGCTGGGCCTGCTGGCGCTGGCCGACGGCGCCTCGCAGCACGCGTCCCACCAGGCCGTGCCCGACGAGCCCCGCCTGCTCGAGTCCTTCGTCGCCGATCTCGGGCCCGTCCCCTTCTTCGCGAAGGGCGAGCGCGTGCCCAGGTGGGCGGTAGACGTGCGGCGGGGCTGCGCCGGCCCGGCGGCGGACGTGGGAGGGCAGCCGGCCGGCACGCTGATCTACTGCGTCGCCGCCGACGGCAAGCGCGCCTGGGTGACGCTGGTGGGCGTGGCCGCGGGGCAGCGCTTCGGCCCCCCTGCCGTCGTCTCGGTGGAGGCGCCCTGGCAGCAGGAGGTCGCCGTGGCCGGCGCCCAGCCTTCCCCCGACGAAGGCGAGCAGCCCGGGCTGGCTGTCCCCGGGGACGTGTGGCAGGCGCCTACACCCGACGAGGCCGCCGATTCTGGTCGTTGAGGTTGCGCGGACCCGTCACTACGCTCCTCGATCTTCTGCCTCACTCCTCCTTGACGGCCCGACTGTGACGACCGCACCCAAACGGCAACCGATCCCCTTTGGGAAGTACCTCCTGCTCGATCGCGTCAACATCGGCGGCATGGCCGAGGTGTGGCGCGCCAAGACGTTCGGCGCGGGCGGCTTCGAGCGGCTGGTGGCCATCAAGCGCATCCTCCCCAACATCGCCGAGGACGAAGAGTTCATCTCGATGTTCATCGACGAGGCGAAGATCACCGTCCAACTGAGCCACGCGAACATCGCGCAGATCCACGAGTTGTCGCACCTGTCGAACTCGTACTTCATCGCCATGGAGTACGTGTCCGGCAAGGACATGCGCGCGGTCTTCGATCGCTGCCGCAAGAAGGGCGAGCCGTCGCCGATCCCGCTGACCTGCTACCTGATCGCCAAGTGCTGCGAGGGCCTCGACTACGCGCACCGCGCCAGGGATCGGCAGGGGCGCGACATGAACATCGTCCACCGCGACGTGTCGCCGCAGAACGCGCTCATCAGCTACGACGGCGAGGTCAAGGTCATCGACTTCGGCATCGCCAAGGCCGCGGGCAAGGCCACCAAGACGCAGGCGGGCATCTTGAAGGGCAAGTTCGGCTACATGAGCCCGGAGCAGATCCGCGGCCTGCCGCTCGATCGCCGCAGCGACGTCTTCGCCATCGGCGTGTGCCTGTACGAGATGCTCACCGGCGAGCGCCTCTTCGTGGGCGACTCGGACTTCTCGGTGCTGGAGAAGGTGCGCAAGGTGGAGGTGCTGCCGCCCTCGCACTTCAACCGGAAGATCCCCGAGGCGCTGGAGCGCATCGTCATGAAGGCGCTCGCCAAGGATGTGGACGATCGCTACCAGTACGCCAGCGACCTGGCGATGGACCTGCAGGGCTTCATGTACAGCACCGGCGCTCGCTTCGGAGAGCGCGACCTCTCGCAGTTCATGAAGTCCACCTTCGCGGAGGACTACGAGAAGGAGAAGAACCGCCTGTTCGAGTACGCGGAGATCAAGGCGCCCGAAGGCATGGCGCTCGCGGCGGAGATGGGCTTCGGAGTGGGGGCCGTGCCCGCCGGCCCGCAGTTGGCCGCCAACGCCAGCGCGGTGACGGCGCTGCCCACCATGGTCCCGCCGGGCGCACCGCCGATGGTCGCCCCTGCCGGGGGTCTGCCGCCGATCTTCCGGCCCGGCGGTCCTCCCGCGCTCAGGCCCGCGGGCGCGCCCGCCGTGCCGCCGCCCCGGCCCAGCAACCCCAGCATGCCGCGCCTCACCGCGGTGGCGCCCATGCTCACCAACGAGAAGGAAGAGCACCAGGCCACCATGCTGGTGGACGGCGGCGCGCCCTTCGACGACTCCACCGGACCCGGCGACAAGCCGGTGGTGAAGCACCTCAACGTCCGCAACCCGCCGCCGATGGAGCCGCCCACCGATCCCGGCCGCCCGGCCGTGCCTCGCCCGGGGATGAACACGGGGCGCCCCGGGCCTCCCGTGCTCGAGGCCGACCCTCCGCGGAAGAACACCCGCAATATGCCGCCGGTGATGATGGAGAGTTCCGGCACCTCGCCCACGCTCTCGGCCGTATCGAGCCTCGACGACAGCTCCGCCACCATCCAGCCTGCGCCCTACGGCAGCCGCATGGCCCCGGTGGCCGTCGCCGGCGGCGAGTCGCAGGGTCTGGGCGGGAACAAGAACCTGATCCTCCTCGCCGCGGTGGCGGCCGCGCTCATCCTGGGGCTCGTCGCGATCGTCGCCTTGAAGCCGGCCCCCAAAGGGCTGGTGATGATCGTCGTGCCCGAGGACGTGGTGGGCAAGGCGCGCCTCAACATCAACGGCGAGGAGCTCACCGAGGCCGACGGCTCGCCGCTCAAGACGTGGCCTCAGATGCGCCAGGTGCCCATCGGCAAGGCCTCGGTGATGATCACCGCGCCAGGCTACGAGCCCTTCCTCGAGACGCTGGAAGTGACGGGCGACGATCCCGTGCAGTTGTCCAAATCCTTCAAGAAGAAATGAGACGCGGCCGCGGGCGCACCGTGCCCGCCAACGCCGCCAGTGGGGAAATATGGCCAGGAAGAAGACCAACGATCCGCTCGCGGGGCTGCCCCCGTGGGCCCAGAAGCTCGCCCAGCGCTACTACACCCGCACCGTCAGCACCTTCATCGCCTACGGTGCGGTGCGCGATCTGCAGCCGCTTACCCGCGAGGACGGCGGGCGCGACTTCGGCAACCTGAAGCAGTTCTTCGCCGACGAGCTGTTCGGCGGGCGCGATCACGTCGTCTTCTACGATCGCAGCTCCGGTATCCGCGCCGCGGTGCCCGAGACCCAGCAGGATCTCTCGCGCACCCTGGCCGCCTACGACTCGATGTACGGCACCGACTACGCCAAGGTGATGCCGCGCGATCCCGGCCGCGCGCTGCAGATCCTCGAGAACTACCTGCGCATGCGGCTGTCCGACGGCAAGTCGCTGGCGCTGGTGATCGACTTCGCCGAGACGATCGCCCCTGCCGGCGACATGGGCCACCTGGCCGCCGAGGACCGCTTCGTGCTGGCCACCCTGGTGAAGTGGGCCTGCGATCCCCAGCTCCTCTCGGGCGACCTGTCCATCGTGCTCATCGCCGAGAACCTGGCAGATCTCTCCCCGCGCCTCTCGCGCAACCCCTACGTGGCCAACATCGAGCTGGCGCTGCCCACCGAGGAGGAGCGGCTGGAGTTCGTGAAGTGGAAGCTGGAAGGGAAGAAGCTGCAGAGCGTGTCCGAGGTGGCGCTGCCCGCGCTGGCGAAGATCACCGCCGGCCTCTCGCGCATCAACCTGGACCGCCTGCTGACCGAGGCCCTGGAGTCGGGGCACCGGATCACCCCCGAGACGCTCAAGGACAAGAAGAAGGAAATCATCCAGGCCGAGTGCCACGGGCTGCTGGAGTTCATCGAGCCCGAGTACACCCTGGACGTCGTCGCCGGCCACGGCAAGGCCAAGAAGATGCTGCGCGACGCCTCGGCGGCGCTGAAGAAGGGCCGCATCGAGGTGATGCCCATGGGCTACCTGGTGTCGGGGCCGGTGGGCACCGGGAAGACCTTCCTCGTCACCTGCTTCGCGGGGGAGATCGGCATTCCCTGCGTGAAGTTCCTCAACTTCCGCAGCCAGTGGCAGGGCGTCACCGAGGCGAACCTGGAGAAGATCTTCAACCTCTTGAAGGCGCTGTGGCCGGTGGCGGTGATGATCGACGAGGCCGACGCCTTCCTCGGCGATCGCGACGCGGGCGGGGACTCGGGCACCTCCAGCCGCATCTTCGCGGCCATCGCCAGCTTCATGGGCAACACCCACTTCCGCGGGAAGATCGTCTGGTTCCTGCTCACCTGCCGGCCGGATCTGCTGCCCATCGACCTGAAGCGGCAGGGCCGCGCCGAGGAGCACCTGGCGCTCTTCTACCCGCAGACGGAAGCCGAGAAGGACGAGTTGTTCCAGGCGATGCAGAAGAAGACGAAGGTGAAGGTGGACGTGCCCAGCTTCTCGAAGCTGGCGGCCAACGGCCACGCCTACTCGGGCGCGGACATCGAGGCGATCCTGGTGCGGGCCAAGTTCCGCGCGGTGACGGAGGGGCGCGAAGAGGTGGCGCTGGCCGACGTGGAGGCGGTGGTGAAGGACTTCGTGCCGCCCAGCTACCCGCTCGAGCTCGAGTTGCAGAACCTGGTGGCGGTGCAGGAGTGCACCAGCCGCGCGCTCCTCCCCGAGACCTTCCAGAAGCTGGAGCGCGACTACGTCACCCGGCGGGTGAAGGAGCTCAAGGTGCTCCTCGAGGAGCGCTGAGGCCCCACCGGAGGGTGAGGGGAAGCCCTACTTGACGACCCACGTGGTCGGCGCGAACGCCCTGGCCAGCCCAGGCCGGCCTTCCGGCATCACCGTGGACGGCGCGGCGTGCAGCGTGCCGGCCAGCGTCGGCACCACCTTGAGGGTGGTCTGGAAGACGGCCCCGGCGGGCATGGGCGGCACGTAGAGGGTGAGGCGCCCGTCTTCCCGCTCGTAGCGCGACAACTGCGCGGCGGCGACGAGGGCGTCCAGCGCCGGCGAGTCCACCTGCACGCCGGCGGGCAGCGAGAGCTCGATGACGGTGGAGAGATCGGCCGGCACCGCGGCGGTGATCTCCAGGTCCGCCGCGTGGCCCACGGTGAGGCCCGCCGGCACCTTGGTGGTCAGCTGGACGCCGCCGGCCGGCCCGTCCTTCCAGGGGGTGAAGGCCACCAGGGACAGCGCGTAGCCCAGGCCCGGCACGGGTGGCTCGGCCGTCACCGTCCACTCGTGCTTGCCGCCGCTGCCGGTCGCGTCGGCGTCCAGCGTCAGCACGTCGGTGAGCGCGGCCGCGGACAGCTCGCCCGTCGCCAGCGCCTCGCCGTCGCGGGCGAGGGTCACCTTCACCCCGGCGGGCACAGGATCCTTGAAGAGCTGCACCGCGGCGCGCAGGCACACCAGGTTGGCCCGCCCGTCGCCCCAGCCCCACAGCGCGGAGTAGCCGGACAGGAGCCAGGTGCCGAGATCCGCCAGCGGCGCCTGCGGATCGCCAGAGAGCGCGAGGATGGCCAGCGCCGTCGCCTCGTAGGTGGAAGGCGCGGCCCCGTCGGCGCGCACCACGCCCGGCTCCACCTCGAGGTGCTTCGCGCCGTCGTCGGCTGTCACCAGCGCGTCGAGGATCAGCTTCTTGAGCCCTTCCGCCACCGTGCCGGACACGGCCCCCGACGCGAGGATGGCCGCCGCGGTGTAGCCGTCGCTCACCCGGCCCACGTTGCGCTCGAAGGCGCCCGAGGCCTTGAGCGTCATAAGGGTGGCGCGCTGCTTCGCGGCGGGCGTGGCGGTGGAGGCCCTCGCCGTCCGCACGCAGTCCGACGTCATCACCAGCAGCCGCTGCAGCGTCCACCCGGTGGCGCCCTCGCAGGTGCCGTCGCCCCGCTGGGCGCTGGCCACCTGCTGCGCGAGGCGCTCGCCCAACCGCGCCAACACCGGGTTGTCCGGGTGGGCGAGCGCGGCTTCGGCCAGCAGCGTCGCTGTGTCCACCGAGGGGTTGCGCGCGTAGCGCATCACCCGCTGCGTGGCCAGCACGCTCAGCTCGCGAATGGTGTCCTTCGCCGGCTCTGCGCCCAGCTTCTTGAGCAGCGCCGGCGCCTCCCCCAACAACTGCAGGAGGTAGCCGTCCTCGGCCACGCCACCGCGGCCGGGCGCGGCGGACAGCTCGGCTCGCACCAGCCCCAGGGCCCCGGGGTACACCCGCAGGCGCACGGACTCGGTGCCGGGCAGCGCGTCGGACGGGCCTTCGAGGGTGAAGGTGCGCGGCGCCGCCAGGGTGCCGCCCTTCGACAGCGTCTGCCGCTGCCCAGCCGGCTGCACGTCGATCTTCTTCTCCACCGCGTCGGTGCCGCCGAGGCCCGCGCGCAGGGCCACCGGTCCGGGCCTCTGGGTGGTGAGGGTGACGTACTGCACCGCGCTGCCGAAGCCGGGCACCTTCACCGTGCCGCCCGCGGAGGACAGCGTGGCGTTGGTGGCCTCGAGGGTGAGTGCGCTGGTGAGCGCCGCGTCGGTGGTGTTCACCACCTGCACCGGCAGCTTCACCACGTCGCCGGTGTACAGCGTGGGCGGCGTCACCGGCTCGACGTAGGTGGGGAGGGTGCCGAGGAAGCTGGCCACCGTGCCGGCCTGGCCTCCGGCGCGCGAGTGGGCCAGCGCCAGCACCCGCCAGGTAGTGAGGCGATCGGGCACCTTCACCGGTACGCTGGCCTTGCCTTCCGCGTCGGTGACGATGAGGGGCTCGAAGAGGAACGTCTCGGGGAACCAGGCGCGGGTGGGGGCAGCCGCGGCGGCCGACTCGCCCCCTTCCGCCCCGTCGGTGGGCGCTTCCGCGGGAGGGGCCGCGTTCGCGTCCAGTCCGCCCTTCCTCAGGCCGTAGCCACCGCCTCCGCCGCTGGTGCCGAGGTCGCCGATGCCGAAGGTCTTCATGACCTTCTTCTGCTTGTCCTTCGCCCCCATCCGCCCTTCCTCGGACTTCTCCGGCTCGGGCGCGAGGAGGGGAGGCGGAGCGCCCGGCATCACCAGCCTGGCCCGGGGCGCCTGCTCGTTCGCGCCGGCGCTCTCGCCCGCCAGCGCGTCGGCGCTCATGCCGAGCAGGCTGCGCGCGCTGCCCAGCACCAGCGAGCCGAAGAAGCAGCCGAGGATGGCCCCGGCCGTCAGCGTCAACACCAGAGCCTTCTTCATGGCTTCTCCTTCGCGACCCACTGGGGCCAGTTCTGCACGTCCTCGGGGAGCCGCGTGCCGTTGACCACCACGCTGCGGGGATCGGTGAGCGCCAGCAGGTCGCCCGGCAGTTGGTGCAGCCGCAGCTTCCGCCCGAAGGCGTCACGCGCCGACTCCTTCTTCGCCTCCACCGCGTCGAGCGCCTGGCTCCACAGCCGCGCCATCACCGGGGGCGTCAGCTTCTCGCTGGCGGGGGCGCTGGCTTCCCACGCGCGCTCCTGGGCGTAGAGCTCGCCCAGCACCGCGTAGAAGCGATCCACCAGCGTCTCGTTGGGATCGAAGCTGGTCGCGCCGTGCACCGCCACCGAGGCTTCGACGGCGGGCGGCGGCGGCAGGGAGGACACGCGGATCAGCGTGGCGGCGGCGGCGTTGGCGCCGCGGATGCGCCCCAGCGACAGGGCCTGCGCGTCCAGCGAGCCGAAGGCGGCCGCGCCGGTGGCCTGCGGCCGGACGGAAGCCAGCTCGTCCGCGCCGGGCAAGGACACCAACTGCGAGAGGCTGTCGTCCACGCCGAACAGCCCCACGCCCGCCGGCGCGCCCCTGCCTCCCTCGGCGGTGCGCACGTCCAGTTGCGCCACCTGGCCGGGGGCGTAGCGCTCCTTTTCCGGCGTCACCGCCACGCTGAGCGGCGCCTGGGGTTGCACGAAGAAGAGCACCTGGCCGCCGCCCCACTCGACGCCGGCCCAGCCCTGCCAGTCGGCGGGCACCTGGAACTGGGCGCTGCGCGTCTTCTCGTCCAGCTTCGCCTCCACGGCCTGGTAGGCGTGGCGCAGGTACAGCTTCTCGGGCAGCTCGCCGGTGAAGTCGGGGCCGCGGAGCAGCTCCACGGTGACGGCCTCGCCTGGGCGTAGCAGTTGGCTCTTTGCCCGGAGGCGGATCTGCGGCACCGCGCCCGGGTTGAGGCGCAGGGTGGTGCGGCCCAGCACCTCGCCCTTCTTCTTCGCCGTCACCTGCAGCTCGTAGCCGACCATCACCGTGTCCTGCGGGCGGAGCGACTCGTACCTCTCGGGGGCGATCACCTGTACGAAGGCGGCGCCGATCGCCTGGCCGGGCAGGTCTTCCTCGTCGCCTTCCACCGGCAGGGCCAGGCCCTTCACCCGGCTCTGCACGCAGCCCAGCGCGCCTTCCGAGAAGGCGTCACCTTTGATCGGCACCCAGCTCAGGTCGACGCGCTTGCGATCGGGCCCCACCTTCCACTGCAGCAGGCGGGGGAACTGACCGCTGCGGACGTTGGCCGGCAGGCAGTCGCGGGCGTCCAGCATCGCGTCGGCGAGGCGCTCCTGAAGGGAAGGCGGCACCACCGGTACGCCCTGCACCTCGAGCTCGAAGCGCGGGAGCTCGCCGTCGTCGAACACGTAATAGGCCTGGAAGAAGCGCTCCCGGCCGGGCTCGAAGCGCAGGCCCTTGAGCGCTCGCCCAAGGCAGCTCCCCAGCCGCCCGCCCTGGGTCGACACCTCGGAGACGGCCCCGGAGGCGCGCACCAGCAGGCCGGCGACGGAGGTGGCCGAAGCGTCGCCGACGTAGCGGGCGCACTCACCCACCCGCGCCTGCGCGCGATCGAACGTGAGGCGATCCGCGAGGGAGACGTCGCCGTCTTCGTCGAGGTCGAGCAGCTCCTCGAGGCCCTGCCGTCGCACCGGCGGGGTGGGGGGCGGCGGGCGGAAGGGCATGGCGGGGATGACCACGTTCACCGGCGGGCCAGGATCGAGCTGCAGGCCGGCCACGCCGTCCTCGTCCACCTCCGCGTCGGAGCCCTTGTCCGAGGCCTCCCACAGGCGCTTCACGTTCAGCACCACGCCGCTCAGCACCTGCCCGTCGGGCGTGGTGGCGCGCACGAAGACCTTGTTGTTGAAGCCTTCCACCAGGCCGTCGGCCAGCTCGGTGACGGCGGTGACGGCGATGTCGTCCCGCGACAGCAGCACCGAGACGCTGCCCTCCACGCGATCGCCCGCCGCGTCGATGGCCTCCAGGTTGGCGATCAGCGTGGCCTGGCCCTGGAGATCCTGCGGCACCTGGGGCAGCTCGAGGGTGAAGGTGCCCTCGGCGGTGGTGGTGGCCTGCTTCGGCAGCGCGGTACCGTCGGCCCAGTTGGCCGGCGGCGGCCACTCCCCCGAGGCGCCCCAGCGGGCCTGCACCTTCGCCTTCGCCACCGGCGCGCCCGAGGCGTACTTCACCGTCCCCTTCACCACCGGCCGCTCACCGCGCCGGTACCAGGGCTTCGCCGCCGCCGCCTCTACCCGGAAGCGGGGCAGGGTGAAGGGCCGCACGTCGAAGGTGCGCGACTGGCTGTCGCTGCCGCTGCTCCAGGAGACGATCCACGCGCCGGACTGGGCGCCGAGATCGAGCGGGAAGCTGCCGGACACCACGCCCCACTTGCCGCTGGGCGCCTTCTCTTCGAGCAGCACCGTGCCGGAGGGATCCACCACCCGCCAGGTGCCGGGCCGCTCCTCCAGCGGGCTCAGGTCGTCGGCCTTGAGCGCCAGCGCCCGGAAGCGCACCGTGTTGCCCGGCTCGTAGAGGGGGCGATCGGTGAGGACGTGGATGCGCGCCGGGGTGAAGAGGGGCAGCGGCACGTCCAGCTGCGCGTCGCCCAGGGCGGAGCTGGCGCGCGCCCGCAGGGTGTACTCGCCGTCATTCACCTTGGGCAGCTCCACCTCCGCCGTCATCGGGCCCCCCGACGACGTCCACCCTTCCTTCGGCGTGAGCAGCGTCTCGCCCTGCGCGGTGACGAGCGCCACGGTGGGCGTGAAGCGGGATAGGGGCTCGACGCCGACGGCCTCCTCGCCGCCGATCGCGTAGTGCGCGGTGACGCGCACGCTGATGCTCTGGAAAGCGCGGCGCGACAGGCCCGAGGAGTCGACCTCAATCGTCTGCCGCACCTCGCCGTCCGGGCACTCGTCGATCCACAGCCCGTAGCCGAAGCCGGTGCGCAGGCACGTCTGCGTGGAGGCGATCAGCAGGCCCAGGGCAAGAAGGCCGAGGACGATCCACAGCCAGCGGGAGCGGACGGCGCCGCGC
This sequence comes from Myxococcales bacterium, assembly GCA_020846875.1. GTDB lineage: Bacteria > Myxococcota > Myxococcia > Myxococcales > Myxococcaceae > JADLDB01. Next base: position 38,363 of record JADLDB010000062.1, on the reverse strand, counting down.
AGGTGTCGCTTCATGGTGGCTTCCCCCTCGTGGGACCTCGAATCGAGGGTGGCGAGTGTACTCAGGGACGCCGTGGGACGCAGCGGAGTTCCGCTACCCGGCGGCCAGCGGGGTGGACCAGGCCTTGAGCACCCGCAAGCCCATGCGGACGTGCTCGAAGCGCTCGGCGCGCGATCCACCCGGCTCGGCGGCCACCGCGGTGTCGATGCGGGCCGTGGCGGCGGCCCGCGCCTTCGTCGCCAGCGCCTCGTTGCCCTGCTGATCCAGCGCCAGCGCCTTCGAGAGATCGAGCTGCGCCGCGTAGACGTCGACGGACGCGCGGAAGGCCACGTCCCCGCCGGCACCCAGGGTGGCGTGCGCGGCGTCGATGTCCTCGGCGGCGCCCGGCCGCTTCGCCCACGCCCGGAGCGCCCCGCGCGCCCCGTACGCCAGCCCCGCGTGCCGCTTGTCCCCCACCGCGAGGAAGAGGGAGAGCGCCTCCTCCAGCAGCTCGCCGCCGGCCTCGACGTCCCGTTGCTCGAGGAGCAGCAGGGCGTGGTTGAGCAGGCAGATGCCCTCGAAGCGGCGGTTGCCGACCTCCTGGTTGACCAGCACGGCCCGCCGGTAGAGGGCGATGGCCCGGGCCCCCGCGCCGCGGTCGCGCTCGAGATCGCCCAGGTTGGTGAGCGCCATGCCTTCGCTGCGGCGGTTGCCCAGCTCCCGGTGAATGGCGAGGGCGCGGCTCAACGAATCCTCCGCTTCCTTCCACGCGCCGCGCATCTGCTGCATGGTGGCCAGGTTGGAGAAGGTGACGCCTTCGAAGCGGCGATCGCCCGACTTCTTGTGCAGCTCCAGCGCGGCGGAATAGAGGTCCTGCGCGTCGTCCATCCGCCCCTTCTCCATGGCGATCGCGCCCAGGTTGGCCAGCACGCGCCCCTGCATCCGCTCGTCGCGCACCTTGCGCAGATCTCTGAGCGCGCGCTCGAAGAGCACCTGCGCCTCCACCAGGCTACCGACCTGCTTGCGCACGCTGCCGAGGTAGGCGAGCGCGCGGGCCTGGGTGGCGGGATCGCTGACGGTGGCGAGGACGGCGTCGAGATCGGCCGCGGCCTCGGCGGGGCGTCCACGGGCGAGCAGCACCCGGGCCCGCGCCTCCAGCCCCGGCGCGCGATCCTCCGGGGAGTCGAGCTGGCCCAGCGTGGTGTCCAGCATGGTGCGCTGTCCGCCGTAGGGGCCGCGCACTACGAAGAAGGCGTCGAGGGCCAGCAGCACGCGCAGGGCGTTGCGGGCGCCTTCCTTGCCCTGCGACAGCCACCAGCGCCAGGCGGCCACCAGGTTCTCGCGCTCGGTGGCCAGCACGTCCAGCACGCCGCCGCCCTTCTCGGCTTCCTCGCCCAGCGTCTCGCCGAAGCGCAGGAACCACTCGGCGTGGCGGCGGCGGGCCTTCTCTTCCTCTTCGGGCAGCCGGCCCATCACGCGCGCGCGCAAGGACTCGTACATGACGTAGCGGGGCGAGTCGCTGGTGGCGGCGTAGGAGATGCGCAGCAGCGACTTGCTGCGCAGCTTGTGGAGCGCCTGCAGCACTCCTTCGGCGTGGACGCCCTGCCTGCCGGGCACGCGCAGCACGCGCACCGCCGCCTCGGCGGTGAAGCCGGCGGCGAAGACGGTGCACTGGGCCAGGGCGGCCCGCTCAGCGTCGGACAACATGTCCCAACTGGCGGCGAAGGCCTCGTCGACGCCGCGGAGGCTGCCGCGGGAACCCTCGGAGGTGTCGTGGAGCTGCTCGCGCAGGGCCTCCAGCGGGGCGTCCGCCATCTGCGCGGCGGCGAGCTCGATGGCCAGCGGCATGCCGTCGAGGCGGCGCACCAATTCCCGCACCGCCTCGCGCGCCCACTTCCCGCCGGGGAAGCGCGGGTTGGCCTGGGTGGCGCGCTCGAGGAAGAGGGTGGCGGCGTCGGACTCGGCCTCGTCGCCCCCGTCGAGCCGCAGGGGGGCCACCTCGTACGTCTTCTCCTCGGCCACCTCGAGGGCCACGCGAGATCCCACCAGGAAGCGCCCCCCGCGGGACGCCAGGAGCCAGGCGGACAGCGCCTCGCCGGCCTCGTTCTGCAGGTGTTCGACGTTGTCCAGCACCACCAGGCAGCGGCGGCGCGAGGCGAGCAGCGCGCTCACCCCTTCGATCGGATTCCCGCCCGGGGGCAGCGCGGCGCCCAGCGCCTCGGCCACGGTGAGGCACAGCCCTTCCACGTCTCGCGCGGCGGTGGCGTCGGCGAAGAAGACGCGGCCCGAGTAGTTGGCGGCCTGCTGCCGCGCCGCCTCGCGCGCCAGCCGCGACTTGCCCACGCCGCCCGGCCCCAGCAGCGTCACCAGGCGATCGCCCGCGCCCAGCATCTGGTGGAGATCGGCCAGCTCGCCCGCGCGGCCGATCAAGCTGCCTTCCTCCACCACCGGAGCGCGGAACTCGGTCAGCGCGTCGGCGTCGGGCTCGGAGCCCTCGGGGGCGCGCGTCTCGCGGGTGTCGGGCTGCTGCGGCGGCGGGGGCCGGCGGCGATCGTGCCGGGTGACCTCGGAGCGGGCGTCGCTGGCTTCCAGTTGCGCGGTGGGCTCCTCGTCAGGGGCGAGGCCTTCGGCGTGGCCTGCCTCGGGGATCAGCCGGCGGATCAACGCAGAGAGGTGCCGCGCGCCCTGGGTGAGCTCGTACTGATCGCACACCGTGTCGATGGCCTCGACGAAGTCGGCGGCCCGCTGGAAGCGGCCTTCGGGCTCGCGGGACAGGGCTTTGAGCACCAGCGCGTCCACCTCCGGCGGGACGTCGGCGCGGTACATCGAAGGCGGGGCGATCTGCAGCGCGATGAGGCGCTGCAGCGTCTCTGGCACGGTCTCGCCGCGGAAGAGGCGCCGGCCGGTGAGGATTTCCCACAGGCAGATGCCGAGCGCGAAGAGATCGGTCCGCCCGTCCACCTTCTTCCCGTCCGCCTGCTCCGGGGACATGTACGCCAGCTTCCCCTTCACCAGGCCGGGCGAGGTGAACTGGAAGCGCTGCTCGGCGCGCGCCACGCCGAAGTCGATCAACTTCACAGCCCCGCTGCGGCCCAGCAGCACGTTGTGCGGCGTGACGTCGCGGTGCACCACGTGGAGCGGCCGGCCTTCCGGGTCGCGGGCCTGGTGGGCGTGCTCGAGCGCGCTGGCGATGCAGCCGGTGACGTACAGGCACACCCCGAGGCCCAGGTACTCGCCAGCCTTCGCCGCGGTCTTCATCACCTGGCTCAAGCTGGCGCCCTCGACGTACTCCATGCGGATGTACCACTCGCCCTCCACCTCCCCGAGCTCGTCGATGCGGATGATGTGCGGGTGGCGCAGCCGGGCGGCGATCCGCGTCTCGTCCAGAAATCCCCGCAAAACCTCCCCGTCTGGCACCATCGTTGACAAGATCCGCTTGATGACGACGGGCCGCTGCACCCCCGGCGCCCGCGCGAGGAAGACTTCGCCCATGCCCCCGCGGCCAAGTAACGAGACCAACGTGTATTTTCCGAAGCGCGTCACGGGTGCTGGGTAGGCTGGTTCCTACATTGTCGCCTGAGAACGCCGGGCGGGGGCGGGCCGATAATAAGGCGTTCTCTCGTCCGAGGGCTTCCCTATGGCCATCTTCCGCAAGCTCGATCCGCCGCCCCGTCCCACCGTGACTGCGCCGCGTCCTCCGCCGAAGCCGGCCGCGCCTGCGCCCGAGGTCAAGAAGCCCGAGGTGGGCGCTGCGGTGAAGGCGGCGGTGAATGTCGCCACCGGGCGCACCAGCAGCTTCGAGGCCTTCAAGCCTCCGCCGGTGAACCTCGAGCGGCCCACCATCCCGGTGCCGTCGGAGGGCCGCCACGGGCAGGGCGGCACGGCGGACGACTCGCTGGGTGAGGGCGACGCGTCGGCGGGGCGCAACCGAGGCACGGCAGACGATTCGATCGGCGTGGGTGACGAGTCGGCGGGCCGCAACCGGGGCACGGCGGACGACTCCATCGGCGTGGGTGATCCCACGGAAGGCCGCAACCGGGGCACGGCCGACGACTCCATCGGCACCGGAGACGTCGCGGAAGGGCGCAACCGGGGCACGGCGGACGACTCCATCGGTGGCGGTGGGCCGGTCGAAGGGCGCGGCGGCCTGGACGACATCGGGATCGGCGAGAGCGCGGATCCTCGGCTGCTGCCCGGCGGCGATCGCCTTGGGCTGCCGGAAGAGACGCAGGCGAAGATGGACGGGCTGTTGACGCCGGTTGACTCGCGCAAGGCCGTCGAGGCGGGCTTCGTCTTCGAGCAGCCGGCCTTCCGCGAGCTGAGCGTGGCGGATCGCGAGAAGATCGTCGACGTGATGGCCGCGGGCGGCGATCGCGCCTGCCGGGCGATGGCCGAGATCTTCAAGCAGAGCGACGGCGCGATGCTCAACCGGGTCGCCAAGGACGGCACCCGGTTGATCGACAGCCTTGACAAGCTGGCCAGCACGGAGACGGGCAGGCAGGTGCTGGCCGACTGCATGTACGACATCGTCGTCCCGGGGCGCATCTGGCAGGGCCAGGCGCCCACCTGCACGGTGAGCTCGATGCAGTACGAGCTCGCCAGCCAGCAGCCGGCCGAGTACGCGCGCCTGCTGGCGGGGCTGGTGGTGGACGGGAGCGTGACGATGCGCGGCGGCGGCACCCTACAGATCAGCGCCAACGCGTCCATCTTCTTCTCCGGCTACAACCACGATCGCCGGTCGAGCACCGAGGCCATCTTCCAGTCGGCAGCGATGGAGTTCGCCAACGGCGGCGACAGCTACAGCTTGAGCGCGCAGGAGAGCCACGGGGCGGACGGCCGGCAGTACCGGGGCCTGTTCCCGGATCAGATCCGCACCATGGTGGGCGAGCTGTTCGGCGTGGAGTACGAGACGCGGGAGATCGGCAGCGACGCCGAGGCGACCGCCGAGCTCAACGAGATCATGAGCCGCGAGCGCCCGAGCCGCCCGGTGCTCTTCGACATCGACATGGGCGACTTCAACCACAACGTGTCGCTGGATCGGATCAGCGGTGACCGGGTGTACTACCGCGACCCCTACACGGGCCGGGAGACGTCGATGTCGAAGGAGGAGTTCCGCCAGCGCCTGGTGGCGGTGCACTACGCGCCCCCGCCGGAGATCCCCGAGTTCGCCACCGGAAAGTACGGCCGGAGGATGCTGCTCTAGCCTGAGGGATCCAGCCTGGACTCGGCCCAGGCGTGCGCGCAGCGCTCCAGCACCCCCGCGGGGTTTTCGCCCGGAGGGCCGACCGTCACCACCTCGTCGAAGCGCCGGCGCCAGGCCTCAGGCGGCAGCTCGCACGCGCCCACGAAGGCCACCACTCGGCAGCCGCAGCGGCGCGCCAGTTGACCGAGGCCCCAGGGCCCCTTGTCGGCGGAGGTCTGTGCGTCGAGGCGCCCTTCTCCCGTGGCGACCCACTGCGCGCCCGAGAGCTCCGCGTCGAGGCCGATCAACCCAGCCAGCGACAGGAAGCCGGGGCGCAGCGCGGCCCCGCAGAAGGAGGCCAGGCCCCAGGCGAGGCCTCCCGCCGCTCCGCTGCCCGGCGCGCGTGCGAGAGCCGGGCCCGTGTCGACCAGGCTCGCCAGGTGTCCCAGCGTGCGCTCCAGGTACGCCACGTCCCACCCGGTGGCGCCCTTCTGCGGCGCGTAGAGGTGGCTGGCGCCGTCCAATCCGAGGAGGGGGCTTCTCACGTCGGTCCACACCTCCAGCTGGGTGCGGGCGAGGCGGTGATCGACGCTGCGCAAGTCGACGCTGGCACAGCGGGCGAGGTGGCGGGGCGTGGGCGTCAGCGGCTGGCCTTCGGCGTCGAGGAAGCGGGCTCCCAGGCCGGTGGTGGCGCCGGCGCCGGCGTCGGTGGTGGCGCTGCCTCCCGCGCCCACGATGACGCGGCGGCAGCCCGCCTCGAGGGCGGCGTGGATGAGCTGGCCGGTGCCGGCGGTGGAGGCGTCGAGGGGGCGGCGCTCGGCGGGCGAGAGCCGCGCCAGGCCCGAGGCCTGCGCCATCTCCAGGACGGCCACGTCACCGGGAGGCAGCACCGCCCAGGTGGCCTCGACGGGGCGGCCCAGAGGATCTTCGACGCGGCTGGTGCGTCGCTCGGCACCGGGGACGCGGGCGAGGATCAGCTCGACGGTGCCGGGGCCTCCGTCGGCCAGCGGCAGGAGGGCCAGGGTCCACTCGGGGCGAGCGGCGTGGAAGCCGCGGCGCAGGGCCTGGGCGGCGGAGGCGGCGGACAGGGTGCCCTTGAACTCTTGCGGGGCGACTACCACGCGGAAGGGCCGGGCGGGCTTCACCGCGGCGCCTCGAGACCCGGACCCTGCACGGGCGCGCGTGGCACATCGTCGCTCCGCGGTGGAAGCCTGGTCCCCGCGTCGGCCGGCCCGGCTGGAGCAGGATCGGTGCCCGTGCTGGAGGTGCCGAGGATCTCCAGCGCGACGTTGGGCATGCACCGTTCCCCGAGGTAGTGGCCCTCACAGTGCTCGTCGGGCCGGCACTTGCCTCCGCAGGGGAGAGGATCGCAGGTGCCCGTCTTCTCATTGCACTTCGTGCCGGGGTTGCACGGCGTGTAGCACTGTCCGTCCGCGCGTCGCGCCGCGGCCACCCCGGTGGCGATGGCGGTGTTCACCACGGCTCCGGCGATGGCCGAGCCGGAGTTGGCGCAGGCCGTGGCGAGGCAGAGCGCCGCTGTGGCCCCCAGGACACGCATGCAATGACTCCGTGGCCATACCGTATAAGAAGTCGTCATGCGCCTCTTGCTCAACCTGCTGTGGGCGATCCTCGGGGGCGGCTTCATCCTGGCGCTGGAGTACCTGCTGGCCGGGCTGGTGTGCTGCCTGACCATCGTCGGGATTCCCTTCGGGCTGCAGTGCTTCAAGATCGCCGGGCTGGCGCTGTTCCCCTTCGGCAAGGACTTCAACGACGACGTCAACCGCGGGGCCGGCAGCTTCCTCCTCAACATCCTGTGGATCGTCTTCGCGGGGATCTGGATCTTCCTGTCCCACGTGGTGCTGGCGGTGTCGCTGGCCGTCACCATCATCGGCATTCCCTTCGCGGTGCAGCACGTAAAGCTGGGAATGCTGGCGCTGGCACCGTTCGGCGTGCGGGTGTGGGAGAAGCCGTAGCGCGCTACTTCGCGCCCTTCGGGGCTGCCCCGGCAGACGCCCCCGGAAGCTCGGCGGTCGGCCCCGGCCAGATGCTGAGGCTGGCGCCGACCTGCAGACCGCGTGAGCTCCCCAGCGCCGGGTTCCACTCGCGCAGTTGCGAGACGTGCACGTCGAAGCGCCGCGCGATGCTCCACAGGGAGTCGCCGCGGCCCACGCCGTAGGTGACCTTCTTCTTCCCGTCCACGGTTGCGACCGAGATCGAGCCGGCCACCGCCGCCTTGCCGGAGCTGGCCCCCGCCGGCACCTCCTCGTCGGGCCGCGAGGCCTTGAGGCCCGATCTCCGCGCCCGCGCCACCTGCTTCTCCAGCGCCACGTCGGCCTTGCCCGCCTTGAGCGCCTTGTCGCTGGGCACCGGAACCACCAGCTCGCTGCCCACCTTGAGGGCCTTCGCCGAGGCCAGCCGGTTGGCCTGGAGGATCGCCTCCTGCGCCGAGCGGTACGTCACGGCAATCTTCGACAGCGTGTCGCCGCGCACCACCTTGTGGATCTTGAAGTGCAGCCGCTCGGTGGGGGCCACCTTCGGGAACTCGGCTGCGAAGCGGGCCTGGGCGCCCTTGGGCAGGCGCAGGGTGTACGGCGCTTCCGCCGTGGCGGGGGGCGTGCACCAGCGCTTGAGCTCGGGGTTGAGCTGCTCGAGCTCCTCCACGGCGACCCCAGCCGCGCCGGCCAGCACCTCGAGGTCCACCGAGTTGTCCAGCTTCACCTCGTCGAACTCGAAGGGCGGCTGGAAGTCGAACTCGTCCATGGAGAAGCCGAAGGCCTCGGGGTGCTTGGCCACCAGCGCCGCGGCGATCAGCTTGGGCACGTAGTGCTTGGTCTCTTTGGCGAAGCCCCGCTTGTGCTCGGACAGCTCCCAGAAGTCGCGCGTGCCCCAGGTGTCGATGAGGCGCCGCACGCGCCCGCCGCCGGTGTTGTAGCCGGCCCACGCCAGGTACCAGTGGCCGGTGTTGGCGTAGAGGAGCGACAGGTAGTTGGCCGCGGCGTGGGTGGCCTTCACCGGATCTCTGCGCTCGTCCACCCAGAAGTCGTCCTTCAGGTTGAACAGCTTCGCGGTGCCGGCGATGAACTGCCATGGGCCGACGGCGCGGGCCCGGGACTTCGCCTGGGTGTTGAAGCCGGACTCGATCATCGAGAGGTACACGGTGTCGCGCGGCAGGCCGTGCGCCTCGAGGATGGGCTGCATCAAGGGGATGTAGCGGGTGCTGCGGGACATCCACCGGCAGAACCACTTGCGGCCCCGGCCCTGGAAGAACTGGATGTACTGGACCACCAGCGGCCGCATCTCGACGGGGATGTCGTAGCGGTCCTTCACCTGGCTCACGTCGAAGGCTGCGAGGTCGGTGACGGGGGCCAACTGGAAGGTCAGCTCGTCACCAGAGAGCTGGGCGGACTCGAGCGCGGCCTCGAGGCGATCGCGGGTGAGCGAGCCGTAGCCCAGGCGCTCCAACGCGGCTCGCAGCTCGGCGTCGGAGCGGGACTGGGGATCGATCGCCGCCTCTTCCATGGCGCGCATCTCGTCCAGCTCGGCGTCTTCGGGCTCCGGCACAACCGCTTCGCTGGCGCGCGGAGGTGGTGCGAGGGCTTCCAGCCCGGCGTCGGCGGCCTGGGCCTGGGCCACGAGGGTCATCCCCGGCGGCGGCGGGGGCATCGGGAGATCCAGCGCCCCGAGCGCGATGAGGAGGGGAGGGACGAGCATGCGGCGAGTGGCACCCCGAAGCCTAGGAGTCGGCTTCCGAAGGGGTCAAACATCCGACACGCGAAAATCCATCCCCTCTCGAGCGGCGGTGGCACGACGCGGCTGGGCGTCAGCGCTTCACCGGCACCGCGCGGTGCACCGGCTGCGCGGGCGGGCGCGGGGCGGCTTGCAACAGTCCGCTCAGCACCGCGGAGGCGAAGCCGAGGAACGGCTCGACGACGGACGCGGTGGAGGTGGCCTCCACGGTGACCTCGACCAGGGGCGGCGGGACGAACTCGGTGGTGGTGCTGACCTCTGCGCGCCGGAGCTCGGGCGGCAACGCCCAGCCTTCGGACTCGGCGGAGTCGGGCGCGGCAACCGTGGGCCAACTGGCCAGCCAATTCGCGTCGAGCGCCGGGGTGGCTCCGCCGGGTGCAGCCTCGCGGCAGCCGGAGCCCGTCCAGGATGCGGGCAGGGCGGCGTTCCCGTCGTGTACGACGACGTCAGCGGAGGCGCTCACCGCACCGCCGGTGAGGAGGACTTCGGGGGAGGCGTGTGCCACGGCTGGAGGGACTGCGAGGGGCACGTTGGTGGAGGTCGGTTCACGGGTCGTTCCTTGAGTGCACGTGGTGGCCGCCGTCCACGCGCCGCCCTCCGTCGTCGCGGCCCCGACGCCTGCACTCTCAAGGCACGCAGCAGCCCCGGTCGCGCTCGAGCAGGCACCTTGCCACGGCGCCCCGCACCTCCAGCCGGCTCCCTCTGCACGCGGCGCACCGCACGTGGCGCTGCGGGGCGCCAGGTCCACCGATGCCCCGCACCAGGCCGCGCCGTCCCTGCGCTGGGTGCTGGAGTCCAGCCGGCCCTCGTCGCCCGTCACCTGCGCGCCCTGTGCCTCATCGCCTGCCGCCTGTGGCTCGTCGCCCGCGGCCTGCAGCGCAGCGCCCCCGCGCGTCTCACCAGCCACCTGCACCTCAGGTCTCGCCGCGACGCGGGCCCCGCGGCGCTCTTGCCACTGGGCGTAGTGCCGCTGGCGAAGCCCCGCTGCCAGGACGGCCCGCTCGGCCTGCGTGGCGCGCTCGGCCTCATGCCGCGCGTCCACCAGCGCCACCTGCGCGCGGCGGATCTCGTCCCTGCGGCGTGCCTCGGCGTCCAGCTTCGCCTGCCATGCGGGGCCTGCGCGGCGCGCCATCTCGGCCACCCACGCGCGCTCGCCAATGGTCGGCTCCAGGGTGCCCTGCTCCACGGTGAAGGTGACGCCGTCGCAGGCGCCGGTGGCGGTCGCCAGCCCGCTCACCGAGAGCTCCAGCGGGGCGTTTTTCGGCAGCGCCGACGCGACGTCCAGTTGCTCGTTGGGCCACGCCACGTCCACCACCACCACCTGCTGCACGCCGGCGAGGAGGGGCGCCTCCAGCCGCGCTGACCAGGCCGGCCACGTCTGCAGCGGCGCGCCCTCGGGCGTCGGCCCAGGCATCGTCCACGGTGACGTGTCGAAGCGCACCGGCAGCCCCGGGTGGCGATCGACGTACAGCCGCGCCTCGCCGCTGACAGGGCCCGGGGCGCTCACTGTCACCTTGAGGTACTCGCCCCAGCGGGCCCCCAGCGCGGCGCGGCGGAAAGAGGCCGGTCCGCAGGACAGGTCGGCGCGCTGCACGGCGAGTTGGGCACGAAGGCTGACGAGGTGCGCATCGGGGAAGGTCGCGCAGCCACTGACGGTGAGCAGGACGACCGGCACCCACGTGCGCATGGCCGCTTACACGGGCGAGCCGCCCGGGTATTCACCCGCTTGGCGACACCCCTCAAGAGCGGGCTGTCGAAGGCCTCGCCCACGGGACTTCATGGAATCGTCACGGGGCGGCGCGACGCGATTGCGCTGCGCCGAGGCACGGAAGAGAACGCGGCGAATGATCACGCCCGCCCAGCAACGGCACCTGCGCTGGCAGCGCCGCCTTGGTTGGGTGGCGTTCGCGGCGGTCGGCGCGGGCTGCGTCTTCACCATGCGGGTGATCCGCAACAACAAGCTGGAGGGCATCGAGGAGGCGCGGCGCGTCTACCGGGCCGCGCTCGCCACCGGGCGCCCGACGATCGTCTGCGCGAACCACCTCACGATGGTCGACTCGGGCTTCCTGCACTGGGCGCTCGCGTCGCTGCCCGACTACCTGCTGCACTACGAGCGCTTGTCGTGGAACGTCGCCGCGCTCGAGCACTTCGACAAGAACCCGTTCCTCAAGTCTCTCGTCTTCCTCGCCAAAACAGTACCGATCGACCGCGGCGGCGATGACGAGCACCGCAAGGGCGTGATCGAGCAACTGCGGTGGCTCGTCTCGCGCGGCGAGGTGCTGACGATCTTCCCCGAGGGCACGCGCAGCCGCGCCGGGCGCATCGATCCGAACGCGGTGACCTACGGCATCGGGCAGATCCTCCAGGGCCTCGATCGCCCGCAGGTGCTCTGCGCCTACCTGCGCGGCCGCAAGCAGCAGGCGGCGACCGGCGTGCCGGCGTGGGGCGATACGCTCGACTTGAGGCTCGAGCTCATCGAGCCGGCGACGGCCCAGACGGGTCTGCGCGGGGTGCGCGACCTCTCACGGCAAGTCATCGGCAAGCTCAAGGCGATGGAAGACGCGTGGTTGGCGCAGCGCGGCATGGTTGCCGTGGCCAAGCCATGACAATGCGGGTGCTAGTCGGCGCGGGGTGCTGACAGAACGGTTTCGCTTCGATCCGTCGTACTGGGCGCTGATCCTCGGGGGCTCCAGCGGCTTCGGTCTGGCGACGGCGCAGAAGCTGGCACGCCACGGAATGAACCTGGCGATCGTCCACCGCGATCGCAAGGGCGCGATGCCGGCCATCGAGCCGAAGTTCGACGAGCTGCGCGCGACCGGCGTGTCGGTGCTGACGATGAACCTCGACGCCCTCTCGCTCGAAGGCCGGAAGACCGCGCTCGACGCGCTCGCCGCGAAGCTGGGCTCGGGCCGCGTGCGCCTGCTGCTCCACTCGATCGCCTTCGGCAACCTGAAGCCGCTGGTGGACGCGAAGGTCCAGGCCGGGGCAGTGAGCGCGCGCGAGCAGCTCGCCGCGAAGCTCGGCGTCGACGCCGGGGTGCTCGGCGAGGCCGTGCGCGCGGTGTTCGCTTCGGGCACGGCCGACGCGCTCGCCGAACTCGTCGAGGCGCCCGCGTCAGAGCCGGGCCTCAACCTCGAAGACGAAGACTTCGCCCGTACGGTCTACAGCATGGGGACGAGCCTCGTGACGTGGACGCAGGACCTCTTTACGCGGGGCCTGTTCTCCGCCGACGCGCGCGTCATCGGGCTCACCAGCGAGGGGAACGAGCTCGCCTGGCGTGGCTACGCGGCGGTCTCGGCGGGGAAGCTCGCGCTCGAGTCGTGCTCACGGTCGATCGCGGTGGAGCTCGGGCCCTACGGCGTGCGGTCGAACATCGTGCAGGCCGGCGTCACCGACACGCCCGCGCTGCGGCTGATCCCCGGCAACGATCGAATGAAGGCAGGCGCGCGCCTGCGGAACCCGCTCGGCCGCCTCACCACGCCGGCCGACGTCGCCGACTTCATCTGCCTGCTCGCCACCGACGAGGCTCGCTGGGTCAACGGCGCGCTCATCCGCGTCGACGGCGGTGAACGGGTGGCGGGCTAGCCGATGCTCTACCTTCACTCGCTCGGGCACTTTCACCCCGAGAACGTCATCGACAACCAGTTCCTCGAGTCGCTCGACATCGGCACGGACGACGAGTGGATCCTGGAGCGCGTCGGCATTCGCCAGCGACGCACGGTGCTGCCCCTCGACTTCATCCGCTCGTCGCGCAACGCCGACCTGGCGGCGGCGCAGGAAGCCGCGCTCTACTCGAACGTCGAGACCGCCAGGCGCGCGGCGCTCATGGCGCTCGAGCGCGCGAAGCTGGGGCCCTCGGACATCGGCATGGTCGTCGCGGGCGGCTGCGCGCCAGAGATGCAGATCCCCTCGGAGGCGGCGCGCGTCGCGAACGCGCTCGGCATCGAGGCGCCGGCGTTCGACGTGAACTCGGCGTGCTCGAGCTTCGGCGCGCAGCTCCACCTGCTGGCGCAGATGACCGCGCTGCCGCGCTTCGTGCTGGTGGTGAACCCCGAGAACACGACGCGGGTGGTCGACTACCGCGATCGCGCCAACGCGGTGCTGTGGGGCGACGGGACGAGCGCGGCGATCGTCTCCACGCAGGTGCGCGCGCGCCTCGCGGTGACGCGCACCCTGCTCGAGAGCTCGCCGGCCGGCTGCGCGCTGGTGACGGTGCCCCGCTTCGGGCACTTCGCGCAGGAAGGCAGCCAGGTGCAGCGCTTCGCGATCAAGACGACGCTCGCCTGCCTCGAGCGGCTCTTGCCCGGCGCCCGCGCGCGCGTGGCGAGGACCGGCGGCCGCGTGCGCTTCGTCGGTCACCAGGCGAACGGCATGATGCTCGACTCAGTCGCCAAGCGCGCCGGCGTCGACGCGGCCGACCACTTCCGCAACGTCGAGGACTTCGGTAACACCGGCGCGGCCGGCGCCCCGAGCGTGCTCTCGCAGCGGTGGGGCGAGCTGGGTGCGGGCGACTCGGTGGTGCTCGTCGTCGTCGGCTCGGGCCTGACCTGGGCGGCGCTCGAGCTGGAGGTCGCGGCGTCATGATGCACTACGAAGAGCTGCTGCGGCGCACCAGCCTCTCGAAGGAGGAGCTGCTCGGCCTCTCGCAGGGCAACTCGATCGGCGGTGCGCCGGCCGAGTTCATGCGGCTGCCCGCGCCGCCGATGCTGATGTTCGACCGCGTCGTGGAAATCACCCGCAACGGGCCGCGCGGCCGCATCGTGGGCGAGCAGGACATTCACCCCGACGCCTGGTACTTCCAGTGTCACTTCCGCGGGGATCCGGTGCAGCCTGGCTGCCTGGGCGTCGACGCGGTGTGGCAGCTCATCGGCCTGTACTGCGGCCTCAACGGGGCGGTCGGCTCGGGCCGCGCCCTGGGCTGCAAGGAGGTCGAGTTCGCGGGGCAGATCCGCCCGTACGATCGGCTCGTCCGCTACGAGGTTGACGTTCGCCGGTTCACCTTGCTCAAGGACTCGGGCGCCGCGCTGGCCATCGCGAACGGCCGGGTGCTCGTCGACGGCGAGCTCGTCTACACGATCGCCGACGCGAAGGTCGGCATGTTCACCGGCATCGCCTACCCCGACTTCCCGGCGCGCTCGGCGAACAGCAAGGGTGGGATCATGAAGCAGCGGGGGGCGGCGTGAGGCTGGCTCTCGACGAGGTGCTCGCGTTGGTACCGCAGCAGCGGCCGTTTCGCTTCCTCGACCGGCTGGTGAAGATCGACGAGGGCGGCGCGGTGGGTGAGTACACCTTCCGGCCCGACGAGTCGTTCTACGCCGGGCACTTTCCCGGGAACCCGGTGACGCCCGGGGTCATCCTCATCGAGACGATGTGCCAGACGGGCGTCGTCGCGTTCGGAATCTGGCTGCTCGGTCTCGAAGCGCCGAAGGAAGCCGTCGAGCGCGTGACGACGCTCTTCACCGAGGCGCAGGTCGAGTTCGAGCACGTGGTGCGGCCGAACGACAGGGTGCGCGTGACTGCCGAGAAGGTCTTCTGGCGGCGGCGCAAGTTGAAGTCGAACGTGGTGCTGACGCTGCCTGACGCCGGCGACCGGGTGGTCGCGCGGGGGACCGTCGCGGGCATGGGAGTCGAGAGATGAGCGACAGGCGAGTGGTCGTCACGGGCATGGGCGTCCTGGCGCCGAACGCGCACGGCCTCGAGGCGTTCGCTGGCGCGCTGCGCGCGGGGAAGAGCGGCATTCGCTTTCACCAGCACCTCGCGGACGCGAAGTTCGGGTGCCAGGTCGGCGGAATCCCCGAGGGCGTCGACGAGCTGCAGGGGCGGTACCTATCCCAGGAAGAGCTCCTCGCGATGAACCCGAACATGGTCTACGCGGCCATCGCGGCGATCGACGCCTGGACCGACGCGGGCCTCGAGCGCAGCACCGAGAAGGTCGACTGGGACACCGGCGCGATCATCGGCACCGGCATCGGCGGCATCGACACCATCGCCGAGAAGCTGGCGCCGCGCGTCGACCAGGGCAAGGTGGGGCGGCTCGGCTCGACGATGGTCGAGCAGATCATGTCGAGCGGCAACAGCGCGCGCGTCGCGGGCCTGCTCGGGCTGGGCAACCAGGTCACCACCAACTCGAGCGCGTGCAACACCGGCACCGAGGCGGTGATCGACGCGTTCTTCCGCGTTCGCGAGGGCAGGGCCGAGCGGATGCTCGCGGGCGGCTCGGAGGGCAGCTCGAAGTACATCTGGGCGGGCTTCGACGGCATGAAGGTGCTCAACCGCACGAAGAACGGCGCGCCCGCCGAGGCGTCGCGGCCGATGAGCGCGAGCGCCGCGGGCTTCGTGCCCGGCTCGGGCGCGGGCGTGCTGGTGCTCGAGAGCCTCGAGTCGGCGAGGGCGCGGGGCGCGCGCATCTACGCGGAGGTGCTGGGCGGTGACGTCAACTGCGGCGGCCACCGCATGGGCGGCAGCATGACGGCGCCCAACCCGGTCAGCGTGCAGCGCTGTATTCGCGCGGCGGTGAGGATGGCCGGCGTGCAGCCCAGAGAGATCGGCGCGATCAACGGCCACCTCACGGCGACCTTCGCCGATCCCCACGAGGTCGCGAACTGGTCGAAGGCGCTGGAGCTCAAGCCCGACGAGATGCCCTTGCTGCACTCCACCAAGTCCCTCATCGGGCACGCGCTGGGCGCCGCCGGCGGCATCGAGTGCGTCGCCTCGGTCCTCGAGCTGCACCACGGCTTCGTGCACGGCTCGGCCAACTGCGACGATCTGCACCCCGACATCGCGCCGTTCGAGCGCCGCGTCGCGCGCCGCACGGTGGAGCTGCCGCTCGAGGTGATCGCCAAGGCAAGCTTCGGGTTCGGCGACGTGAACGGGTGCGTCGTCTTCAGGAAGTGGAAGAGCTGAACAACGCGGTACGGGTACGAAGGAGTCACACATGGAGCAGCAGGCTGAAGTGATGGGTAAGGTTGTCGAGATCCTCCGGCCGTTCGTGAAGAACGCCGACGCGCTGAGCTCGGTGTCGATGGAGACGTCGATCCTCAAGGATCTGAAGGTGAACTCGGCGCGCCTCGTCGACATCGTGCTCGAGATCGAAGACGCCTTCGGGATCGCGGTGAGCGACGAGCAGGCCGACCAGGTGAAGACGGTCGGCGACGCCGTGACGCTCATCATGAAGACCGGCAAGGCGTGAGCCAGGGCGCCGTCGGCAACGACGTCGTCGACCTTGACGACGTCTCGCCCGCGTCCGAGCGCACGCGGCAGCGCTTCATCGAGCGGGTGTGCGCGCCCTCTGAGCGCGAGCTGCTCGCCCAGAGCGACGATCCGCGCACGCTGCTGTGGGTGCTGTTCGCCGCGAAGGAGGCCGCGTTCAAGCTGGCCTCGAAGCTCGGGCCGGTGCCTGTCTTCGCCCACCGCAACTTCATCGTCGACCGCGCGCCCCTCGCTGGCGCTCCTTTCTCCGTGACGCTCCCGTCCGCGGTGCGGGCCCGGGGGACTGTCGACGTGCATGGCCGGGCGATCCACGCGGTCGCCTGGGTGGGTGAGGGTGAGCCGCACCGCGAGGTGATCGTCGGCCCGGACGCGCGCGCCGCGCTCCTCGTGCACCTCGGCCTCGAAGAAGCAAGGGTCGTTCGCGCGCCCCGCGCCGACGCCTACGACGGCCTCGGGCCACCCCGGGTCGAGGTGCGCGCTCAGCCGCACCCGGTCGACGTCAGCCTCTCGCAGGACGGTCGCTTCGCGGCGTTCGCGCTCGTCCCGGTCAGGGCGTGACTCGGGGCAGTTGGCCCGCGTCCGGCGGCAGCGGCTGGCCGTGGCCGGGCCCGAGGACCTTCTGCACGTACGTCTCGAACTCGAAGTGCGGCGAGTTCTCGCGATCGTGGCACCCGGTGCACGTCGCGGCGTCCTTCCCGCGCTTGAGGTGCTCCTTCACCGGCACCTGGATGTGGCGCCAGCCCGGCCCGTGGCACGACTCGCAGCCCACCTCGCGGCGGCCGAGGGTAGCATCGATGCGGCACACGCCTCCGGGCTGCTTCCAGCCGGTGACGTGACAGGCGATGCAGTCGAGGTGGTTCTGCTTCCCCTTCTCCTCGAGCGAGGCGTACGCGCGCGGGTGCTTGGTCGCCTGCCACACCTTCTCCGCGAACGGGTGACAGCCGACGCACGCCGCGCTGCCCACGTAGCCCGCGCGATCGGCAGCCGGCGGATCGCAGTCCTTCCCGTGCTGCTTCGCCCACTCCAGGTTGAGCAGGCCCACGTCGCGGTCGTACGCGGCCTCGATCGCCTGCACCGCCGGATCCCGCGGGAGGCTGGACTCCAGGGGGACGAAGTGGAACGTCGCCGCGTTGCGATCGACCGGGAAGGGCAGGGCAGCCTCCGCCAGCGCCTGCCGCCGCGCGACGAGCTCGTTCAGCTTGGCCTGCTTGAGGCCCTTGAGCTCGCCACCCAGCCCCGGCGCGTCCACCTGCGCGCGCAACAGCTCGATCCGCTCATCCAGCGCGGAGAGCTCGCGGTCGCGCTCGGAGCTGCCCTTCACCCACTCCACCTTCCCGCCGTCGCGGAAGGACACGTCCACGCGCAGCAGCGTCCGCCCCTTGTTCTGCACCTGCACCACCTTCGTCGTGCCGCCGGCAGCCCGGCTCTCCTCCGCCGTGAAGTCGTCTTTGGGCTTCGAGGCGATCACCAGGTCGACGCTCGGAGCGGTGAGGGCCCCGCGCAGCGCTGCCTCCATCGCCTGCGGCACCAGCGCCACGATGAAGGCCGCCCCGTCGCGCCGCGCCTTCGCCGCCAGCGCCTCCGCCGCCGCCACGTCGCCCGCGGAGATCACCGCCACCTGGTACGCCCCAGCCGCGAGCCAGCGGACGGCCCCGGGCCTCACCTCGGGCAACTGCAAGGACTCACGGAAGGCCTCCCCCCGCGCGTCGTCCATCGGCCCCGGCGCACGTACCGACAACCCCATCGCCCTGAGCGCCTGCGCCAGCGCCTTCGCCTTGCGCTCCTGCTGCGGGACGGCGTCTTCGGGGATGGACGGCGCGCCGAACAGCCCGTCGCCCGCGTCGATGAAGAAGACCGGCACTCCGGTGGACCGCGCCTTCGCCAACTCGCCCGCCGCCCGCGAGATGCCGCCGCGCATGTTCTCACTGCACCCGCAGGGGCCCAGGTAGCCCTTCAGGTCCGCAGAGAAGTAGAGGATGGCTTTGGTGGGGGGACGAGTGGGGCGGCTCTCGCGCGTGGTGCACGCCGCCAGGAGCAGCAGCAGGAGCACCAGCCCCCGTTCACCAGATGATGCTCTCGAACAGCTCATCCACCTTCTCGCCCAGCGCCTCGACTCCGTGCGCCTTCGACAGGTAGCCGTCCGCGCCCACCTGCGTGGCCAGCGCCTCCAGCTCTTCGTCCTTGAGCGAGCTGAACAACACGATCGGGATGTCCTGCGTGTTGTACTCGTTCTTCAGCGTCCGGCAGATGTCCGTGCCCTTCGCCTCGGGCATGTGGATGTCGGTGAGGATCACGTGCGGCTTGAAGTCCGCCAGCATCTTCTCGAACTCCATCAGCGTCGACGTCGCGCGCACGTCGTAGCCACGCGCCTCGAGCACCGCCTTCTCCATCGCGAGGGTGATCTCGCTGTCGTCGATGAGGAGGATCCGCTTCTGTTCCACGCGGCCGTCCTACCAGAGCCGCCGGGGCCGACGCGAGCAGTTCGAGTGGCATGCCTTGACCCCCCCACCCCCCACACATAGGGTCCGCGCGCGTTTCACCGCGACAGGAGCCCCCATGCGCCCAGCGCTCATCCTCTTCCTCACCCTGGTGCTCGCCACTCCCGCGCTCGCCGACCTGAAGCTCGGCTACGTCGACCTCCAGCGCGCGCTGACGGAAGTGCACGAAGGCAAGGAAGCCAAGGCCCGCCTCAAGGGCGAGCTGGACAAGCTGAAGAGCGGGCTGGAGTCCGAGAAGACCAGGTTGCGCACCGACAGCGTCGTCCTCGAGAAGCAGGCCGCGATGATGAGCGAAGAGGTCCGCGTGCAGAAGTACGCCGAGATGCAGAAGAAGGTCATCGAGCTGACCCAGCGCGAGCAGCAGGCCCAGCTCGACCTGGCCAAGAAGGAGCAGACCGAGCTGAAGAAGATCTTCGACAAGATGGATCCGATCATCGCCTCCATCGCCCAGCGCGAAGGCCTGGCCATGGTGTTCGAGAAGAGCGACTCGGGCCTCGTCTACGCCCCGTCGTCGATGGATCTCACCAACGAGCTGGTCCGCACCTACAACGAGAAGCACCCGGCGAAGGGCAAGCCGGCCGCGCCCCCGAAGGACGCCCCGAAGCCGTGAGGGCGAGGACGATCCGCGAGCTGGCCTCCCTGGTGGGCGGCGAGGTAGACGGCGATGGCTCGCTGGAGATCTCCGGCGTCAGCGGCCTGGAGGCAGCCCAGCCCGGGCAGCTCTCCTTCTACGGGAACCAGAGGTACAAGGCGCAGCTCGCGGCCACGAAGGCGTCGGCGGTGCTGGTGGCCGACGGCGCACCTCCCCGCGGCAGCCGCACCCACGTGCGCGTGACGAATCCGCACCTCGCCTTCGCCCGCGTCGCCCAGGTGTTCCACCCGAAGAAGGCGCACCCCCCGGGGCGCTCCACCGAGGCCTCCATTCACCCCGAGGCGCAGGTGGACGCCACCGCCACCGTGATGGCCCACGCGTATGTGGGGAAGGGCGCCACCGTGGCGGCGCGGGCCGTGCTGTACCCCGGCGCGTACGTGGGCGACGGCGCGCGGGTCGGCGAGGACACGGTGCTGTCCCCCAACGCTGCGGTGATGGATCGCTGCGTGGTGGGCGCGCGCTGCCTGCTTCACGCCGGGGCGGTGATCGGCGCCGACGGCTTCGGCTTCGCCCTGGACCTGTCCGTGCCCGAGCACGTGAAGATCCCCCAGGCAGGCATCGCCCGAGTGGAGGACGACGTGGAGGTGGGCGCCTGCTCCTGCGTGGATCGCGCCACCACCGGCGAGACCGTCATCGGCAAGGGCACGAAGATCGACAACCTGGTGCAGGTCGGCCACAACAGCGTCGTCGGGCCGCTCTCCATCCTCTGCGCGCAGGCGGGCCTGTCCGGGACCACCACCCTGGGGCAGGGCGTGGTGCTGGCGGGCCAGGTGGGCGTGGCCGGGCACCTGCGCATCGGCGATCTCGCGAAGGTGGGCGCCCAGGCGGGTGTGATGCACGACGTGGCCGACGGCGCCACGGTGTTGGGCGCGCCGGCCATGCCCCACAAGGACTTCCTGCGCGCGGCGGCGGTGTTCGCCAGGCTGCCCGAGCTCTCGAAGGAGCTGCGGGAGCTGAAGAAGCGCCTGGAGGCGCTGGAGAAGGAGAGGACCTGAAAGGTGATGATGGACTCGATCGAGATCGCGAAGCTCCTGCCGCACCGCTACCCGTTCCTGCTGGTGGATCGGGTGGTGGAGCTGGAGCTCCACAAGAAGCTGGTCGGCTACAAGAACGTCACCGCCAACGAGGACTTCTTCAACGGCCACTTCCCCGGCCACCCGGTGATGCCGGGCGTGCTGATCCTCGAGGCGCTCGCCCAGGCCTGCGCGCTGCTCGCCTTCAAGAGCACCGGCTTCTCGCAGGATGAGTACGTCATCTACCTGATGGGGATCGACGGCGCGCGCTTCCGCAAGCCGGTGGTGCCGGGCGATCGCCTCACGCTGACCGCCGAGGTGGTGAAGGCCAAGTCGGTGGTGTGGAAGCAGCGGGGCGTCGCCACCGTGGACGGGCAGGTGGTGGCGGAAGGCGAGTTTCTGGCGACCATCGCCAGGCGCAACGGGAAGACGCCGTGAGCATTCACCCCACCGCGATCGTCGACCCGAAGGCGAAGGTGCACCCCGAGGCCACCATCGGCCCGTACGCGATCATCGGCCCCGACGTGTCCATCGGCGCCGGCACCAGCGTCGGCCCGCACGCCGTCATCGTGGGCGACACCACCATCGGCGCGAAGAACCGCATCTTCCACCACGCGTCGGTGGGCGCCGAGCCGCAGGACCTCAAGTACGCAGGCGAGAAGACGAAGCTGGTCGTCGGTGACGAGAACCTCATTCGCGAGTTCACCACGCTGCACACCGGCACCACCGGCGGCGGCGGGGTCACCCGGGTGGGCAACCGAAACCTCTTCATGGCGTACGCCCACGTCGCGCACGACTGCCTCGTCGGCGACGGCTGTGTGCTGGCCAACGCCGCGACGCTGGCCGGCCACGTCGAGATCGGCGACCACGTCATCGTCGGGGGCCTGTCCGCGGTCCACCAGTTCACCCGCATCGGCAAGCACGCCTTCATCGCCGGCGGGGGCATGGTGGTGATGGACGTGCCGCCGTACTGCACGGCACAGGGGGATCGCGCCGAGCTGGCGGGCCTCAATACCGTGGGGCTCACCCGTCACGGCTTCTCGGAGGAGCAGATCGCGCGCATCAAGGACGCGTACAAGATCCTCTTCCGCTCCAAGCTGGGCCTCAACGAGGCGCTCAGCCGCCTGAAGGCCGAGTACGGCGGGCAGCCAGAGATCGAGGCGATGCTGGACTTCATCGCCACCAGCAAGCGGGGCATCACGCGGTAGCGCATGGAGTCCATCGGCCTCATCGCGGGCAGCGGACGCCTGCCGGTCCTCTTCGCGGAGGCGGCGAAAGAGAAGGGCCTGGCCGTGCACGCGGTGGCCTTCGAGGGCGAGGCCGAGCAGGGCGAGCTTGAAGGCGTGGTCGCCAGCCTCGACTGGGTCAAGGTGGGCCAGGCCGGGCACATCGCGCGCGCCTTCCGGCGGCGGGGCGTCACGAAGGCGGTGATGGCCGGCGGCATCGGGCGGATCCGCAGCCTCACCCAGGCGCGGCCCGACCTGGGCATGCTTCGGATCGCCTCGAAGGTGCGCAGCATGCGCGACGACGAGCTGCTGCGCGCGGCGGCGGCGTACTTCGAGGAGCAGGGCGTCACCATCGTCGCCGCCACCGACTTCGTGCCACAGGTGCTGGCGCGCGAAGGCCACCTGGCCGGCCCCAGGCTGTCCTGGCAGCAGGAGCGCGACGTGGCGCTGGGCCGCGAGGTGGCGTCCTCCCTGGGGCGCGCGGACGTGGGGCAGACGGTGGTGGTGAAGGACGGCGTGGTGCTGGCGGTGGAGGCGGTGGAGGGCACCGACGAGTGCATCCGCCGCGCGGGGAGGTACGGCGGGCCGGGCGGCGTGGTGGTCAAGCGCCTCAAGCCCGGGCAGGACACGCGCTTCGATCTCCCCGCGGCCGGGCCGGTGACGCTGGAGGTGATGCGCGAGGCGGGGGCGAAGGTGCTGGCGGTGGAGGCGGGGAAGGCGGTGCTCCTGGACGCGGCGCTGCTCTTCAAGTGGGCCGACCGGCTCGCGCTGTCCGTGGTGGGCTTCGCTCCGTGAAGCGCACGCCGAAGGAACCTCCTCACCCCGGGGAGCTGATCCTGCCGCCGGCGCTCACCTTCATGCGCTCGCTCTGGCAGCTCAACCACGCGCTGGAGCGGCTGTCCAAGCGCATGGAGGCCGAGCTCGGCATCACCGCCCAGCAGCGCATGTTCATTCGCGTCGTCGGCCATCGCCCGGGCATCACCTCGTCCGAGCTCGCCAGGCAGCTCCACCTCGATCCGGGCACCATCTCCATCGCGGTGGGGCGGTTGGAGAAGAAGCGCCTGCTCGTCCGCAGGCGGAGCGTCACCGATCGGCGGGTGGCGCACCTCTTCCTCTCGGCGAAGGGGCGCCGGCGCGATCACCCCGCGCGGGCCACGGTGGAGCTGGCCGTGCAGCGGCTCCTCGCGTCCTCGTCGCCCCGGGCGATCGTCACCACGCAGAAGCTGCTGGGCGAACTGACCTGTGGGCTGGAGACGGAAGCGCTGCGCAGGCCGTGAGCCCGCTCTACGTCCACTCGGACCAGCTCGGGGACGCGGCGAACGCGGCGTGGATGAGCCCGACGTGCGAGTACGCCTGGGGGAAGTTCCCCCACATCACGCCGGTGGCCGGCGCCACGTCCTCGGCGAGGAGCCCCAGGGGCGCCTTCACCTCGGCCACCTTCGCCACCAGCGCCCGGGCTTCGTCGTGGCGCCCCACCCGCGCCAGCGCCTCGATCAACCAGAAGGTGCAGAGCGTGAAGGCGACCTCGGGCACGCCGAAGCCGTCGTTGGTCCGGTAGCGGCGCAGCCAGCCGCCGCCGAGATCGAGGTCGGCCCGCACCGCGTCGATGGTAGCGTGCACGCGGCGATCGTCCAGCGGGAGCAGCCGCAGGGTGATCGCCTGGAGCAGCGCGGCGTCGACCTCCTTCCCGCGGTAGTCGGCCACCAGGCAGCCGCGGACGGGATCGACGGCTTCCCGCAAGATCTCCTCGCGCAGGCGCTCCGCGTCGCGCTGGAACTCGGGCACGTCCTCGGGGCGGTGCTGCCGGGCGATGCGCTGCATGCGATCCGCCGCGGCCCAGCACATGAGCGAGCTGAACGTCTGCGGGCGCCACTCCGAGCGCAGCTCCCAGATCCCCGCGTCGGGCGTGCCGGCCACCCGCACCGCCTTGCGGGCCAGCCGCGTCACCAGGTCCAGCACCTGTGGGCTGGCCTGCTCGCGGAAGCGCTCGTCGAGGAACAAGGGCGTCAGCGCCAGCACCATCTCGCCGAAGACGTCGTGCTGCAGGTGCCGCGCCGCCGCGTTCCCCACCCGCACCGGCCCCTCCCCCTGGAAGCCCCGCCAGTGGTCGAGGATCTTCTCGTCCAGCTCGCTGCTGCCGTCGATGCGGTAGAGCGGCGCGAGCGCCAGGTCGTCACCGGCCGCGGTGGCCACGCTGACCAGGAAGTTGAGGAACTGCTCGCGCTCCTCGAACTGCCCGAGCAGGTGGAACGCGTCCAGGACGTAGAAGGCGTCGCGCAGCCAGCAGTACCGGTAGTCCCACGTCCGCCCCGAGCCGGGCGCCTCGGGCAGCGACGTCGTCATCGCCGCGACGATGGCGCCGGTGTCCTCGAAGCAGTGCAGCTTGAGCGCCAGCGCCGAGCGGATCACCTGCGTCTGGTACGCCGGGGGAATGTCGCAGTGCTTCACCCAGCGCTGCCAGTAGTGCACCGTCTCGTCGAGGAAGCGGCCGCACAGGGGCGCCAGCGGCTCTTCCACCGGCGCGCTCCAGGCCAGCACGAAGTGCCGCTTGCCGGTGAGGGCGAAGGGCTCGCCGTTCACGTAGGTGAGCGGCGCGTCGGTGGTGAGCCGCAGCTCGGCGTCGTAGCCGCGCCAGGCCACGTGGTGCGAGCCGACGTCGCGCGACGGCGTGGCCTTCGACCAGCCCAGCACCGGCGCGCAGGCGACGCGGATCCGCGGCGTGCCCGACAGCGGCTCGACGATGCGCACCAGCTTGGTGGGGCGAAAGCTGCGCTCGTACAACTGGAAGCGCGGCGCGAAGTCCAGCACGCGGAAGGTGCCCGTCGGCGTCTCGAAGCGGGTCTCGAGCACGTTGGTGTTGGGCAGGTAGCGCTGGGTGCCCTTCCCGCCCTCGGACGGGGAGATGGTGAAGCGCCCGCCCTCGTCGTCGAGCAGCGCGCCGAAGATCGGCGGCGAGTCGAAGCGGGGCATGCACGCCCAGACGATCGCCCCGTCGCTGCGCACCAGCGCCGAGATCTGACAGTTCCCGATGAGCCCCAGCTCGGACAGCACGGACTCCTCCTTCGTCCATTGGATATACAACCACTTCGGGTTATAGACGACCCGATGCGTCGCGCAGCCCGCTTCGTGCTGGTCCTGCTCGCGGTGTTGGCGTTGGTGACCGTCGCCGCGTGGTGGGTGCTGGCGCGCACCACGAAGGCCTGGTGGGAGTCGGACCTGGCGATGCGGTCGAAGCTGGCCGTCAACTCGGCCCGGGTGGGGTTGACGCGGGGCTGGCCAGATGATCGCGCCACCGTCGGGCGCGCGCTGGAAGACATCACCCGGGACAGCCGGATCCTCGGGGCGGCGGCGTGCCTGCCCGACGGCGAGCTGCTGGCGGCCACCTCGGACTACCCCCTGGGGTTCACCTGCGCCCTGGTGGCGGAGCACGCGGGGCGGGCCGGGGGCCGCGGCTTCACGATGGCGCCGGAGGACTCGCTGCACCTCACGGCCACTCCGCTGGAGGGCGAGGGGGGAGTGCTGGGGACCGTGGTGCTGGTGCACGACCTCGGGTACGTGGATCAGCGCGACGCCGCGACCAGGCAGGTGCTCTTCGGGGGCTTCTTCGTGCTGGCCCTGGCGGCGGCGGTGGCGACGCTCCTGGCGGCCCGCTTCGCCTGGAAGGGGTGGACGCTGGAGCTGCAGCGCGCCTTGCTGGGCGAGGCGTCGACGGAGTTCCAGCCCATGGTCCGCGACGTGCGCGCGTTGGTGGATCGCCTGGTCAACGAGCGCGAGGGGGAAGCGCGGGGAGGCCCGTGGGATCCTGCGCGGCTCAAGGCGACGCTGACCCGGCACCTCCAGGGCGAGCGGGTGGTGGTGCTGGCGAACCGGGAGCCCTACATCCACGAGCGGGGCGAAGGCGGGGTGAAGGTGGTGCACCCGGCCAGCGGCCTGGTGACGGCGCTGGAGCCGGTGATGCGGGCGTGCTCGGGGACCTGGGTGGCGCACGGCAGCGGCAGCGCGGATCGCGACACCGTGGACGCGAAGGATCGCGTGCGCGTGCCCCCGGGCGAAGAGTCGTACCTGCTGCGCCGCGTCTGGCTGACCGAGGAAGAGGAAGCCGGCTACTACTACGGGTTCTCCAACGAAGGCCTCTGGCCGCTGTGCCACGTGGCGCACGCCCGGCCGGTGTTCCGCAGCAGCGACTGGGAGACCTACGTGGCGGTGAACCGGCGCTTCGCCGGCGCGGTGTGCGAGGAGGTCGACTCCGACGAGCCGATCGTGCTGGTGCAGGACTACCACTTCGCGCTGGCCCCGCGGATGATCCGCGAGCGGCTGCCGCGCGCCACCATCCTCACCTTCTGGCACATCCCCTGGCCCAACGCCGAGCGCTTCGGGATCTGCCCCTGGCGGGACGAGCTGCTCTCGGGGTTGCTGGGCTCGAGCATCATCGGCTTCCACACCCAGCAGCACTGCAACAACTTCATCGACGCGGTGGACGCCTTCATGGAGAGCCGCATCGATCGCGAGGCGAGGGCGGTGGTGCAGCAGGGCCGCAAGACGCTGGTGCGCCCGTACCCCATCTCCATCGAGTGGCCGGTCCGCTGGCTGCACGACGTTCCCGGCGTGGCCGAGTGCCGGAAGGCGATCCGCGGGGAGCTTGGGCTTGGGGCCGACGCGCTGCTGGGCGTGGGGATCGACCGGCTCGATTACACCAAGGGCGTCGAGGAGCGCCTCGCGGCGGTGGACGAGCTGTTGGCCCGCTTCCCCGAGTTCCGCGGGCGCTTCACCTTCATCCAGTTGGCCGCGCCCAGCCGCATGAAGATCACGCGCTACCGGGAGCTCAACGAGCGCGTCGAGCAGTTGGCCGCAGAGATCAACGCCCGCTGGGGCACGCCGGGGTGGCGGCCGGTGGTGCTGCTGCGGGACCACCACGAGCCGCAGACGGTGTTCCGGTACTACCGGGCCGCCGACCTCTGCTACGTGTCGAGCCTCCACGACGGGATGAACCTGGTGGCCAAGGAATTCGTCGCCGCCCGGGACGACGAGCAGGGGGTGCTGCTGCTCAGCCAATTCACCGGCGCCGCGCGCGATCTCACCGAGGCGCTGGTGGTGAACCCGTACGATCTGCGTCAGGCGAGCGACGCGCTGGCGGCGGCGCTGCGCATGTCACCCGAGGAGCAGCGGGAACGGATGCGCGCGATGCGGCGCCTGGTGTCGGAGTTCAACGTCTACCGCTGGGCGGGGCGCATGCTGGTGGACGCGGCCGAGCTGCGCCGGCGGGAGCGGCTCACCGGCAGGCTCACGCCGCTGTCACCGCTGACGGGCGTCTCGTGAGGTGGCTGTCGGCCGCCGCCGGGAAGGAGGTCGCGGCCGCGCTGGCCGCCTCGCGCGCGCTGCTGGCCTTCGACTTCGACGGGACCCTGGCGCCGATCGTGGCCGATCGCACCCGCGCCACGATGAAGGCCTCGACGCGCGCCCTGCTGGCGGCGGCGTGCCGGCGCTACCCGGTGGTGGTCGTGTCGGGGCGGGCGCGGGCGGACGTAGGCGCGCGGGTGGCGGGGCTGGGCGTGAAGGTGGTCGTGGGCAACCACGGCATCGAGCCGGCGTCGGCCACCCGGGCCATGGCGCGCGCCGTCGCGTCGACGCGGAGCGCGTTGGCGCAGGCGCTGGAGGGGACGCCCGGCGTCGAGCTGGAGGACAAGCGCTTCTCCTTGTCGGTGCACTTCCGCCGCGCCCCTCGGCCGGAGCTGGCACGCCGGGCGATCCTCGCGGCGATCGCCCGCCTGTCCGTGCCGGTGCGCACCATCCCCGGGAAGCGGCTGGTGAACGTGCTGCCGGCCGGCGCGCCGGACAAGGGCGACGCGGTGCTGAGGTTGGCGGACCAGGCGCGAGCGGCGCGGGTGCTGTACGTCGGTGACGACGTTACGGACGAAGCGGTCTTCCGGCTGCGCGATCGCCGGCTGGTGACGGTGCGGGTGGGACGTGCGGCGGCGTCGGAGGCCTCGTGGTACCTGCGGCGGCAGGAGGACCTCGACGCGCTGTTGGCGGCGCTCTGCTCGGCTCGCGAGGGGCCGTGAGCCTGCGGGAAAGCGTGGGCACCGCGATCGGCGCTCCCCAAGGGGGCCGCGGAGGGGTTAGGGTGCGCGGCTTCTTCGCCCGGGAGTCCTGCACGTGAGCACCGAGCCCGTCCCACCCCAACGCCTGCTGCCCCGGCTGCTGCCGCTGAACTCGCCGGGCTACTACGTCTTCCTGGCGCTGATCGCGATCCTGATCCTCGGGCCGCTCGGCGGCATCACCGCCAGCTACATGAACTTCTCCCTGGGCTTCTTCGTCGGCGGCCAGGTGCTGGCGGGGATCCTCGGCTCCACCGTCACCTACTTCTACGGGCCGGAAGGCAAGCACGGCGCCAACTACATGCAGACGGCCGCGGCGTCGGTGGCGTCGATGGCGGCGATGGGGGTGCTCATCCAGGCGATGGTGTGGCTCGGCCTGCCGGAGCCGAAGACGTGGCACCTGCTGGTCTACTTCCTCTGCGTGGGCATGTTCGGCGTGGGCGTGGGCATGCTGTACACCCCGGTGCTGGTCGACAAGCTGCAGCTCACCTACCCGTCGGGGCTGGCGGTCGCGAACATCCTGCGCGCGCTCACGGATCTCAAGCTGCTCAAGCGCAGCGTGGCGCAGTTGTTCAGCGGCATCGGCATCGGCGTCGCGTTCCCGCTCGTCCTCGAGAAGCTGGGGCACCTCGCCGTCATCGGGCGCCTCGCCGCCACCGGCATCAGCACCTCCACCGTCGGCGCGGGGATGATCGTCGGGGCGCGCATCGGCGTGCCGGCCATCACCTGGGCGGTGATCTGGTGGGCGCTGACGCCGTGGCTCAAGGCCCAGGGCTGGCTGGGAGAGAACGATCCCTACCGCAAGTTCGCCTTCCTGGTGGCGCTCGGCACGATCATGGGCGCGGCGGTGGTGGACATCGCCATCATCCTGAGGCAGGCGGTGGCGAAGCTGCGCGCGGGCGCGCCGAAGGCCGCCGAGCCGGTGCCGGCGGGCGAGGAGTGGAAGCGCACCAACTCCACGCGCCTCATCCTCTGGCTGGTCTTCTGGGGCCTGGCGGTGATCGCCGTCTCCTTCGGCCTGATGCAGGTGCCCCTGCACTGGGTGCTGTTCGCGGTGGCGACGTCCTTCCTGATGATGCTGGTCAACGGGATCTCGCTGGGCATCACCGACTCCAACCCGATCAGCTCGGCCTTCGTGCTGTCGGTGGTGGCGATGGCCGCGATGGGCCTGGTCGATCCGATCGCCGGGCTGCTGGCCGGCTCGATCGTCTTCGTCGTCTGCTCCATCGGCGGCGACATGCAGCAGGACCGCTCCACCGGCTGGCGCCTGGGCACCAACCGCACCAACCAGTTCCGCTTCCAGGTGATCGGCGTCTTGGTGGGCGCGGTGCTGGCCGTCTACATGGCGAAGATCTTCATGGCCGCCTACCCGGTGCTGAAGGAAGACACCTTCGCGCACCCGGAGCTGAAGGTGGCGCAGTGGCAGTCGGCGATGACGTACAAGTTCGTCGGCGCGCTGCGCGGGCTGACGGCGCCCAAGGCGTGGCAGATCCCCGCGATGCTGGTGGGCGTGGCCCTGGGCCTCGCCACCGAGGTGATCCGCAAGGTGGTGAAGGCCAACGCCCGGTACAAGGAGTGGAGCAAGAAGGGCAAGGGCTTCGCCTTCGACTTCGCCTTCGACGCGGTGCTGATGCCGTCGCCCTACGCGTCGTCCTTCGCCGGCTTCGTGGAGTTCGGCACCTCGATGTGGTTCGGCGCCGGGGGCATCTTCTCGTCCTTCTGGAACACGGTGCAGAAGTGGCGGGCCGAGGCCGTGCACAAGGAGAAGGGCCCCGAGGAGCTGCCCGAGGACATGTCCACCACCTCGCTGGTGGGCGGCGGCCTCATCGCCGGGGACTCGATCGCCGCGCTGGTGCTGGGCGTGCTGGGCCTGCTCACGCTGCTCAAGTGACGCCCCATGGCCACCGCGCGCGCCCAGCCCTCGCCCCCCTTCGTCAGCCGCGAGCTGAACGGCGAGGTGCTGCTGGAGGAACTGGCCGACCTGCGCAACGCCCAGGTGCAGCAGCGGCACTTGAATGACTGCGTCCTCAACCTGAGGGGGCTGGAAGGCGTGCGCGTGTCCGAGGCGGCGGCGCGCCTCAAGCAGCTCGCGTCCAACCGCTTCGCCGGGCAGCCCGCGCTGGCTTCGCTCCTGGTGCGCTGGGCGGCGAAGCTGAAGAGTGAAGTCGAGGTGCCGCTCCTGCTGGGCCACCTCGAGCGCCTGGCGCTGACGAGCGCCCTGGTGACGGCCCTGCGCCGCGGCGCCGAGCGGCTGCCCCGGGGAGGCCGGGCATGAAGCACCCGGTGTCCGAGGAGGCCCAGGAGCAGCTCGACCGCTGGTCCGGCAAGGCCCAGAAGCTGTTCACCGAATTGCTGGAGGACGCGGGCAGCGATCTCCAGCGGGAGCTGCTCCAGCGCGCCGTGGCCGCCGCCCACACCCCGGGTGAGGTGCACGCCTTCGCCGACGAGATCCGCGGCCTGTCCGACCTCGAGCTCTACGAGGCCTGCACCCTGGAGGACGCCGCGCCCGAGGACTACACGGTGGCGCAGCTGCTCCGCGCCGAGGCCGATCCGCTGTTCGCCTTCGAGCTCAAGGGCGGCACCATAGATCCCAACGAAGACGAGACGCGCGAGCTCGCGCCCCCGCCCGAGCCGAAGGTGAAGCCCAGCTTCGAGCTCTCTGCCGCGCAGGACGCGCTGGCCCGCGGGCTGTCCGGGAAGAAGAAGGTCGGCTTCGAGGCCGAGTCCGCGGACGCGAGCGCGAAGGCGATGGACTGGGGGGCGCTGGGAAGCGCGCCGCCGCCCCCTTCCCAGTCGCACGCCAGCCCCACCCCCACCTCCGGGAAGCTGCTGGAGGATCTGCTCGCCGAGGCCACCCGCGGCCTCTCCGTCGCCTGGCGGGAGCACGACGTCGACGCGCCCGGCGCGATGAGCCTGTCCGATGCGCTGGCGTCGGCCGCCGGCGCAGTGACGCGCGGCATCCCCGTGCCCTGCGCCATCGGGCCCGCGACCGGCCAGCACCGCCGCTTCATCCTGATGATGCAGGCCAGCGCCTCGGGGAAGACGCGCGCCTGGCAACTGTACGATCCGCTGTCCCAGGAGCTGGTGTGGGCCAACGAAGGCGACCTGCTGGCCAGAGCCGAGCTGCCCTTCGCCAACAAGGTGAATCGACGGTTGACGCGCATCGTCCTCCCGCAGAGCCTCAAGGCTGCCTTCTGATTCTCCTGGAGATGCCGATGACCCGAGTGTGCCTGGTGGGTGCGTTGCTCCTGGCCTGCGTCGCGCGAGCGGACGCGGTGGATCTGTCCATCAACAACCGCACCATGGTGGGCAAGGGCCTGCCCAGCGTGCGGGTGCACATCCTCGAGCCGATCGCCGGCTTTCGCTTGAAGCTGGAGAGCAGCGCCGGGAGGAAGGTGGACGTGAAGGGCGGGGGCAAGCCCGGCGTCACCCGGGTCATCGACCTCCCGCAGGACGAGGGGATCGTCACCTGGAAGGGCGAGCTGACCATCAACCTGCCGAACGCTGAGACCGCCGCCATGCCGCTGGAGTTCGAGACCCAGTTGGCCGGCACGCTCAAGTTCCTCTTCGACAAGAACAAGGACGTCGATCTTCCCGGCCGGAAGGTGTCGTTCAAGCTGAACCAGCCCGCGGCGAAGGCCGAGCTCAAGGTGCTGATGGACACCGGCAGCTACGCCTTCGACGGCGAAGTCCCCTTCGACGACGCCGCGCCCGGCGCACCGCTGTTTGTGACCTGGCCGGCGGCAGAGGGCCAGGTGATGAAGATCTTCCTCCGCGTGCACTCCACCTCGGGCCAGTACAACGGCGTGGAGCTGACGCCCTGGCAGGTCGACATTCCCCACGAGGAAGTGAACTTCGACTCGGCGAAGTGGGACATTCGCCCCGAGGAGCAGCCCAAGCTGGACAAGAGCTACGCGCTCATCAGCGAGGCGGTGTCGAAGTTCGGCTCGCTGGCCACGCTGCGGCTGTACGTGGCGGGGCACACCGACACCATGGGCGGCACCCAGTACAACCGCGGCCTGTCCCTCAACCGGGCGCGCGCCATCGCCCAGTACTTCCGCCGGAAGGGCCTGCGCATCGCGGTGTACTACGGCGGCTTCGGCGAGGAGGCGCTGCAGGTGGGCACGCCCGACGAGACGGACGAGCCGAAGAACCGCCGCGCCGAGTACCTGATCACCATCGACGAGCCCCGGCCGAAGAACGTGCCCTTCACGCCGAAGTGGCAGCGCCTCTGACGCTCAGCCCGCGTTGGCGTCGAACTCCAGCTTCACCGTCTCGCCGGGTTTCAAGACGACCTTCTTCTTCTCGGTCTTCTTCGAGTGCTTGAAGACGACGTCGAAGGCGCCGGACTCCACCTTGACCGACTTGGTGCCGTTCACCTCGATGGCCTTCCGGCCGGCGATCGACACCTCGGCGTAGGGGACCGCGCGGAGCACCAGGGTGCCCGTCGGCTTCGGCGCCGCGGGCCGGGAGTCGTCGCCACGCTTCCCGCCGGAATGGGCCCTGGGAGCGGGGTCCGGATCCGGAAGGTCCTGAGGCCGCTCCTCGGGGCGCGCCGGCGGGGTGAGGGCTTCCGGCTTCTTCTCGGGGGGCGGGGGGGTGACGGCCTCCGGCCTCTTCTCGGGGGCGACCGGAGGAGGCGGCTCCACCAGGGCCACCTTCGGGGGCGGCTCGACGGGCGGTGGGGTCGCCGGTTCGACGAAGGCAGGTCGCACCTCGTCGCTCGAGGCTGGCTGTGGCTCCGGCAGCGGCTCCTCTGCCGCCGGCACGTTGGTGGCGAGGTAGCCGCCCCCGGCCGCGACGATCAGCAACGCCACCACCCCCACGGCGATCATCGGCGCCTTCGACCTCGCCGGCGCCAAAGGCAGGTCGTCCGGTCCGGCGGGCTCGGTGACGGAGCCGGTGGAGGGCTTCGCGTCCGTCGGGGCGGGCCTGGGCTCCACACGGGAAGGGTCGAGGGACTGGTCGACGATCACCAGCGCCTCGAGGCGTCGCGAGGCCGGGCGGTACTGCTCCGTCTTCGGGCGGGGAATGGCTTCCCCTGCGGCGGGCGTGGGCAGCGGGGCCGCGGGGACGTACGCGGGCATCTGCTCGGTCGCTCTGGGAAGGGGCCCGCCCCTGGCGGCGGGCATCTGCTCGGTGCTGACGGGAGCGCGGAACTCCTCGGTGCTCCTGGCCGGGGCGTCGTCGTCGTCCATGACGCCGCGGGGCCTGGGCGTGGCGTTGCGCAGGCTGGACCGGACCGGCGTCATGGTCATCGTCTTCTGCGGCGCCCCCCGCGCGCCGTGCTCCATCGAGCGATCGACCGCCATGGTGTCGCCGTGCGCGAAGTTCGCGTCGCCGTCGCCTCTCCCAGCGCCCACGGGCGCCGCCGCGCCCCCCGCAGGGGCCTCGGGCCGCCCATCGTCTTGCGCCTCGCCGCCGTACACCTGCTGCAGGAAGAGGGCGACGCTGGTGTCCTCCACGGTGTGGGCGGAGCGCAGCACCCAGGTGGCCAGCGCCTTCTCGAACTCGAAGGCCGACTGGAAGCGCTCGGGCAGCACCCGCGCCAGCGCCTTCATCACGATGTCCGACAGCTCGCTGGGCACGTCTGGGTTGAGCCGCGCCGGAGGGGCGATCACGCTGGCCTCCACCGCCCGCAGCACGGCCAGCTCGCTGTCGCCGTCGAACAGCTTGCCGCCGGTGAGCAGCTCCCAGAGGACGATCCCCAGCGCGAAGATGTCGGTGCGCGCGTCCACCGCTTCGCCGCGCGCCTGCTCGGGCGACATGTACGCGAACTTGCCCTTGAGCATGCCGGGCGCGGTGTGCGTCGTCTGGGCCTTGGCGATGCCGAAGTCGGTCAGCTTCACCGCGCCGTCGAAGGACAGCAGGACGTTGTGCGGCGTCACGTCGCGGTGCACCACCCCCAGCTTCTGGCCTTTGTCGGACAGCGAGTGCGCGTACTGCAGCCCGCGCGAGATCTGCACGCCCAGCTCCGCGGCCAGCGTGGGAGGAAACGGGGTGCCCTGCTGCCGGCAGCGCTGGCGCAGATCCCACAGGGACGCCCCGCGCACGTACTCCATCGCCAGGTAGTAGGTGTCCTCGTGCTTCCCGAAGTCGAAGATCTGCACCACGTTGGCGTGGTTGAGCCGCGACGCCAGCCGCGCCTCGGCGATGAACATCTGCACGAACTGGGGATCGGTGGCGAGGAAGCTGCGCACCACCTTGATCACCACCTCTTTGGAGAAGCCCTCCGGCCCCAACGCGCTGGCAAGGTAGATCTCGGCCATCCCGCCTTCGGCGAGCTTGCGCGAGACGACGTACCGTCCAATCTGGGTCCCTGGCCCGAGCATGCTGCGTTTCGCTGTTTCCTTCCGTCGAATTGGGGACTCTAGTAGTTCATCCTACCGGGGCCAAACATGAGAAACCGCTTTGCCGTTCGTCTGGGGATACTTGTCGGTTGTTATGCCACCGGAGCGCTGGCTGCCCAGCGGGTGCTGGTCGTCGGCGCCGGAGAATGCCGCGAGCCAGCGCTCACCACCAGCCTCAAGGAGTTCCACGACAAGGCCCGCGCGCAGCTCAAGTCGCAGCTCTTCGAGCCCGAGGAGGTGCTCTCCATCGTCCGGCCCAGGCCGAGGCGCAGCCTGAAGGATCTGCAGCGCCAGGTGGACTCGGCGCGCACGCTGCTCTACGGCGGACAGAGCGAGCGCGGGCTGGACGTGGTGCGCCAGGCGATCGCCGACCTGGAGCTGGCGTCGCCCCAGGTGAGCCCCTGGCCGGTGCTGTCGGTGGCGCTCCTGGTGCAGTCGCAGTTGTACAAGAACCTCGATCGCACGAAGGAGATGAACGAGGCCTACCGCCGCGTGCTCCGCATCGATCCCACCTTCAAGCTCGATCCCGACGCCTACCCGCCCAGCACCCTGCAGGCCTTCGAGGCGGTGCGGAAGGAAGTGAGCAAGACGAGGAAGGCGACGCTCCAGGTGCAGTCCACGCCGCCCGGGGCCGCGGTGTTCGTCGACGGGCGCGAGCTGGGCAAGACGCCCTCGAAGCTCTCGCTGGTGCCGGGCTTCTACCGGCTCACCCTGCGCGTGGGCGACCGGGAGTCCTTTCCCCGCGGCGTGGAGCTCAAGAAGGAAGAGACGGTCCAGGTGGACATGGGCTTCGAGGGCGCCGTGTCGCTCCAGCCGCCGGTGTGCGTGAGCGCGCCCGACGACGACGAGGCGCTCAAGCTGGGCGCGGCGATCTCGGCGGACCAGGTGATCGTCGTGCGCAACGTGGCCGGGGCCGGCAACCCGCCCTACATCGCGGCGGTGCTGTACGACTCCTCAGGGCGGCGAGAGCGCAACGGCGGCGCGGGCGGCGACTACGTGGGCAAGCTGGCGACCTTCATCCTCACCGGGAAGGGCGATCCCAGGGACTTCAGCACCGAGCCGCCGAAGGTCGCCGCCGTGGTGGCCGCTCCGGGGGCGCCCCTGCAGGACCCGCCGCCTCCGGCGCCCACCGTGACGAAGCCCCCTCCGGGCGAGGAGGAGCCGGACGAGACCGTCTCCCCGCCTCCGCTTCCAACCGAGGCTCCGCCTGCCGTCTCGCAGAAGGCCGGCCCGTCGACGGCGCGGATCGTCAGCTACGTGGCGCTGGCGGCCGGGGCCACCACGGCCGTGCTGGGGCTGGTCTTCTACGGCATGGGCGCCGCGGATCGCAGCAAGCTGGAGTCGCTCACCACCTCCGACGGCCGCCTCTACCCTCCCGGCACCGAGAATCACTTCGCCGCCCTGTCGCGGATGCCGAAGGTGGACGCCAACCGGACCCTGGCCTTCACCCTCCTCGGAGCAGGCGTCGGGGTGGCGGTGGCGGGCGCACTGGGGGTGTGGCTGTTGCCTGGCGAGCGCGCACAGCTCGCGGTCTTCCCTACGTCGGAAGGAGGGGCGCTGACGCTGTCGGGCAGCTTTTGAAGAGAGAGCTACTTGGCGAAGATCTTCCGCAGGAAGCCCACCACGCCCTGATCGTTCATGGGCTTGAGCTCGTTGACCTTCACGCGCTGCTTCTCACCGGGCGCTGAGGGCTCGAGCGTTTCCTTCTTCTTCAGCACCCGCTTGCGCTCTGGATCGAGCGACATGGTGCTGAACTCGTCTTCACCTTCGTAGGCCACCTGGGCACGGGGGCGGCCGTCCTGGCCGGTCGCGGAGCCGATGGGGAGCTTGGTACCCGACATACGTGGGCAGACTGTAAGGAGGATCCCCGCGTGGGGCAATCCCGCGGCCCAGCCGAGGTGACAAGTGCCCCAAAAGATTGACCGCCTCAGGCGACCGTGGGAGCTTTCACCACGATGTTCGGGGCCCGTTCCTCTCGGTGGCGGCTGACGCTGGCGGTGTCGCTGAGCTTTGGGGCTTGTGCCCTGTGGGGCTGCGGGCCCACCCAGTCGACGGCCTACCTGATCGACGCCGAGACGATGATGGAGGGGGCGCGGACGGCCCAGGCCGAGAAGCTGGCGCCCTACGACTGGACGCTGGCGAAGCTGTACCTGCAGAAGTCGAAGGAAGAGGTGGGCTACTCGGACTTCGAGCAGGCGGTGGACTACGCGAAGAAGGCGGTCGACTACGCCACCCGCGCCCGTGACAACGCGATGAAGGCGGCCCGCAAGGGCGAGCAGCCTGCACCGCCTCCTCCTTCTCCCGCCGCCCCATGACGCTCGAGCTCCGCCTCAGCTTGATGTACCTGGTGGTGACGGCTGGCTGTCACAGCGGCCCGCAGATCCGCGCCAGCGCCGACATCATCAAGACGGACATCGAGCGGGCCCGCCGATCCAACGCCGTCCGCTGCGCGCCGCGCGAGCTGGCCAACGCCGAAGCCAACCTGGACTTCGCCATGGGCGAATTGGATCAGGGCAACTCCAGCCGCGCCTATTGGCACATCACCCAGGCGGAGACGAACGCGAAGAAGGCGGTGACGCTGTCGAAGGACTGCGCGCCCAGGCAGGTGGTGGTGAAGGAGCAGCCCAAGCTGGTGGTGAAGCTGGAGGCCACCGACAAGGACGGCGACGGCGTGCTGGACAAGGACGACGCCTGCCCCTCGCTGCCCGGCCCGCCGGAGAACAAGGGCTGCCCGGCGGAGGCGCCCAAGGACACGGACAACGACGGCATTCCGGATCCCGCCGACAAGTGCGTCACCGTGCCCGAGGATCCCGACGGCTGGCAGGACGAGGACGGCTGCCCCGAGCCGGACAACGACTCCGACGGCATTCTCGACCAGGCCGACAAGTGCCCCAACGAGGCCGGCCCGATGCAGAACCTGGGCTGCCCGGTGATGGACAAGGACGGCGACGGCATCACCGACGACAAGGATCAGTGCATCAACGAGCCCGAGGACAAGGACGGCTGGCAGGACGAGGACGGCTGCCCCGATCTCGACAACGACTCCGACGGGGTGCCCGACGATCGCGACGACTGCCCCATGCAGCCCGGCCCCGCGGACAACAAGGGCTGCCCGCGCAAGTACTCTCTGGTGGCGGTGACGAAGGACAAGATCGAGATCAAGAAGCAGATCAAGTTCGCCACCGGCAGCGCGAAGATCGTCGGCGCCGAGTCCGAGAAGATTCTCAACGAGGTCGCCCAGGCGATGCAGGACAACCAGCAGATCAAGAAGATCCGCGTCGAGGGCCACACCGACTCGGTGGGTAACGACGCGTCGAACCTGAGGCTGTCGCAGAACCGGGCCAATTCGGTGATGAGCGCGTTGATCAAGCGGGGCGTCGATCCGCAGCGCATGGAAGCGGTCGGCTTCGGCGAGACCAAGCCCATCGCGTCCAACTCCACCGCGGCCGGCAAGGCAGAGAACCGCCGCACCGAGTTCAACATCGTCGAGCAGTGACGCTGGGGCCCGCCGGTTCGCGGCCCTCTTCCAGAAGACCCTCGCGAAGGGCGGGCGCCTGGCGGCGGCCGACGTGCAGGCCCTTACTCAGGCGAGCGCGAAGATCGGCAAGGCCCATGAGAAGCAGGCGACCGACGGGCTGCTGGCGCTGCTCAAGCACGATCGCGAACTCGACGCCTTCGAAGTGACCCCGGCGAAGAAGGCGCTGGGCGTGTCGTCCGGATGGCTGCCGGCGGACCTCGAGAAGGTGCTGACCCACGCCGTGCTGCGCGACGGGCTCACCGACGATGTCCCGTTCCGCCGCAGTGTTTCGGATCTTGCGCGCGGACTCGTGCTCTACGGGCATATCCACCAACGCGAGCGACGCACGCTGCCTACCGCAGCCGGCGCGCTCGAAGCGGTCAGCTCGAGTGGAGGCGCGCTAGTAGACGATCCGCGCGTCTCGATCCGCGCGGGCTTTACTGGGCTACGCGGCGCCCGCCGACTACCTGCCGTCGCTGCTCGACTAAGCGGGGCGCGAGAAGGACGGTTGCGCCGGGTGTTCAGGCCAGAGTGCGCCGCATGGAAGCGCTTCCAGGCGGGCGGTCGGGACTCTCAGCCGTATCTCGCCGGGTGGCCATCAGTCAGTTGCCTTTGCACTCGTCGATGCCGGCGTAGATGACGGCGTGGAAGCTGTGGAAGCCCATCTGGATGCCGCCGTCGAAGACGTAGGTGATGGGTTTTCCTTCGTGAACGAAGTTGAAGTCCAGCGCGCCCCACATGTCCTCGACGGGCAGACTGTTCTGGTTCAGCGACGTCGGGAGTTCCAGGTCGTTGCAGGTGTCCCAGCGGGCGTCGTCCACCTTGAAGTCTTCGGGCCCCCGCAGGTTCGGGAAGAGCGTCGGGAAGCCACCGTCCCAGCGGCGAAAGCTGACGT
>JADLDB010000061.1 GCA_020846875.1 Myxococcales bacterium | reverse complement strand
GGAGAAACGCGAGGCAGGCCTCCTCCGTCGCGAAACGTTCCTCGAACTCCACCAGATTCCTCGGAAAGTTGGTCATCCTGCCCCTCTACACCCCCAGGCTGACATCCAACCCCCTACCCATGGTGGCCCCCTGAGCCAACCCGACACCCCAACCCGGACAAACATGTCCTCTCCCCCCGAAGGACCAGGCGCAGCTGACGCGCGCGAGCTGGGCTGGCGACCGTTGTGGAACCGGGTCCGCTTTCCGCTTCTCATCTTCGCGGTTTGGCGAATCACCTTCGGGTTGATCGGGTGGATCGGCCTGTCTTTTGCCCCGGAGCTGACGGTTCCCGGGGGCGAACGACCGCTTCAGCCCTGGCTGTTTCTCGATGCCATGTTCCGCTGGGACTGCGGGTGGTACTCCCGGATCGCGACAGAGGGGTACTCGGAGCGGGCGATGGCCAACTTCTGGCCTCTCCTTCCAGCGCTGACCCGCTTCGTCGCAGCGTTCGGCCCAACCGTCCAGGTTGCGCAGATTCTCGTCGCTTCCGCCTTTCAGCTCGGCGCGTTGATTGTGCTGTACGAGCTCTTCAAGAGAGTGACGACCGACACGACGGCCCGCTGGGGCGTGGCGCTGTACGCCGCCTTTCCGTTCGCCTTCTTTCAAGCTGTTCCCTATCCCGAGGGAATGATGACGTTCTTCTCGGCGGGAGCGGTCCTGGCAGCGCTCTCCAGGCGACCGTTCATCACGGCACTTCTCCTCGGGCTGTCGGTGCTGTCGCGGCACCTGGGAGGGTTCACCGCGCTCGCCCTCGTCGTCGTGCTCTGGCGTGAAGCCCAGTCCAGGCCAACCTGGCGAAGAGTGATGGCGATCTGGCCCGTCCTGAGCGTGCCGCTGGTCGTCGGAGCGTGGGCCTGGTTTCTCAATCAGCGCTTCGGAGAGCCGTTGGCGTTCGTGAACTCGCGCCAGTTGTGGGGGTCGATGGCTTACTGGAGCATCTTCGAGTGGTCAGCACCGCGCACCCACCTGGAGCACCACGTCTACATCGTGCTTTCATTCCTTCTCGCGTTCGGTGCGCTGCCACTGCTGCGTAGGCCCGAGCACCGTGGCCTCGCCATCATGTCGATCGGGACCTTGGCGCTGCTCTGGATGGTCGGAGTCGCAGCGCTCGGCCGCTACAGCTCCTCCGTGTGGCCGCTCTTTCTTGGACTCGGAATTGCGGCCGAGAAGCGACCGGAGGCGGGCATGGCCGTCGTGGCTGCCAGCCTGGCGCTGCAGGCAATCATGTTTCACTTCTACGCCCATCAGTGGTGGATCTTTTAACTCACCCTGGACACGGCGCCAAGACAACCGCACGCGACATTACTGGAGCACCCTGGAACTTTCGAGCCAATTCAGCGGAGAAGGATTGCTGCGCTCCAGCCGCGCGCCGCACCTCGGACAGAAGGCGAAGCCCGCCGCGGCGGAATCAAGAGGCATGCACGCCTCATAGCGCCGATGAGCCGCGCGCGCCGCGCCGCCTCCGCCCCAGCATCTCGGCGGGTCCCGCGCTACAACCGGCTCGATGCTCCCCGAGGCGGTCCTCTTCGACATGGACGGCGTGCTGGTGAAGAGCGAGGAGGCGTGGTTTCGCACCGTCGAGGCCGCCGGGGTGCGCTTCCGCGGCCGCCCCGTCACCCGCGCTGAATTCGGGCCCACCTTCGGGCAGGGCACCGCCGCCGACGTGCCGGCCTTCGGCCTGTCCTGCACCACCTCTGCGCTCGACGCCTTCTACGTGGAGGAGTTTCCCCGCCACCTCGCAGGCGTGTGGGTCAACCCCGAGGCTCGCCCCCTGCTGGAGGAGCTGCAGCGCCGGGGTGTCCGCCTGGGCCTCGTCACCAACACCGTCGCTCCGCTGGCGCAGGCCATCCTCGAGCGGGCCGGGCTGGCCGCGCACTTCGCCTCCATCGCCACCGCCGATCGCGTCGCCCACGCCAAGCCCGCCCCGGACCTGGTGCTGCTCGCCTGCCGGGAGCTCGACGCGCTGCCTGAGCGCACCTGGCTCATCGGCGACTCTCGGTACGATCGCGGCGCCGCCCAGGCCGCCGGAGTCACCTTCCTCGGCCTGGGGCTGGACGGCGATCGCCGCCTGGAGCGCCTCGCCGACTTCCCGCTGTCGTGAAGTGAAAGGAGCCGCCTGTGGCCACCCGCGCCGAGCACGACACCTTCGGCCCCATCGACGTCCCCGCCGAGCGGCTGTGGGGCGCCCAGACGCAGCGCAGCCTGCGCTTCTTCCACGTCTCGCGCGAGCAGATGCCGCTGGAGGTCATCTACGCGCTGGCCCGCGTCAAGCGCGCCGCCGCGACGGTGAACGTGCGCCTCAGGGGCCTTCCGAAGGAGAAGGCCGACGCCATCGTCCGCGCCGCCGACGAGGTGCTGGCCGGCCAGCACGACGCAGAATTTCCCCTCTCCGTCTGGCAGACGGGCAGCGGCACGCAGTCGAACATGAACGTCAACGAGGTGCTGGCCAACCGCGCCTCCGAGTTGATGGGCGGCCCGCGCGGGGAAGGCCGCCTGGTGCACCCCAACGACGACGTCAACCAAAGCCAGTCCTCCAACGACGCCTTCCCCACCGCCATGCACCTGGCCACCGCCGCCGCCGTCACCCACCGGGTGCTGCCGGCGCTGCGCGAGCTCGCCGATGCCCTCGACGCGAAGGCCCGGGCCTTCGCGGGCGTGGTGAAGCTGGGCCGCACCCACCTGCAGGACGCCACGCCCCTCACCGTGGGCCAGGAGCTGTCCGCCTTCGTCGCGGCGCTCGAGCACGCGTACGCCCACCTCGAGGCGGCCCTGCCGCACGTCCTCGAGGTGGCGCAGGGCGGCACCGCGGTGGGCACCGGCCTCAACGCGCCCAAGGGCTTCGCCGAGGCGGTGGCGGCCGAGCTGGCGCTCCTCACCGGCCTGCCGGTGGTGTCCGCGCCCAACAAGTTCGAAGCGCTGTCCACCTGCGACGCGCTGGTGCACCTCCACGGGGCGCTCAAGGGCCTCGCCACCACCCTCTTCAAGGTGGCCAGCGACGTGCGCCTCCTCGCGTCCGGGCCGCGCGCGGGGCTGGGGGAGCTGACGGTGCCGGAGAACGAGCCGGGCTCGTCCATCATGCCGGGCAAGGTGAACCCCACCCAGTGCGAGATGCTCACCATGGCCTGCGCGCGGGTGCAGGCCAACGACGTCGCCGTCACCCTGGGCGGGGCCAACGGGCAGCTGCAGCTCAACGTCTTCCGGCCGCTCGTCATCGACGCGGTGCTTCAGTCCTGCCGCCTGCTGTCCGACGGCATGGACGGTTTTCGCGCCCACCTGGTGCAGGGCCTTCAGGTGAATGAGACGCGCACCGCCGAGTTGGTGGAGCGCTCCCTGATGTTGGTGACCGCCCTGGCCCCACACCTCGGGTACGAGAAGGCCGCAGAAGTGGCGAAGAAGGCGCACGCCGAAGGGACGACGCTGCGCGAGGCGGCGCTGGCGCTGGGCGTGGTGACTGCGGGAGAATTCGACAAGTGGGTGGTGGCGGAGGACATGCTTGGTCCCCAATGACACCAACTGGAGCGGGCTGGGCCTCAAGGGCAACCCCTTCGAGAACGTGCTGCCCGGCGAGCGGCTCGACTGGGTGGACGTCGCCCGGCCCATCCGCGAGGCCCTCGAGGCGCGCCCCTTCCGCGTCGAGCTGGTGGGCGACAAGGGCGCGGGGAAGACCACCACCTTGAGGTGGTACGCCGCCACGCACGCGGACGTCCTTTACCAATACGTCGAGGGCGCCCACGTGGAGGTGGAGTGGGACGGCGCGCGGGTGCTGTGCCTGGACGAGGCCAACAAGGCGTCACCTTCCTCCTTGCGCCGGCTGCTCTCGGGCGCCGAGGCGCGCGGCGTGTCGCTGCTCTTCTCCTCGCACCAGTCCTTGAGCGACGCGGTGCCCGGGGTGAAGTCCTTCGAGCTGGCCCGGCACCACGCGCTGTCCTGGGTGAATCGCCGGGTGGCCGCCGCGGCGCTGCTGGGGCACGCCCACTTCGACTTCGACGCGGTGGCGCGGGCCCTCTTCCCGCGCGTCTCGCACGTCAACTACGCGCTGCTGCGCGTCCTCTACGAGCTGGCGGAGAACCTGGCCCGCGGGGTGGAGGCCCACGCCGCGCTGGAAGACGCCCTGAGGCGCGCCCGGGAGGACGCGACGGTGGGGCACCTCCTGCACCACTGACGGTGAGGTGACTCACCCCAGCCAGCTCCGTACCCACGCCACCACCCGTCCCAGCACCTCCTCCAGCGGTCCCTCCGGCTCGACTTCGCGCGTGGGCTTCGGGGGCGTGCAGCGCGCGCACTCAAAGCCGCTGGCCGT
This sequence comes from Myxococcales bacterium, assembly GCA_020846875.1. GTDB lineage: Bacteria > Myxococcota > Myxococcia > Myxococcales > Myxococcaceae > JADLDB01. The sequence goes on along the minus strand of JADLDB010000061.1, from coordinate 44,658 downwards.
CGCCGTCCCTTGCCGCAGCGGGTAGCGGTCGCCGCACTGCCCGCACTGGAAGGTGCCCTCCACGCCCGAGGCGGGCACCGCGCCGCGCTTCTTCAGGGCGGCCTCGGTGACGAAGCACCCCGCGCAGTCCACGCAGGCCAGCACGTCGCTGCCGTCCACCTTCGAGAACCACAGCAGGCCGCGGCAGGCGGGGCAGCGCGACGCGGGCTGCTCGCGCGTCATCGCTGGAGCCCCGTGCACTCCCAGCGCCAGGGCCAGCTCGCCCCGGTCGAACCACAGCGCCCGGCACGCCTCGCACCAGTCCACGGGAACCTTCGTCACCTGCAGCGAGCGCATCGGCGCCGCGCACGCCGGACAGTCCCGGCGCCGCGGGAGCTCCTTCGAGGGGGCGGCCGAGCGCCGAGCCGCGGTGCGGGGCCCCACCTTGAAGGGCAGCACGCGCTTTGGATCGACGGCCCAGGGAATGTCCAGCTCGGCCACCGCTTCCCAGATCACCTTCACGTGCCGCCCCTGCCACGACACCGGACCGGAGGAGGGGAGCTGCGCGGAGAAGGGCAGCTCCTCCGTCGTCGGCGGACCGGAGTGCAGCGCGCAGTCCAGCACCGTCACCGCCTCGGAGCTGAAGGTGCCGTACACGCACGCCCGCACCTTCACCTTCACCGCCGCCACGTTCGCGAGCTCGGAGTGCCGTGGATCCGGGAAGAGCACCTTGCCCCGCACCGTGTCGCCCAGCGCGTACTCCTCGCGCTCCAGCCACACGCCGAAGACGTCGTCACGCATGGAGCACCTCGGGCAGCACCACCACCTCCGCTTCGAGCACCAGGTCCGGCCACCCGGCGACGGACACCCGCACGACGACGGTGGTGGCGAGGGAGTTGGACCTGGCCTCGCCACGTCGGCGGCAGGTGCGAAGGGAGGTCGACGGTCAGCTTGCGCTCGAAAGGCCCCTCCAGCGTGGGCGGCAGGTCGAGCAGATCCTCGGCCGCGTACACGTCTTCCTCGTAGGTGCGGTTGGACGTGCCGGCCGAGTACACGGCTTTCTCGGTGCACTTCACCAGCACCTTCGAGGGCCCGGGATTTGTCCGACGTGCTGCCTCTTGCCATGCACCTCAGCCAGCATACCTGTGCGGCCGCCGGTTGGTGCCCTGCCTGAGGCCACCCCGCGCGAAATTGACGTTCCGCCGCCGCCCCGCGCAGATCCTGCGATGCCGGTGGCCCGCCAGGCGTCGGGGCACGCGCTGGCGCGGAACGTGCTGGCCGCAGCCTCAGAGACTTTCCTCTTGGAGGTACGGACATGAAAGCCAGTCGCGTGATGACCCGCGAAGTCCACTGCGTCACGCCTGAGGTGCCGCTGGCGCGCGCGTGGAAGCTGATGACGGACCTGCGCGTCCGCCACCTGCCGGTCACCTTCGAAGCCAAGCTGGTGGGCATTCTGTCGGACCGCGATCTGTTGGTGCGCGCGGCGCGCACCGGCGACGGCCAGCTTTCCTTTCCCGAGCTCCCGGTGGGTGAGGCGATGACGGTCAACCCGGTGGCGGTGCCGTCCACCACGCCCGTCTCGAAGCTGGCCGCGTTGATGCTCGAGCACCGCGTCGACTCCCTGCCCATCGTCGACCTCGAGGGGCAACTGTGGGGCCTCGTCACCAGCACGGACTTGCTCGAGCTGCTCGTCGAGCCCGAGGCCCTCAACGATCGGCTGCCCTTCACCTACCAGGTGCGGAGCGCGCAGGCGGCTGCCTGAAGGCCCGGTGGCGCGGCGCTGCGGAAACGGGCATGACGCCCGGCCGTGAGCGATCGACTGCGCGCGCGGCTGCTGCCCGTCAGCCACTGGCCCACCGAGGAAGAGGCGGCCCGCGCGCGCTGGTTCCAGCCGGTGACGCTGGGCCCGGTGGAGGCCCGCACCCGCACCTGGGTCCCGGCGATGGTGCCCTGGCGCGCCACCGCGGACGGCTTCGTCACCCCCGAGGTGCTGGACTGGTACGGCCGCTTCGCCCGCGGCAAGCCCGGCGTCCTGGTGGTGGAGGCCACCGGCATCCGCGACGTGCCCTCCGGTCCCTTGCTGCGCGCGGGGCACGATCGCTTCGTCGACGGCCTCACCCGCCTGGTCCACCGCGTGCGCGAGGAGAGCCACGGCGAGACGCGCCTCTTCATCCAGCTCCTCGACTTCCTCGCCATCAAGCGCCGGCCCACGAAGGAAGCGTACCTGTCCCGCTTCCTCGCCTTGACGCCCCGCCACCGGCGCGCGCTGAAGCTGGAGGGCGTTGACGACGCCGCGCTGCGCACGAAGCTCTTGTCGCTGCCAGGCGCGGAACTCGACGCGGTGCTGGACGAGCGGGAACGCGAGGCGCTCCACTTCGGGCTGCGCGAGCGCGTCACCGACGTGCACCTGCCGCACATCGCCGCGCTGCCCCAGACGCTACCTGGCCTCTTCGCTGACGCCGCCCGCCGCTGCGAGGCCGCCGGCTTCGACGGCGTTGAGCTGCACTACGCCCACGCCTACACCCTGGCCAGCTTCCTCTCGGCGAGGAACCAGCGACCCGACGGCTACGGCGGCCCTCGAGAGCACCGGGTCCGGCTCCCGCTGGAGACCTTCCGCGCCGTGCGCGCTGTCGTGTCGCCCCGCCTCGCCGTGGGCTGCCGCTTCCTCGCCGAGGAGATCATCGAGGGAGGCAACCGCCCCGAGGACGCCGCCTGGTTCGGCGTACAATTCGCGCAGGCGGGGATGGACTTCCTCTCGCTCTCCCGCGGCGGGAAGTTCGAGGACGCGAAGCAGCCGAAGGTGGGGCACGCCGCCTACCCGTACACCGGCTCCTCCGGCCACGAGTGCATGCCCACCACCCACCTGGTCCACGGCACGCCCTGGGGCCGCAACGTGGAGGCCACCGCCCAGGTGAAGCGCGCGCTCAAGGGCGCCGCGCTGGCTACGCCCGTGGTGGTGTGCGGCGGCATCGCCACCTTCGCGCAGGCCGAAGCCGTCCTCGAAGAGGGGCAGGCCGACGTGGTGGCCAGCGCCCGCCAGGCGCTCGCGGATCCAGACTGGTTCGAGAAGCTGCGGCGCGGAAGGGGCGCGGAGATCCGCCGCTGCGTCTTCACCAACTACTGCGAAGGCCTCGACCAGAGTCACAAGGCCGTCACCTGCCACCTGTGGGATCGGCTGAAGGGCCTGCCCGACGACTCCACTGTCCCGCGCACCGCCGATGGCCGGCGCCTCGTCGCGCCGTAGAAAAGCGCGGGCCGTGCCCCCGGTGAAGAGGTGCACGGCCCGTCGACCCCCCGCGTGGCGTCTGGGAGTCGAGAATCTCTTTCTTATCGGCTGAGAAGCCACCGCCGTTGCGTGGGCCGTCTTTTCACGGGCTTTTGAGGGGCGTCCCCTCCTCGCGACGGCGCCCGGGGGCGTCTCGCTTCCGAGGCCAATTCGTGCGAGAGGGGCCGACCGATGCTTGCCCTCGTCACGCTCCTCTCGCTCGCCGCCGCTCCGGAGGTGGCGCTCCTGGACAGCGCCGCAGACACCACGCGGCTGCGCTTCCAGCCCGTCGGCAGCTCCACCCTCGCGCCCGTCGCCGCCTCGCTGGTGCACGGTGACGGCAGCACGGTGCTGGGGGCGTTGCTCCCCGGACGCCGGGTGGTGGTGGCCACCGCGGTGGTGGGCCGCGCGCGGGACGAGTCCTTCGCCGGGGGGTGTTTCCGCCTCGAGCCTTCTGCGCCGTCGCGGATGCTGGTCGATCGCGTCGTGCCGTCCACCCGGCCGGTGGTGCTGGAGAGCGGGCGCGTCTTCGTGCAGCGCGGCCGCCCGGGCGAGGAGACGCCGCTGGGCCGCGTGGACGCGCTCTCCATCGACGAGGTGAACCCGGACACCGGGAAGGCGCGCACGGTGTACGAGGCGCGGGGCTTCACCACCTTCCTCGCCGGGGCGCTGGGGCGGGAGTTGATCGTCTATGAGGTGGGCCTCTCGGGCGCGCGCCTTCTGGCCGTGCACGTCGACGCGCTTTCGGTGCGCACGCTGGTGCCGGCGCTGCCGCCGCTGGCCTTCGACTTCTCCGTGGACGCCGCGCGCCGCCGGGTCGTCTTCACCCTGGGGGAGCCGGGCGTGGAGCGCTGGCAGGTGGTGGCGGTCGACGTGTCCAGCGGGGCGATGACGGCCCTCGCCGAGGGGCCGACGGTGGCGCTGGTGCCGGCGGTGTTGCCGGACGGCCGGGTGGCCTACGCCCGCGGGGAAGGGCAGGGCCTCTTCGTGGCGGGGAGCGACGCGCGCGCGCTGGCGCCCCAGGGCAAGGGCTTCGAGCGGCTCCGCGCGGTGGTGAAGGGCGTGGGCGTGGGGCTGCACGAGGTGCCGTCGGGCTTTCCCCGGCTCTTCACGGTGACGCTGGGCGACGCTCGGGTGTACGGCACCGCCTTCCCGGCGCAGGCGCGGCTGGACATCGCGGGGGTGACGCCGTGACGCGCGCGCTCCTCCTGGCCCCGCTGGTGGTGGCGCAGGCCGCGTGGGCCTTCTGCCCCAGCTACACGCTGTCCAGCAGCAACAACAACAACAACTGCGGGGTGGAGGCGGCCAACGGCACCAACCCCACCAACGCCCAGTGGCAGTCCATCTTCAACCTGGTGGCGCAGGGGCCGTCGGTGTGGGGCAGCGCGGGCCCGGGCGTGGCGGACCTCGGCGAAGGCTGCGGCAAGCCGACGCCGCTGCACGACGTGCCGGCGCGGTTCCCCTGCGAGCTGATCAAGGCCATCACCTACCGGGAGAGCACCTGGCGGCAGTTCTGTGTGCCCGATCGCCCGGCGGACCAGGTGGGTGGGCCGGAGCGCACCATCATCAGCTTCGACTGCGGCTATGGCGTGGGCCAGGTGACCAGCGGCATGCACACCGGTGAGGCCCCGGCCTTCGATCGCGCGCGGGTCGCGTCGAACCCGACGTACAACCTCGCCACGGGGATGCAGATCCTCGCGCAGAAGTGGCGCGCCACCCGCTGCGTGGGGGACAACCTCGCCGGCGTCATCGAGCACTGGTACAGCGCCACCTGGGCGTACAACGGGCTGGCGTACATCAACAACCCGACCAACCCGACGTACTCGACGACGCGCGGCGTCTACAACCCGTCGGTGGGCGGCAGCGCGCCGTACCAGGAGAAGGTCTTCGGGGCGATGGAGTACCCGCCGTCGGCCAGCTACTGGGCCTCGCTGCCCTTCGCCTACCCGCGGCTCTCGGAGATCGGCGGCGCCGGCAGCCCACAGACGCTGTCCGAGCCGGCGTGCGCCACGCCCACGTCCTGCGCGCAGACGCGGCCCACGCACCTGTCGTCCTGCTTTCCTCCGTCCGGCACCGACGGCGGCATGGGAGGCGGCATGGGCGGCGGCATGGGCGGCGGAGCGGGAGGAGGAGCAGGAGGCGGCGCCGGCGGTGGCAGCGCCTCGGACGCGGGCACGGGCGGTGGAGGTGGAGGTGGAGGTGGAGGTGCGGGAGGCGGAGGAGACGAGCCTGCGCCCATCACCTTGAATGCGGCGAAGGCCGAGCTGGGCCCGCCCACTGGTTGTGGCTGCGCGTCCGTCGAGGTCCCGGCGCTGCTGGCGCTCGGCGCCGTGGTGTTGTCCCGCCGCCGCCGCAGGTGAAAAACGCTTCTTTTCGCGGGCCTCTTACGCCTAGGGTGCGCCGGCTTTGACAACCCGGAGTCACTCCATGCGCGTGCGCGTCTTCCTGGCCCTCGCCGTCCTCGCGGCGTCGCCGGCTCTCGCCGAGAAGGCCTTCCTCAACTTCCACCTCGAGCCGACGGTGGGCACGGGCCTCGACAAGTCCCTGCTGGTGACGGCCGCCGCGCTGAAGATCAACACCACCGCCTTCAAGGTGCTGGGCCCGGTGGCGCCGCAGATCGAAGGCTTCGGCATCGGCGCGGCCAACAACACCTACCTGGAGGACGGCACGGAGTTCGGCGTGGGCTTCGGCGCCCGGCTGCGCCTGTTCAACGACGAGAAGGGCTACCGCTTCAACCCCGGCACCAAGCGGCACGGGAACTGGTGGGGTAACTATTGGATCGACGCCCACTTCGTCATCGGCTCCTCCGGCCCCGGCTTCGACGTGGCCACCGGCTACGAGTTCTCCATCCTCGAAGGCCTCTCGGTGGGCCCGGTGGCGAAGTTCATGCTGACCGGTCCGCACTCCATGCTGAACTTCGGCCTCACCGTCACCATCGGCGCGCCGCAGACCACGCCCGCCGAGGCCGACTTCGACGGCGACGGCATTCGCGGCGACGACGATCGCTGCATCGACGAGCCCGAGGACTTCGACGGCTTCGAGGACAACGACGGCTGCCCCGAGCCGGACAACGACAAGGACGGCATCGACGACGAAGAGGATCACTGCAAGGACAAGCCCGAGGACAAGGACGGCGTCGCCGACGAGGACGGCTGCCCTGAGACAGACGCCGACGCCGACTCGGTGCTGGACGAGCAGGACAAGTGCCCGGAGGTGAAGGGCTCCCCGGCCAACCACGGCTGCCCGGACGGGGACAAGGACGGCGACACGGTGCCGGATCGCACCGACAAGTGCCCCGATCAGAAGGGCGTGGTGGAGAACAACGGCTGCCCCGACGGCGACAAGGACGCGGACACGGTGGTCGATCGCCTCGACGCCTGCCCCGACGAGAAGGGCCTGGCCGAGAACAAGGGCTGCCCCTACGCCGACGCCGACAAAGACAGCGTGGTGGACAAGTTCGACAACTGCCCGCAGGAAGCCGGCCCGCCCGACAACCAGGGCTGTCCCGCGAAGGTGAAGCAGTTGGTGGTGATCACCAAGGACAAGCTCGTCATCAAGGACAAGGTGTACTTCGACACCGGCAAGGCGACGATCCAGCCGCGCAGCTTCGGCCTGCTCGAGCAGCTGGCCAACGTCCTCAAGGGCCACCCGGAGATCAAGCTGGTGCAGGTGGAAGGCCACACCGACAGCACCGGCAGCGCCGACCTCAACCGCAAGCTGTCGCAGGATCGCGCCACCTCGGTGCGCGACTTCCTGGTGCAGAAGGGCGTCGAGACGGGGCGCTTGAAGCCCGTGGGCTTCGGGCCGGACAAGCCGGTGGGCTCCAACGACACGCCGGCGGGGCGCGAGAACAACCGCCGCGTGGAGTTCAACATCGTCGAGTGAGCGTCGCGCGGTCGTGACGCTGTGCGCTCCTGGTCGCTCCCCTGCGTCCGGAGCGTTTTCCTTCGCGCGCGGATGCGGGTAGAACCCCCCGTCCCGGCCGCACACCCTTACGGAACCCCCTCTATGATCCGACAGCTTCGACTGGTCCTCCTCCTCGGCGGAGTGAGCGCGTTCCTCTTCGCCTGCCCTACCCCCCAGGCCGTCTGCGGCAACGGCGTGAAGGAAGGCGACGAGCAGTGTGACGACGGCAACACCACCGGCGGCGACGGCTGCGAGGCCAACTGCACCGTCACCGGCATGGGCGGGGGCACCGGCGGCGGTGTCGGCGGCGGCGCCGGTGGCGGCGGAGGCGACGACGGTGGCATGGGCGGAGGCGTTGGCGGTGGCACGGGCGGCGGCGTGGGTGGTGGCACCGGCGGCGACGGCGGGGTGGGCGTCTGCGGAGACGGCTGGCGCGGCGGCACCGAGCAATGCGACGACGCCAACACCACCACCGGCGACGGCTGCGAGAACGACTGCAGCTTCACCGACACCGCGACCGTCAAGGGCTGCCCCGGCCAGAACGATCCCGTGCCCGCTGCCGGCACCTGCAACGTGACCCCGGGAGACACCGGGAAGCTCATCACCGGCGTCGTGCTGACGGAGGACGTCGTCTACGTCGGCGGCCAGGTGCTGATCGACTCCACCGGCGCCATCACCTGCGCGGCCTGCGACTGCTCCGCGTCCGCCGGCGCCTCAACCGCCGCGAAGCTGTCCTGCCCGCGCGGCGTGGTGTCCCCCGGCCTCATCAATGCGCACGATCACATCAGCTTCCAGGGCAACCCCTACGTCGGCACCACCGAGCGCTACGAGCACCGCCACGACTGGCGCCGCGGGAACGACGGGCACACCCCCATCAACAACGGCGGCAACGCCACCAACGCGCAGATCCGCTGGGCCGAGCTGCGGCAGGTGATGTCCGGCACCACCTCCATCGTCGGCGCCACCTACTCCAACAACGGGAACCCGGGGCTGCTGCGCAACCTGGACACGTCCTCGATGGGCCAGCTCGGCATGGTGTCGGGCACCTCGGGCGTCAACTCCGACACCTTCCCTCTCGGGGACACGGCCGGCGAGGAGTACACCAGCGGCTGCGGGTACCCCTCCATCCCCACCACCGCGGAGATCCCCGCCGACTCGTCCTACCTCCCGCACGTCTCCGAGGGCATCGAGGCCAGCGCCGCCAACGAGTTCCTCTGCGTCTCCCAGGCGGGAGGCGTGGGCATCCTCGGCGCGCGCACCGGCCTCGTGCACGGCATCGGCCTCAAGGCCCCGGACGTGGCGCTGGTGGCGCAGACCGGCACTTCGCTGGTGTGGTCGCCGCGCAGCAACGTCAGCCTCTACGGCGACACCGCGGCCATCCCCCTCTACCAGCGGCTGGGCGTCAACATCGCGCTGGGCACCGACTGGACCATCTCGGGCTCGATGAACCTGCTCCGTGAGCTCAAGTGCGCCGACTCGCTCAACCAGACGCGCTTCAACAACACCCTCACCGACGCCCAGCTCTGGCGCACCGTCACCGCGGGCAGCGCCGACGCCACCTCCACCAGCATGCGGATCGGCCGGCTCGCCCCCGGGCGCCTGGGCGACGTGGCCATCTACCGGCTGAAGCCCTCCGGCTTCCACCGCAGCGTCATCGACGCGGAACCCCAGGACGTGGTGGCCACCCTTCGCGGCGGCAAGGTGCTGTACGGCGACCAACCGCTGGTGGCCGCCTTCGACACCGCCGGCACCTGCGAGGCGCTCGACGTGTGCGGCGCCATGAAGTCCGCCTGCGTGCAGGGCGAATTGCCTCCGCTGACCGGCAGCAACACCGCCGACACCCTGGCGAAGCTGCAGCTGGCCAACGCCACCACCTACGCGCTCTTCTACTGCGCCGTGCCCCCCAACGAGCCGTCCTGCGTGCCGGAGCGCTCCACCGGCAACAGCAAGAACGGCTCCACCACCTACACCTCCGCTTCCACCGACACCGACAAGGACGGCGTCGCCGACGCGATGGACGACTGCCCCATGGTCTTCAACCCGGTGCGGCCGATGGACGCGATGAACCAGGCCGACGCGGACCAGGACGGCGTGGGCGACGTGTGCGATCCCTGCCCGCTCAACGCCAACACCACCACCTGCACCGCCTTCGATCCGAACGATCGCGACTCCGACGGCGTGCCCAACGGCACGGACAACTGCCCGGCGGATCCCAACCCCACCCAGGCGGACCAGGACGGCGACGGGAAGGGCGACGCCTGCGACGCGTGCCCCACCATCGCCAACCCCGGCGGCGCGGCCTGCCCCACCACCATCTACCAGGTGAAGCAGGGGGTCGTGCCGACCGGGACGAAGGTGGCCCTGGGGAACGTGCTCGTCACCGCCAGCGGAGCCAGCGGCTACTTCCTGCAGGTGGAGGACAGCGAGCCCGGCTTCATGGGACGCGACTACTCAGGCTTCTTCGTCTACCAGCCGGCGGGCGGCGTGGCGCAAGGGGACAGGCTGTCCATTCCTTCCGGCACGGTGGCCAATTTCTACGGACAGCTGCAGCTCAACGGCGTGGGGCCCGCGGGCGTGGACGGAGGGGTGACGATCCTCTCCTCGACGAATCCCCTTCCGGCGCCGGTGGTGGTGAACCCGGCGGACGTCGCCTCCAACGACGGCGGCCTCTCCACCCGGCTCGAAGGCGTGTTGGTGCGCGTCGACGGCGTGACGGTGCTGCAGCTCCAGCCCGACGCGGGCCCGGGCGATCGCGATCCCACCAACGAGTTCGTGGTGACGGGCGGCCTCAAGGTGAACGACTACCTGCACCTGGTCAGCCCCTTCCCTTCGGTGGGCCAGCAGTACCAGGCGATCATCGGCGTGCTGGAGCTGCGCAACAACGAGTTCAAGCTGGAGCCGCGCGGGCCGGGCGATCTGATCACCGGCCCGGCCACCCTGGTGGCCTTCGAGCCGGCCCTGGCCTTCGTGCGTGAAGGCGCGACCGGCGCCATTCCCCAGCCGCTCACCGTGCGCTTGTCCAACCCCGAGCTGACCGACGTGGCGGTGACGGTGACGTCCGCGTCGCCCACCGAGGTGGACGTGGCCGGCGGCGGCCTGATCATCATCCCCGCCGGGCAGCTGTCCGCGGTGGTGCCCGTCATCGGCGTGCTCGCCACCGACGGCGGCACGGTGGCGATCACCGCCACCAAGGACTCGTCGATGCTCTCCAGCCAGGTGCGCGTGCTGGGCGCCGCCGACGTGCCCGTCCTCTCGGGCCTGTCCCCCGCGGCCATCACCACCAGCGCCGGCGCCATGGCCAGCTTCACCGCCACGCTCGACCTCCCCGCGCCCGCGCCGACCGATCTCTCCGTCGTGGTGACGCCGTCCACCCTGGGCACGGCGCCGGTGACGGTGACGGTGCCGGTCGATCAGACGAGCGTCAGCTTCGCGCTCAACGTGGACTCGATGGCCATGGGCATGGGCACGGTGGCGGTGTCGCTGGACGGCGGCGTCTTCACCTCCGACGTGACGGTGCTGGCCGCGCCGGTGACGGATCACGTCGTGATCAGCGAGTTCTCGCCCCGGGGGCCGCGCGGCGGCTTCGACGAGTTCATCGAGATCTACAACCCCACCAACCAGGCCGTCGACTTGAGCGGGTGGGCGCTGCAGACCAAGTCGGCCGGCGCCACCTCCGCGTGGGGCGATCGCGTCGTCTTCCCGGGCAACACCTCGCTGGCGCCGCACCGCTACCTGCTCATCGCCAACACCGCCAACGCCGCCGGCTACCAGGCGCCTGGCAGCGGGCCGGCCGCCGACTTCGCCTGGCTCAACCCGTCCAACGGGATGGGCGACACCGGGGCGATCCGCCTCATCCGCACCGTCAACCAGGTGGTGGAGGTGGTGGACGCGGTGGCCTTCGGCCCTGCCTCCACCGGCGGGGAAGGCACGCCCCTTCCCGCCCACCCGGGCAGCATGATGAACACCCGCAGCTTCGAGCGGAAGGCGCGCGCGTCCTCCACCGAGGCGACGATGACCGGCACCGGGGCCGACGTCACCGCCGGCAACGCGCTGGACACCCAGGACAACGCCACGGACTTCTTCCTGCGCACCTCCACCGCGCGCGATCCTCAGAACGATCAATCGCCCGCGGAACCGTGAAGTACCTGAAGTTCGCCCTCTTGGGCCTCGTCCCGCTCCTGGCCGCGGCCTTCTGGCTGCGCGCCAGCCTCATCGACGATCGCGACGCCTTCCACGCCTTCTGCAACGCCACCCGCCGGGCGGAGCCGTGGTCCCAGGTGCAGGCGCGCGCGACGGAGAAGGGCTGGGCCTTCGTGCCCCAGTCTGCCGCCGGGAAGGCGCCGGAGGAGCACCTCGCTGAAGTGGACGTGTTCGGCTACCGCCTCGGCTGCACGGTGGTGGTGCGGGACGGCCGGGTATTGGAGACGCGCTACGGCGAATTGCCCGCCCGGTAGCCGCTACTTCTTCGTCACGCCCGCGCCCACCATGGTGTTCAGCGCGTGCACCAGCGGCGTGTAGGAGAGGCCTTCGCGGAACAGGTTCTGCTGCACCACGATGCCGATGTTCCCGAAGATGACCGCGTTGGCCAGGGTGCGCGCGTCCACGTCGGTGCGGAACTCCTTCGTCTTCGTCTGCCCGTGGCGAATGATGTTCTCGATGGCGGTGATGTAGACGTTGAGCGCCTCGCGCAGCGCGTGGGCCACGTCGGGGTTGTTCTCCGCCGCCTCCGCCCCCACCATGCCGTAGAAGATCCCGTGCTCGCGGTTCTCGTGCAGGTAGTTGGCGGTGTGGCCCATGAAGCCTTCGAGCTGCTTGGCCGCCGGGAGCGCCGCCTGCTTCTGCAGCAGCGGCTCGAAGGTGCGCACGAAGCGCTGGTGCAGCTCCTCGATGGCCGCCAGCAGCAGATCCTCCTTGGTGGGGAAGTGCCAGTACAGCGCGCCGGGCGTCATGTGAATGGCCCGCGCCAGCTCGGCCATGGTCGTGGCGAGGATGCCGCGCCGCGCGAAGAGCGTGATCGCCGAGTTGAGGATGTCCTGCCGGGTCTTGACCGCTCGATCCTGCTTGATGGCCCGCTTCGCTGGCGCGCGTGACATGGACGGCGACTCTAAACCTTCCCTGTCGAATGTCACCGCGTTCCGCCGGCGTCACCGCGCCAACTGCGCTTCGAGCGCGGCGAAGACCTGCGCCACCTCGGCCTCCGACAGCCGCCCTTTGAGCGTCAGCACCGGCACGCCCGCGGCAGACAGCACCACCACCGTCGACGTCTTCGCCGGCAGGCTCCACGGCGGCGCGGACAGTTGCCCCTTGAAGTCGCAGTACACCGGCACGTGGAACTCCTGCTCGACGTCGCGCACCGCCTTGAGCACGAAGCTCCGCGCGGGGAACCAGTCGTACTTCGCCACGTTGGCCACGGCGATCACGTCCACCGCGTCCAGCAGCCCCCGCTTGGCCCCCGCCTCGAACAGCGCGTCCTTCACGTGCTGGTTCAACTTCGTCGAGTCGCGATCCTCGTAGAAGAGCACCGTGGGCTTCTTCCACAGCGCCTTGAGCTGCAGCGCCTGCCCCGCGCTCGTCTCCAGCGCCGCGTCCATCGGCCCGTCCTCCGCCAGGGCCGGCCACGCCGCGAGCGACACTGTGAGGGCGAGCAGCTTCATGGCTGGAGGTGGACCGTACAAAGCGAGCTTAACCCGTGTTGACCCGGGCTAAACCAACCCAAGAGTGACTTCGCGTCGCAGGGCACCCTTGAGCCCCGGAGGGCCAGGCCGATGACGGTGACAGGGCAGGTGAGCGCGGCGCTGGGCGCGGAGGCGTTGCTCGCGACGTTCCAGACCGAACTGGCGCCGGTGCTGGAGCGGCTCTTGGCGCTGGAGGATGAGCAGCCGATCGACTCGCGCTGGAGTCAGGTGCTGAAGGAGCTGCGCAGCTACGCCCTGCGGCCGGGCAAGCGGGTCCGGCCGGTACTGCTGGTGGCGGGGTGGTCGCTTGCGGGCGGCGAGCTGGCGCGGGGCGTGCCTTCGGGGCTCAAGGAGTTCGCCGCGGGCCTGGAGCTGCTCCACACCTTCATGCTGGTGCACGACGACGTGGCTGATCGCGCAGCCACCCGTCGCGCAGGGCCCGCGCTGCACAAGGCGCTGGGCCCGGGCCGCCACGGAGAGGACGTGGCGGTAGTGGCGGGCGATCACCTCTTCGCCCGCGCGGTGGAGACCCTGCTGGGCTCGGGGCTCCCCCACGCCGCGCGCGCGACGAAGTACCTGATGGCGATCTGCCGGCACACCGCGGCCGGGCAGGCCCTCGATCTCGCGCTCTCCCTTGCGCCGCTGGACGAGGTGAGCCTGTTCCAGACGCTCAAGGTGGCCACCCTGAAGACGGCGAAGTACGGCTTCGTGGCGCCGCTGGTGGCCGGGGCCATGCTGGGCGGGGCCTCGGAGGCGCTGCTGGGGGGCCTGGAGCGGGTGGGGCGCCAGGGAGGCCTCGCCTTCCAGCTGCGGGACGATCTGCTCGGCCTCTTTGGCGACGACGCGGTGGCCGGCAAGGACGGCGGCGGCGACTACCACGAGGGCAAGCGCACCTTCCCGTTGATCGCCGCGTGGACCAGGGCCGACGCGCCGGGTCGCGCCGCGCTCGAGCGAGTGTGGAGCGGGCAGCCGAAGACGCCGGCCGGCCTGGTGGAGGCGCGGGCGCTCATCGAGCGCTGGGGAGGACGGGCGGCCACCCAGCGCGTCGTCGATCGCCTGACCCGCGGGGCGCGCCGGAGCCTGGCCTCCTTGCCGTCGGGTGGTGGGACCCGCGCGGTGCTGGACGCTTTGCTGGCGAGGCTGGCGCGGAGGTCCTCGTGAGTCCGAGGCGGGCCATCGTCGTCGGCGCGGGCGTGGGCGGGCTGACGGCCGCGATGAAGCTGGCCCACCAGGGCTGGGACGTGCAGCTCTTCGAGAAGCAGGGCTCGCCTGGTGGGCGCTGCGGGCGGCTTGCAGTAGGCGGCTTCACCTTCGATCTCGGCCCCACCATCCTCCTCATGCCCTTCGTGTTGAAGCGCACGTTCGCCTCGGTGGGTCGCCGGTTGGAGGACTACCTGGCCTTGACGCGCTGCGATCCGAACTACCGGGTGACCTGGCGCGACGGCTCCACGCTGACGCTCTCGGGCGACCTCGACGCGATGCGGGGCGAGCTGGAGCACCTCGAGCCGGGCAGCTTCCAGCGCTTCCTCGCCTTCCTGGCGAAGGGCCAGGTGCGGCACGACGTGTCGATGGAGCGCTTCGTGTCGAAGCACTTCGCGTCGCTGGCCGAGTTCCTCACGCCCAGAAACCTCCCGGACCTCTTCCGCGTCGGCGCGCACCAGAGGCTGTACGCGCAGGTGTCGAAGGCCTTTGGCGACGAGCGGCTGCGGCAGGCGTTCAGCTTCCAGACGATGTACCTGGGCGTTTCGCCGTACGAGGCGCCGGCGGTCTTCTCACTGCTGCCGTACACGGAGCTGGCGGTGGGGGTGTGGTACCCGCAGGGCGGCATGGGGGCGATCCCTCTGGCGCTGGAGCGGGTGGGGCGAGAGGAAGGCGTGCGCTTCCACTACCGCGCGCCGGTGAAGCGGGTGTTGCAGGACGCGGGGCGGGCGGTGGGCGTGGAGCTGGAGTCGGGTGAGCGACACCTCTGCGAGGCGGTGGTGGTGAACGCCGACTACCCCTACGCGCTGGAGCGCCTGGTCGACGCCGCGGAGGCCCGGCGCCAGAAGCTGGAGCGCCGCAGGTACACCTCGTCGGGCTACATGCTCTACCTGGGCGTGAGGCGTCGCCTCGAGCCGCTCCTGCACCACAACGTCTTCTTCGGGCGCGACTTCGAAGGCAGCTTCGCCGACATCTTCGAGCGTCGCCGGGTGCCGGACGATCCCAGCTTCTACGTCAACGCGCCGGTGCGCACTGACGAGTCGATGGCGCCGGCGGGGAAGGACGCGTTGTACGTGTTGGTGCCGGTGCCGCACCAGGCGCCGGGGCTGGACTGGAAGGTGGAAGGGCCGAAGGTGCGGGCGAAGGTGCTCGCGCGGCTGGCGGAGCTGGGGCTGGGTGACCTCGAGCGCGACGTGGAGGTGGAGCGCGTGGCGACGCCGGATGACTGGGCGTTGTCCCTCAACCTGGCGCGGGGGGCAGCCTTTGGGCTGGCGCAGAGCATGTTTCAGCTCGGCCCCTTCCGGCCGAAGGTGTGGGACGAGCGGGTGCAGAACCTCTTCTACTGTGGGGCGTCGACGCAGCCGGGGACGGGGGTGCCGACGGTGATGATCTCGGCGGACCTGGCGGTGCAGGCGGTGGAGGCGCGGGCCCACGCAGGCGCGAGGCGAACTGGGCGTGCCCTTGCCGGTCCTGACCGGCAAACCGACAACCAGAACGAGGACTCAGCCGTGGCTGCCGCCGTCACGGGGTCGCGGGGCGCGGTCGAGCCGGGCACGGCGGAAACCCACACCGGACTGGCTTGCCGCGGACAGGTGACGGGCCCTTCTGCGGACGCGCCCGCACGGGGCAGGACGGCCGGCGCGCGGCTGCGAGGCACCTCCGCATGAGGGCGGCGAGAAACCCCGTCAGCCCGCCCTCCCTGGTGCGCCTTGGCTACGCGCAGGCGAAGGCGTTGACCCGCCGCCACGCGAAGTCCTTCTTCTTCTCTTCTGTCGCGCTGTGGGGCGGGCGTCGGCGGAGCGCGTTCGCGCTCTACGCCTTCTGCCGGCGGCTGGACGATCTGGTGGACGGGGACAACGCTGGGGACGGGTCGCTGCCCTCGCGGTTACCGGAGCGGCTGGCCCTTGCGCGCGCGGCGGTGGCGGCGCTGTACGGGCGTGAGGCGGCGGGCGTGTTCCGCGAGCTGCCCTGGGCGGAGTCGGAGTTCGCGGCCTTCCGCGACACGGTGGCGCGCTACCGGATCCCCGAGGCGCCCTTCCAGGAGCTGATCAACGGCATGGAGATGGACCTCGTGAAGTCGCGCTACGCGAGCTTCGGGGAGCTCTCGCTCTACTGCCACCGGGTGGCGGGGGTGGTGGGGCTGATGATGGCGCCGGTGCTGGGCTACCGGGACGAGCGTTGCCTGCCGTACGCGGCGGACCTGGGCACGGCGATGCAGCTCACCAACATCCTGCGGGACGTGGCGGAGGACTTCGCGCGAGGGCGGGTGTACCTCCCGGCCGACGAATTGGCGTCCTTCGGGGTGAGCGAAGCGGACCTGGCGCGGGGGCAGGTGACGGACGGGTGGCGGGCCTTGATGCGCTTTCAGGTGCAGCGGGCGCGGCGGCTGTACGCGCGGGCGGCGCTGGGCGTGCCGGAGCTGACGGGCTTCGGGAGCCAGGCGGTGGTGCGGCTGATGGGGGCGGTGTACGGAGGCCTCCTCGACGTGATCGAGGCGCGGGGCTTTGACGTCTTCACCTCGCGCGCGCAGGTCCCCTTCCGCCGCAAGCTGGGCCTGGCGCTCACCGCTCTGTGGCCCGCCGGAGGAGACGGG
Organism: Myxococcales bacterium; assembly: GCA_020846875.1. Classification (GTDB taxonomy): domain Bacteria; phylum Myxococcota; class Myxococcia; order Myxococcales; family Myxococcaceae; genus JADLDB01. The sequence continues at coordinate 28,040 of JADLDB010000061.1, read as the reverse complement.
AAGGCGCTCCAGGAGAGCAGCCGGTGAAGCGGGTGGCGGTCATCGGCGGAGGCCTGGGCGGGCTGTCCGCGGCGGGCGAGTTGGCGCGCGCGGGCCACGGGGTGACGCTCTTCGAGGGCTCCGGCACGCTGGGTGGCAAGGCGCAGGCCTTCACCCACGACGGCCTCACCTTCGACACCGGCCCCACGTTGCTCACCCTGCCGGACACGGTGCGCGAGCAGTTCCGCCGGTTGGACGCGGAGGCGCTGCTCCCGCGCTTCCATCGCCTCGAGCTCCAGGCGCGGTACCGCTACCCCGACGGGCGGGACTTTCTGTGCTGGGAGCAGCTCGAGCGGGCGGCGGAGTCGGCCCGGGCCTTCCACCCTCGCGACGGGGCCGGGCTGTTGTCCTTCGCGAAAGCGGCCGAGGTCATCTACCGCGCGGCGGGCGAGCCCTACCTGGAGGCGCCGTACGAGGGCCTTTCGGGCTTCATGGCCCGGGCGCTGAAGCGGGGGCCGGGGACGATGCTGACCGGGCTCAAGCTGTCGACCCTCGACGTGCTGGCGCGGGAGCACTTCGCGTCGGAGGAGCTGCGCCAGTTCGCCGGCCGCTTCGCCACCTACACGGGGGCGTCGCCGTACGAGGCGAGCGCGGCCTTCGCGATGATCGCCCACCTCGAGCGGGCCTACGGGGTGAGCCACGTGGAGGGAGGCATGGGCGCGCTGGTCCGGGCCCTCACCGCGGCGGTGCAGCGGCTGGGCGTCACTCTTCACCTGGGCGAGCGGGCGCGCTTCGAGAAGAGGGGCGCGCGCTTCCTGGTGGGGCCTGCGGGTGGCGAGGCCGAGTTCGACGCGCTGGTGGTGAACGCGGATCCGCTCGCGCTCACCGGCCGAGGCGCGGAACCCCTCGCGCTGAGCGGCTACGTCTTCTTCGTGGACGTCGATCGCCGCCTCCCTCTGCCGCACCACACCATCGTCTTCACCCGCAGCTACCGCCAGGAGTTCGAGCAGCTCTTCTCGGGCCAGGTCCCCCACGAGCCCACCGTGTACGTCTGCCACCCGGCGGCCACGGACGGCACCATGGCGCCGGAGAGGCGCAGCGGCCTCTTCGTGATGGTCAACGTCCCCGCCTTCGTCGACCGGGCGCGGGCCGAGGAGGAGTGGCCGCGGCGCGCCGAGGCGCTCAAGGCCTTCTGCCTGGATTGTCTGCGCCGGCACTTCCCCCAGCTGCGCGAGGCCAGCTTGCGCGTGGTGGGAGAGCGCACCCCGCTGGATCTCGCCGACCGCGGAGCGCCCGGAGGATCCATCTACGGCTTCCTCCCGCACGGCAAGCTGGGCCCCTTCCGCCGGCCGAGGCTGGTGGGGCCGGAGCGAGGCCTCTTCTTCGCGGGCGGCGGCACGCATCCGGGCGGCGGCGTCCCGCTGGTGATGCTGTCGGGCCGCTTCGCCGCGGGCCTCGCCCGGCGCCACCTGGAGGGCCGGGCATGACGTCCTTCGAGCTCCCCACCCGGAGCGGCGCGTACCGCTGGTACTACCTCGACGTCGTCGCGGGCGACTTCACCGCCGTCTGCATCTTCATGGTGGGCAGCGTCTTCTCCGCCCGGTACTCCGCTTCGCTTCGGGAAGGCGCGGCGCCCAGCGAGCACGCGGCGGTCAACTTCGCCCTGTACGAGAAGGGCGCGCGGTCTCTCTGGGTGCTGTCCGAGTACCGGGGGGCCTCGCTGGCGGACGACGGCCGAACGCTGCGCATCGGGAAGTCCTGGCTCACCTACGACGGCGGCCGCCTCGCCGGAGAGGTGAGGGATAGAACGACGCCCTTCCTGCTCACGCAGTGGGGCGAGCCGGCGCACGTCTCCTTCGAGCTGGAGCCCGAAGGTCCCCCGCACCCGGAGATCCGCCTGGTCGACGGCCTGTCTCACCACTGGCGGCCGATCGCCGCGCGGGCGCGGGCCCGGGTGCAGCTGCACTCACATGGACTCGCCTTCCGTGGCGCCGCCTACCACGACGGCAACCACGGCGAGGCGCCGCTGGGCAGCGACCTGCGCGGCTGGGAATGGGCGCGAGTCCACGAAGCCTGCGCGACGGCCATCACCTACCGCCCGTGGGGCGCTCCGGCGGCGCTGGTGCGCGTGTCCGCCAGCGAGGCCACCTGCCGCCGCGAGATCCTGGGCGAGCCCGCCTCCGTCCGCTCGTCCTGGGGGCTGCAGGTGCCTCGATCACTCGGAGTGAGCGCCCGGCCCCGGAGGCTGGAGAGCGCGCCCTTCTATGCGCGGCTGGAGGCGTCCTGGGGTGACGTCCACGCGCTGGGCGAGGTGGCCGACTTCCGCCGCTTCCACCACCCGGCGATCCGCTGGATGGCGAACTTCCGCACCCGCGCTGGAGGTGCGGCGTGGTGAGTTGGCTCGTCACCGCCTGGGCGCTGTGCGCCGCGGCCTTCACCGGCGTTGCGCTCTGCCGCCTCGCCGCGCGCGACCGGCGCCGTGCCGCTGGAACACCTCGGCTCTCCACCCGGCAGTTCGCTCCCGTGCTGCTGCTGCGCCCCGTCGACGCGCCGACGCCGCTGGAGCTGGAGAACCTGGGCGCACCGGTGGACTACCCGGGGCCGTTGACCCACGTGGTGCTCTCGACTTCCCGTCCGCGGCTGAAGGTGAGCGCCGGCGTGCAGTGGCTCTCGTCGGATCCGCCGGGCCACAACCGCAAGGTAGGCCACCTCAGCCATGCGCTGGCGACCCTGCCGCGCGACCCGGCCGCGGTGGTGTTGGCCGTCGACGCCGACGTGCGGGTAGACGGGGCGCTGGTGGCGGCCCTGGTGGACGAGCTGCACGCGGGCGCGGCCCTGACGGCGGCGGCCCCGCGCCCGGCGGTGCTGGAGACGCTGGCAGGCCGGATGGTGCGCGGCCTGCTGGTCCAGTCGCACCACAGCTTCGAAGCGCTGGACGTGATGAGCGCCGGCGCGCGCGCGGTGTGCGGCAAGGCCGTGGGGCTGTCCGCCGAGGCCCAGGCCGAGCTGGTGAAGCTGGGCGACTGCCTCGGCGAGGATCTCGAGCTGTCCCAGGTGCTGCATCGGCGCGGGCTGGCCGTCTCGCTGGCCCGAGCCCCGGCCCACGTCCCCCAGGCCGCTGGCTCCACCCCGCGCGCGGTGCTGGAGCGCTTCGCGCGCTGGATGCAGGTGCTGCGCGCGCACCGCCCCGCGCTCTTCCCTTCGGTTCCGCTCCTCTTCGCGCCGACGCCGGTGCTGATGGTGCTCGCTGCGTGGCTGGCCGCGGCGCACCTCGCCGTGGCCCTGTGCGCGCTGGTGGGGCTGCGCCTCGCCCTGGCCAACCGCCTCGACGGCCGGCCGGGCCTGCGCTTCGAGTGGCTCCTGGCCGAGCCGCTCCTGTGGGCTGCGTGGCTCGAGTCGCTGCGCCGGGGACGGATCGTCACCTGGCGCGGGCGCACGTTCGCCCTCGAGAAGGGCGGGCGGATGGTGGAGGGCGCAGCATGATCCGCGACGCCAAGGGCGGGCCCTTCACCTGGCTCCTGGAGTGGTACGTCGCGCGCAAGGTGCGGTCGGCCTTCCGGGGGGTCTGGGTGCGGGGCGCGCTGCCTTCGGCTGACGGCGGGCTGCTCGTCTACGCCAACCACTCCAGCTTCTGGGACGGCTTCCTCATCCACCAGGTGGCGAGGGCGGCCAGGTGGGACGGCTACGCGATGATGGAGGAGGCGAACCTGGCGAAGTACCCCTTCCACGCGCGCCTCGGCGCCTTCTCGGTGCGCCGCGGCGATCGGCGCAGCGCGCTGGAGTCGGTGCGGTACGCCGCCGGGGTGCTGCGCCGCGAGCAGGGGGCCGTCTTCGTCTTCCCCGAAGGAGAGCTGCGCGCCGGCGGTGGTCCCCTCGGCCGCTTCAAGCGCGGGGTGGAGGTGATCGCCCGGCACGCGAAGGTGCGCTGCCTGCCGCTGGCCATCCGCTACGCCTTCCTCGAGCATGAGCACCCCGACGTGCTGCTCGAGGTGGGACCGACGCATCCGCCGGACGACCTGGGCCGCTTCGTCACCGAGCTGTCCTTCGCTCACGCCCGGCTGAGCGAGGCCCGCAGCACCGACGGCTTTGCCTGCCTCATCCGCGGCCGCGCGAGCGTGCAGGAGCGCTGGGACTCGGTGCGGGCGCGCTCCTCGAGGCCCTGAAAGCGCCTCCCTGTTTCCGGGGAGCACTCTTGCGCGGGGCGCGAGCCGGTTCTCCGCGTCCTGCCTGGATCAGTTCGGTGTCCTTCGATCCGCAGCTAATCGTCCAGGACTCCACGGGTGCTGAGGGTGATGCGCCCGCGGCCGAGGCGCCGCCCCCCGCCGAGCCCACCCCGCCAAGAAGCCGGCAGGGAAGGAGCCGGGCAAGAAGAAGGAGCTCCTTCTGCAGAAGGCTTTGCGTGCGGCGTCGGGCTCAAGCGAGGCCGGCGCCGTCGTCTTCTGTCCGGATCAGATGCAGGTCAGCCCGGCGTCGGGCACCAGGCCGCAGATGGTGCCGGTGGGGCAGGTGAAGACGCTCGTCAGCCCGCCGTCCAGGCACCGCAGAATGTCGTCCCCGCCGTTGGGTTCGCACCGCACCTTGCCCTCGGAGGTGGGCGCGCAGCGATCGCCGGCGGTGTTGCCGGTGGTGTCGCAGTTGACCGTCTCGCCTTCCACGCGGCAGCCGCCCGGCCCCTTGCAGTCGGAGAAGACGAGGTAGCTCGTCCCGTCGCACTGCAGCATCTGCGAGGTGTCGGCGTCACAGGCGGCGCCTCCCGCGGTGCGGCAGGGCCCCCCCGCGGCGGGTGGTGTGGCGGGCGAGCAAGCCGCAGCGGCGAGGGCGGCGGCGAGGAGGAGGCGGCGCATCGGGCGCACTGTAGGGCCAGATGCGCCCCTGCGCGACGGTGGCGTGATGGGAGGTGTCACCGCTTGATGCTCGCCCATGACGCCGGGAGTGCCGGGCGCTAAAGACGCCTCGTCGTGCGCTTCCTCGAAGACATCGATCCCCGTCTGCAAGCCGGGCTGCGCGAAGACTGGGCGCGCCGTCGCGGGCAGGCCGTGGATCCGCTCCCCCGCGGCGCCACCGTGGTGCTGGCCGGGCACCGCGCCGCCGGCAAGTCGACGCTGTTGCGGAAGGTGGGCGAGGCGCTGGGCCGCGGCTGCGTCGATCTCGACGGCGAGCTGGAGCGCCGCTCGGGCCGCTTCCTGCGCGAGTGGGTGCAGCGCGACGAGCGCGGCTTCCGCGCCGCCGAGCGCGACTGCTTCCTCGAGCTGCCGCCGGGCCGGGTGGTGGCGGTAGGCGGGGGCTTCCTCGCTTCCCACCGCGACGCGCTCCTGGGCTGCGTGGTGGTGCTGGTGCCCGTGTCCTTCGAGACGTACCGGGAACGGCTGCTGGGCGATCGCTCGCGGCCCCGGCTTCGGCCGGAGCTCTCGGTGGAGGACGAGCTCAAGGAGCTCTACGCCGAGCGCGAGGAGCTGCACCGCGCGGCGCGGCCGCTCTCGCTGGTGGATTTCGTGCTGCGGCTCGAGCGGGGGAAGCGTGCGCGGCGCGTCGTCACCCTGCCGCCGGGCGTCGATCCCCACGCCTTCGCCTGGCGCGCGCGCCACCTGGGCGCGGATCTGCTGGAGGCGCGCACCGATCTCCTGCCGGCCGAGCTCCAGCTCAGGAGCACCTCGCGCGCCCTGCCGCTGCTGGTCTCCCAGCGCACTTCCGAGGTGCCCGCCGAGTGGTTGGCGCTGGCCTCGTTGGTGGATCGCCCGCTGGGCACGGCTCCCGGAGAAGCGCCCGGCCCGCGGACCGTCAGCTCCTTCCACGCGGCCGCGCCGCTCTCGCCCGACGAGGCCGTGAGCCGCTGGGAGTCCGTTCGCCCTGGCAGCCAGGTGAAGCACGTGGAGCCGCTGGGGGAGCCGCGGAGCGCGAAGCGGCTGATCGAGACGCGGGCGCGCCTGGTGGAGCGCTTCGGGGCCGACCGGGTGACGGTGCTGGCCACCGGCCCGCTCGCGCTGCCCTTCCGCGCCGTGCTGGCCCGTCAGAATGCGCTCGACTACCTGGCGCTCGACGCGGACTTCTCCGCGGCGCCGGGGCAGCGGCTGCTGGAAGACGCGGCGCGGGAGTGGCGCGGACCGGCGGCGGAAGGCGAGACGGAGCGCCTCGGCATCCTCGGACAGGGCATCGCCCACTCGCGCAGCCCGCGCCTTCACCCGCAGCCCTTCGATCGCGTCGAGCTCCCGGCGGACGCGGAGCTCGACGCGCTGCTCGAGGCGCTCATCCCGCACTACCGTGGCTTCGCGGTGACCACGCCCTTCAAGCAGCGGGCGGCGAAGGCCGTGCGCGCGGACGCGGCGGCGGTGAACACGCTGGTGCGCACCGCGGAAGGGTACCGGGGCTCGTCGACGGACGAGGCGGGCGCGGGCGCGGTGCTGGACGCGCTGGGCGCGAAGGCGGTGACGGTGCTGGGGGAGGGCGGGGTGGCCTCGGCGCTGCGCGTCGCGGCGGCGAGCCGGGGCGTCACGCTCACCTTCCTCAAAGCGGCGCAGGTGACGCCGGCGGCGGTGGAGGGCGCGGTGGTGTGGACGTGGCCTCCGGCTTTTCCTCCGCCTGCCGCGCTGCGCTTCTCGGGCGCGACGGTGGCGGTGATCTCCTACGGGGTGCCGGGGCGCGGCATCGTGCGTGAGGTGGCAGAGCGGGGTGGCGTCCCGAAGCGCCTGGGCGCGCGCTGGTTGATCGCGCAGGCGCGCGCGCAGCGAGCGCTCTTCGCGCCGTCTCCCCCATCGGGGGAGAGGGCAGGGGAGAGGGGGGGAGACACCCGGTGAACACCTTCGGCGAGCTCTTCCGGCTCACCACCTTCGGCGAGAGCCACGGCGTCGCGTTGGGCGCGGTGATCGACGGCTGCCCAGCCGGCGTCGCACTCACCACCGCCCACCTGCAGGCCGCGCTCGATCGCCGCCGCCCCGGCCAGTCGGCGGTGACGACGTCCCGGGCGGAAGCCGATCGAGTGGAGCTCCTTTCCGGCGTCTACGAAGACAAGACGCTGGGCACGCCGATTGCGGCGGTGGTGCGCAACCAGGATGCGCGCTCGCAGGACTACGCGGCGCTGGCGAAGGAGGATCGCCCCGGCCACGCGGACAAGGTGTGGCGCGAGCGCTTCAAGCACCGCGATCCCCGCGGCGGCGGGCGCACCAGCGGGCGGGAGACGCTGAGCCGGGTGATCGGCGGCGCGGTGGCCGACGCGCTGCTGGCGCGAGAGGTGCCAGCGCTCTCGGTGGTCGGCTGGGTGAGCCAGGTGGGGCCGCTTGGGGCGCCGACTCCGGGCCCCGGCCTCACCCGCGCGCAGGTGGACGCGCACGCGACGCGCTGTCCGGACGCGGCGGCCGCTCAGGCGATGGAGGCGCGCATCCTCCAGGCGAAGTCCGCCGGCGACAGCCTGGGGGGCGCCGTCACCGTGCGGGTGGAGGGACTGCCGGCCGGCCTCGGCGAGCCGGTGTTCGGCAAGCTGAAGGCGCGGCTGGCCTCGGCGCTGGCGGGCGTCGGCGCGGTGACGGGGGTGGTGTGGGGCCCGGCCGAGCTCCTCTCGCGCCTCGAGCGGCCCGGCTCGCAGTTTCACGCGGCGCGCCCTGACGGCCGGCCCGGCGACGTGTACGGGGGCATCCAGGGCGGGCTGTCCAACGGCGAGCCGCTGCAGGTGCAGGTGCTCTTCAAGCCGCCCGCGACGCTGGGCTCGCACGCGAAGCAGGGGCGCCACGATCCCTGCATCCTCCCGCGCGCGGTGCCGGTGGTGGAGGCGATGGTGTCGCTGGCGCTGGCGGACGCGTGGCTGCTCTTCCTGGCGAGGCCCCACCGCCCGTGAGCGCGCCGGGGAGCTACTGCCGTCCGAGAGATCGCTGGGGCACGTTCGCGGAGTCGTGCGCCGAGCTCTCCGAGGGACCGGCCCTGGCGATCGCCGACGCGCGGGTGCTCCGGCTGCACCGGCGGGTGGGCCAGGCGCTGAAGGCGAAGGGCGTGAGGGTGCTCCCGGTCACCGCGGGGGAGTCCGCCAAGTCGCTGGCGCGCGTGGAAGCCCTGGCGAGGGCCGCAGCCGATCTCCCGAGGGGCGCGACGGTGCTGGCGATCGGCGGCGGAACGGTGGGCGATCTCGCCACGGTCTTCGCCCACCTCTTCAAGCGGGGCGTGGGGCGCTTCATCCAGGTGCCGACCACGGCGCTGGCGGCGGTGGACTCCAGCGTGGGCGGGAAGGGCGCGGTCAACGTGCGCGGCGTGAAGAACGCGCTGGGCGTGTTCCACTTCGCGGACGAGGCCTGGCTCTGCCCGGAGCTGTTCTCCACGCTGTCCGAGGCGCAGCGGCGGGAGGGGCGCTTCGAAGCGCTCAAGATGGCGGTGACGCTGGACGCGCGGACCTGGGCTGCGTGGCGCGCCCACCCTCCCGCGGAACAGGCGCTGATCCGCGAGGCCCGCGCGCTCAAGGACCAGGTGGTGCTGCGCGATCCCTATGAGACGAAGGGGCTGCGGGTGGTGCTGAACTTCGGGCACACCTTCGGGCACGTGCTGGAGACGGTGACGGGCTTCCGGCTGCGGCACGGCGAGGCGGTGGGCCTCGGAATGCTCTGCGCGCTGGACGTGGGGTGCGCGCTGCGTGCGACGCCGCGCGAGGTGACCGAGGAGGTGGAGACCACCATCTTCGGCGCCGGGCGGGGCGAGGCGCGGGCACGGCTGGCGCGGGCGCTCCAGCGCACCAGCGCGGCGCAGGTGGCGAGGCTGCTCGCGGCGGACAAGAAGTCGTCCGAGGGGGCCCCGCGGATGGTGCTCCTCCACGGCCTGGGCCGGTGGACGACGGCGACGGTCGATCGCGCGACGTGGGAGCACTGCCTGCGCGCGTGGAAGCAAGGTTTCCAGTGGGGTGAGGGTGAGGGGTGACGGTGAAGACCCTCACGCCGCCGCTCTCGAAGTCCGACGCTCAGCGGGCGCTCGTCCTCTCGGACGCGACAGCGCTACCCCTCGAGCTGCCTCCTGGCGAGGTCCTCCCTCGAGACGTCGAAGTCCTCCGCGCTGGGCTGGCCTCGTTGCGCGCGCCCGAATCGGAAATCGACTGCCGTGACGGAGGGGCGCCGTTCCGCTTCCTCCTCGCGCAGGCGGCGGTGTTGCCGTCGCGCGTCGTCCGCTTCACCGGGACCGCTCGCCTCGGAGCGCGCCCGCATGGTCCGCTGCTGGACGCGTTGCGCGCTTCGCTGGGGCCGCACGGCCTTGCGCTCGAGGACGGGAGGCCGTGGCCCCTGACGCTGACTTCTCCGGCGCACCCCGAGCGCGCGACGAGCTTCGCCGTCACCGGCGCGGAGTCGAGCCAGTTCGCCTCCGCGCTGTTGCTGGCGGCCGCGCGGCTGGTGGTGAAGGACGGTTGTCCCCGCGAGGTGCGCATCGACGGCCCGCTGGCGAGTGAAGGCTACCTGGCGCTGACGCGGCGCTGGCTGGCGGCCTTCGGCTTCACCGTCGAGGTGTTCGATGGGCTGACGCGCCTCACCCGCTGGGAGCGGCCGGCGAGGACGCCGCGGATCCCGGGGGACTGGTCCTCGCTGACGATCCTCCTGCCGCTCGTGTGGAAGACGGGGGCTCGGCTCCGCGGTGTCGCCCTCGGCACCGGACACCCGGACGAAGCGGTGGTGGATCATCTGGCTTCGGTAGGGCTCACGCTGGTGGGCGACCGCGTGACGGGGACGGTGCGCGGAGGGCTGAGCGTCGACGTCTCCACCTGTCCCGACGCGACGCCTGCGCTGGTGGCGCTCGCCTGCGCGTTGCCTGGCGAGTCCCGCTTTCTTCGGGCCGGCGTGTTGCGCCACAAGGAGAGCGATCGCCTCGCGGCCCTCGCGGACCTGGTGAGGGCGGTGGGAGGCGAGGCTTGGATCGACGCTGACACGCTGCTGGTCCGGCCGCCCGCTTCCGCCGGGGATTTCCGCTTCGACGCACGGGACGATCACCGCCTGGCGATGGCGGCGGCGACGGTGGCGGCGCTGCTCGGGGTGAAGGTCCACCTCTCGGGCCGCGACTGCGTGGAGAAGTCCTTCCCCGGCTTCTGGCGGGAGCTGGAAGGCGTCGGCCTCTCGGTGGAGGCGCGGTGAGCCGCACCTGGGACGCGGTGGTGGTGGGCAGCGGGCCCAACGGCCTGGCGGCGGCGGTGGTGCTGGCGAAGGCGGGGCACTCGGTGAAGGTGGTGGAGGGCCAGCCCACGCACGGCGGTGGCGCGCGCACGCTGGAGCTCACGCTGCCCGGCTTCCGTCACGACCTCTGCTCGGCGATCCACCCGATGGGGGCGGCGTCGCCGCTGTTCGCCGAGCTTGAGCTGCACCAGCACGGGCTCCAGTTCCTCCACTCCCCGGCGCCGCTGGCGCACCCGCTGGTGGGCGAGCAGGCGGTGGTGCTGGAGCGGGACGTGGAGGCGACGGCAGCGCGGCTGGGGGTGGACGAAGGCGCGTACCTGGAGCTGATGCGGCCGCTGGTGCGCGACTTCGAGGTGATCAAGGCCCTCCTGATGAGCCCCGTGACGAGGCCGCCGGTGAAGGCACCGCTCAAGGCGGCGCGCTTCGGGCTGCAGGCGCTGCGCCGCGCCTTCTGGTTCGCCGAGGAGCACTTCGAGGGGCCGATGGCCAAGGCGTTGCTCGCGGGTTGCGCGGCGCACAGCTTCTCTGCCCTCACCACGCCGCTCACCAACAGCATCGGCCTGGCGTTGCTGGCGGCGGGGCACGCGGTGGGCTGGCCGCTGGCGAAGGGGGGCTCGCAGGCGATCGTCGACGCGCTGGTGGCGGTGCTGCGCGCGCACGGCGGCGAGCTGGAGGTCAACCGGCCCATCGCGCGGCTGGAGGAGCTCCCACCGTCGAAGCTGGTGCTGTTCGACACGCACGCGCACGTGATGGAGCGGGTGTGCGGCGAGGCGTTGCCGGGCTGGTTTCGCGCGGCGGTGCGGGCCTTCAAGCGCGGGCCGGGCGTCTTCAAGCTGGACTACGCGCTGTCGGGGCCGGTGCCGTGGCTGGCGAAGGAGTGCGCGCGGGCGGCGACGGTGCACGTGGGCGGGACGATGCAGGAGTTGGCCAACTCCGAGGCAGCGCACGCGGAGGGGCGGGTGCCCGAGCGGCCGTACGTGCTGGTGACGCAGCAGAGCCTGTTCGACGAGACGCGCGCGCCGGAGGGGCGGCACACGCTGTGGGCGTACTGTCACGTCCCGAACGGCAGCGAGGAGGACGCGACGCCGTACATCGAGGCGCAGCTGGAGCGCTTCGCGCCGGGCTTCTCGCAGCGGGTGTTGGCGCGGCACGCGAAGGGGCCGGCGGGCCTCGAGGCGACCAACGCGTCGTACCTGGGCGGGGACATCTCTGGCGGTGCGGTGGAGGGGCTGCAGCTCCTCTTCCGGCCGCTGCCGGGGCCACCGTACGTCACTCCGAATTCGCGGATTCTGCTGTGCTCCTCTTCGGCGCCTCCCGGCCCGGCGGTGCACGGGATGTGCGGGTACTGGGCAGCGCAGGTGGCGCTCGGGCGCCTGCGTCGAGGACTGTAGACCTGGAAGAGGGAGGACAACGTGGTGTACGGCTGGTTGGTCGTTGGAGTAGTGCTGGCCGCGGGAAAGCCGGCGGCACGTCCCGCACTGGAAGTGGACGGCGGTCTCTCTCTGCCCGAGGTCTCGGATGTCCTGCGGTTTCATGCGAGCGACACGGGCCGGTGCTTCACGCCGGATGGAGGCAGCCCACGGAAAGGGGATCGCGTTCGCTTCTGGTGGGTGGTCGATGAGGCCGGGCGAGTCTCTTCGTACGCCTTCGAGGACGGACGCACTCGGGACAACAGCACAGTTCCGTGTCTCGTCACCCAGGTGGAGCGGTGGTGGTGGCCGGCGAGTACAGATGGGGGCACCTGGATTCGGAACGAGTTCACCGCTCCAGTCCGGTCGGTGGCGGGAGCCGAGCCTGGCGAGCCGGCGTTGCCGGACGAACTCCTGAAACCCGTCGTTGAAGCACAGCTGGATGGGCTCTCGGCGTGCGCTGGGCTCGCCTGGCCACAGGAAGCGCCTTCGCTCGAAGCGCGGTTTCGTGTCGATGTAGTTGTGGGTGGCCAGGGCGCGGTGCTCGATGCACGCGCCACTACCGAAGGACCCGTCGCTTCGACGGGAATTCCCGGCTGCGTCGTGGCGGGCGCGAGGCGGTGGCGATTCCCGCAGAGCCCGGACGGCGGCCTGACGCGATGGACGACGGCGTGGGTGGTCGCATCAACCGAGCGCCGGGCCCAGCTCCTCTTCCGGCCCGACGAGCCCGCGTTCGCGCTCATTCCAGCATCGACGCCTGCGGCAGCGGTGAAGGGGGGAGGTCTTGAGAAGCACGTCATCAGCGCGGTCATTCGGGAGAACAGCAACCGCGTGAAGCACTGCTACGAGCTGGCGCTCGACCGGAACCCAGAGGCAGAGGGCAAGGTGGCCGTGGCGTTCGTCATCGGCCCGACGGGCGATGTCTCGTCCGCAGTCATTTCGGAGTCGGCGGGCGAGGACCCCGAACTGGAGCGCTGCATCGTCGAGCGCGTTCGCTTCATGAAATTCCCACCGCCCATGGGCGGAGGTGAAGTCCGCGTGACCTTCCCGTGGATCTTCAAGAGGGCCGGAAAGTAGAGCGCGCTCGGGCCTGTAAATCGCCTTACGCCTGCGCGCGAAGACTCCAGATCCACTGTTGTCGAGAACGTCGATGCGCCACCTCGCTGTCGCTCGGCAGGCACCCCAACCGAGCGGAATCGTTCCTCGTGCCGCGCCGCGGCGCCCGGGCCCACAAGTTGCTTTGTCGGCGCGCCATGAGCTCTGTGGCCGACCGACTGGGAGAGGTGCTGGAGAAGGTGATCGACGACCGCCGCGCGCGCATCGCCGGCTCCGTCGTGGGCGGCCTGGTCCTGCTGATCGCGGTGGGCTTCTTGATGGCGTCGAAGGCCGAGTACCGGAAGTCGGCGGCGGCGCTGGCGGCGCACCTCCCCGCGCAGGCGCTCAGCATTCCCATCATGCGCTCGCTGCCTGAGCCGCAGCCGCGCAAGGGCCAGGTGGTGGAGCGCCTGGCCGCGCCGGTGAAGGCCGCGAAGGGCCGCTACGTCACTGCGCGCCGCTAGGTTGGCTGTAGCGAGCCGTCACAGCCGCACGTCCGTCTGCAGGATGGGCGGGATCTTCACGTAGCTGATGCTCGCCGAGCGCCCGATGAAGCCGCGGGCCTCCTCGATGGCCTCGCTGAGCGTGTCGGTGCGATCCCACCCCATGATCGCCGGGACGTGGTTGTTCTCTGCGCCGGCGGCGATCACCTTGCCCACGTGCTGCCGGCCATTCTCGCCCCAGTACCACATGTAGAAGGGGTGGGCCCCGTGGTAGGCGTGGCCCTTGCGGTACAGGTGCACGTAGCTGGGGTTGCGGGCGAACTCCTTCTCGTACTTGTGCTCCAGCTTCATTGCGTCCCGCGTCTCGGTGAGGCAGCGGTTGAAGAACTCGATGTACGGGGCGTGGTGCTCGGGGTCGAACTCGTCGTAGCAGGGGTGGGTGAAGATGATCACCCCGCCCTTCTTCACCAGCGGCACGCCACGGTTCAGGTTGAACAGGTAGCCGAGCGCCATCACCTGCACCAACAGCGGATTGAGGATGCTGTTCACGTTATACGGCGAGACGTACGGCATGCCGAAGATGACGATGTCCGACTGCCCGTCCACCGGCACCGAGTACTGGCGCCAGCTCATCTCCAGGGTCCGCTGGTGGGTGGGCTCGGTGGCGCCGGCGAACACCCCCGTCACCGAGTACGGCGCGAAGATGTTGAAGAACATCTTCCGCTTCATCGCCCGCGGCATCTTCGACAGCGCGTACTTGAAGGACTGCACCTTCAGGCGATCGAGCTCGGTGAAGTCCTCTTCCTTCTTCATCAGGAAGCCGACCGGCTCCTCGAACATGCGGTTGTTGATGGTGGTCTCGATGTGGAACACCTTGCAGTGCTTGTCGATGACCCGGCCGATGCGCTCGGTCGAGCGATGCAGCGCGCTCTTGCCCGGCTCCATGTACGACTCGGTGTCGCGGATGGTCTGCGGGTTGTGGTGCGCGCGCAGCGACTCGTAGTTGGTGAGGCCGGTGCCGACGGACTTGTGGCCCCCGTCCATGGGGACCAGGTTGATGTTGACGTAGATGAGCAGGTCCGACTCGGCGGCGCGGCGGTTCATCGCCACCACCTCGTTGTGCGAGGTGCGCTCCAGCTCGACGATGCCTTCCGGATCCTCGGCGTCGTGGTTGTAGTACCGGTCCGGGTGGAACTCGTCGAAGATCCTCTGGCCCACCATGCGCTTCATCTCCGCCTCGGTCATCCGGCGGTGGAGCGCGTTGGCGATGACCAGGTGCACGTCGTCGACGCCGGAGTCGGCCAGCAGCTCCAGCACAATCTCCAGCACCGCCTGGCGCACGTCGGGCGTCTTCATCGGCGGCAGCGGCAAAGAGATGTCGTCCAGCGCCACCGTCACCTTCATCCCCGGCTTGAGCAGGGCATGGAGCGGATCCATCCCCTCCGGGTGGTTGATGGCGTAGCGGATCGCCGCCTTCAGGTTGGGCACGCCTTCCAGCGGCGGTCGGGCGGTGATGACGCGGGTCCCGACGGGCAGATCCTCGACCCAGAAGTCCTCGCCGTAGAAGAGCACGCGCGGCGGCGAGCCCTTCTCGGTGATGATGAGGTGGGACTCCTCGTCGTACAGCTTCTTGAGCGTCTTCAGGGGGCGCATCGGGGCAGGCGCTTAACACAGTCGCCCCGGGCGACAACCCGCAGGTGCGGCGTCAGGCCAGCAGGCCGATCAACGCCTGGCGGATCTCCAGCGCGCTGCCGAAGCGGTTGGAGGGGAGGGGATCGACGCACGCGTCGATGAAGCGCTGCCACCGGGCGAGGCGCGGCGGCAGGCGGACGGAGCGGCTCCTCAACACGAGGTTGCGGGTCTCGTCGGGGGACGAAGCGCGGAAGGGCTGGTGCCCGGTGAGCAGCTCCACGAGGAGGACGCCGAGGCCCCAGGTGTCGCCGGTGGCGGTGCCACGCGAGCCGGACACGCGCTCGGGCGACAGGTACTCCGGCTCGACCACCACCGCGCCCTGGGGCGGCGCGACCGAGTGCCGGCCGCGGAAGTGGAGGAGCGCCGTGTCCAGCAGGCGCACCTGAGGTGAGCTGGACTCTCCGAAGACGTGGAGGTGCCGCGGGGCCAGGCAGCCGTGCACCTTTCCCTGGTCGTGGAGCGTCTCGAGCGCCTCGGACACCGCGAGGCCCCACTCGATGACCAGCCCCTCGGGGATGGGCCCGCGCAGGCGGAGGAGATCGGCGGCGGTCCACCCGGTGATGGCGTCGCTCACCACCCAGACCCGGCCGTCGTCACCGCAGCCGACGCTCTTGGGTGAGAGCACCTCGGGGTGGCTCAGCGTGGAGGACGACACGGACGCGTCGAGGAAGCGGCCGTAGAGCTCGGTGTCGAGGGAGAGCTGGGGCCGGCTCAACTGGACGAGGTAGTGCGCGGTGCCGCTCTGCCCGAGGTACGCCTCGGCCGCGCCCCCGTCCGCCAGCTTCCGCACCAGGGTAAGGCCGCCCATGCGCGGGAGTGTAGAGAGGGACGGCCCCGCGCAGGAACGCGGAGCCCGCCCCACAGCGGCGCACCAGCCGGTGTCGTCAGCCGCCGCACCTGTGGGCAGCTCGCTTCAGCGCACGTCGAGGATCGGCCAGTTGTAGCTGCGCGCCAGCGCCCGCAGCCTCAAGTCGGGGTTCACCGCGGTGGGCCGGCCCACGATGGTCAACATGGCGTAGTCGCTGGCCGAGTCGGAGTAGGCGTGGCTCTTCATCAACGACAGCCCCTGCGTCTCGCAGTACTCGCGGATCACGTTGGCCTTGTTGGCGCCCTCGATGATGGGGGGGATCACCTTCCCCGTGGCCTTCCCTCCGACGAACTGCATCCGGTTGGCGATCAGGTCGTCCGCGCCGAGGTGCCGCGCCAGCGGCCTCATCGTGAAGTCCAGCGCGCCCGTCACCAGCACCACCTTGCAGCCCGCCCGCCGCGCCTGGTCGATCAGATCCTGCGCCTTCGCGAAGATCGCCGGCTTGATCAGATCCTCGAACATGTCCTCGGTCAGGGTGAGCAGCCGGTCCTCGGTGAGCCCCGCGTACGAGCGGTAGAAGAACTCGTTGAAGGTCTTCCGGTCCACCAGGTTGAGCACCGAGAACACGGGGATCGACGCCAGCGTCTTCACCGAGCGCTGGAGGATCCCCAGCGCGCTGCCCTCGTTCATCGCGTAGTAGCCGTACGCGTGCACCACGTTGGTGCTGATCAGCGTGCCGTCGATGTCGAAGAAGGCGGCCTTCCCCGGCGAGGCGGAGCCTTCGGTGTGCGCGGGCTTCACGGCGTCGAGCCTCTAGCACGCCAGGCGCCCGCTACAACCACCCGGCGGCCAGGTACGCCTCCGCGCTCCGCCGAATGGCGGACTTGAGGGTGCGCTTCGGGGTGAAGCCCAGCAGCCGCTCCGCCTTCTCCACGCTGCACTCCCAGCCGGGCGCGAGCAGTTGCCTGGCCAGCTTCCGGTTGAGCGGCAGCTTCTTCCCCGTGGCGTTGGAGATGACGTCGGCCAGCGCGCCCAGCCCCCGCAGCGCCGCCTGTGGCACGTAGAGGGTCCGCGCCTTCACGCCCAACACCTCGGTGATGAGGCGCATCAACGCCTCCACGGTGGTGGTCTCCTTCGACGCGCTGAAGAAGGCCTGGCCCACCGCCTCCTGCTTGTCCGCCTGGAGCAGCAGCTGGTCCACCACGTCGTCCACGTCCACCATCGACAGCCGCCGCTCCGGCCCGCCCAGCCTCAGCACCAGGCCCTGCTTCGCCAGCCTGAAGAAGGTGAGGTTCTCATGGTCCCCCGGGCCGACGATCCGCGCCGGCCGGCAGCTCGTCACCTCCAGGCGATCGCCGAAGGTGAACGCGATCCGCTCCGCCTCGGCCTTCGACTCGCCGTACCACTCCTCCGGCGCGAAGGGGTCCTCTTCCTTCCTCGGCCGGCCGCCGGCGCTGGGCCCCGACGCCGCCAGCGAGCCCACCAGCACCAGGCGCCGCGCTCCCGCCTGCACCATCGCCTCCGCCACGTGCCGCGTCCCTTCCGCGTTGACCCGCAGGAAGTCGTCCCGCGTCGACGCCCGCCGAATGCCCGCCAGGTGGAAGACGGTGTGCACGCCCTCCAGCGCCGCGGGCAACGTCGCCGGCTCGGTCACGTCCCCGTGCACCAGCTCCACCGCCACGCCGTCGAGCGCCGACACGTCCGCCTTGGGCCGCACCACGCACGTCACCGCCTCACCCCGCGCCACCAGCGCTCGGGCCAGCCAGGCCCCCAGAAATCCGTTTCCGCCCGTCAACAAGGCCTTGCGCGCTGTCATGCGAGGGACTCTCCCTCGAAAATTTCGAGACGAAGCCCCTTTTTTTCCCGGGGAGACGTGCTAGCAACCCGCCTCCGGTTCCTCGATGGAAGGACCGACAACGTCCCCGGGAGGGGAGGAGACAACAACCGAATGGCCGCGAAGAAGACGAAGAAGCGCACGATCAATGCCGCGTTTGCCAAGCCGCTGAATCCTTCGGCTGCTCTGGCTGAGATCGTTGGCACCAAGCCGCTCGCCCGGTTCGAGGCGAGCAAGAAGATCTGGGACTACATCAAGAAGCACGGTCTCCAGGACAAGAAGAACCGCCGTCAGATCAACCCGGACGACAAGCTCGCCGCGGTGGTCGGCAAGAAGCCGATCACGATGTTCGAGCTGACCGCCAAGTACAACAAGCACCTGAGCTGAACCCTCAGGCGCTGACTTCAAGTCTGCGAGGGCTCGCTCCGACACACAGCG
The DNA here is from genome assembly GCA_020846875.1 of Myxococcales bacterium. GTDB lineage: Bacteria > Myxococcota > Myxococcia > Myxococcales > Myxococcaceae > JADLDB01. Next base: position 10,218 of record JADLDB010000061.1, on the reverse strand, counting down.
GAGCGGGCCCTTCGTCTTTCTTCCAGGAGGCACACGGTGCGGGTGGTGGTCCTCGGGGGCACGGGCTTCCTCGGCGCGAAGGTGGTGCGCGCGCTCCAGGCCGCCGGCGGGCTCGAGGTGGTGGCGGCGTCCCGCCGGGGCCCGGTGCCGCTCGACGTGACGCGGCCCGAGACCTGGGGAGCGCTGGAGTGTGGTGGTCGACCTGACCGACGCCACCTCCACGGCGCCGGACGGCGTCATCGGCTGGTGCCTCGAGAAGGGCCTCACCGTGATCGAGCCGACCAGCGACGCGCCCGGCTCGACTCCATCATGGCCCGCGCCAACGCGCTGGCCGGAGAGCCCCTCCTCACCTTCTCCAACGGCGCCGGGTAGGCCTCATGTCTCGTCGAGGACTTCGGTCATCGCCCGTCGCAGCTCGCGCAGGTCGCGCTCCACGGGGGCGGGCAGCCGGTGCGAGTCGAGCAGGCTGGCCAGCAGGGTGGCGCCCTTCCGGAGCGCGGTGAGCGCCTGCTGGTGGCGGAACTTCACGGCGTCGAGCCGCCCGGAGGCGGCGTCGATCTCGGCCTGGGCGGCGTCACGGACCTCCCGCAGCGCGCGCTGGTGGTCGTCCCGGGCCACGTCGAGGGCCTGCTGGAGCAGCGCCACCTGGGCGTGGGTAGAGAAATCCCCCTTCGGTTGCGCGGCCTGCAGCTCCTGCACGCGCTTGACCAGGGCCTCTCGCTCCGCCAGCACCCGCTGCCGGGCGAGCGCCTGCAGCACCTTCTCCTGGACCAGCGCCATCTGGGGGAAGGGCTTCTCCAGGTAGTCGGCGGCGCCCAGCCGCAGCGCCTCGAGAATGGACTCCACGTTGGGGTAGCCGGTGATGACGATGCAGGCGCACAGCGGCTGCAGCTCCCGGGCGCGGCGGATGAGATCGATGCCCGAGCCGTCGGGGAGGTTCTTGTCCACCAGCAGGCAGCCGAAGCGCTCGCTCTTGAGCAGCTCGAGGCCCTCCGCCGCGCAGGTGCCGGTCTTCACTTCAAGGCCCTTCTTCTCGAGGGCCACGGTGAGCACGTCCAGCACGATGGCTTCGTCGTCGATGAGCAGGACGCTGTTGGGCAGCACGGGGGGGCCGAGTGTGCCAGCGCTGGCTTGAGCGTCCAGCTTCCGTCTCCTAGGGTCGCGGCATGAGCGAACGACTCGCGGTGACGATGGCGATCCGGCGGCCAGACGGCTCGGTGGAGAACGTGCAGGTGGGGACGGCGGTCCGCGCCGGGGACGGCTTCACTCTGACGCTGGAGCCGATGCAGGTGGGGGCGGCCGGCGCGGCGGCCAGCCCTTCCCGCGCTGCCCCCGGGAAGAGCGCGGCGCCGAGGAGCGCCGGAGGGGGATCCGCCGTCTTCCCCAACTACGGGCGCAGCAAGGGCCAGCCGATCGCCGGCGCCTCGATGCAGGATCTCGAGTTCTACGCCAACGGCGCGCGGCGCACGCTCAACGATCCCGGCAAGGCGCGCTTCCACGACAAGGAGCGGGGGCTGCTCGCGGCCATCGAGGCGGAGATGGCCCGGCAGGGCGGCACCGGCGACGACGGCCCGCCCCCGCCAGGGGACTCCGACGCGCCGCCGCCCAACGACGAAGACGCCCCCTTCTGAAGGGCGCCAGCGACGCGCTCATCCGACCACGGGCAGCGGCAGCTCTTCCCGCCACACCGGCGTCTCGTTCACCCCAGGCCGCCCCTCGAGCAGCTCGTGCGGGCGGAACATGCCCTTGTAGGTGAGCGACGGGCAGTCCTTCACCCGGTAGCCCAGGTAGACGTGCTGGCAGCCCATCTCCTTCGCCATCTCCACCGACAGCAGCACGTTGCCGATGCCCGGGGACAGGCGGGCGATGGCCGGCTCGTAGAAGAAGTAGGCCGCGCTGAAGCAGTTGGGCGTCACGTCGGCCAGGCCCAGCGCCACCAGCGCCTCGCCGTCGTACCAGGCCACCTCGCGCCCGGTGGAGGACGGGAAGGCGAACTGGGTGGCGTACTCGTCCTCGGTGAGGTTGGTGGATTCCCAGCCCCGCGCCTCTTCCCGGGTGCGGTGCCAGCGGGAGTGCAGCGCCAGCCGCGTCTCGTCGATGTGGGGCCGCGTCACCTCGACCCGGAAGCGCCGCGTGCGCCGCAGGGCCCGCTTCTGGGAAGGCGAAGGCTGGAAGCGGTGCACGTCGAGGCGGATCGACAGGCACTCGTCACAGGCGCGGCACGCCGGCCGGAAGTACGCAGGCCCGAAGCGCCGCCACCCGCGCAGCAGCAGGTTCTCCAGCTCGCCCGGCGACACGTCCACCATCAGGCGGTACTCCAGCGAGGCCTTGACGTTGGAGAGGTAGCTGCACTGCCGCGGCTCCTCGACGAAATGGCGGACCAGACGGGCCACGAGGCCGTCCATGTTGGCACCGCGGCGCGCACGTTTCCACCGGGCCCTTCGGCCCTCGGGCCCGTTTTCGTGTACAACGCGGCGCCATGAGCGACTCCGCGTGGGACACGAAGATGCGGGCCTTCCTCAAGAAGACCGGCGAAGACTTCAAGCGCTTCGGCAAGGACGTGAAGGACGAAGCCCAGAAGCTGATGGGCGAGGTGAAGGACCCCGAGCGCCAGCAGAAGCTGCGTGAAGGCCTCAAGGACGTGGGCCACTGGGCCCGCAAGACGGCGGAAGAGGTAGCCACCGTGATGGAGACAGGCGTCAAGAAGGCTGAAGGCGCCTTCCGCTCCGCCTCCGGAAAGGTGACGGACTTCGTCAGCAAGGAGCCGCCCGGGGCGCCGGCCGCCGCCAGAGCCCCCGAGCCCGCCCCCACTCCCCCGTCTCCGCCTCCCGAGATGGAGCCGCCGCCGAAGCCGAAGGCCGCGAAGAAGTCCGTCGGCCCGCGCGCGAAGAAGTCCGGCGCGAAGAAGGCCGGCGCGGCAAAGAAGACCATCGGCAAGAAGGCCAGTGGCCCCGGCGAGTGACGCGTCCCATTCCTCACCACCGCCTGCGCGGGGTGTGCTTGACTGCTGATCCGTGCGTTCACCACCCGGGAACAAGGGCAACTTCTCCACCGACATCGGCCAGGACCTCATCGACGAGGCCTTGAAGGCGGTGGAGAAGCGCACCAAGGGCGACGCCGGTGACCCCGGCGACCAGCCCGACGAGGCCGCGGCAGCGCCCTCCACGCCCTCAGCGCCCGAAGCGGCCCCTGCGCCCGAAGGCGACGCGAAAGCCCAGGCCACCGGGAAGGACCAGCCCACCGGGCAGGCGCAGGAAGTCGAGCAGCTCAAGGCTGAGCTCGAGCTGTCCCTCTCCCGCGGCCGGGACCTGATGCAGAAGCTCAAGGACGAGCACGAGAAGATGCTCCGCGCCGCCGCCGACCTCGAAAACTACAAGAAGCGCGCCCAGAAGGAGAAGGAGGAGGTGCAGCGGTTCGGCAGCGAGAAGCTGCTCAAGGACCTGCTGCCCGTCTCCGACAACTTCGATCGCGCCCTCGACGCCAGCTCCGCGTCCGACTTCGACAGCTTCAAGAAGGGCGTGGGGATGATCCGCAAGCTGTTCGAGGACGCCCTGGGCAAGCACGGGGTGAAGGGCTTCAGCGCCAAGGGCGAGGTGTTCGATCCCACCCGCCACGAAGCCATGTCCGCCGTGGACACCACCGACCTGCCGCCCAACCACGTCCACACCGAGGTGCTGCGCGGCTTCACCTTGAACGATCGGCTGGTGCGCCCGGCGCTGGTGGTGGTGTCGCGCGCGCCCGAGAAGCCGCCCGAGGCGCCGGCTGCCGCGCAGGGCCCTCCCCCAGAAGGAAGCCCGGGTGGTGAGGGCGGAGCCACCAGCTGAGCCAGAGGCAGCTTCAGGAACGACCGGATGAGGCACAAGGAGCACCGAGGGGGTCATGGGTAAAGTCATCGGAATCGACCTGGGCACGACGAACTCGTGCGTGGCGGTGATGGAAGGCGGGGAGCCCGTCGTCATCCCCAACAGTGAAGGCAGCCGCACCACCCCGTCGATGGTGGCCTTCACCGAGTCCAACGAGCGCCTGGTGGGGCAGATCGCCAAGCGCCAGGCGGTCACCAACCCCGACGCCACCATCTACGCGGTGAAGCGGCTGATGGGCCGCCGCTTCGACTCGCCCGAGGCCAAGCGCGCCAGGGAAATGGTGCCGTACCGGGTCGTCTCCAGCGAGAACGGCGACGCCTGGGTGGAGGTGCGCGGCAAGCAGTACAGCCCCCCCGAGATCAGCTCGATGGTGCTGGCGAAGATGAAGCAGACCGCCGAGGACTACCTGGGCGAGCCGGTCACCGAGGCGGTGGTGACGGTGCCCGCCTACTTCAACGACGGCCAGCGCCAGGCCACCAAGGACGCCGGGCGGATCGCCGGCCTCAACGTGCTGCGCATCATCAACGAGCCGACAGCCGCGGCGCTCGCCTACGGCCTGGACAAGAAGAACGACGGCAAGGCCGAGAAGGTGGCCGTCTACGATCTCGGCGGCGGCACCTTCGATATTTCCATCCTCGAGCTCAGCTCCGGCGTCTTCGAGGTGAAGTCCACCAACGGCGACACCTACCTGGGCGGCGAAGACTTCGACAACAAGGTCGTCGACTTCCTCGCCGATCGCTTCAAGCAGGCCAACAACAACCTGGACCTGCGCAAGGACCGCATGGCGCTGCAGCGCCTGAAGGAAGCCGCCGAGCGCGCCAAGCACGAGCTGTCGTCCGCCACCGAGACCGAAATCAACCTGCCCTTCATCACCGCTGACGCCACCGGCCCCAAGCACCTGCAGGAGGCGATGGAGCGCGGCCAGCTGGAGGCGCTGGTGAAGGAGCTGATCGAGCGCTCGGTGGAGCCCTGCAAGACGGCCCTCAAGGACGCGGGCCTCGCCGCGCAGCAGGTGGATCAGGTGCTGCTGGTGGGCGGCATGACGCGCATGCCGGCGGTGCAGAAGCGGGTGAAGGACCTGTTCTCCCGCGACCCGCACAAGGGCATCAACCCTGACGAGGTGGTGGCGATCGGCGCGGCGATCCAGGGCGGCGTGCTCAAGGGCGAGGTGAAGGACGTGCTGCTGCTGGACGTGACGCCCCTGTCGCTGGGCGTCGAGACGGCCGGCGGCGTCTTCACCAAGATCATCGACAAGAACACCACCATTCCCTGCAAGAAGTCGCAGGTCTTCTCCACCGCCACCGACAACCAGCCGCTGGTGAGCGTGCACGTGCTCCAGGGCGAGCGCGAGATGGCGGCGGACAACAAGACCCTGGCCCGCTTCGAGTTGGTGGGCATTCCTCCGGCGCCGCGCGGGGTGCCGCAGATCGAGGTCACCTTCGACATCGACGCCAACGGCCTGGTGCACGTCTCAGCCAAGGACCTGGGCACCGGGCGCGTGCAGCAGGTGCGCATCGTGTCCAACTCGGGCCTCACCGAGGCCGAAATCCAGAAGATGATCCAGGACGCGCAGTCGAACGTGGAAGGCGACAAGGCGAAGAAAGAGGTCGCGGATCTCAAGAACAACGCCGACGGGCTCATCTACACCACCGAGAAGTCGCTGGAGGAGTACGCCACGCTGCTCTCGGAGAAGGACCGCGACGAGATCCAGGCGGACCTGGAGAACCTGAAGAAGCAGCTCACCACGCTCGATCCCGGCAAGATGCGGGACGCCATCAAGCAGTTGGAAGGATCCGCCTACCGGATCGCCGACGCCATCTACAACGCCGAGGCAAGCAAGGCCTGAAGACACCGGACCTGCCGTGAAGACGCAGCTCAGCTTCGACTCGCTGGACGAAGAGGTCCGCTTCCTGCGGGGGCTGGTGGCGGTGCAGCGTCTGGCCGACGAGGTGCTGGAAGACTGCATCGAGCGGCAGTTGGGGCTGACCGCCGCGGCCGACGTCTTCCTGTCCCAGTGCGCGCGGATGATCCACGCGAAGGGCGCCTTCGTGCAGGTGCAGGGCAGCGAAGGCCCGGTGCTGACGCGGGTGTGGGGCAACGAGCCCTTCGACGTGCTCACCTGGGTGAGCGCGAAGGGCGCCGTGTCCCTGGAGGACGAGCGGACCATCTTCGTGGCGCCGCTGACGCTGGGGCAGACCCGGCTGGGCTCGCTGGGCTTCATCCTTCCCGGCACCTTCACCGACGGCGGGAAGCAGGTGCTGGCGCTGGTGGAGGCGGTGGCCGAGATGTTCGACTCGGCGGTGCTGTCCTTCATCGCCCTTTCCGAAGGCCACACCCCGCTGGAGCGCCTGGACGAACTGGCCGACGCCGGCGAGTTTCGTCCCCGCGCGCGGCTGGGGAAGTACGAGCTGCTCCACCCCTTGGGCACCGGCGGCATGGCCCAGGTGATGGTGGCGCGCACCGTGGCGCCGGGCGGCGTGTCGCGCCTGGTGGCCTTGAAGCGCATCCTCCCCTCGCTGGCGGAAGACGAGAACATCGTCGAGCAGTTCCTCGACGAGGCGCGCCTGGGCATGCGCCTCAACCACCCCAACCTGGTCACCTTCTTCGACTTCGGGAACGTCGCGGGCAGCTACTTCCTGGCGATGGAGCTGATTCGCGGGGTGGACTTCGATCACGTCGTCTACTGGAAGCACGGGCCGCTGCCGCCGGCGCTGATCACCGCGGTGCTGTGCCAGGCGCTGGAGGGGCTGCACGCCGCCCACGAGCTCAAGGGCGACGACGGCTCGGTGCTGGGCCTGGTACACCGCGACCTCTCACCTCACAACCTGATGCTGGGCTTCGACGGGCGCGTGAAGGTGCTGGACTTCGGGGTGGCGAAGATGCGGGACCAGCGCACGGTGACGCTGCCGGGCATCGTCAAGGGCAAGCCGCTGTACATGTCCCCCGAGCAGGCCACCGCCGAGCGCATCGATCGCAGGAGCGACCTCTTCTCCATGGGCCTCATCCTCTACGAGGCGCTGACGGGGAAGCGGGCGTTCGATCGCCGGGACGACACCAGGACGATGGAGGCGATCGTCAACGACGCGCTGCCGCGGCCGCCGCAGCTCCCCCAGCCCTTCTGGGAGGTGATCGACAAGGCGCTGCAGAAGGCGCCCGCCGAGCGCTACCGCACCGCGCTGGAGATGGCCCACGCGCTGCGTGAGGTGGCCGAGCCGATGCGCGATCAGGAATTGGGCGCGCTGCTCACCGGCCGCTTCCCGCGGCGGGTGATGGAGCTCGACACCCTGGAGCTGACGAAGAGCCAGCGGGCGCGATCGATCAAGTAGCGGGCGCGCGCAGCGCCTCAGCGCACCAGCAGGTCGAGCGCCTCCTCCAGCCTGTCCACGCCCAGCACCTCCAGGCGCCTGGTCTCCAGCCGCCGCGCGCTGCCCTTGGGCAGCACCACCCGCTTGAAGCCCATCTTCGCGGCCTCGGCCAGCCGGGGCTCCACCTGGGCCACCGCCCGCACCTCGCCGGCGAGGCCGACTTCGCCCAGGATGAGCGTCTGCGCGTCGATGGGGCGATTCTGGAGCGACGACACCAGCGCCGCGCACACCGCCAGGTCGCTCGCCGGCTCGGTGAGCGTCATGCCGCCGGCCACGTTGACGAAGATGTCGCAGCCCAGCAACTGCACGTCCTGCTTCTTCTCCAGCACGGCGGCCAGCAGCGCCACCCGGTTGGAGTCCACGCCGATGGCCGTGCGCCGCGCGGTGCCGTAGCCGGTGGGCGCCACCAGGGCCTGCACCTCGACGAGGATGGGCCGCGTCCCGTTCAGGGTGGACGTCACCACGCTGCCCGACGCGCCCTTCGGCCGCTCCTGGAGGAAGAGCGCGGAAGGATCCGGCACCTCCACCAGCCCGGCGCCCTTCATCTCGAAGACGCCGATCTCGTTGGTGCTGCCGAAGCGGTTTTTGTGCGCCCGGAGGATGCGGAAGGGGTGCCCGCGCTCGCCCTCGAAGTAGAGGACCGTGTCCACCATGTGCTCCAGCACCCGCGGCCCGGCGATGCTGCCTTCCTTCGTCACGTGGCCCACCAGGAAGGTGGGGACGCCCGTCTTCTTGGCGTAGGCCATCAGCCGCCCGGCGCACTCGCGCACCTGGCTCACGCTGCCCGGCGCGCTGCCCAACTCGGGCAGGAACATCGTCTGAATGGAGTCAATCACCAGGCTGCCCGGCGCCAGCCTCTCGGCCTGGGTCAGCACCTTGTCGAGGTCGGTCTCGGCGAAGAGGTGCAGTTGCTCGCCCGTCACGCCCAGCCGCTCGGCGCGCATGCGCGTCTGCCGCAGGGACTCCTCGCCGGACACGTAGAGCGCGGGGCGATCCTTCCCCAGCTTGTCCACCGCCATCAGCAGCAGCGTGGACTTCCCGATGCCGGGATCGCCGCCGATGAGCACCAGGCTGCCCTGCACCACGCCGCCGCCCAGCACGCGGTCGAGCTCCGCGATGGCGGTGAGCCGCCTCGCCTCGCTGGTGGCCTCCACGTCCTTGAGCAGCACCGGCTTCGCCTGCCCGCCGGCAGCGCCCCACGCCGGGCGGGACTGCGCGCTGGCGGCGTCGACCTCCTCCACCAGCGAGCCCCACGCGCCGCAGTCGGTGCAGCGCCCCAGCCACTTGGGCGACTGGTAGCCGCACGCCTGGCAGGTGAAGTGCGTCTTCGTCTTCGCCATTCCCACGCCCTCCCTGGCGCCCTGCTGGGGCGCCGCGAGCGCGACGCCATAGCAGACGGGACTGACATCCGACCGGGCTACCGGGCTGGTGCACCGGATGGGCTGGGGTGCGAGCTGCCGCCCTGACGGGCGACGCCGTCACTTCTTCTTCTTCGCGGGCGGCGCGAGCGCTTCCTCGACGGCGGCGGCGGCCTTCTTCGCCTCGTCCAACAGGCCGGTCAACTTGCCGGAGAGCTCCGCGAAGCCGGCGGACTCGGCCGCCGCCAGGCTGGCCTCGGCCTCGGTGAGGGCCTTCTTCGCGGCGTCGTAGGCGGCCACCGCCTCCTCGCCCTTCTTCTTGGCCGGGCCCTTGGCCTTGGCCACCTTCGCCTTGAGCTCCTCTACCTTCTTGTCCGCCTCGGCGAGGCCGTCGGCGAGTGTCTTGGTGAGCGCCGCCTTGTCCGTCTCCAGCTTGGCCTTCGCCTCGGCGGCGGCCTTCTCTGCCTCGGCCTTGGCCTTGGCGGCGGCGGCGTCGGCTTCGGCCTTGGCCTTGGCGGCGACGGCCTCGGCGGCGGCCTTCGCCTCCGCGGCCTTCTTCTCCGAGTCGTCACAGGCCGGCAGGGACAGCGTGAAGGCGACCAGCAGCGCGCCAATCAACGACGTTCGCATCGTGTTTCCTCCCGAAAGGGGTGAACGGCGACCCACGGCCTCCCACGCCCGGCTGTGCGCGGCAATCGTTTTCCGCAGCGCCGTCAACCGGGCGCCTGCATTTGGTTGACAAGGAGCGCGAACACCCTCAAATGGCGCGGAATTTCAACGCGATAGCGAGGAGTTGCCCATGTCTTCATCCTTCACTGGCCACCGGTGCTCAGAGGATCCGCACGCAGCCGTGGCCGAGGTGCCGCTGCGGCGCGACTGGACGGCGGCCGAGGCGCGCAGCCTGTACGAGCTGCCGCTGCTCGAGCTGGTCTACCGCGCGCAGACGGTGCACCGGGCGGTGTGGAAGGAGAACAAGGTGCAGCTGTGCAGCCTGCTGTCCATCAAGACGGGCGGTTGCCCCGAGGACTGCGCGTACTGCCCGCAGGCGGCGCGCTACCAGACGGGCGTCGAGGCCGAGAAGCTGATGTCGGTGCCGGAGGTGCTGACGGCGGCCGGGCAGGCGCGCGAGGCGGGCGCGACGCGCTTCTGCATGGGCGCGGCCTGGCGCGAGGTGAAGGACGGCCCGCAGTTCGACTCGGTGTTGGACATGGTGCGCGGGGTGAAGGCGCTGGGCCTGGAGGCCTGCTGCACCCTGGGCATGCTGACCGACTCGCAGGCCCGCCGCCTCAAGGACGCCGGCCTCGACGCGTACAACCACAACCTCGACACCAGCGAGCAGCACTACGGTGACATCATCTCCACCCGCACCTACCGCGATCGCCTCGACACTCTGGCGCGCGTGCGGGCCGCGGGCATCGGCGTGTGCTGCGGCGGCATCATCGGCCTGGGCGAGTCGCTCGACGATCGCTGCCAGATGCTGGTGACGCTGGCCAACCAGCCCAAGCACCCCGAGTCGGTGCCGATCAACGCGCTGGTGGCGGTGAAGGGCACGCCGCTGGCGGAAGAGAAGCCTGTCGATCCGCTGGACATGGTGCGGATGATCGCCCTGGCGCGCCTCATGCTGCCGGCGTC